>BDEJ01000041.1 GCA_001653155.1 Porphyromonadaceae bacterium H1
TTGTTCCTTAGTTCTACTTCCTTTTTGTGATGGTTATCAAAATATTTAGGACAACATTGCTCGGCCGTATGAAATCACACCCTTTCCGTCCCTTGAAGTTGAGCCCGGCCGCCCTTGCCTGTTTAGGCTACTGGGCAGGTAAGGGCTGAGGCGGTATTACTCCGACCGCTTGCGCACAGTAGGCCCCAAAAATCGAATCAAAAATCATTTATTAAAAGGAGGTTTATTATGTCACAAGACAGTAAAATTTCGGTCAGCCTCGAAAGTTCGAAGCTGGCAGCTGCTCGGTCGAAGCTATCGGGCATACGCGGCGATCTGGCAGAGGTGCTCGTGGTCAGCCTTACCGCCGAGGAGCGGCAAAACATGCTCAAGATGGGCGACAAGACGCTGGCTTTCGTAGGAAAGGCTCTCGAGTTTGCCCGGCAGAATCCGCAACTCGTCCCCTCCTACCTCGACTTGGCGGAGGCTGAAAAGGATTATGACTTAGCTCTAAGCTTGAGCGAGGTACTGAAAGACATCAGCACCCTGCAACGCGGATTGGAAGACACAGCGATGCTCTCAGGTGGCGAGGCCTACAATGCAGCTCTGATTTTCTACACATCGGTACGAGGAGCCAGCCGCAGCAATCTACCCGGTACTCAGGCCGTGTACGACGAGCTCAAAAAGTGCTTCCCCGGGCGACCTAAAAAATAACCCGAAATCCGATTTTCATTAGAGTAAAGAGCCGCATTTCAACAGTTTGCGGCTCTTTCTTTAACAAGAAAATATCCTAACCGGTAGTTCTTAATACCTCTGAGGCTCCTTTTAATACCTTGGAGCGACTTTTTAATACCTCTGAGCAACCTTTTAATACCTTCGAACTACCTTTTAATACTTCCGAAGTACTTTTTAGTATCCCCGCTTAATGTTTCAGAGGAGTGTATCCGAAGGCTGAAGAGGGGAAAAGAATTCCCCGTTTTCGGCATTTAAGTCAATAGTTTACTGCACATTTGGAGGCAATTGGATTTTTTCATGTACCTTTGTGCGTTTTTTGATAAGAATGGGCAAAACAGAGAAAGATTATTTCGGGCAGTTGCTGGTTATCATGCTGATAACGCTGCTGAGTTGCTTGGGATTGTATTGGCTTCCGAATGAGCTGTTCGGTATTCCGATCAAGAAAGTGGATCTGCTGTCCGATCTGCGCATGAAAGAAAGGCCTCTTTTGTCCGATTCAGCGGAGCTGTTACTGTCCGGTACGCTGCCTGTGGATTCCTTGCCGACTTCCGACACGCTAAGTATCCGGGGCTTCAACCCGCAAGAGATTAGCCGGCGTAATGCGGCTTATCGGAATCGGGCTTCGAGTATGCCGAAAGATACGACGGGCACCCGAATCGAAGATTATTCGGTGGGACATACGGGTTTGTATCATTTCTTCAAAGCCTTGAACCGCCAGGGAAGCCTCAAGCGCCCGGTACGAATTGCTTTTCTGGGCGACTCGTTTATCGAGGGGGATATTATTGTGGCCGACTTCCGCGCCAAGATGCAGACCCTGTTCGGGGGGCGAGGCGTAGGCTTTGTCCCGATACTGTCGGAGGTGGAGCAATATCGCCCGACAGTCAATCAGCGTTCGAAAGGATGGGTAACCCGTTCGATGCTTAGCGACCGCAAGCATAAATACGTGCTTCCGGGTTTGCTTTTCGATGCCGATCCGGAATCGGGGGTGCCCTCGATTTCCTTCAAGACGGTGGATAGCTACCCTCGTTTGGAAGCGGTTTCGTCGCTCAAATTCATCTATTCGCGTAACACACAGTCGGAGATACGCTGGACATGCCGGAGCGATACGATTGTCGATATACTGCCGGTTACCGACTCGATTGTACAGTATGAAGTGAAAGGACGGTTTACGGATGGGCAACTGCGCTTCCATAAAGCGCGTGGATTGCGGGCGTTGGGGATTGCCTTAGAAGACAGCAGCGGGGTGGTGGTGGATAATTTTTCGCTGCGTGGCAATTCGGGCATGCCTTTGCGCGATCTGGACGAGTCGAGCTGTATGGCTTTCCGGAACGTGCGCCCTTACGATCTGCTTGTCCTGCAATACGGTTTGAACGTGGTTACGGAGCAAACGAAGGAATACAGTTGGTATCGCAAACGGATGGTAGAGGCTATCCGTCACGTGCAGCGTTGTTTTCCGGAGGCGGATGTGTTACTGCTCAGCGTGTCCGACCGCAGTCATTACCGCGACGGAGCCTATCGCACGATGCCGTCTGTACGGGCTTTGCTGCGTGCCCAGCGGGAAGCGGCAGCCGAGGCCCGGGTGCCTTTCTGGAGCGTTTTCGCGGCAATGGGGGGCGAAGACAGTATGGTACGCTACGTGGAACGACGCTGGGCAAGCAAGGATTATACGCATCTGAGCTTTCGCGGCGGGCGCGAGCTAGCGGCTTCGTTGTTCGATGCATTGATTTTAGAAAAAGAGTTTTATGATGAAATGGATAAAAAAACATATTAAATGGCCTGCTTTGCTATTAGCCCTACTTGCACTGACCGTAGGGTGGGTTGGCGCGCGTAGCAAAGAGGAAACTTCCATAACTGCTGCTAAAGAGCTATGGACGCCGCGCATTCCGTTGACGGACGACCTGCGTTCGAATCTTTCCTTCGTTGTCGATTCGCTTTGCCGGATTACGGATCCTGCGCGCTCGCTCGACTCTTTTTTGGAAGAGCTGAACCAGTTGATGGCGGGAAAAGACACGACGATTCAGATTGTTCATTTGGGCGATTCGCATGTGCAGGCCGGTTTTTACAGCGGCGAGGCGATGCGTTTGCTGCAAGGCACTTTCGGGAATGCCGGGCGGGGCTGGATCGCACCCTATAAGCTGGCGCGGGATAACGAGCCGGCGGACTACTTCATTACTTCGTCGCAGGTAAAAAACTGGACGGTGGGACGTTGTACCCGCCGCACATCGGGCTGTGCATGGGGACCCGGAGGCATCGGAATCCAGACCGATATGCCGGGCGTCGATTTTACAATCAGCATTGCTCCGAATAACGGAGCGGATTACGAGTTTAACCAGGTGATTCTCTATCGCAACGAAGCAGCCCTGCCGATGCTCCCTGTCGAGGAAGATACGCAGGTGGAGACTGTTTGGGGAACGCTACCTTATTCTCCGGGAGTGCTGGCAGATACCTTTAAGCTGCCGGCCAAGTCCAGCGAGCTGCAACTCTACACCGCTTCGCAGGGAAGATTAAGCCCGGAGCGTCTCTCGTCGCTGCAAAACTGTTATTATGGCTTTGTGTTGACAAACGGGCAGCCGGGCCTCCTCTACCACTCCATCGGACAGAACGGCGCCATGTTCGTGAACTACACGAACAAGGAGTACCTCCGGCAACTGTCGCTGCTCGACCCCTCGCTACTGATCGTTACCCTGGGTACGAACGAGACTTTCGGAGCCAACTTTTCGACCTCCGAATTTCTGTCGCAGGTCGATCGTTTTGTGCGTTTGGTCAAGGAACATCTGCCTCTCACCACTTTGGTGTTGAGCACACCAGCTGAGAATTTCCGATCGGTACGCGTACGACGAGGCAGACGAAGCTACAAGCGTAACTTAAACGTCGACTTGGCTGCACGCGCCATCAAGGATTACGCCCGGCGCGAGGGAATTGCCTGCTTCGATTTGTACGGGATGACGGGTGGCGCCCATTCGTGCGAGCAGTGGTTGGCCTCGAAACATCTGGGGCGCGACCGTATTCATTTCAATGTACCCGGCTATCAGGAGCAGGGTAAACTGCTCTACAAAGCTCTTGTTCGCAGCCAATTGGATTATCAGAAACGGAAGTCCTTATGAATACTCCGGCAAGCATTTCAGAAGCTTCGTCGCCGGGTGCGAATGCCGGATTTGTGTGGGAGAAGCTCGGCGAGCTGCTGCGTTATCAGCAAGACGCGCCGATGCTCTTCAGTACGGGGCTGTTCTTTTTCCTTTTTATCGTCTTCTTCGCGGTGTACCGGTCGTTACGCCAGGCTACGACAGCCCGTATCGTTTACGTTACGCTTTTCTCCCTCTACTTTTATTATAAAAGCAGCGGTCTGTGGTTCGTCCTCCTGATTTTTACGGCTACTTCCGATTTTCTGATTGCCCGTGCAATTGCGCAAACTTCACGCAAGAGTCTGCGCAAAGCCTGGGTGGTGTTGAGTGTATGTATCAACATCGGAATGCTGGCCTACTTCAAGTACACCAACTTCCTTTACAACGTGGGCGTGATGCTGCTGAGCAGTATAGGGCAATGGATGGGCATCCGTGAACTGGCGCAGCTGAGCTATACTCCGCTGGATATTTTCCTGCCGGTCGGTATCTCCTTCTTTACGTTTCAGTCGCTCAGTTATACGATCGATGTGTACCGGAAACGTCTGGATCCGTTGAGGCGATGGATCGACTATCTGTTTTACGTTTCGTTCTTCCCGGGGTTGGTAGCCGGTCCGATTGTGCGGGCACGCGATTTCATCCCGCAGATGTTTCGCAGCCCGAGGCTGTCGAAGGAGCATTTGGGCGAGGGGCTTTACCTGATCATCTGCGGTTTGTTCAAAAAATGCGTGATCTCCGATTACATCAGCATCAACTTCGTGGATCGCATTTTCGACGCGCCTACGCTCTACACCGGCCTCGAAAACCTGCTCGGGGTTTACGGCTACGCGCTTCAGATCTACTGCGATTTTTCGGGATATTCCGATATGGCCATCGGCATAGCGCTGCTGATGGGGATTCGTTTCAACGTCAATTTCGATTCACCTTATCAATCGGCCAGCATCACTGAGTTTTGGCGGCGTTGGCACATCTCCTTGTCGAGCTGGTTGAAAGATTACCTGTATATCTCGATGGGCGGAAACCGTAAGGGGAAGTTTCACACCTACGTCAACCTGATCGTAACGATGCTCTTGGGCGGTCTGTGGCACGGCGCTTCGATGCGTTTCATCCTGTGGGGCGCCCTGCATGGTGTTTCGCTGGCGGTGCATAAGTTTGTGATGGGACGTTTCAGCAGCTTCAAACCGACAGGGGAAGAGATGTCTTCGGTTCGCCGGTTGGCCGGTATGATTCTGACCTTCCATCTGGTATGTCTGGGGTGGATCTTTTTCCGGGCCGATACGGTACAAATCGGGATGGATGTGCTGACACGGATTTTCACCGATTTCCATCCGGAGGTTTTCACACAGTTTATTGTCGGTTATCCCGGCGTTTCGGTTCTTATTGTTACGGGCTATCTGCTTCATTTCGTACCCAAGCGCATCGACTTGAAGATGCAACGTTTGGTGACGGATTCGCCCATGTTGCTTCAAGCCTTGTACCTGATTCTGGCGATCTTCGTAGTGATACAGGTGAAAAGTTCCGGCGTCGTTCCGTTTATTTATTTTCAATTCTGATTCTCAGTTGCGTCATCCGCATGCTTTTATATACGTATGCTGAACTTCTTGAGGCGTTCGTCGAGCATTTCCTGCGGAATGATTTTCTTGATACTGTCGGCAACGGCATTGAGAACACCTTCGCGCACAAAGTCGTTGCGAATGATTAAGGATATTTCGCGGGTGGCCTCGGGTTTGACCAGGGGGCGCAAGTTACGCTGCTGCTCGTCGGAAAGCAGCGAGACGTGCAGTTGCGGAATGATGCTGTATCCGCCATTGGTATCCACTATTTTGATAAGCGTATCGATACTTCCGGCTTCGTAACTGCTGCTGTGTCGCGAAGCGGCTTTTTCGCAGAAGTTGAAAATCTGATTGCGCAGGCAATGCCCTTCTTCGAGCACCCAAAGTCTGTCGAGAGGCATATCGGCAGCCGATAATTCCGAATGGGCGTAAAGAGGATCGGAAGGAGCTATGTAAGCAAGAAAACGTTCGTAATAAAGAGGAATCTCCAGCAAGCTGGGATTATGAAGAGGGGTAGCGAGAATAGCCATGTCAATTTCCGCCAAACGGAGTTTCTCGAGTATGGTATCGGTACGCATCTCACTCATACGAACGGCCAATTGAGGAAAATCCTTACGCATCAAACCGATGAGTTTGGGTAACAGGTAAGGTGCCACAGTAGGTATAACAGCCAAATTAAGGCTGCCGCTCACTTGTCCGCGTTTGGCTTCGACACCGGCCTTCAATTGATTGACGTGAAAGAGAATGACCTGCGCCTGTTTCAATATCTCGCGCCCGACTTCGGTTACTTCGATAGGATGTTGTGCCCGGTCGAAAATCTTACTGTCGAGCTCTTCTTCCAGTTTTTGAACCATAGCACTGAGGGTAGGCTGGGTTACACCACACATAAGGGCTGCGCGCACAAAATGCCGGGTTTTATCCAAAGCCAAGATATATTCGAGTTGTTGCAGAGTCATGTTTACTTATTTTTTATAGAGTTAATTTTAATAATCCGGTCTTCTTCTTTTCTCTTCAGAATCCGATTTGTAACTGAGCCAACAGAGTGTTTCCGGCTATCCGCCCGGGAAAGACAGCTTGCTGCATTTCGATGAGGTAGTTGAGCTGAAAACGGCAGCGGGAGGCAAAACTGTAATTCGCTCCCAATATACCGGTAAACAGCATGTTGGGAGAACTGCTGTCGGGACGGAAGCAGTCTACTTTGGCAAAAGCCCTAAGGCGCTGGGGCAGAAAATGGTAAAGGGCCATAGCGTAAATTCCATCTTTCCACGTGTCAGCATCGCGGCCTCTCAGGTATTCGCTGCGCGCCTCGAAGCGTTTCCCTTCGTAGAGGAAACCCACAGCCCAACGATTGCGAATGTGACCGGCCGCTTCCGCTCCGTTGAGAGCATAAACGGCTTCTCCGAGGTAGAGCGATCCACCCAGTCGAAGTCCCGGGAAAGCTTCCAAACTCAAGAGCGCGGCAAAATCCTTACGTTCGTTGTTCTCCGGGTTGTTCATCCCCGCTCCTTGAAAAAAACCGACCCGATAGTGAAGACGTCGCTTTAAGAGGTAGCCGAAAGCATGCACTCCGATGTCGCGGCCCGAACTTTTCAGGGCTACATCCTGAGCCCGTCCGGCCAAAGCAGCTACGGTGGGACTGTTCTCGATGGACTCGAGCAGGCTGAGAGATATCTGATTTTCGAAGCAGAAAGTTACACGCTGTTGCCCCAAGCGCAAGCCAAAACCCTCGGAAAAAGCCCACTCCCCATAATACTCGTAGAGCCGCGGTCGTACCAAGTCGACCAAAATGTAATAGCGAAAACGAGGCAGTATCTGTCCGCCGGCCGAAAGAAAAACAATGCGAGGACGAAAATCGTGGTGTTTGCTCCCCTCTCGATGCCGGTATGTGAGGAGTCCATAGCCACCTAACTTCATGTAAGAAGGCAATCTTAGTTCATGCCGCTTAGCTGCCACAATACTATCCGCGGCAGCAGCCGACAGCAAGAAAGGCAGCAGCAAAAAGCAGGCGACGAGCAAGAGCTTCGGCCTGCTGTCCGTTGCTGCAGGGCAGACGTCTATAATCTTTCCCTGTATCACTCCATCAACTTCTTGTAACGGATCCGTTTGGGCGCTTCGTCGCCGAGACGCATCCGGCGGTTCTCTTCGTATTCGGAGTAAGATCCTTGAAATACGAAAACCTGCGAGTCGCCCTCGAAGGCTATGATGTGGGTACAGATACGATCGAGGAACCAACGGTCGTGCGAGATAACTACGGCGCAGCCGGCAAAATTCTCGAGTCCTTCCTCAAGAGCACGCAGGGTGTTCACATCGATGTCGTTTGTGGGTTCGTCGAGCAACAATACATTGGCCTCCGATTTGAGGGTCAAGGCAAGGTGTAAACGGTTCCGCTCACCTCCCGAGAGGACGCCGCAGAGCTTTTCCTGATCGCCTCCGGTAAAATTGAAGCGAGCCAGATAAGCACGGGCATTCACCTCACGCCCTCCCACCCGGATGAACTCCGTTCCTCCGGAAATAACCTGAAAGACCGTTTTCTGTGGGTCGATGTCCGCATGGCTCTGATCCACATAGCCGAGTCGGACGGTCTCCCCCAATTCGAAACTACCCCGGTCGGGGTTTTCGATCCCCATCATCAAGCGGAAAAGCGTAGTCTTTCCGGCTCCATTCGGCCCGATGATACCGACAATACCGTTTGGCGGTAAAGTGAAATTGAGGTTTTCAAACAAGAGTTTATCGCCAAAGGCCTTAGCAACATCGATAGCCTCGACCACTTTATTTCCCAAACGAGGGCCGTTGGGAATAAATAGCTCAAGTTTTTCTTCGCGTTCTTTCTGGTCTTCGTTCATCAAACGATCGTAGGCCTCAAGGCGGGCTTTCCCTTTGGCATGCCGGGCTTTAGGAGCCATGCGCACCCATTCCAACTCGCGTTCGAGGGTCTTACGGCGCTTGCTGGCCTGCTTTTCTTCGAGAGCCATGCGGGCGGTTTTCTGTTCGAGCCAGGAGGAGTAATTGCCCTTCCAGGGGATGCCTTCCCCGCGGTCGAGCTCAAGTATCCAGCCGGCCACATTGTCGAGGAAGTAACGGTCGTGGGTAATGGCAATGACCGTTCCGGCGTATTGTTGGAGGTGATGCTCCAGCCACTCGACAGATTCGGCATCGAGGTGGTTGGTCGGCTCATCGAGGAGGAGAATATCCGGCTGCCGCAGCAAAAGGCGACAAAGAGCAACACGGCGGCGCTCGCCTCCCGAAAGGTTGGCAACCAAGGCTTCTTCGGGCGGACAACGCAGGGCATCCATGGCACGCTCCAGTTTATTATCGAGGTTCCAGGCATCTACGTGGTCGAGCTGTTCCTGCAACTCTCCCTGACGGGCGATCAGCTTATCAAAATCGGCATCCGGCTCTGCAAAGGCAGCGTTTATCTCATCGTATTCGCGCAGCAAATCCATAATCTCCTGCACTCCTTCCTGAACCACTTCTTTCACTGTTTTCGTATTATCCAGACGAGGCTCCTGCTCCAAGTATCCGACCGAATAGCCGGGCGAGAAAACCACCTCGCCTTCATAGGCTGTTTCCACACCTGCTATGATTTTCAGGAGGGTGGACTTACCCGAACCGTTTAAGCCAATGATGCCGATCTTGGCTCCGTAGAAAAAAGAAAGGTAAATATCGTTCAACACTTTTCTCTGAGGCGGAAAGGTCTTGCTAACCCCGACCATCGAGAAAATTATTTTTTTATCATCACTCATATTTCTGAATCTGTTTTTTCGTTTCTGTAGGAATATCTCCCTTCGTTAGAAGGCAAACGAAGCACCGAACATAAGGTTGACACCCGGGGCACGATAGCCGTGAAAAATTTGGTAGCGGTTGTTGAAGACGTTGTTCAGCTTCGCAAAGAAAGATAACCAGTCAACGTAGTTGTAGGAAGCCCCGAGGTTGACATCGAGTTTGGAGCCCATCGGGACGGCAAGCAATTTTCCGGCTGTATTCGGGTCGGCCAAGCGTGCGTAACGCTCGCCCTCGTAAAGGATATTCAGCGAAAAGGCCAACTCCTTCGTT
Source organism: Porphyromonadaceae bacterium H1 (assembly GCA_001653155.1). GTDB lineage: Bacteria > Bacteroidota > Bacteroidia > Bacteroidales > Paludibacteraceae > H1. The sequence continues at coordinate 9,440 of BDEJ01000041.1, forward strand.
GCATTAAATCCGGCCGAGAAGTCGGCCTCCCAAACGGGCATTCCCCAAGCTCTTTCGCCCGGTGTATGAATGTCCCAATCGTTGTATGCGGCTTTCAATTGAAAATCCATCCGGTTTTGATGGTTGTAGCTCATTCGCAAGCCCGATTTGAAATGCGTAGCTTTAGCATAGAAGGCGTCAAAGCGATTGTCCCAATAGTCAAGAACAGAGGAAGCTTTCAACACAGGACGATTGACAAAGAAGAGGGCATTGTTCTCGAAACGATAGTTGGCATACAAGTCAATGAGAAAGCCTGCGAAAGGCTTCACATCCACTCCGGCAAAGAAGAGAAAAGGCGTATATGTATGCTGCAAACGGCTATCGAGCATCAAATAAGGATTCAGCGCAGGAATGTCGGCCAAGGCATTGATGCGGTATTCGCCCGTAAGTCCTCCGTAAATCCCCAGCCAGGCAGGAGCCGGCTTCCAGTCGAAACGGATATCGGGCGAAGGACTGATGACCCGGCCTTGTCCAAAAGCAAAAGCCGCTTTAAGACCAAGGCGGAGCTTCCAGGACTCGCTGCGGGACAAATCGTAATAAGGATTGACCTGAGCTAACGCGTAGTTTTCCCAAGCTGTTGAGAGAGCTTGGTCATATACGAAGTTTTGCAAATCGGCATCGACACCGATGCGGTCGTCGTCGTACATCCAGCTCAAACCACCGCTTAAAGCCACGTTATGCTCGGACAAGCTACCCGGTACGCCGGTAACGCGGTAACGCAGTCGGGTGTTGTAGTGCCAGCCGTAGGGTTCTTCCACGGAGCGGATACCGACATACATCGCAGCGCGTAGAAAGGCCTGTACTCCCGTTCCGGGAAGCGTATCGAGCCCGGTAAGCGGAGCAAAACGCTTACCGTAATACCCCGCCATATCGTGGGCAGCATTCAAGCCGGCACAAAAGGCCAGGCGCTCGAACTGCTTATCAAAGTGCAAGGCTGCGGCCGACTTGCTGTAAAGCTCTGTTCCGAAGTTTCCACGATGCCTCAAGGTAAAGTCCAGCTGCATGTCCGGACGCTTCACCAAGGGATAGGCAAATTCGACAAGAGTGTTGGGATAAAATCCCAATCCGATTTGAGCGAAGCCGTCGCGCAGAAGTTCCACCGGCTGGGAAAGCCGTGCCGAAGGGAGTTTGTGAATATTGGCCCCCAAAGGCAGAGGCAAGTGAAAATCGGCATAACGCACGTCAATTTTTATTTCACGGGCTTCGGGTATCTGAGGTGTAGCGGGTATTTTACCGGCATTGTTTACCACCGGAACGTACTCCCGCTCTACGGTTACGTTACGTGTTACAACCGAATCCCTCTCAGCGCCAAAAGAAGCAGTAAAACCGACCGCCAGAAACAAAAGCGATGCAAAAAGAGTTTTTTTCATCTGTATATCTTTTTAGTTTTAATAACTGACTAAATTTCGGGAGCGAGCCCAGACAGCGATACTCCCACATCATGTATTTAACAACGAATCCGCCGGGTTTTTATTTCATTCCTTGTCTTCGGGCTCTTCGCTGCCGGAAGGCGAAGGCGGATCGGCTTTCAACAGGCGGTCGATGTTCTCCAGATAATCCAGTGAATCGTCGATGTGAAACGCTAACTCGGGAAGCAAGCGCAATTGATGCCGCACTCGTTTGCCCAATTCAAAGCGAAAAGATTTCACCTCGGCCTGTATGTTTTCAAGACATTCTGTAGCCTTCTCGCCGGGAAAAATACTCAAATAAGCATGCGCAATACTCAAGTCGGGGCTTACCCGTACTTTAGTGACCGTAATAAGTAAGCCCGGTGTTTTGCGGGCATGCAGCAGGAAAATCTCACCCAATTCTTTTTGTAGCAAACGTGCTATCTTCTGTTGTCGTGTTGTTTCCATCAGTTCTTATGTTGTTGTATCCAATTTGTAAATTTCATCAATGATTTGCTCGAGCAAGTTGGAGCTTTGATTGTAAAACTCGTTTTCGAGAGCTTTAAAATACATTTCCGTAAAGGATTCTGTCGAAGTCAGGCTCTTGTTATAAATCATATTTTCATGTTTCACGCTAATTCTTCCGTTTCTCAGTTCGCGGCCTCCGGCTTCCAGAATCGAATAGGAAAGTTGCAGTTCCGGACGAACGCTGTACATCACTTGTTGCTCGCCGAATCCGTAAACAAAGAACAGAAAGAAAAAATACCAACTACTGTCGAAGCGATAGAGATTGGGCAGTTTTTCAAGCGTGATTTCGAGGCTTCGCCCTTCGAGCAGCTGTTTCAGATTGTAGCTTTTATCCTTTTGCCGCAAAGCTTCGCTAAAAAGATTGATGAAATAGGAATTGTCAATCTCGGTTTGAAGCCTCTCTCCTCCCATCCAAAAGAGCAATAAGGGGAGAAAAGTGCTGTTCAACCTCTTCGTATTAACAGGTGCTCTTCCGGCAGGTGCAGGTGCAGCCTTGCTGTAAAGTTTCAGGTAGTCGCTATTGGGGTAGGCTCCTCCGGAGAGTATGGGAGCCATGCTTTTATAAGCCCTCTGCGAAACTCCCTGCGTACTTGTGCAGGAAAAAAGCAAGACGCTCAACGGAAATATCAGGAGCCCAATCGCTTTTCTCATCGTGCAAGTCTTTAGTTGTCAAATTCCGGAAGGAGGCGTCCACTCAAAGCCCTCTTTACCGTCTTTTATCTCAAAACCCAAGTCGGTCAACTCCTTGCGTATGCGGTCGCTCGTAGCCCAGTCCTTGTTTTGCTTAACTTCTTGGCGAATATTAAGCAACAAGTCAACCGCTTTTTTATAAGCTTCGTTGTTGGTAGTCGATCCGCTTTCGCTTACAAGTCCCAGGATATCTTCGATGAAAATCCGGAACACTTCTCGAATTTCCTGCAAATCGGTCTCCGAAATACTTTCCTTTCCGTCGTGTACGAGGTTAATAACCCGTGCGGCATCGAAGAGTTGCGAGATGACAATGGGAGTATTCAAGTCGTCGTCCATAGCCTCCTCGCAACGCTGCCTGAGTCCTTCAAGCTTCAACGAAGCTTGGGTAGCAGGTTTCAACTTTTCCAGGCGGGCATTGGCCTCCATCAAGCGGCTAAGTCCCCGTTCGGAGGCCATAAGCGCTTCGTTACTGAAATCCAGCGTACTGCGATAGTGGGCCTGCAGGATGAAGAAACGTATGGTCATGGGGCTGTAAGCCTGCGTAAGCAATGCGTGATTTCCGTTGAAAAACTCCTCAAGAGTAATGAAGTTTCCAAGAGATTTCCCCATTTTTTGTCCGTTGATGGTTATCATGTTGTTGTGCATCCAATAACGTACGGATTCCTTGCCGAGGGCGGCGCAGGATTGGGCAATCTCACAATCGTGATGCGGGAAGAGCAGATCCATCCCTCCTCCGTGAATGTCGAACTCTTCACCCAAGTATTTTGTACTCATGGCCGAACATTCGAGGTGCCAGCCGGGGAAGCCGATGCTCCAGGGAGACTTCCAGCGCATGATGTGTTCGGGCGAAGCTTTCTTCCAAAGGGCAAAGTCAAGCGAACGGCGTTTTTCGCTCTGTCCGTCGAGTGCACGTGTTGTCTCAAGCAATTCGTCGATATTACGTCCCGATAATTTCCCGTAACGGTGGTCGCGGTCGTATTTCTCTACGTCGAAGTAAACCGAGCCTTGACTTTCGTAAGCATAGCCGGATTCGATAATTTTTTGAATAAATTCAATCTGTTCGGGGATGTGTCCCGAGGCATGAGGTTCGATACTGGGAGGAAGCACGTTTAGCGCCTCCATCGCACGGTGGTAACGCAACAGGTAGTACTGTACCACTTCCATGGGTTCAAGCGCTTCGAGTTTGGCTTTTTGGGCTATTTTATCCTCTCCTTCATCGGCATCGTTCACCAAATGGCCCACATCGGTTATATTGCGTACGTAACGCACCTTATATCCTCGATGCTTGAGGTAGCGAAACAGGATGTCGAAGGTAATAGCCGGACGGGCATGTCCCAAGTGCGGATCACCATAAACGGTAGGACCGCAGACGTACAAACCCACATGAGGAGGGTTGAGGGGCAAAAAGGCTTCTTTCCGGCGCTTTAGCGTATTGTACAGGGATAACTGGCTCATAAATTATGTTATCGTTGGATAAAAAGAGGATGGGTTAATTGAATCCTCGTTGTTTTTTTATTTCTTCGTAAGCTTCGTTTATGCTGCGAAATTTTTCCGCAGCAGCTTTTTTCACATCTTCGCCCAAGCTGTTGACCTTGTCGGGGTGGTGCTTCATAGCCATACGGCGGTAGGCTTTTTTCACCTCCTCGGCACTTGCTTCGGGGGTTATCTCAAGGGCTTTATAGGCCCAATTAACATCTTTGCTGCGAACAAACGGCGCCTTAAGCGATTCGAACTCCATGGGAGATATGCCGAATGTGAAGGCAATGCGCCGGATGAACTCCAATTCGGACTTAACAATCTCGCCATCGGCGTAAGCTATTTGAAAAAGCAGATGTATCAGCTCCAGCTTCCCGGAGTAAGTCATGTGCTGCGCAATTTGCCGCGCCATCTCATCGGAGTTGATCGGGGTAGCCAGTAAGTTTTTCAGGATACCCAAAGCCTCGAGAGCGCCGGCCTCTCCGAAGTTGCGCAACAGGAAGCTCTTCACCACTTGAAGTTGCGACTTCTTAGCTTCTCCGTCAGCCTTCATCACACAGGCAATCAGTACGAGGAGGCTCATTTTGAAATCGCCTTCGGTCGTCCTTCGGCCTCTTGTCTGCTGCACGAGCTCTTCTCCCCCTGCATCCAGCAGCGAGCCCAATGCAAAGCCCACAACCGCCCCCAATGGGCCTCCTAAGGCCCATCCGAGACCACCGGCTATCCACTTGGCAAATTTACCCATTAGTGTTTTATCTTTTTATTGATTAATTTTTCGTAAGACGGGCACAAAAATACAAAATTAAACCGATTATTCACAGCGCTGAGGCCCGAAGGATGAAGATGCAAACGGCAAAAGGCGGAAATGCGACCGGTAAACCCCGGACAACTTCCATCACATTTCGGCCCCGCCCACAACCAGCACAATCTCGCCTTTGGGAAGATGCTCTTTGTAATGCTCTGAGAGTTCCCGCAAACTGCCGCGGCGCAACTCCTCGTGCAGCTTCGATATTTCGCGTGAGACGGAGGCCGGACGATCGGCTCCGAAAAATTCAGCCAACTGGGCAAGAGTCTTAGCCAGGCGGAAGGGCGATTCGTAAAAAACCATTGTCCGTTTTTCGAGTGCAAGTTGCGAAAGCCGAGTTTGTCGCCCCTTCTTCTGAGGCAGAAAACCTTCGAAGCAAAAACGATCATTCGGAAGCCCCGAGGCTACGAGCGCCGGGACAAAGGCAGTAGCCCCCGGCAGGCATTCCACCTCTACTCCACGGGATACACAGGCACGTACAATCAGAAAACCGGGGTCGGAAATAGCCGGAGTGCCGGCATCGGAAATCAAGGCTATCGTTTCCCCGTTTAGCATCCGATCCACCAGACCATCGACGGTCTTATGCTCGTTGAACTTATGGTGCGAAATCATCGGAGTAGTTATTTCGAAGTGTTTCAGCAAGAAAGCGCTGGTACGTGTATCCTCAGCCAATATCAAATCGACCTCGCGTAAAACCCTCAAGGCACGAAAAGTCATGTCTTCGAGGTTACCGATGGGGGTAGGAACGATGTAAAGCTTCATAAAATTTGCTAATTAACAGGAAATCAAAAGCGGCCATAAAAGAGACAAGGCACTTGCAAAATACCTACAAATGCCTCGTATTCACCTAAAAGAGCCTTTTTGGGGACTCGAACCCCAGACCTATTCATTACGAATGAATTGCTCTACCAACTGAGCTAAAAAGGCATTAAAAACGCTGCAAAGATATTATTTTTTTTCGAGCCGGCAGTCGCATCTCCGCTTTTATCTGAAAAAAATCGTAATCCGCAACTCCCGGTTTCCGTTTTTTCGCTACTTTTGCCTTCCGCCTCATGTTCCGATCCAAGCTCCGTCGAGCGGAAAAACAAGAAGATAGCAAGAGAAACAAAGCATTTTTTTGCTGAGGGTTCTCTTAAGGCTTGCAAAGCGCATTGCTATGTTTCCGAAGCAGAAAAATGGGGTTACGAAGCCCAACATCATGCTTCCGAAATCCGAAATTCCGGTTGCGAAGCGAAAAATTGCGGTTTGGGGAAGGAAATGCGCCCCAAAGAACCCCATCACTCCGCTTCGCGATGGGCTAAGTATGGTTTCGAAACTGCATGGATAATTTTCACTTTTCGTCCGGAGTTTCTCATACTCCCTGCATCTTACAGGGAGGGTGAACAAATCCTCGGCAAGAATTGTTTTGGAAACAATGCAAGTAATTTTAAACGATATATTTAAAACATAAAACAATGATAAAAAGACTCTTACTGGCATCAATAGCCCTTTTGATCTGGACCGGCATCGAAGCTCAGATTCACGAACCGGTTATCTGGAGCATCGAAAAAAAACAGACCGGTCCTCAAACAATTGAAGTCATTTTCAAAGCCAAAATTGAAGCCGGCTACCACCTTTACGGAACGGAGATTCCGGAAGACGGCCCACGGGCCACTTCGGTTGTTTTCGAAAAATTGGAAAAAGCGGAAAAGAACGGAAAACTACAAGTCAGTCCACTTTCGAAACCTCACAAGAAGTACGATTCCAAATTCGAGATGGAGCTGGTCTGGTTCGACAACGAAGCGATATTCATCCAAAAAATCAACAGTCCCGACCCTTCAAAAGCTGTTTTGGAAGGCTACATCGAATATATGGTTTGTAACGACCAAGTCTGTTTGTCTCCGACTCAGGAACATTTCTCCTTTGGAGCAATCCGGCAAGCGGCAGCAAGCTCTTCGCTTCCAAAAGCAGAGAAGGCGAGCGCAAGCTCCACCGGAGAGGAAAGCCCTGCCCTTTTCAGCCCTCTCGTATTACCGGCGGCTTCCGAGGAAAACGGCGAAGCGGATTATTGGAAACCTGTTATCGAAGAGCTCCGCAACATAGATGCAACAGATGCCCCCACTACCCGGGAAGGTTGGGCACTCTGGCTGATTTTTCTTGCCGGATTGGCCGGTGGTTTCATCGCCTTATTCACCCCTTGCGTATGGCCGATTATCCCAATGACCGTAAGTTTCTTTCTCAAGCGCTCCGAGGATAAAAAACGCGGACGTCGCGACGCCATCTTTTACGGATTTTCTATCATTATCATCTATCTCACTCTGGGCATTCTCATAACGCTCATATTCGGAGCAAGTGCCCTAAACAGCCTCTCGACAAGCGCCATCTTTAACCTCTTTTTCTTTGCCCTGCTGGTTGTTTTTGCAGTATCCTTCTTCGGAGCCTTCGAAATCACCTTACCTGCCTCATGGACTACAAAGATAGACTCCAAGGCCGAAAACACTGCAGGATTTTTGGGCATATTGCTCATGGCATTCACTCTCGTTTTGGTATCATTCTCGTGTACAGGCCCCATAATCGGAACCGTATTGGTAGAAGTGGCAGGCAGCGGTTCCATCATCGCACCGGCTTTAGCCATGCTGGGTTTTGCCGTGGCACTGTCCATTCCTTTTACCCTTTTTGCCATCTTCCCCTCCTGGTTAAAGTCTCTTCCGAAGTCGGGTGGCTGGCTGAATCGAGTAAAAGTAGTACTGGCTTTTCTGGAGCTCGCGTTGGCGCTCAAATTCCTCTCGGTGGCTGACTTGGCTTACGGCTGGCGCATCCTCGATCGCGAAGTTTTCGTGGCTCTTTGGGTTGTTATTTTCTTCCTTTTGGGTGTTTACCTGCTTGGAAAGATACGCTTCCCGCACGACAGCGAACGGGGACATACTTCGGTCGGAGGCGTATTCTTAGCCATCATCTCTTTCGCCTTCTCTGTGTACTTAATCCCTGGTCTTTGGGGCGCTCCTCTAAAAGCCGTAAGCGCCTTTGCGCCTCCGCTCTATACGCAGGATTTCAACCTCTACAATAAAGAGCTCCATCCGGCCTTTACCGACTACGACCTCGGTATGGCTTATGCGGCCAAGGAAGGAAAGCCCGTTGTGCTCGACTTTACGGGCTACGGATGCGTCAATTGCCGTGAAATGGAATCTTCCGTATGGCTGAACGACGAAGTGAAGGAATTGCTTACAAAGGATTTTGTGCTGATAAGCGTCTATGTCGATGACAAAACAGCTCTTTCGGAGCCCTATGAAGTAACTGAAAACGGCAAGATACGCCGGATAAAAACCGTAGGCGACAAATGGAGCTATCTGCAACGCTATAAATTTGGAGCCAACGCACAGCCTTTCTACGTCATGCTCGACAACAGCGGGAAACCCATCAACCGGCCTTATGCCTACGACAAAGATCCCGCAAACTTCATCCAATGGCTGAAAAGTAAAAAATCCGAAAATTAATAAAAAGGAGCGATTTGACAGCTTCGACAGGCTTTGTCTGCCAATATGCCATCCCTTTTCTGACAAAACAGGAAAGGGATGCTTTGGCAACATTATTGTAAGGCAGTGTCCGGCGGCAAACCGACACGAGGAAAGCCGGAAGACGATAAAATCCAAGAACGATAAAAAAGAATATGACTAAGAAAAATAAAAAGCACCTCGAAGATGAGTTGCTGAGGGAAGAAGGTAAAGAAACAGTCGAAACGACACAACCGGAAGGTCAGGAGCAAAATCAGGAAGCAAGTTCCGAAACGGAAGAACTGAAGAAAACCAACGAAGAACTCAATGAAAAGAACCTCCGGCTAATGGCCGAATTTGACAACTACCGGAAACGTACACTCAAAGAACGTATCGAACTGATAAAAACATCCAACGAGAAGTTGCTGCTTGACATGCTGCCTCTTGTGGATGATTTTGAGCGAGCCATCCAAGCAACCGACAACAGCAACGATATAAAGGCACTCAAAGAAGGCCTGCATCTTATTTACGACAAATTCATTGCCTTCCTTGGTCAGAACGGGGTAAAATGTATCGAAACGGAAAATCAGGTATTCGACTCGGAGATACACGAAGCGATAAGCTCCTTCCCTACTCCGGATGAAGACATGAAAGGTAAAATCATTGATTGTGTATCGAAGGGCTATTCACTGAACGAGAAAGTCATACGCTTTCCCAAAGTTGTAGTTGGTGAATAATAAAAAAGGAAACAAATAATAACAGGAAGCATCCGAATCGGAGCAAGATGGCAGCAAAAAGAGATTATTACGAAGTGCTTGGCGTAGCTAAAACGGCCAGCGCAGACGAACTGAAAAAGGCATACCGCAAAAAAGCTATTGAATTTCATCCCGATAAAAATCCGGGCGATAAAGACGCAGAAGAAAAATTCAAAGAAGCGGCCGAAGCATACGAAGTACTGAGCGACCCTCAAAAACGGGAGCGTTACGACCGCTTTGGCCATTCAGGACTGGGTGGAGCCGGAGGCTTCGGCGCTAGCGGCGGCATGAATATGGAGGACATCTTCTCGCACTTCGGCGACATATTCGGAGGACACTTCGGAGGTTTCGGTGGCTTTGGAGGCTTCTCTTCTTCACGAGGCGGTCAACGGATGCGCCGGGGAAGCGATTTGCGTGTAAAAGTAAAATTGACTCTCGAAGAAATCGCCAACGGAGTCGAAAAAAAGATCAAAGTAAAAAAATACGTAAACTGCCCGCAGTGTCAAGGAACGGGAGCTGCAGCCAATACCTCTCCGACAACCTGCAGCACTTGCCAGGGCTCCGGACAAGTTACCCAGGTGCGGCAAACCATACTGGGACAGATGCAAACGACCTCCGAATGCCCAACTTGCAAAGGATTCGGAAGCATCATCAAAGAAAAATGCAAACACTGCCAAGGCGAAGGGATCTCTCACGAGGAAGAAATTATCTCCATCAACATTCCGGCAGGGGTGATGAGCGGCATGCAACTCTCGGTAAGCGGAAAGGGTAACGCCGCACGACGCGGAGGAATAAACGGCGATCTGCTGGTGCTTATCGAAGAGGAAGAACACCCCGAACTCATACGCGATGAGAACGATCTCATATACAACCTGCTGCTAACTGTCCCTGAGGCAAGCCTCGGCACCTCGGTCGAAATTCCGACCATAGAAGGAAGAGCCAAAGTGACTATTGCAGCCGGAACTCAACCGGGTAAAGTGCTCCGCCTGCGCGGCAAAGGCTTGCCCAGCGTCAATCAATACGGGAAGGGAGATTTACTGGTAAACATCGGGGTTTACATCCCCGAAAAGTTGACTAAGGAGGAGAAGAAAAACATGGAAAAACTACTCGAATCACCCAACGTAAAACCAAGTCCTACAGCAAGTAAGAATTTCTTCTCGCACATCAGAAACATGTTTGAATAAATGCCATCCGCGATAGCGGAGACAAAACATAGAAGTTATGAACAGCCCCACCTTCAAGCGAACGGAACTGCTGCTGGGCAAGGAGTTGATGGAGAAGATCGCCGAAAAACGCGTTATCCTTTTCGGTGTGGGAGGAGTAGGAAGCTGGTGTGCCGAAAGCCTGATCCGTTCGGGTATCCGACAGCTTAGCATCGTTGATTCGGACCGTGTCTGTCCCAGCAATCTCAACCGTCAACTGATGGCCACTCAGTCCAACATGGGTCGGATGAAGGTAGAAGCCCTGAAAGAACGCTTGCTCGACATCAATCCTCAAGCCGAGATAAAGGCCTTTGAGCAAATATATTGTGCAGAAACGGCCGCCTCCTTCCGCATCGACACTTACGACTACGTAATCGACGCCATCGACACCCTCTCGCACAAAGCCCATCTGATACGCGAAACCTGCAACAGAAGCAAGGCTGTTTTTTTCTCATCCATGGGAGCTGCCCTCAAAATGGATCCTTCCCGCATACAAGTTGCCGAATTCTGGAAAGTGAAAGGCTGCCCTTTGGCTGCCGCCTTACGCCGAAAATTAAGAAACGGTGAAATGCCGGTACGCAAATTCCAATGCGTATTCAGCGACGAGTTACTGCCCAACCGCGGAGAAGCAACGGCAGAGCCCGATTGGGAAGACGGATGGACAGGCAGTAAGGCCCGTACGAACGGAACACTCGCACACACAACCGCTATTTTCGGCTTTACTTTGGCCGGTTTGCTGATACAATCCTTGTACACCGAAAATTAAAGTCGGACACTCCCAAAATCAAAATAATTGAACACATGAAAACAAACGCCACTCCCCGCAAGAAAGTCCTCTTCATTGATCGCGACGGAACCCTCATCGTCGAACCGCCCGTAAGTTTCCAAATCGACCGGCTCGACCAGCTGGAATTGCTTCCCGGCGTTATTCGGAATCTTTATTTCATCCGCCATAAACTTGATTTCGAATGGGCTATGGTGAGTAATCAGGATGGATTGGGAAGCAGTCAGTACCCACAAGAAAATTTCGATACGGTACAAGCCAAGTTACTTCAAATATTGGAAAATGAGGACATCCGTTTCGATCGGATTTTTATCGACAAGTCGCTGCCCGAGGACAAGCTCCCCACACGAAAACCCGGAACAGGCATGCTCAAGGAATACTTCACGGATGCATACGACCTGAATGCCTCCTTCGTTATCGGCGACCGCATAAGCGACGTAGAACTGGCCCGGAACCTCGGCTGCAAAGCCATCTTTCTAAGCGACGATACCGAGGCGCTCGACAAAAACAAGCTGAATGCTTACTGTGCTCTGCAAAGCAAGGACTGGAATCGCATTAGTGAATTCTTGTTGGCCGGCGAACGTTCGGCCGAAATACAGCGAAAAACCAAAGAAACCGACATTTCCATAAAACTCAAGCTTGACGGAAGCGGGAACTGTGATATCGACAGCGGATTGAAATTTTTCGATCACATGCTCGAACAACTCGGAAAACATTCCGGGATGGATCTACAAATCCGTATAAAAGGCGATTTACAGGTGGATGAACATCACAGCATCGAAGATACGGCCATAGCTCTTGGCGAAGCGCTGCGGAAAGCGCTTGGTGACAAGCGCGGCATCGAGCGTTACGGATTCTGCCTGCCCATGGACGACTGCCTCTGCTCCGTAGCTATCGATTTCGGAGGGCGTCCCTGGTTGGTTTACAACGCCGATTTCAAGCGCGAATACATCGGAGACTTCCCGACAGAAATGATACTCCATTTCTTCAAGTCTCTAAGTGACTCTTGCCGGATGAACCTCCACATCAAGGCCGAAGGCGAGAACGAACACCACAAAATCGAAGGGATTTTCAAAGCCCTGGCCAAAGCGATCAAAATGGCCATCAAACGCGATATTTACCAATACGACCTACCCAGCACGAAGGGCATGCTTTAAGAAGACAAAGGGGCTGTGTCGAATTTATTCATTTTTGACACAGCCCCTTCTGCTATTATCCGTATAATACTATTACAAAACTCCTTGCGCCATCATAGCTTTGGCTACCTTCATAAAACCTGCGATGTTAGCACCTTTCACATAGTCGATGTATCCGTCGGAACGCTTGCCGTATCTCACGCATTGTTCGTGTATGCCGGCCATGATGCGTTTGAGTTTTTCATCTACCTCCTCACGGGTCCAGTTAAGCCGCATGGAGTTTTGCGTCATTTCGAGGCCTGAAGTAGCAACTCCTCCCGCATTGGCAGCCTTTCCTGGTGCATAGAGCAAGCCTGCTTCCTGAAAGACATTGATGGCTTCGGGCGTAGAAGGCATATTGGCTCCCTCGGAAACGGCGATACAGCCTTGAGCTACAAGCTTTCGAGCATCGTCGCCGTTTAGTTCGTTTTGCGTAGCGGAAGGTAGAGCAATATCGCCGGCCTCAGCCCAAACACGTCCGCCCTCCACATACTTACAACCGTAATGCTCGGCATATTCGCGAATCCTTCCACGTTGGTTGTTTTTCAGATCCATCACGAAGTCGAGTTTCTCGCGCGTAATACCGTCGGGGTCGTAGATATATCCGTTGGAATCGGAGAGAGTAACGGGCAAGGCACCCAGTTCGATGAGCTTCTCGCAGGTATATTGCGCCACATTACCCGAACCGGAGATGAGACAACGTTTGCCTCGCAGTTCGATACCACGGGTTTTGAGCATCTCAAGCAAAAAATAAATATTTCCGTAGCCGGTAGCTTCGGGGCGTATGAGCGAGCCTCCGAACTCAAGACCTTTTCCGGTAAAAGTTCCGGTATTTTCGCGAGCCAACTTCCGGTACATGCCATACATATAGGCCACCTCACGACCACCCACACCGATATCGCCCGCCGGTACGTCCGTATCGGGGCCAATGTGCCGCCACAACTCCAATACGAAGGATTGGCAAAAACGCATGATTTCGGCATTCGATTTTCCACGGGGCATAAAGTCCGACCCTCCTTTAGCCCCTCCCATCGGCAATGTTGTCAGGGAATTTTTAAAGGTTTGCTCAAAGGCTAAGAACTTCAGGATGGAAGGGTTTACTGATGCGTGAAAGCGTATCCCCCCTTTGTAAGGTCCCAGCACATTGTTATGTTGTATGCGGTAGCCCATATTGGTCTGTACCTGCCCGCGGTCGTCCATCCAGGTAATCCGGAAGGAGAAAATACGATCGGGGATGCAGAGGCGTTCGATGAGGTTGGCTTTCTCGAATTCAGGATGTTTGTTGTACACCTCCTCTATGGATTCGAGCACCTCGCTCACAGCCTGAAGGTACTCCGGTTCGTTGGGAAATCTTCTCTTAAGGTCATTCAATACGTCTTTTGTATTCATGCTTTCTGTTTTTGGTTTGTGGATTAAAAAATATTTTATCAAATCGAACGCAAAAATAGCAATTTTAGAGAAAATTCGGATTATAAAAACAAATTATATCATCCGAAAACTAAAAAACATCGAAAAGATGCAAGCCTGGCAGGAAAAAACTAAAGTTGCTGCTCGAGCTTTTTAAGAAAATGTTGACGAAACTCGTCCGATTCACTCCCGACTCGCTCGCAGTTAAACCAAGTGACATTTGCAATCCCTATGGGAAGGAGCATTTGGCGTACAAAACCTTCCTCGATGGACTGCTTATATTGTTCGGTAGGGCTTTCCGAGGTGGTTATTACGGTTGTTTTCTTGATATTGAGCAAGGGCGTCCAACCGTTTTCGTAATTATGAGAAAAGTTCAACAACATCACTTTGTCGAAAAAGCCTTTTAAATCGGCCGGCATCGTTCCCCACCAAATGGGGAAAATAAAAATCATCTCGTCGGAACAACGCATAAATTTCTGATATTTCGCAACGAGCGGATCAGAGGATTCACCTTTGTGGTACAAAGCCAAATCAGCCTCTTCAAAAGAGGGATTGAAGCCGTCTTTAGCAAGATCGATGAGACAATACTCCCTTCCTTGTTTGTCCAGAGAGTTTGTTAGGGTATCGAGTATGGCCTTATTGAAGCTCCCATGCCAAGGATGTGCAAATACGATTGTTATCATCGGGTAATTAATTATTGGTTTCGTTGTGTTTGCGGCGGTATTCCACAAAAGAATAAGGGTAGGGATTTTTAGCATCGGCATCGAAATCCTCACGACTCACCTCCTCCCATTCGTCAAAATTCACTTGAGGGAAGAAAGTATCGGCATCATCGAAGCGAGCCTGTATCCAAGTAATATACATCCGATCTACGCGTGGCAGAACATGCCGGTAAACGGATTCGCCTCCAATGATAAAAACCTCCTCTTCAGCGGCACAAAGTCTCAGCGCCTCGTCCAAAGAAGTAACGCAACGATAAGCCTCTCCGGATTTCAAGGAACGGGAAAGAACAATATTGCAACGCATGGGTAAAGGTCCGGCAGGCAAACTCTCGAAAGTCCGACGCCCCATGATGATGCTGTGCCCGGTAGTAAGGGCTTTGAAATGTTTCAAATCGGCCGGCAGGTGGCAAAGCAAATCATTGTCCCGACCGATGGCATAATTCTCGGCAATGGCAACTACAAGCGATAAACGCGGCATAAGATAAACGGCAAATTAGCAATCGATGGATAAAAATCAGACGGCGACCACAGCTTTGATATGCGGATGCGGGTCGTAATACTGAAGCTCAAAGTCAGAATAGCTGAATTCAAAAAGATCTTTCACTTCAGGATTGATGTGCATGCGAGGCAAAGGGCGCGGCGAACGGCCAAGTTGGAGCCGTACTTGTTCCATGTGATTGGTATAAATATGCGCATCGCCCAGCGTATGCACAAAATCGCCCGCTTTCAGGCCCGTTACCTGTGCTACCATCATCAACAAAAGTGCGTAAGAAGCGATGTTGAAAGGCACTCCCAAAAATATATCTGCACTGCGCTGGTAGAGCTGCAAGCTCAAACGCCCCTCGGCTACATAAAACTGAAAGAAAGCATGACAGGGAGGGAGCTTCATATTGGGCAAATCAGCTACATTCCACGCACTCACAATGATACGTCTGGAATCGGGATTACTGCGTATGCTTTCCAACACTTGACTTATCTGGTCGATATGTCCTCCCTGATAATCGGGCCAACTGCGCCACTGATACCCGTAGATGGGGCCTAAGCTACCGTCTTCATCAGCCCATTCGTTCCAGATGCGAACGCCGTTCTCCTGCAAGTAGACTACATTCGTATCACCCTTGAGAAACCAAAGCAGTTCGTGAATAATGGATTTAAGATGGAGCTTTTTGGTCGTCAAACAAGGAAAGCCTTCCTCAAGGTTAAAGCGCATCTGATGTCCGAAAATACTAAGGGTTCCCGTCCCCGTACGATCTTCTTTATGGATCCCTTCGGACAAGACTCTATTGAGCAGGTCTAAATATTGTTTCATGTGAGAGGAATTGAGAGTTCCACATTCAATATAATTTGTAAGTCGTTTTGAGTACCCGAAACTCCGTGCGTCGATTAATTTGATTCGCTTCCGCCTGTTGTTCAGGCGTCAGCGTGGAAATAAGGCTTTCGCTTAGTTCGTCGTTCGGTTTTAGGAAAGGATACTTGGCCGCCAATACGGCATCGACAACAACAGGTTTTTCTTCTCCATAGCCCACAGCAGTAAGTCTGTCGGCTTCGATACCGGCTTTAATGAGGTAGTTCACTACAGACTGCGCACGCTTGGCCGATAAACTGATGTTATCGGCATTACTCCCCACGTAGTCGGTATGGGCACTGAGTTCAATAGTTATGTTAGGATTGTCGTTCAGGAGCTTCACCAGAGCTTGGAGTCCTTCCTCCGAATCGGGTGTCAGTTCCCAACTTCCGAACTCGTAAAAAATATTATTCATCTGAACGGGCTTCGAAACAGGCATAAGGCTAAAATCGGCCGAAAAGACTTTGCCATCAGACAGCCCTCGGGTAGTTATTTCGCTTTTCCGGTTGAGATAGCCTCTGGCAGAAGCCATCATCACATAATCGGTTTCTTTATCGATACGAAAGCGGTAGCTACCGTCTTTACGCGTTTGCGTCCGGGCAATGCTTCCGTTGTTGCCCACCATACGGATGATAGCATCGGGAATACGCTCACCGGAAGCATCGCTCACCTTACCTTCGACGGCGTATTGCAGTTCGGGTTGTTCAAAACTCCAAATGGCATCGAAGGGCTGTGCCGTACCGCGCGTGTCCGGACGATTGGAAGTGAAGAAGCCTCGTTCGGCATCGCCCGAGAAGCAAATACCGAAATCGTCCCCCTGCGAATTGATGGGACTTCCCATGTTTTCAACCTGCCAAGTCTTGGCATCCACATCCTGAGGCAGGGCTCGAAATATATCCAAGCCCCCATGACCGGGTAAGCCGTCGGACGAAAAGTACAGGCTTCCGTCGGAGCGTAGCGCAGGAAACATCTCATCGCCGGCCGTATTAATATCGGCTCCCAAGTTTTCAATGAAGCTGCATTCGGTACCATTAAGCTCCGCACGCCAAATATCTTTTCCTCCAAAACCATTCGGAGCATCGGAAACGAAATAGAGCGTCCGCCCGTCGGGCGAGATGGCGGGATGCGCTACAGAAACCGTCGTATCGGAAAATATTTTCAGTTGCTGGGCCTCGCTCCAGCTTCCTCCCGCACGTTGCGAAACCAGAATGACCGTGCCTTTATCGGTATTGGCATGCTGGACGGCTCGGGTAAAATACATGCTTCGTCCGTCGGCAGTGAGGGAACAGACCCCATCGTCGTGTTGCGAGTTGATTTCCCCTTCGATCAATTGAGGCTTCTCCCATTTCCCGAGGGCATTCTTCCGGCTAAGATACATCTTACTCAAGGGCATACCGGTTACGCCCTGTCCTTTCTTGCTCTTTTTGTCGGCCGTAGGACGCATGGCGGTAAATACCAGCGCATCGCCCGAGGAAGACATAAAAGCGGGACTGTAGGACGAGCTGCGCCGTTGGTTAAAGTCGGAAGCACGCGCAATCTTGTAACGAGTGTTTCGCTGCCGCCACTCACCCAACGAGCGTGCTGCATGCAAACCGTTACGAGCCACCTTGCTTGAACTGTCGTGACTGAGGTAGATTTCGAAGTTCTTTGCCGCTTCGGTTGTTTTTCCGTTGCGCATCAACACCTGTGCATAACGCAAAAACACGATGCTATCGGGGTAAGCATTCTGAATGGCATTACGATACACACGCTCAGCCTGAGGGTTATTCAGCAAACGATAACATTCTCCTTGCTTGAAAGCCACTTCGGCCCGAAGGGACTTGTCCTTATACGAAACGCCCGAGTAGGATTTCTTGTACAGATCACCGGCTACGTAATACTCTCCTAAGGCGTAGCGCTCATCAGCCTTACGAATGCGACTCTTGATACCGCAGGAAGCGAGCAAAGTAAGAGCCAGGAGGACTAACGGAACAAGTATTTTCGGCTGTTGGTACATAAATTCCTTCAACATGAATCGTTGTAATCCGGTTTTACTCCGGATTTTTTTCTTATTGCAGCTCGTGTATCACCAATCCCGAACGGAGTTTCGGTTCAAACCACGTAGTTTTAGGGGGCATGATATTACCGGAGTCTGCAATATCGATTAACTGCTTCATCGATACCGGATAAAGGGCGAGCGCCATGCGCATTTCGCCACTGTCCACACGCCGTTTCAGCTCATCCAGACCTCGAATACCTCCAACGAAATCAATTCGTTTATCACTCCGCAGGTCTTTGATGCCGAGGATTTCATCCAAAATCAACTTGGAGGATACGGTTACGTCGAGTACTCCAATCGGATCGCGATCGTCGTAGCGTCCTTCGCGAGCGGTGAGGGAATACCAATTGCCCGAGAGATACAACGCGAAGTTGTGCAATTTATTGGGTTTGTAGGTATTTTTTCCTTTACACTCCACTTCGAAATGTTCGGAGAGTTTATCGAGAAAGGCCTCGTCGCTCAGTCCGTTGAGGTCTTTCACCACACGGTTGTAATCGATAATCGTGAGCTGGTTGTCGGGGAAGCAAACGGCCATAAAGTAGTTATATTCTTCGTCGCCCTTGTGCTTAGGATTCTGACGACGTTTCTCGGCCCCTACCAATGCAGCGGCGGCACTGCGATGGTGTCCATCGGCAATGTAAAGTGCCGGCATACGTTCAAAGACTGCGGTAATACGGGCGATAAATTGCGGCTCGTCGATAATCCAGAAGCGATGCCCAAAGCCGTCGCCCGGAGCTATAAAATCGTATTCAGGCTGCTTGCGAATGGTTTCGCCTACGATGGCATCCAGTTCGTCGTTGTGCGGATAGGCGAAAAAGACAGGTTCGATGTTGGCATTATTCACCCGGACGTGCTTCATGCGGTCCTCTTCCTTGTCACGGCGGGTAAGTTCGTGTTTTTTTATATTCCCGTTGAGGTAATCGTCCACCGAGGCACAAAGCACCAAGCCGTATTGCGTATGTCCGTTCATCGTTTGAGCATAGACATAGTAACGTTCGTTGGCATCCTGAATGAGGTATCCCTCGCGTTTGAAGCGGGCATAATTCTCGGCGGCACGGGCATAGACTTTCTCATCGTGCTCGTCGGTTCCTGCTTCGAAGTCGATTTCGGGTTTGATGATGTGGTAAAGCGAATAGGGATTCCCTTCGGCTTCGGCACGTGCCTCATCGGAATTCAACACATCATAAGGGCGCGAAGCCACTTGTTCCACCAAATGCCGGGGTGGACGGATACCTTTAAAGGGTTTTACGATAGCCATAAGTCATACAAAGATTTTAATGGAAAGCTGCAGTAATTTTTGTTCGCAAAGGTACAACAAATTTCCCGATGTGAGCAAGCATTTTATCCGTCGGCCGGCTGCCGCAAAATGGCAAGGTTAAAGGCGGAAGCTAAGGCGGTGGTAGGGGCTAATCCCGAAACGTTTGATGGCTTCGCGGTGTTGCCGCGTAGGGTAAGCCTTGTTCTGCTGCCATTCGTATTGAGGGTAGTCGGCATGAAGGTGGCTCATATACTCGTCGCGATGGGTTTTGGCCAATACGGAAGCCGCTGCAATAGAGGCATAACGGGCATCGCCCTTCACGAGAGTCTGATGCGGGATCTGCCGGTAGGCTTTGAAACGGTTTCCGTCTACAATGATAAATTCGGGTTCGAGGGCTAAAGCGTCGATAGCACGATGCATGGCTTGTATCGAAGCATTCAGTATATTGATACGGTCTATCTCCAAATTATCGACAAAGGCAACAGCCCATGCCCAAGCCTCTGCTTCGATACGCGGACGCAGGGCTTCGCGTCGGGCCTGGCTGAGCTGTTTCGAGTCGTTCAGCTCTGCGCAACGGAAATCGTCGGGCAGGATGACTGCAGCGGCGACCACCGGACCGGCGAGACAACCCCTTCCCGCTTCGTCGCAACCGCACTCAAGGCGAAAAGAAGAGTATCTCAACCGAAGCCCCTCGAAAGGCTCTTCAGGGAAGAGAAAGGCGGTCTCGGGAAGTTTCCGGGTTTCAGAATTTGCTTTTAATCCGTTTTTCTTGCGCATCGTATTCAAAACTTTCGTTCCACAGAAAAGGCGCTAATTTGAGGGTTGGTGTGTAAGCAAAGGATGCCTTCCTGTTCTCGGCGGAGAAAACCGAGAAATTCCAGTCGAAGAAATTCGCTACGTTCAACAGCAAACTGACAAGCAAAGCGAGCTTCAAAGCGCCGAACAAGGCTCCGATCAGCTTATTGGCCAGCCCCAGCACAGAGAGCGCAAGCAACTTGTCCACCCAACGAGCCAACAGGAGCAGGAGAAAAGCCAAAACAACAAAGGATAACAGGTAACTCAAGACCGAAGCAATTTTGGGAGACAGTTCAAAAAACGCCCCGACAAGGGCTGTCAGCTGCGGAGCAGTGTATTGTGCGCCGTAGATCCCCAGCACGAGGGCCAAAAAAGAAGCCAGCTCGCGTATCAAGCCCCTGAATAAGCCGAAAATAAATCCAAGGGCAAGGGGAAGAAGAATAAAAACATCCAACGAGTTCATAAGCTGTTATTTCTTTTCCTTAGCTATCCGGCCCAACCTTCTCGATCGAGGTTGCGATAGTTGATGGCTTCGGCAAGATGCTTGGGAAGTATCTTTTCCGATCCGTCGAGATCGGCAATGGTACGTGACAGTTTCAGGATGCGATCGTAAGCGCGGGCCGAAAGGTTGAGCCGCGACATAGCCTGCTTGAGCAGTTCGGCCCCGGCAGCATCGGGTTGCGCATACTCCCGCTGGAGTTTGGACGACATCTGAGCATTGCAATACACACCCGGTACGTTACGGAAGCGCTGTGCTTGAATTTCGCGGGCACGAATTACGCGCTCACGGATCTGCGAGCTATGCTCAGCCGTACGTTCCTCCGAAAGTTTCTCAAAAGGAACGGGAACAATCTCGATGTGTATGTCGATACGGTCGAGCAGCGGGCCGGAAATACGACTCAAATAGCGCTGCACCACTCCGGGAGCACAAACGCAGTCACGCTCGGGATGGTTGTGATAACCGCAGGGACATGGATTCATCGAAGCTACCAACATAAAGCTGGCAGGATACTCAATAGCGAATTTGGCACGCGAGATACAGATTTTCCGGTCTTCGAGGGGTTGACGCATTACTTCAAGGACACTGCGTTTAAACTCAGGAAGCTCATCGAGAAAAAGCACACCGTTATGTGCCAAGGATATTTCGCCGGGTTGCGGGAAAGTGCCCCCTCCGACCAAAGCTACATCGGAGATGGTATGATGCGGACTCCGGAAAGGACGCCGGGCAATGAGCGAGGTATTACCGTCCATGCTACCTGCAACGGAATGTATCTTAGTCGTTTCGAGAGCTTCGTGCAAGGTCAGCGGAGGCAATATGGAAGGCAGACGCTTAGCCATCATCGACTTTCCGGCTCCCGGAGGGCCAACCATAATGATGTTGTGCCCACCCGCAGCGGCAACCTCCAGGGCTCGTTTGACATTCTCTTGTCCCTTCACATCGGAAAAGTCAATATCCGAAACAGCCAAGTTGCGGTCGAACTCCGCACGGGTATCAACTACCGTAGGCTCAAGCCGGGAAACTCCGTTGAAGAAATCAATTACCTCGCTGATATTATCCATGCCGTAAACCTCCAGATTGTTTACAACGGCTGCCTCACGGGCATTCTGCCGGGGAACAATGAGGCCCTGAAAACCTTCCTCACGAGCTTTGATGGCAATAGGCAATACGCCTTTGATGGCTTGCAAACTCCCATCGAGCGACAGCTCCCCCATGACGATATAGCGATCGAGCCGGTCGGAAGCAATACATTCCGAAGCCGCCAAAATACCGATGGCTAAGGGCAAATCATAAGCCGAACCCTCTTTTCGGATATCGGCAGGAGCCATATTAATCATCACCTGCTTGCGAGGCAGCTTGTGGCCGCAGTAACTGAGCGCCGACATGATGCGCTCGTGGCTTTCCTTTACCGCACTATCGGGCAAGCCCACGAGAAAAAACTTGATACCCGCACTCACATTTACTTCAATGGTAATAAGAGTAGCTACAATACCCTGCACTGCCGATCCATAGACTTTTACCAACATAAATTTCGTTTTTTATTAGTAACATTTACGGTGTCCGAAAGCGTTTTTTCCACCATCGATTCAAGTTTAGCTGCAGCACAAGAAGCTGCTCGAAAAACCACTGCAACTCGGAATGGTGAAAACGCGAAGCTATCTGCAAGTGAAGCGCATCGCTGCGAAACACATCCCAATAGAGCTTCGAGCGGAAGTAACTCGAAGCACGTAAAAAGGGATTACCCCAATAGAAAGCATTTCCCAGTTTGGGATAGAGGAGCATGCGTGGCGCTCCGAAGTAAAATACATTATCGCTGCCTATACGACGAAAGCCAAGCTGCAAACGTCCAATCATTCCAACAGGAAGATGCGTATTTCCCGACACATTCCGCTCACGCTCCAGGCCGGCCAGACTGCCGAAAGAAACAAGGACGTTTTCGAAAGGGCCGAGCTTTTCTTTACGAAGCCCCAAGGACAACTCGGTCAAAGCATAATCGCACACCCGCTGACCGGACACTGCGGAAGCCGTCAACGCAAAATGATATAAGCTGGAACGAAAGTCGGTGAAAAACACTCCCCGTCTCCAACCGGCAGACGCACCAAGCCAAAAAGCCTCCCGCGTCGAGGCTGTTTGCCGACCCGTCCAATCGAGCCATAAATTCAGGAAGGAAGCATCCGTCTTTCCCCACTGCCAAAACAGCCCTTCCAACATAGGACGGAAATATGCAATCGAATCCTGAAAAAAGAAATCCGAATATCCCTTCAGCGCCTCGCTGCGCGGAAAGAGACCTGCAAACAGACGCTGATCCTTCCGTTCGAAACGGTAATAAGCCACAGGCTGCATGTCGTCCACGAAAGCCGTGGATCCCGTATGACGCAAAGCCGTGAAACCGGCAACAAAACCGTGTCCTTCGCCCCAATTCAGCTGCAAAGCAGGAGAAAGACGAACCGCCGAAAGCGTCTGATCCTGCGTAAGATTTGAACGCTTAAATTCCGTATTATCCAGAAAATACTCAAAGCCTACGGAGTAGCCCCAAGCATTTATCTGGGCTCCAAGAGGCAGAAAAGCGCCCGGCGCGAAGAGCATGGCGACGGAAAAAACAAAGCTTGTGAAAATCACCCTTCTCATTAACAGAATCGGAGTTTAGTCTTTTTTTGCGATTTTAAGAAAACAAAAGTACGGATTTTCGACTACATAACGAAAATCCGCCTGTTGAAAAAAAATCGAACGCAAAAAATATAACGGAAGGATAACAGCAATCAAGCACGACAAGCCGATTTTTCGAAACGGAACACCTTGGCTTTCCCAAGCCGAACTTCAGCACATATCATGCAGCCAAGCGTCCTCCGCCTTTAGAGACAGGAAAAGGGCTGTGCCGAAACCATTCATCCCGACACAGCCCACTCCACACACCCACAGTAATATACTGACTTTAGGGCTTTTTCTTAAACACGCGCACGGTCTTTGTGTGACTTGAAGTACACAGCTTCAGCAGGTACACACCCGCAGGCAAGTGACTGAGCTCAACTTGCCCGGAACGAGCAGCGGCTACTTCAACACCTTGCATGTCGTACACGGTAATGCTCACTACCGCTTCGTCGCTACGCACATAAAGCATGTCCTCAACGGGATTCGGATAGATTAGAGAGGTGATGCTATTCTCTTCCAAAGCCGTAGCACATGTATACTTGCCTGTGCTGACAATATCCTCCAGGCCTATATAGTATTGCACTTCCCACTTTTTGTTGCGGGCATTTTTAGCATCGGAAGCAGTTACTACGTCAGCGTTTTTGTCCTGCTTGTCAGTCAACGGATAGATCTTTCCCGGTGTTTTTCCATTGCGATCCGGTAAAGAACAGTAGAGATCGTTCAGAGCCTCGGAACTAAACAGATTCCTCCTGCAATCCAAATAACTCAATTTCGTATTTTTGCTTACATCCAAAGACTTGAGGTCATTCCCATCACAGTCCAATCGCGTCAATTCGGTATTCCGACTGACATCCAGTAACTTAAATGGATTATCGGAACAGATCAAAACAGAAAGCTTCACATGTTTACTTATATCGAGGGAGCGAAGTCCCAGGTTCGAACAATCCAGATGCAGTAGCTCTGTATTAGTACTTATATCAAGAGCGGTAAGCGAATTGTTGTAACAGGACAAGAAAGTCAATTGGGGATTTCCCTTTAAATCCAATGCTACGATTTTCTTATAATTGGCTCCACAATCGAAACCGCTCAGATCACCATAGATGGTAAGCTCCGTGGCACTGGAATCAAACTCTTCGAGACTCCATTGAGTACCGATGCTAAGGATCTTTTCCGTTGTTCCGTTGGCGATCTTAATCTTCGTCGCGTCTCTCTCAGCCTGCAGTCGGAACCGTAAGGATTGCCCCATCTGGACGCTAAGTTTGATATAACGCTTCATGTTTACATCCTGTGCCATAGCAATATCCGCAGTCGTTGCGAGGAAAGCAACAAAACAAATTAAAAGCAGTATTCTTTGTTTCATGTCTTATTATTTTTTTAAAATCAACATATTAAGTAATCTACATTTCGTATTGTACCGGCCTCCCAACATAACTTATTTTCCTACGACACTACCGCAGCAGAGAAAGTAAAAGGCCATCCGTAAAACGAGGCCTTGCTCAAAATCCAAAGCCGACAGCCTGATTTTCAAGGATGATTTATTCGGTTTTTTCGAAACACAGTTCTTCAAAGGCTTTCTTCAACTCCACACTTGGAGTGAAAATCACTTTAGAGGTTGATATCATCGACTCCGAGAATTTGTCTTTTTCATCTACCCCTTCGCTAGTAAAAGACAGACGCAGCGTACCCAAATCACCGAAATTGACACTCTTCCCCTGAAAGAGATAACGAGGCACCATGCTTATAAACTTCTCAATAA
The DNA here is from genome assembly GCA_001653155.1 of Porphyromonadaceae bacterium H1. Taxonomy (GTDB): domain Bacteria; phylum Bacteroidota; class Bacteroidia; order Bacteroidales; family Paludibacteraceae; genus H1. The sequence continues at coordinate 34,221 of BDEJ01000041.1, forward strand.
CGTGAGATATCTCACCTCGAGACAAGGAAGAAAGTTCAAGGATCTTCACTTCGATTTCACGTTGACTCACGCAGCCTTCGTTTACAGGAGCAGCATACCATTTACTTTTCTTACGGTCTTGCGGATTAGCCCGCTCAATCAATTTATATTTCATTTCAATTCAACGAATTAATTTATCAGCAATAAATTTTACGAGGAGTATTATTGAAATTCATTTTTTTACATTTTTCGGTAATTTTTCCACACAAAGCACGAGCAGTTTCCGAAAGCGCTCATGAGAGCAAATTTTCCCACCAGCTACAGCACTTACTCTTCTTGCCTGCCGGCGGACATTCGGGATAGCAGGAAGGGTCTCGAACTTCCCGCTGCATTTTTTCCCCGGCAGCGGTTTTACCTTGTTCGGTTCGATACATCCGGCTTACACGTCGTTCCAATTCGGTCTCCATCATTTCTTTAATGGTATCGAGCAATTCCATCCGCTCTTCGGCAAGACGCAGCAATTCTTCGGTTTTCTGTCGTTGTTTTTCCGTTTGCACTTTCCTTCTCATATCGCGTCTTGTCTTTCTGCTGCAAAATTACCCGGTTAAAACTCAAAAAGACTTGCTTTAATCGGACAAAAATCTGCTCAAATCGGACTTTTTGCATCCATACGACTTGCTTTAATCGGACAAAAAGAGGAGCACAAACAACTATAAAACAAAACATTACAAACAGCATCTTTACATTTATTAGGAAACGGGAAATTCCCTCCGAAAATGCAGCAGTATTCAGGCATATTGGTAATATTGCAAAATAAAAAATCGGGATTCGAAGCCTCCTCAGTCTTCCTGTTTATGCATAAAAAAGGTCATAATTCCATCCGAACAAACTCACATAAGTTTGGAGATTTAAACACAAAATAGTAATTTTGTAAAAATACAATGGGTGCTGGCCCATCATTCAAAGTCCTTTGCCCGAAAATTTTTCGGGATTGCTTTGGAAAGCGATTCAGAAGAATTAAAAAACTAATATTAAACAGCTTACATGCTATTCTACAACAGCAAGCAGTGCCCAAGGAAGATTACTGCCACGTTTAGCTCTTTTTTCAAATCACATGACCTCTATCAAAGAGGCTGCAGAAGCATATTAGCAGGTGTATTACCCTCCATTTTTATAGTTTTTTCAATTTTCCTATTCTCCTGCAGCGACAAACAGCGCCGCCCGATCGCAGATGACCAAGAACGAAGGTCTCTGGACAGCCTATTGAAAACCATCCACGAGAAAGATTCACTCCTAAGTTTGCGTAAACGATTTGAACAAGAGGGTAAGATGATCGCCAGCATTGCCGTACTGAGGGAATTGGGGAAACGTCAACGAAACGAGAGCCGTTTCGACGATGCGCTGAGAACTCACAATGAGGGCTTGAAACTTGCTGAAGAGGTGAAAGACACAATAGAAATCATACAGGCTCTAAACAACATCGGAACCAACTACCGACGTATGGGCGTACTTGATGTAGCTATGGAATACCACTCGCGTGCATGGAAAATAAGCGAAGACTGTACCGATAGCTCTTTATTAATGAAAAAGAACGCTGTAGTCTCACTCAACGGATTGGGTAACATATACATGTCGATCGGGAACTACGAATATGCCGATAGCGTACTACGCATGGCTTTGGCGGGAGAGACGGAGTTAGGCAGTGCAACGGGACAAGCCATCAATCACGCTAATCTCGGCTCAATCTTCGAAAGCAAAGGACTTTTAGACTCTGCATGGCTACACTACCGGGAAGCGATGTCTTTCAATCAAAAGGCACAAAACAAACTTGGCATTTCGCTCTGTCACAGATACTTCGGGTCGATCCACGAAAAAGAAGGGAACTACGACATGGCTATAAAAGAGTACAATGCAGCTTACCAGCTAATGCAAGCTTCAAAAGACGAATGGCATTCACTCAACCTGCTACTTGACTTAGCACAGATCTATCACAATATCGGAAAGCTTGAGGAGGCATTAAAACATTTGGATAAAGCCCACGAAATGGCCGAGCGCATCAAATCCATGGAGCATCTTCCGAAAGTCTATCAACACTACTACCTCCTTCACAAACAGCAGGGCAACTACCGCCAAGCCCTAGACTGTCATGTACGCGCCGCGCAACTCCAAGACAGTCTGGTGGATATGAACAAACTAAACCGGATACAAAACGTAAGTCTGAGCATCGAGCGCAACCGGCAGGCACAGCAAATGCGCGAAGTCCAGCAGCAATACGAAGCAGAGCGCACAACACGCCGAATCAGCTACTTGGTCTTCGGAATCGTATTCCTACTGCTCGCAAGCGGTCTTTCGATGATGTATTACATTCTTCGGACACGAGCACGCAACCACCGGATACTGAAGAATCTGAGCGAACTGCGGGAAAACTTCTTCACCAACATCACACACGAACTGCGTACGCCCCTCACCCTCATTCTCGGGCTAAGCCGCGATATCCGGGAACATGCCGGCAGCGCAAAGAAAACAAGCGAGCTGAGTCAAATCATCGAGCGACAAGGCAACAGCCTGCTGAACCTTATCAACCAACTCCTGGATATCTCAAAAATAAAATCAGCCATAGGAGAACCCGACTGGCGCCACGGAGATGTCACGTCCTACATTCGTATGATTGTAGATTGCTACCGCGAATATGCTCACGAAAAACATATCGAATTGCAATACATCAGCTATGGACCCATCGAAATGGATTTCGTTCCCGATTATATGGACAAGATGCTCAACAACCTCCTCTCCAATGCCTTCAAGTTCACCCCCGAAGGAGGTAAAGTGACCATAACGGTTCGAGTCGATGACAAAGAAGTCCTTATCAGTATCACCGATACGGGAATCGGCATCAAACCGGAAAGTATAGATCATATCTTCGAAGCTTTCTATCAGGCCGAAAGCGAAAACAAACACATCGGAACGGGTGTAGGCCTGGCTCTGATACGACAAATAACTCAATCCATCAACGGAAAAGTGAAAGTAGAAAGCTCGTGGGGTAAAGGAAGCTGCTTTACACTACGCTTGCCTATGAAGCACGGAAACGGAAAATGGAAAGCTTTTGAGCAGGGAGGAAGATCTCTCAAGCCTTTGCTGCCGGAGGAAAAAAGGCTCCCCGAAGACAGTAAAACCGAAAAAGACAACCGCATGCGCCTGCTCATTGTCGAAGACAACGGAGATGTGGCGCGTTACATCGGCAGCCAACTCTCCGAATCCTACGATATATTCTATGCCCCCGACGGCAAGCTGGGATTGGACAAAGCACGCGAAACAGTACCCGATCTGATCATAACCGACCTGATGATGCCTGAAATGGATGGCTTCGAACTCTGCCGGCAAATTCGGGCCGACGAACTGACCAGCCACGTCCCGCTCATTATCCTTACGGCCAAAATAACGGATACCGATCGCATAAAAGGAATCCAAGCGGGTGCCGATGCCTACATGAGCAAGCCCTTCAACGGGGATGAACTGCGTATGCGCGTAGAGAAGCTCTTGGAGCAACGCCTGCACTTGCGTGAAAAATTCTCGCAAGCCATTGCCGAAGGTAAAGAGACTGAAGTACAGCGTAGCGAACTCGACCGCCATTTCCTGAAAAAGACAATCGATGCCATATACCTTCTCATGGACAAAAAACAAGCGGAGGTGAACGCTCTCGCAGAAAAGCTCTGCATGAGCCCGCGTCAGTTTCACCGCAAAATCTCAGCTTTAACAGGCGAATCTCCTGCCTCCTATCTGCTGCAAATCAAAATGAGAAGAGCCAAACAACTAATCGACAGCAAACCCCAACTGACGATTGACGAAGTGGCAGAACGTTGCGGTTTCGAACATTACTCCGGCTTCTATCATGCTTTCAAGAAAACTTATGGAGTTTCACCCTCGCACTACAAAAAGGGAGCAAGATAAGATGAAACACAAATATTTTCAAGAGTTTCCAATAAATCTATATGAGGCTACCTCAGGCAAAGAACAGAAAATCTTCTGTAGCCCCCTTGCAATACAATATTATATAAAACCATCGCAAAACAAGCACAAGACTGCCTGTCCGGAATCACAACCTACTGATTCATTTTTCCATAAGCAGGCAATTATCACAATTTGATAATGCCTTCTTTTATAAAGGTTTCAAAAGTGTTGATCACTCCGCTGTATTCTACGATTTTGGAATCGAACACTTTATCAATATCTACTCCCGTAAATCTAAGGCGTTTGCCTGTGGGGTAATTCCCCCAAAATCGACCCCAATGCGCTCTTTCGGCGGTAACTTCGGAAATAATATACTCGCCGCCTTGGAACTGGTTGATAACCGGCATCTTGAAATCAGGATAGGTTTTGCTCACCTCAATAATAGTCCAACCATTATATCCAATCCTGCAAGATATAATGTCTTCATCAAAACGAACTTTGAAGTCCTTGGAGATATAATGTTTAGCCTCTTCCGTATTTCCATCCCCAAAAATGACTTCGTAAAACTGTCTTACTTCATCGCTGTTTTCGATTCCTCTGTTTAATAAAAGTAACATATATCCCCATATAGACACAATTAATTGCATCTATACAGTGGGAGAATATTGTTGTTTGGGGAGGCTGTATTTTTTTTATCTTTAGAGTTATTGAAAATCATTGAGTTTTTTCATTGCTTCAACAAGTGAATCGTGTATGTAAGTCATATCCGAATCAGGTTCTAATGCCCATACAGCATCGGTTTCTTCGGCAGTCTCTTCTGAAAACCAATCAGATTCGTCATATTCCGACAACTCAAAAAGCCACCATAAATTGCCTTGCGGGTCGATGAAGCGAGCTAATTTCCCTCCATAAAAATCGGTAGGCTGGGTAACAATAGTGGCTCCGAGTGATTCGGCGGTTGCGAGTTTTCTATCTATATCATTCACATAGACTTGCAATAGAGAGGGCGTATGTTTCCAACCTTCTTTTCGGTCGAAAATAATCATCGTGGTATCGCCAATGGTTACACTGCTATTGAAAATCTTTCCATCGGATTGGCTGATTGCCAAAGCGTTTTTGTCTTCCTGGGCACCAAAGACTTTCTCCAAAAACGAAATTAAAGCACGCGTATCTTGCGTAGCAATGAGAGCATTTACGATGTGGCTTCCTTGCGGTACATTTACTTTTTCAGTCATTTTTCTGTAAATTAAAATTCGAGGCAAAGCTACCCCGAATTTGTGTGCTGAAATTGTACCGAAACGACATTTTAGATTTTCTGAAATAATTGCAAAGGCGAAAGGTTCGTAAACTCTTTAAAAGCTCGATTGAAATAAGCTCGATCATAATAATCATATTGTAAGGTAAATTGAGTCAGATTATCGCTTGTTATTGTTTTAACGAAAAATTGATACAAAAGAAGGACTCCTCATTCCTTTGAGATTCTTGCTGGCTATACCGCATATAGCGGCTCGCTGTTTTATTTTAGATTCTTCATCGCATTCATTAATGTCGTATAGATATCGCTTGGCTTACTATTATGCCAACCAGTATTAGATTTATTCTCAGAAGGTTTATTTGCAACTTTTTCATATAGCCACCAAATGTTACCAAATGGGTCTTTTAATCTCGCTAATTTTAGCCCATTGTAAAAGTCGCTCAATTCTGTAATAATTTCTGCTTTTTCTGCTTTGGCTTTGTCGAGAATTTGTTGTGCATTATCAACATAAATTTGCAGAAATGCAGGTGTAAAAGGCCAGTTTCCTTTTGAGTCAGCCAATAGAATCATTGAATCTCCAATTTGGATTTCTGCGTGAATCAGTGTCCCATCTCTATCAGGAGTTCTTACTTGTTTATTCTCCTTCCCATCAAATACCTTTTCAACAAAGTCTATAAACTTAGCAGCACCTCCTTTTATAATTACGAAAGGATTTACCTTGTTGTAATGAGGAATTTCTTTTCTTTCCATAATTGAAATTATCTATTTTGTTATTTAATTTAGTGATGTCGATTTTCTTACAACAGCTTCTAAAATACGAATATACGAAAACTAATTATATTTTTATTTTTTTGCAAAATTGCATATTATCTGCAAAATTGGATTGTACCGAAACGACTTTTTAGATTTTCCGGAATAATTGCAAAGGCGAAAGGTTCGTAAACTCCTTGAAATTTCGATTGAAATGCGCCTGGTCGTAGTAGCCAAATCGATAGGCGATTTCGGTAAGGTTTTCTTTATTTTTGGTGCTTTGTAAATATCTAAACACTTGTTCAAATCGTTTGATTTTGGTGTATTTTCGCAAAGAGAAACCTGTAAACTCCTTAAAATTTCGTTCAAATTGCCGTTGAGAAAGGCAAATATCTTTAGTAGAAATATCGGGACTTAGGAAATTGGTTTTTGATAACCATTTTTCAACAGATTCGTATTTCAGAGGTAAATCCGTTGCTTTTTGCATCAAAAAGTTTGAAAAAAGGCTTACAGCTTCAGTCAATGTTTGGGAATTGAGCATTTTTTCTGTAAGTTGTTTGCCCTCATAACTGAACAAATCCTGCAAAGAGATGCGTTGTCCACTCAATGCAGTTGCAGGGATGTTGTGAGTCAACAGAAAAACAGACGGACGCACCCGAACCCCAAAAAGTTTGGCTTTGGGAAAAACAGCCTCATAATTATCAAATACTGTTTTTTGACCGAAAATCATTCCACTTTCGGATAATTCTTCCCGATTTTGAGTGTTTTTCACTGTCCCTTCACAAAAGAAAACCAAATCAGTAAGTGTGGACGCAGGCGAAAAATACCGAAAATATTCGTCGGTCTCCGCTACCCAAAAATACTCTATATATTTCCGTAAAAATGCGTTGGGTTTACTGATTTGGTATTTTGTAGTCGCCATCCAAGATGCTTTTTTACAAAATTAGAAATTTTTCTATGTTTTTCAATACTTCACAAATAAGGGATAATGTATTTTGTTCCTTATTTAATTGTGGGCGATGATGTTGTTTTTGATTGTGGAAGGAATTGAAATTATAAATTACGAGTTATGAGGGGTTATGTGTATAGATGTAATTAACTGCGTATCTACAGAGGGGAGGGATGAATATTGCTTTTGGAGTTTCATTGCTTCAACCAATGGTTGCCACTTTTTTATCTTAAACTTAGTCCGCAGCATTCGAAATAGTCCCGGACGAAAGCGAACGGCTTGGAATAGTTCACCCGCACCGTATGGTTATCGACGTAAACGACCTCGCCTTCACCGGCAAGTTTCACCAAAGACTTTCCTCCGATATAGGCGGGCAAAACGAGCTAAAATCGCACCAAAGGCTTTTTATAGAAGTTAAACGCCTTTTGGCAGCTACCGTTAAAGTTAAGATATGAGCTTGTTTTTGTTGCCCATTATTCTTCTATTTGTTTATGTGTGAAGAATTGGGTAATTAAGCTGTTTTCATTCTTTAGTTTTCTGAAGATATTGTTCTGCATTATAACCTATGCTTTTCAAAGCATTAAACTGACTTTGCTGGTGTTCCGCAGTTCCGCCTCCGATTATAACATGGCTGTAAATTTCACTTTCCGGCCAATCATCATAGTAATTGTTTAGGAACTGCGGGATTCTTTCGTACATGGGTTGAATGATTGAAATAAAGCCATGTTTAAGACATTGAATATATGTTTTTTTGTCAAGTACTTCCGTATTACCATATCGGTCAAATGCTTCCAGGCGACTGAGAGCTCCCTCAATATCCCAAGGCGTGAACACAACCAAATGCTCCGGACGACTCCAACGTTCCGTATCCGTTTTATCGGGAGAGGGAATAATCTTTTTCCAAAAGCCTCTTTTCACGGCATAACTACCTGTAGAAAAGTATAAGCGATATGGTGTGTTGTCGAACACTTCTTCCGATAATTTGCCGGAGATAGGTTCGAACACTCCGTATAAATCATGATTCAGCAGGCTTGCATAATATGTTCTCTTGCCTGCCTCTATTTCGTAAATTGCCCCTATTTCATATCGTGCCATTTTATACCTCCTAATAACTAAAAAAAAACGATTCGTGTGATTGGTAAATGAGTCGTGGTTTGGAAAACCATTATTTTTTGTTCATTATGTAAATCTCATTTGGGCTATATGTTATTATAATCAGTTCTTTATCAACAAAAATTTCGGCACCTTCCCAAAGTCCATACTGAAATCTTTCATCAAAACTATAATTTGATAAACAAATTTCAGTCTCAAGTATCCCATTTCTTTTATTTATAGTTCCAATAAAATATTGTCCGTTTTGATTTTTCAAAATTCCTGCAATACTGTTATTGTTTAGATTTTTTAGATCGTGTATGTGGTAATTTTGTGTCCACAGCTTTTTCCCATTTTTTATTGTGATTGCCGATAATCTATACACTTGTACACGCTCGACAATAAAAAACAGTTGATTTTCTTCATCTAAAAGTTGTTGAGGCTCTGTTCCGACTTGTTTTTTCGATCGCCATAATATTTCATTTGTTGATAAATCAAAACAACTCACATAAGAGGCATAAGAATTTGAAAGCATTAAATTATTTATAAAACAGGGCGTACAGCCAATTGCCCAAACACCGGGATATTTGAACTCGTTTTCTATTTTAAGCGAGTCAAAGTTTATTTCAATAATTTTTGAATTTGAAGTAGATATGAAAAGTCTGTTATTATGCTTTATAACTTCGCTGTCTAACCATTCAACTCTGTATTTTTTTGATTTTATTGTTTTACCATTTTCACTGTTCAATACTATTAATTCGTTGTCATTGGACAAATAAATCAAATTGTCCATCACACTTATATTGGTTGTCCACAACTTGTGTTTTATCTGCCATAAAACACTTCCATCCTTTCTATTAAGAGCGATAATATAATTATTTGTTGTAAATAAATATTTGTCTTTTTGTACAATGGGTCTGGAAGTAACATAATCACCTTCGTCTTTTAATGAAAAACTCCATTTGACAGTTGTTGTTTCGGTATTTATACATCTTATTTGTGAATATTTGCAGGTGTGCTCACGCAAATGAGATTCTGTAAATCTTAGACATACCAAAACATCTCCATTGTCGTAAATAGGAAAATAAGGGTAACAAAACCCTTCTTCTATTGTTATTTTATTTTTTATAGTCATACACATTAATAATAAAGTAACAGTTTGGCATAAATTCAATTAGCAAATGCAACTATTAGGGAATAGGTAAGGATTGATTTTATCGGACAAAGGAAGAGAAAAAAACTTCTCTATCCTTTGTTCCGAAGGGATAAAATCTCTATCTTGGCCTTCGTCCCAAAAAGTTGCAATATGAGACATTTAACCCGGGAACAAAGGTACACAATTTCTGCCATGTATAAGCAGGGTTGTACGCAGAAAATGATTGCACAGGCAATCGGTAAAGACAAATCGGTCGTGAGCCGAGAGCTCAAGCAAAACCGTAACGAGAAAGAGAAGTACACGTTTTCTTACGCTCAGGATATGGCCGAGATTCGTAAGGAGCGCAGGCGGAAAACTCTACCTGCATACCCGGCACAAGATGAAACACAGAAAGAGGAAGCAGCTCAAGTCTGTCCCCATTAAGAATCGTGTCGGAATAGAAGAAAGGCCTCCTGTTGTGGATATCAAACAACGCTTTGGAGATTGGGAGATGGACACCATCATCGGGCCAAACAGCAAAGGAGCTATCAAAGATCGTTTACGCTATGCTGCCATACAAAGAGCATGTGCACACCATCACTGTAGATAATGGTAGTGAGTCTGCAGATCATCAAACATTAGCCAAGAAGCTGGACACACAGATCTATTTCACTCATCCCTATTCCTCATGGGAAAAAGGATTGATTGAGAACACAAACAAACTCATCAGGCAGTACATCCCTAAAAAAATCGAATTTCAATGAACTTAAGAACAACGTAATCAAGCAGATACAGTACAGAATCAACGAAAACCCAAGATACAAAGTCAATTTCTATTCCCAAAAAGAAATTTTCTTCTCAAATTTGAAGCGAAAAGTTGCATTCACTGGTTGAAACTACACCCTTTATTTGGGGGGTTGAGGAATCTTTTTCTATTTTTGTATGCGAAATATTGAAATTGGAAAATATGAGAAAGACTGTATTAACTTGTTTGCTCCTAATTATTTCGATGTCTTTTTTACAAGCACAGAATGTGTTGGGCAAGTGGAAAACCATTGATGATGAAACGGGTAAAGAGAAATCTATCGTGGAGATTTACGAGAAAAATGGCTTGTTGTACGGAAAGATCCTGGAACTTCTGGGAGAAAAAAATAAAAATGCCGTTTGTTCGGCTTGTTCCGGAAAGAACAAGAATAAGCCCTATGTGGGATTAGTCATCATCACCGATTTGAAAAAAGATGGAGATGAGTGGAGTGGAGGAAAGATTTTAGACCCTAAAACCGGGAAAGAGTATAAATGCCACATTGCGCTGGAATCTGCCGACAAACTAAAAGTCAGAGGTTATCTGGGAATTTCTCTTATAGGAAGAACGCAATATTGGCAACGAGTCAGATAATATCTTTTCTTATCGCCTTCTCTCTCCTTCTCAACACTTCGAATCGGATAAAACGATTCTGAGTTTGATCAATTTCGATAAAGCATACGCCGATACCGATACTCGTTCATATCTCTGCATTGCTTTCCGCAAGGGTATAAGATGTTCTATAAACACAAAATAATCCATTTTGTATTTTAGAGAATGCAAAGCATGCCATTTACAGTTTTGTCTATTTCTCCTTCTTTGCAGTACTTATAAGGGATATTAAATGTAGCATTTGCTTATTAATGAAAATCAAAATCAGTCAATACGAGATTCTCTATTTCTTTTTTTATTAATTTCGTACTAGTTCCCATTTTTATAATAAAATCCGTTACATTAGGGTTTTCATAGGGGTTTACTATGTAGCAAGGTTTACTATGTAGCAAGGTTTACTGGTTCCAAACTCTTCAAGAATAAGGCGATTTATTTCTGTATCCTTACAACCATACCCAATGATTATCAACTTTTCCGCTTTTTTCAAGTTTTGTTTGAACAGGTCAAATAATCTTTTGTAGAACAATGGTTCCCTATATCTGCTAATCTTTGAAGTTGTTCCTGTCAAAAAATCAGGATGATAGTTAATGGGGCAGTTCTCATATTCGACTAATTTACCTTTCTTTTTTATTTCCTTGTAGAAATCCGTGTCACTTATTCCCCAACGAGTTTTTATATACGCATCAGAATATGAGCGAAGTCCTTTCGTTGTATAATATACATAATAATCTCTACTCCCATGTAGCTTATAAAGACGTAGCTTTTTGTTATATTTGCCCGTATATCTTGACAATCTGCAATTATATGTTCTATTATTGCAATATAGTTTACCATAAAACGGAGAACCTAATTCTTCAAATCCATCACATAGCTTTCCATCTATCGATTCTGTGCGGTCTAATTGCTCAAAAAACAAGTCGTGATTAAGAGTGTGTACATTTAAAGAGTAGTTCTCCAATAATGATTCTATACAATTAAGAAAGCCAGTATATCCACTGAATGATGATTTGGATTCATCATCATAGTAACTTTTACCATCTCGATCCACCAAAAAAAGATCAACCAATTGATTGTAAATAATACGATCAATTTGATTTATATACATTTCAAAATTTTCAAATTCATTTTTTTTATAATCTCCTTGATTAAAAAGGCACTTTAATCCATTGTCATTAACTGCTTTTTCTTTTAAAAAATCATAAAATTCCTCATAATCAAACTCCTTTATTTTCTCATTATAGTAAGCAATCGAATCAATACAAAAATGAAAATACGAATCGTATTGTGATTCATATCCTGCATCAGGTTTTGAGCCATCCTCGTTAAGAACTAAAGTACCACTACTATTAAATGCCAAATCATCCTTTCCACAACTCAGTATTTTCTTATTTAGCTGACTTCCTATAGGATATCCTTCAGGAGCTGAAAAACCCGCTCCTAATAAAAATGAAATTGTTTTCTCACTTTTATAACGTCTCAATATTTCTTGATTCTTCAATATTCGACGCATTCGTTTTTTCCTACCTTTTTTTGCCATATATCATTTTATTGTTTGCATAACGATTTTGTAATCATTCGTTTAACTCATCTTATGGATATTGATCGTTTATTAACATTCCACAGAAAGCGCAAATATACGAACTTTTGTTTATTTACCTCCTACAAGATTCATTCGTTTTTATATCGCATTTTTATTTATAATTTATCAAGCGACAAAACATCATTAATGCTTTTATAGAACAAAAAGAACATTAATTATCTAACTTCCAAAATCACACAAAAAGAAGTTAAAAAAATTTCACTCAAACAACCAATACCCGCAACCATCCCACCCGGAAAAATAATACAATCCTCTCTCCCCCCCTTCCTCTCAAAAAAATAAATTACTTTTGCCTCAAAAACCGAAAAAATGGGAACCAATTACAGCATTACCGAAAAATTCGGAGCAAACCTCGCCGAACTGTTAGCGGAAAAAATCGGCAAGGTCTATCCTGAGTTTGATGCAGAGCATTTTATACAAGACAGCGACCAGAAAACCCTTGGACAGAGCTACACCCAACGCGTGGCTACGCTTGCCGAGCTTCTAAAGAACTACCTCCCGGCAGATTACAAAAAGGCTTTGCCTGTCCTGATGGCTGTTTTGGGTGAGGAAAATCCCAACGAAACGGGGATGTTTACCCATTTTTATTGGATTTTGCCCATTGGAAAATTTGTGCAGGAATACGGCATCGAGCATTTCGAGCTTTCGATGAAAGCCATCGAAGAGATAACCAAAAGGAATACGGGAGAGTACGCCGTTCGGCCCTACATCCGGAAATATCCCGAAGCTTCGCTCAAGATCATTGAAAAATGGGCAAAATCTCCTAATTTTCATTTGCGCAGGTTGGCCAGCGAAGGGCTTCGTCCGAAATTGCCCTGGGCGAGCAAACTGGATACCTTTATAGAAAACCCTGCGCCTGTCTTCCGTGTTTTGGAGTGGCTGAAAGAAGACGAAATACTCTTCGTGAAAAAATCGGTTGCCAACCATCTCACCGACTGGCTGAAAGTGAATCGAGAAGCCGTATTACCTCTCATAGATCGCTGGAAAAACTCCGCAAATCCGCATACCCAATGGATTATAAAAAGAGCCACACGCAAGATACAATAAGTTCTTCTTGCCTCTTTATTCCTGTCCGGACTTAGGTGTTTTTACTCTAATTTCGCTCAAAAGTTTATAACCTAGAGGAAAAACCGTGAACGCAGGAATTATCTGCGGGAGCAAAGCCTTTTATAGCGAAGCGCCGGTATTTTGCATTCATTACAAAGTAGCTGCTCTGTTCGATTGGGATTGGGAGGACTTCCCGAGGCTTTGAAAAACAGATCTCAAAAGAAATATTTTCCCTAAATTTTTGGGGAAAATCGCCTTTACATACAGTTTGAAACGACACTTTTTTAAAAGTCAAGAAGATGAAAGTATTTCAAAACAAAGATTTAGGACTTTTAATTCTCCGGCTTTCCGTAGGCTTGCTAATGCTTCCGCACGGAATCCACAAATTAATGAATCCGGGAGCAATAGACTACATCAAGACTTTGCTCGAAGCTAAAGCCTTACCTGCTTTTATCAGCTACGGTGTCTTCATTGGAGAAATCATCGCTCCGATTCTGATTGTGGTCGGATTGCGGACAAGAGTTTCGGCATTGATACTGGCTGCAACAGCAGTAACGATTCTCTTTTTAGGATATGCCGACAAGCTTTTCACTCTCACTGCACATGGTGGCTGGGTGGCAGAGCTTCCGGGACTCTTCCTCTTCGGAGCGCTAACACTGGTTTTTACCGGAGCTGGAAAGTACGCCCTATCGACTAAGAATCAATGGGATTAGTCCGCTTTTAGATGTGATACAGACAGAAGCCGGCTAAACACTTCTCAGCGATATCGTTAGTTACAAACATCGCTGTTGTTTTGTGAGATCCGCCCACAAATCATAAAGGGAGAAAGGGCTCAATGACTGTGTCCCCCGTGCACGGTAAAGAGAAACATCAAAGCCATACCGGCAAGCATAAATAGGAAATTAAGCCACATACTACGACGGGAAGCCTCTCGAAGCACTTCGGGCAAGAGGTTGGCCGCAGCCAGGTACACGAAACCTCCCGCTGCGAGGGGCAAGATGTATAAAGAAAGATAGTCGATCGCCTCCCCCATCCACAAAGCCAGGAGCGTACCGAGGATAGCCGTAGAGGCCGAGTAGAAGTTATACAACAAAGCCTTCCCTTTGGAGAATCCCGCACGGAGCAAAACTCCAAAGTCGCCGATTTCTTGAGGAATCTCGTGAAGGGCTACAGCCAAAGTAGAAGCAAGCCCCAGCTCAGGCGAAGCCAGCCAAGCCACAGCAATCAGGATCCCATCGGTGAAGTTGTGAAATGCATCCGCATAGAGGCTTAAATAGCCGTAGGATTTTATCTGATCCTTGTCTTGTCGAGGTTTGCGGTTTCTCAAATATTGGTCGATCAGTAAAAAGAAGAGAAATCCACCCAAAGTAAGCCAGGAAACTGCAGCCAGATTCTCGATATGAAAATAAGACTCCGGCAAGAGATGAAAAAAAGTATTGCCCAATAAAGCTCCAATGGCAAAGGCCACCAACAGCATCAGTATCTTTTTCAATACATCACTTTTGAGCGATATCAAAAAGACCCCCGAAAAAGATATAACACTGACAAACAGCGTACTAATCAGAGCATAAAGCCAAGTTTTATCCATATTACAAGAGCTTCTTAGAGAGGGACAAAACTACAAAAAGGTTTTTTAACCTGCAAGATGAATCAGGCCGGAGGGAAGCACTAGGGATTCTTACAAATCAGAACGCTGGCATAAGCAGCAATCCCTTCCTTGCGTCCTACAAAACCTACTTTCTCACTTGTAGTAGCTTTGATGGATATGCGATCCTCCGGTATTTCCATTACGGCAGTTAAACAAGCCTGCATGGCGGGGATATGCGGATTAATCTTCGGTTCTTCCGTACAAAGGGTACAATCGGCATTAACAAACTCGTAGCCTCGTTCTCGCAAAAGGCGCATCGTATCGGCAAGCAATATCTTACTGTCGATATTCTCAAAAGCTGCCGATGTATCGGGGAAATGGAAACCGATATCGCGAAGATTGGCGGCTCCAAGAATGGCATCGCAAAGGGCATGAATCAGCACATCTGCATCGGAGTGCCCCTGTAGTCCGCATGTATGTTGGATGCGCACGCCTCCAAGCCAAAGCTCTCGATTCGCTGCGAAAACGTGCACGTCGTACCCAAAACCAACTCGTATATTCATCGTATTTTATTTAAAAAGGCAAGCGGGAGGACATTCGGGAAGGATCTGCTCCCGAACCGGTCTCCCGCGTTACCGACAGTTTGCTTTTTATTCGCTTAGTTTATCAAATTCTTGAGGCCGAAAACATCGAAAGACAATCCCAATCGCAACGTGCCGTCAAGCGGATTGGTCTGTGCTACCGAAATTACATAGCCTGCGTCCAACTGCAACACATTTAGCTTAAAACCAACACCGGCGGTGAAGAACTTGCGGTTTCCTTTATTCTGATGCTCGTTGAAGTAACCCGCACGAACGAAAAATTGATTGTTATAGGCATATTCGGCACCCACAGACCACATAATTTCTTCCAACTCTTCCTGAAAACCACGGGAAGCATCTCCGAAGGATTTGAAAATCCCGGCAACGGGCGTAGTGTTGTAGTAATCTTTTAAGGCTTGTTGATGCGCCAGCTTATCTCCGTTGAAGTTAGACAAACGGGGAACAGAAGGTACGAGCAGTTTAGCCACATCGGCGCTTACCGATATGCGGTTGTAGTTGTCTATGGGATAATCGAAAGAAGTCCCCAAACGCAAATTTGTAGGAATAAAGTTGTTGGTTTGTCCTCCGTCGTAAGATATCTTGGTTCCGATATTGGAAACATTCAGACCGAAGGCCCAATGAGCATCGCCGCTGGCCATAGTAATGGGCATTTTGTAGTAGGCCGCTACATCGGCAGCAAAAGAAAGTCCGGGCTCCGTTGTACTTCCTTCCGAAGGGATATTACCTAAGTTCGAGTAAATAAAACGCAAGGCTACCGATCCCGACAAACGCTCGGAGAGCAGGAGGCTGTAAGCAGCATCGACAGCCAAATCATTGGGATGTACGTCATACATAGATTTTCCGTAATGATCCGTCAAGGTAACCTTACCCAGAGAGAAATAACGGAAGGAAGCACTTAAAGTCTGACGTTCGTCAAAACGGTAGTAACCGGCCAAATAGGACAAATTGATATCACTCACCAAACGGCTGAGCCAAGGGGTAAAAGAAAAGGTAAGACCGGTTTTGCTATCAAGGAAGGCATACTTCGCCGGATTCCAATATTGCGATGCAATATCGGCAGAAGTAGCAGCTCCCAAATCGCCCATCCCTCCGGAGCGAGCATCGGGCGTAATGGTCAGGAAAGGAACCCCTGTCAAAAGGGGATTCAACTGGTCGTTGGCTTCTTGCTGTGCTTGCAATAAACTTGTAGCGGCAAAAACAGCGGCTGCAAAACTTAGAAAGATTCGTTTTTTCATTAAAAATGATTTTTTAAATATTTGAAGATTCGTTGTTATTCGTCTTGTATTATTAATTTATTGGCTTTCGAGGTAAATCGCCCGTCGGTGGTTTGAACACTGATCCGGTAAAGATACATACCTTTCGACAAGCGACGTCCGTCGGTGGTTGTCAAATTCCAGGTGATGCTTTCGGTAGTTGCCTGTGCAGAGCTCCACTGCAAGCGTCCCGAGAGGTCGAAGACTTCTACAAGCGTACTTAAGACGGTCTCGGGCCTATCGTGTACAAACTTGAAAACAGTATGGTTTTTAGCCGGATTCGGGAAGTTCATAATCGAGAAAATCTGGGGATTCAGTCCCTTCACAACCTCAAAATCGACCTTTACAGTACTGGAATTGTTCAGTAAGTCCCACACTCGGTACATCAAGGAGTGTCTGCCTTCGGGAAGTTCCGGCATTTTGTAAGCCACTCGTCCCTTCTTATAGTTCCCTTCTTCGGACTCGTAATAGCTGTTAAGTATGTGAGCCTGCTCAGAATCGTTGTTAATCATCAGCAGCATATCGTGCCCAATTCCACTTCCTACCGTATTGATTCCGTGTTCGTCGCTCACCCGTGCAACAAAGTAAGGGGTTTCATTCACTTTGTCCCCCGACATAAAGCCGGGATGATTCAAATAGAGCTCCTCGATAACAGGCCCCTCTTTATCTTCTATCAGGACGGACGACTCTCCTCCTACGACAAAGTCCTCGAAATAGCCCTGCGCTTCATAGTCATTCGTATCGTCCTTTGCATAATAGTTGATGCGCCCCGTGCCTCGATTGTAGTTGATGTCTTTAGGCATCATGAAAGAAATCTCAAAAGCGCCGTCTTTTACTTCCGCATGACCGGAGAACAAAACATTGGGCCTGTCCATAAATACAAAAAGGCTATCGGGATTGTTATTAATACGGTCTCCATCGTTATTACGCGTTACAACACGTTGCTCTTTATCAAAAATGGACATACTGACTTTGCCATTAAAATCCTTCACCTGGTTTCCGGCTTCGTCCTCCACAACACCTTTAATCGTATTCACCGAGAGGGCTGAGAAGAGATCGCCTCCCGGAGCAGTATTATCGTTTATCTGAACGGTCTTGATTCGATATTGCGTGGGATAGCTCAAGCGCAAGGCCGGATTACCAATCAAAACGTAAGACAGTTTGTTATTATCACTTAAAAGATCATTTTTTGCCCTTCTCAGCATGTCGCCCATTGTCAGGTATTTGCCATCTTCTTTGCGAAACAGGTAACGGACGAATTTGTCGTTGAGATAAAAGTTATCACTTCCATAAACAATTCGGGCTGCAGAAATAACACCAATGGCCCCCCCGACGGGATTTAGCAGCATCTGCTCGCCGGTAGAAATATGTTTGTCATCAAAAAGGATAAAGCTACAGGTAGCTGCAAAACACAGTGGCCAGTTCCGATTAGAAAGCCTCAAAACATCATTTGAATTCAAGATCTGCTCACTTGCCCAACCGTTCGAGCTGGCATGGCCGGTGTAGTTTAAGAAAAGCATCCCGCTCCGAAGGGCATTTTGCAACTTGTCCTTTGCTATCGGATAGCGCTCCCCGCTGGCTGTCCTTTTCTGCTCGTAGGCATCCAGATAAATCTTCGCGACCTGAAAGCTCTTACTTTGCCCCAAATAGCGCGCTATACTATCGGACTGATACATATGCGAATAGGAATCACCGTCGTCGGCTACGAAACAAAGCTGATTTTTCCAGGCCCCTTTATTCCGGTTTTTCATGTAGGTGATATTTTTAGCCACCACATCCCTAGCTTGCTGCTTGGTAATGACCGAAAAGCGTCCCACTCCAAAGGCCATCCTCTTACCTTGGAGGCGAATACCAGTATCCTTGTCCTCCATAAAAGCAAAAAAGTCATCGGTCACACGAGAGTTTATTCCATTCGTCAGGTCATAACTTTGTACGGTAAGTATCAGGTTCGTTCTACCGGAGGCAGGGAGCAAAGCTCGATTGTCGTAAGAACCTTTACCGAAAAGAAGCAGATTTTGAGGATAAGTTCCAAGCGAAGCGGCCCTATCGTAGAACATCTTCATAATCCAGCGATAGGCCGATGCATCCGGTGTTCCGGACGAGAACTCATTATAGACCTGTTCGGTGGTAACCACCTCGACCAGCATCTTATCCAGCTCCCGATGTGCAGCAGCCAGCTCCCGAGCCTCGTCCAAAAAATCAGGATGGGTGATGATAAGAAAATCGACCTGAGGCAAGGCGTGCAAGTTCTGATTGGCAACATTTCCCACAACAGTTGGTTTGGGAAAATCTGCCCAGGGATTTATGGCCACATATTCCTTTTGTTCCATATTGGAGGACAGGAAACTGAGCTTGTCTCCCTCGCGAAGGGGTTGGATCTCGCTTATGTTTTGCTGATCGGAAATATCCCAAATGCGAATATTTTCGGAGGCTCCGCTCAGATGGTAACGGGAATAGGAGCTGTTGCCCCAAAAATCGACATTGCGGAAAGGCATCTCATCGCCCGACATAATCAGTTTCCGGCGGGCATTGACCTCAATAAAGTTTAAATACCCACGTGACGAAAGAACGGGACGTTTGTAGGCCAAATTAAAAATCAATGACTCAGAAGATTCCGGAGTGAAAAAATAGGACTCATCCTTCAAAACAGCTCTATCTTCCGAGCTGGGAACGGAAATATGCATATCTCGCTGCTGCGAGCTTCCTGCCAGTTTCAACACAAAAGAAGAGGATGCCGAAGAAGAGGCTGCTGCAACCAGACGAAGGCGTACAGAATTTGCTTTCTGCACTATGTTCGGGAAACTGAAAGAGAAGTCGTATGCCAAGGTAGCGTCAAATGTTTCTCCAAAGAAATCGCGGCCGGAGGCAATTAGACTCAGAGATTCCTTTTCATGAAGCTGATAGTCTGTAAATTCGTTCACATCATACACGTTTGCAGCTCCGGGATCAACAGAGGGCGCCTGCATGATTCGTTTACCGGATCCGGCATCGGAAGACACAAAATAATATCCGTATTGGGAGTAAGTATTCGTCAAATGGGTGAATTGTTTGCTATATGGATCATAACTCCATTGGGTAGGCCCTTGTGCATAAAACAAAATATAACTACCCGAATCCCAGATCGAAAGCTCCGGCAAATCATCCGGTTTAGGTTTTGTTATATCATAAGAAAGCTCGGCGCCTCCATAGCCAAAAATACGTACCCGTTGAGGATCAACTCCCATAGTACGCAGATCATCGTAAGTCAGTTTATAAACCCCACTGTAAGGCACACGGATTTTCACAAAATGTCCCTGCGCTAAAATCGAAGATTTTACATAATTCCGCTTGGATGCTTCTTTTTTCCGGATAATAATTTCTTTGTTCCTTTTCACTTGCAGACTGAAAGAAGCAAGTTTCAACAACTCTCCTCCGCGCGAGACAATAGGCAGGATGCGAATCTCAAGATAATGGTTATCTTCTTTTTCAGTCTTATAGGAGTTTACAAGCGCTTCGGAGGCAAAAGACCCTCCGGCAAGTATTTGTTTCTCCTCCGCCGTAAGGGGTACATAAGAAGTATGCTGAATCTCGACTTCATACGAAAGGCCTGTTTCGGCAGGCAGGGTCAGCTGGAAGCGAGGGAGGAAATCGGATTCGGGGTATTTTGCATCCTCGAAGGCAAGAACTTTACGGGAATAACCAGCAGCAGTCCATGTTTCGCAGGGCTTCCAATGCAGTGAGTATGAAGACGAATCGGCAAAAACCCACACATTCACCAGACTACAAACTAAAAGTAAAAAGTATCTCATTGTACTATACATCGCAATAAACAATAAATAGAAACGAGAAGAATAAAGTCTTATTGTACCCTTCCCTTTTAAAATTATTTTATCTTAAAATCGAACATTTTACGATCCCGGATATAACCTTCCAGGCGATTCCCTATGCTCACTTTTCCAACACCAGCCGGCGTTCCCGTAAACAAAAGGTCTCCGATCTTTAAGGTAAAAAAACAACTAACATAAGCGATAAGTTCATCAATGGAGAAAATCATCTCCGAAGAGTTTGCTTCTTGCACAATCTGTTTGTCAAGTTCCAGACGAAAAGGAATATTATTCACATCATTGAGCTCGCTAAGAGGCATAAATTCTCCGATAACGGCCGATCCGTCAAAAGCCTTGGAGAGCTCCCACGGTTTCCCTTCGGCCTTCAGTCGACGCTGTAAATCGCGAGCCGTGAAGTCGATTCCCAAACCAATCTCCGAATAATACCGATGAGCAAAACGAGTCGCTATATTTTTCCCCAAGCGATTTATTTTCACAACAAGCTCTACCTCATGATGCAATTCGGAAGTAAAATCGGGTAAATAAAAAGGCTTATTATTCTTGAGAATTGCCGAATCGGGCTTCATAAAAATTAAGGGTTCGCGAGGATCCTCCCAACCCATTTCTTTACTATGCTCCCTGTAGTTTTGTCCGACTGCTATTATCTTCATCCAAGCATTTGTTAAAAGAGGAAAACAATTTACTCGGGACTTTGGCTGACATCGTTCAAACGATTGAACATCACGGCCAAATGAGCATATATCGAGGTATTCTGAACAACAATGTTTCGGGGGACACGGATCCGGAAAGGCGTAAAGTTCCAAATAGCCTGAATGCCTCCGTTAACCAGTTTTTCGGAAACAGACTGAGCCTTATCCACAGGCACAGTAAGAATGCCGATGTTGACACCCGTTTTCTGCTGTAGCTCGGTAAAGCTATCCAAATGATGTATGGGTATTCGGTTGATGCTGGTGCCTACCAATTCGTGTTTCACATCAAAACCTGCGACAATCTCAAGTCCAAACTGCTGCAAACCATTATCATGCAACAAGGCTCCCCCGAGACGTCCGACTCCGAACAAAAAGGCTTTATGCGAATTGGCAAAGCCCAAAAAAGCCTCGAGCGTTGCAACCAGCTCCTTCAAGTCATACCCGACTCGGGTTCGTCCGGCTATATCCACGTAAGACAGGTCTTTAGCGACAATGGATGAATCCACAGCGATGTTCTTAGCTATTTGGGTAGAAGACACATAAAGTTCCCCCTTGCGCAATTCCAACTGAGCATAAGCCAGATACCAAGGTAAACGTCTAAGCGTTGGCTCCGGGACTTTAAAATCCATTTTTTGTCGATTATTTTCCACAAGCAAAACTTTCCGAAGAATAGGCCGATGCAAAAATAAGTGTTTTTTTTGGCCTTTCCAATAGCTCAGAAGTTACTTGCAAGGAGGCAAACACCCGACAGCAAAAAGCCTGAAAGCTCCGGGATATGGAAAGTCACGCTATTTTCCTTTTCTTCGAGCGGAACTACTTGGAGCATTTCTTTCTCTGTTGCGCCAAGGTTTCTCGGATTTTGTGGCCGAAGATTTCCGGCCGCTCCCTCCACGCTTACGACCGGGTTCGCCTTTCCGTTGTGCAGCACGTTCTGTTTTTCGATTACTTGCAGCCGAATAGGATTTACTGCCCTTGGCTTCGGCAAGCTCTATGCCATCCTGATGTAGAAAAGCCTCCATCAGACGCTCGACCTGATCGGCATAGACATCAAAAAATGTAAATTTCTTGGCAATCTCTATCGAAGCAATGCTGATGGATTTATCTCCGGTCACATCATTGATAATACCCAAGATGCGTTTAGGGGTCATGGCTTGTTTCTCTCCCAGATTTATTTTAAGACGAATACGCCGTCCGCTTCTCGCATCGCCTTTCTGCGAGCCACGGGCAGGGGCTTCGGAAACATTCAAGTCCTCCGCATCTTTGTAATAATTCAAAAACCGGTTGAATTCAAGAGAAACAAAACGCGTCAGCAAATCCTCTTTGGTCAAATACTCCAACTGCTTTACAATCTGCTTCATGTAAGGTGCTATTTGTTCCTCGTCCACTTCAACCTTTTGCATGCGGTCAATCAAATGAAAGAGCTGTTTTTTACACACCTCCAAGCCATTAGGGATAGCCTGCCGTTCGAAGGTTTTGCGAAGCATTTTCTCGATATCCCTTATCTTGAATTTTTCCTTCGTGTGTATGATGGACATCGAGACCCCCTTCTTATTAGCTCGTCCGGTACGCCCGCTCCGGTGGGTGTAAACCTCCACATCGTCCGGCAAATTGTAATTGATTACATGCGTAAGGTTATTAACGTCCAAGCCGCGGGCAGCAACATCCGTGGCAACAAGCAGCTGGAGGTTTCGGACGCGGAACTTAGCCATCACGGTATCTCGCTGCGCTTGAGACAAATCTCCATGCAAAGCATCTGCGTTGTAGCCATCCTGCATCAGTTTTTCAGCCACTTCTTTGGTTTCCTGACGCGTTCGACAAAAAACAATTCCGTAAATATCGGGATTCATATCCACAATACGCTTAAGCACCAAATAACGATGCCGCGCCTGAGCGATGTAATAAATATGTGCGACATTATCCGAAGCCGAGTTTCGGGCTCCTATCGTTATTTCCTCGAAGTCTTTCATGTAGCGCCGGGCGATATTCGCAATCTCCTTCGGCATCGTGGCTGAGAACAAGAGAGTGCGCCGGGTATCGGGTGTTTGTTCGAGAATAGTCTCAATATCCTCCTTAAATCCCATATTAAGCATCTCATCCGCCTCATCGAGAATCAGGAAATCAAGAGCATCCAACTTTACCTTTCCGCGCTCGATAAGGTCAATCAGGCGACCGGGTGTAGCAACGAGAATCTGAGGAGAGGTATCCAGTTGACGCAGTTGTATGCGGATATCTTCCCCTCCATAGAGAGGAACGATGGCAAGTCCGGACATATTTTTCGAATAATTCTTCAAATCCTTCGATATTTGCAAGCACAACTCTCGTGTAGGAGCCAGGACCAAGGCTTGTACACGGCGAATTTGAGGGTCTATAAGATGAAGCACCGGAAGGCCGAAAGCAGCGGTTTTTCCGGTTCCGGTTTGCGCCAAAGAAACCAAATCGGAATTGCTTGTCAGCACGAAAGGTATGGTTTTTTCTTGAACGGGCGTCGGATATTCGAAGCCCAATTCTTCTACTGCCGAAAGGAGTTCCGGCTTTAAATTCAGTTCTTTAAATGTCATTTGATGTAATGTTACACACATCCGCGTGTGCCATCCGGAAAGTAGCTCTTACGGCATGCAGGGGAATGCGATTCTTTTTTCCGGAGGGATCGATGTCATAATTAACAGCAGCGGCTAACTGCTTCTTACGCATGTATGTTAATGGATTGATAATTGATGATGCTTGCCCTGCAATAAAAAAAATTTTCCGCAAAGATAGGCATTTTATTTCATTTCCGTGTGACAAGCGGAAAGCAACGGGAAGTCCGAAGCAAAATAATCATTTCATCAGCAAACAAATATCTTGCAGATTTTGTTGATTATATAGAAAAAATATGTACTTTTGTCTCCCCCACCCCTGAGCATAGGGATTTTTTCACACCAAACGGAACCACAATTTTTATGGACACAGGGCAGGTATTGGAGGAAATCAAAAAAGGAAACTCGGAAGCCTTTAAACTTCTGTTTAAAGCTTACTATCCGCGCTTGCTGGGTTACGCCTTACGTTTTATCCAAAACGAAGAAGAAGCCAAAGACCTTGTCCAAGAATGCTTTGCTGTTTTTTGGGAAAAACGCGAACATTTAAATTCCGTATCCCTGGCATCCCTATTGTTTACCATCGTGCGCAACAGCTGCCTCAATTACCTGAAACACAATGCCATTGTAAAAAAGCATCGGATCGATTACCTGGTAAATGTTAAGGGTGAGGAACGGCTCTATTACTCTGATTTTTTGTTGGACGCCGACAAGAAAATTCTCTTCGACGAGCTGCAAGAGCAAATTAACAGCGTGATCGACAGTCTGCCTCAACGATGCCGGGAAGTGTTTATCCTCAGCCGCTTCGAAGGGCTCAAAAATCGGGAGATAGCCGAACAGTTGAGCATCTCCACCACCGCAGTTGAAAAGCATATCGCCAAGGCCGTGAGCAGCTTTTCAAAGCACTTCAAGACAAAGTATCCTACCGAGATATACTTGCTGGTATTGAGCTGGCTGCTCCTCCAAAATTAGTAAGAAACAGCTCTTCTCCAACCCTAAGGCTCATTTAATTTTGCCTCCGGCGAGCTCTTAGCCAAGCGAACCCGTAATAAGTGAGCGATGCAAACAGGATAAAAATAGAAAGATAATCGGCCACAAAGCGCAAAAAAGAATCGTTGGCCCGCCCGGGATCGAAAGTATAATACATCGTTATTTTGTAAAGAATGCCGCGATCCACAAATGCCCAAACTCCATACGCAAGTACCGGAAACAGTAAAGCGTATATCAGGGTAAGTTGCCGGAGGCTTCGCGGACGTTTCTTTGACTTCCGGCTGAGGTTTTGTTTGAAACGCGACCATTGTATGCCGCCATGTAAAGCAACCAATAGGAACAAACAGTTAGAAGCCCAAATATGGATGCGCGCCAGCTCCATCCCTTCCGAAAAAGAAATAAAAGGAAACAGCTCTGCAGAAATCGGGACAGCAGCAATAAAAACGACCAAGAAAGATAGCAGTAAAAGCAGGTTGATGGATGTGCTCACAATACGCAGAAAACTGTAATGCCCTCTAAAGATTCTTCTCAACCAAGCTCCGTTAAGCAGCAAATGACTTAAAAAAAGCAGACTCAAGAGCATCCCGCTCCATTCATGTATGGCGTTTCCGGTAAAGTTGTAGGCCATCACCAGAAACAGTACCAAAAACATACTTACATCTACCAAAAGCCGTAGAATCCGCTTCATACTTACTCTTTCCCTTCGAAAAGACAGCCGTTATTTAAGCTTTCCAATTTTCCGGAGCCAGTTCTCAACATCTGCACCCGCATCGTTCACACTGCGACCGCGTATGGCAATACCCGGAAGAAGCTCTGCCTTAGGAGCCAATTTCTTTATATCGGCCTCACTTTGGCCCATGCGGCTGCCCTCGTGGGTGATGAAAGGAATAATGGTTTTTCCTGAAAAATCATAAGTACTCAGGAACCTCATTACTGCAGGAGCGATGGTTCCCCACCAGTTAGGCGATCCGAGATAAATAACGTTGTAATTTTCAAAATTCTTTACTTGAGTTTTGAGATCGGGCCATGCTCCGGTGTCAAATTCTTTTTTCGCTTGAGCCGTTACCGCACGGTATTCCGAGGGATAGCTCTGCACCGTCTCGATACGAAAAATATCGCCTCCCACATTCTTTTGTATGTGTTCCGCTGCAATCCGGGTATTACCGTTACGGAGGGAGTAGTATGCAATGAGAATCTTCTCTTCGGACTTGGGTGTTTGAGAAAAAGCAGAGGATGCGGAAAGAAACGCAAGCACAAAAGCAGTACAAAAAATCTTTTTTTTCATCGTAATGTATTTTATATTAGAATATTTTCATTGCATTCCCGGAATAACAAACTTCCTTAAAGGAAGCAAGAAAGGGAGGAACACATATCTTTCTTTTTGAACAAATAAAAATCGGAAAAGTTTGTTTTATCCCTCAAAATGCCTATTCATCGAAATACGATTTCATGGATTACCGTAGCTCCCACCTCTTTGTTGAGGGCTTCCTTTATCTTCTCACGACTAAAAAACAAATTCTGCCTCAAGGCTGAGGATGTTATTTGCACATAGAGGGTGCGATTCCGGATACTCAGATCAGCGGTATACGGCAAGACGTTAGCTCCCAACACATGGGGCCACGCCGCAATAAGGCGCCGTTCGAGCAAGGCTTTGTCGAGGTGATGCTGACTGAGTACACGTCGCAACACATCTCCAAGGCGTTCGGTATTTTTTCTTCGCATAAAGCAACAAGGCAATCAGCGGAGTTTCAGAATTTGATTCATTTGCGGTCCGCTGCTGTAGGCCATGCCGTTACGGTCGTAAAGCACTTTGAGACGGATACCGTAGTACTGAGCAATATCGTACATACTCTCTCCGGCATGCACTTGGTGCTGCGGATATTTTTTATTAGCTCTTTTCTTTTTGGGACGGATGTAGACCCAGTCACCCGGTTGCAATTCCTGATCCTGCGCAGCGTCGTTATAACTGCGTATCCGCTTTTCGGAGATATTGAACTCGTCGGCTATGCTTCCGTAAGTATCGCCCTGTACGGCCACAACACAGCGTACGCCGTTGTTGTAGTAAACGTTGTGACGAGCAACCGCATCGACATAGCCCATCACAAACTCCTCGTAGGTGGGAGCCGTAACCGCAGGTTTTGCTTGCGGACTTTCGAAGTCCCTCTGCCTTTTCTCGCCGGTTACTTTATCGAGGTCGTATTGATGCAAACCATAGGTTTCGATAATGGATATCAACTTATAAGCATAAGCCGGATCGGTAGCATAACCGGCCTTCTTGAGACCATGCGCCCATCCTTGATAATCGGTGGGGGAAAGCCGGAAAAGCGAGGCATAACGTTTTCGACCGGTGATGAAGAGGGAATGGTCTTCGTAAGAATCGAGCGGATGTTTATACTTACGGAAACACTCGTTGCGGCGATCGTCGTCTCGATATTCGGTCTCTCCGCTCCAATTATGACACTTTATTCCGAAGTGGTTGTTGGCGTTAATGGCCAGATAACTGGTTCCGGCACTCGATTCGAGCAAGCCTTGAGCCAAGATGATACTGGAAGGGATACCGTAACTGCTTTGCTGGCGTTGAGCGATGGAATGGTAGCGGCGAATGTAGTCTTCGTAAACTTTGTTACGCTTCTGACTGTGGAGACTGCCAAAACTGAGAAGTAAAAGGAGGGCCAGAACTATTTTAGGATACATTATGCCGATTTTTTCTATGTTTGCTTTTATGTTCGACTTATTTTTTGCACAAAAATAAAGGTTTAAACCGACTTTAAAGGCTACAATTAATATTTTTTTTATCTTTGTCGGGACATTTTTCGCATAATTCCTGATTTCCGCCGTTATTTACAGCGAAAAAGTCTTGACAGAAAAACATTTTGTAAGCTTATGGAGGAAAAGATACTAAGCACCCGAATACAAGTTTGTACGCCCGAGGAGTTGGATGCCCGCTATCGCAACCTGCTCGACCAGGCCAAAGAAGCCGCGGCCTCAGCCTATGCTCCCTACTCCGGATTTCACGTGGGAACAGCCGTTCTTTTAGAGAATGGTGAGGTATTTTCGGGTAGCAACCAGGAGAACTCGGCCTATCCTTCGGGGCTTTGTGCCGAGCGCGTAGCCTTGTTTTTTGCCAATGCACAGCGTCCTCAACTGGCTCCGGAAGCCATTGCAATAGCCGCCTCGGCCCAAGGACGCTTCTTGGAAAATCCGATCACTCCCTGCGGAGCCTGCCGGCAAGCTTTACTCGAAAGCGAGATGCGTTTCAGAAAAAATATAAAGGTACTCCTCTACGGAAGCGATCGAGTATATGTAATAGAATGCATTAAGGACTTACTCCCTCTTTGCTTCGGAAAAGATAGCTTGGTGTAAGCCCTGCGACAGGGAAGGCGAAACCCTGTGGATGAATTTGTATAACAGACCGAGAAAAGCAAACAGCCCATGAAAAAAGAAAAAATTACCCTCGAATACCCGCTCGGTACGGCCTCACAATCAATACTATGGGATGCCATAAGCACTCCCTTGGGACTGGCCGAATGGTTTGCCGAGACAGTAAGCGTCGAAGACAACAAGTACACTTTCAGTTGGGAGGGTGGTACAGAGCAGGTAGCTTACCTCTGCAAACTGCGCTACAACGAATACGTACGCTTCCAGTGGGAAAACGACTATGGCAGCGAGTATTACTTTGAATTACGCATCGCTGTTCAAGAATTGGTGGGCGACGTAGCCATTATCATCACCGACTTCGCCGAAGAGGACGAAGAAGAGGACGTAGAGTTGCTTTGGAACAAGCAAATGAGAGATTTTAAGCGAAAATACGGTCTGCAAGAACACAACAGCCCCAGCACCGTATGACGGAAATTTTACATCCGGAAGGGGAGCGATAAGCAAATGGAAAAAAGGTGGAGGCGTACAAGATATTCAAAGAGGCCTATGATATAGCATTACAGGATAATACAAACAAAAAGGAGGAAGAAAGGAAGACAACCGCCCTTTTTCCCGTTGATTATGAAACTTAGAACAACACAACAAAAGACAGATGAAAAAAATTCTTGTATGCCTCACAGCCTTTGGCATGGCTCTAACGAGTAATGCCAGCGACCTTCTCGACGACATTTGCGACGGTCGCTATCTATCGAACTCAGGTCAAGTGACGACATTCCGCTCAATGAATGACGGGGAGCGCTATACACGCCTTAGTCCCGACGGACGTGCATTATTGGCATATCAGTATCGCAACGACCTCAAGCCCGACACCCTTTTTTCCATAAATACGGTAAAGGACTATCCTTTCGAAGACATAGCCGGATACACCCTTAGCCCCGACGAAAACTGGGTGTTACTTTATGCGAAGCCCCAAAAACGCTACCGCCACAGCTTCAGCGCCGAATATTATCTCTACAACAGGCAGAAGCGACGCTTGGAAGCCCTCTCCGAATACGGAGCTCAAGAGGCGCCTCTTTTCTCGCCCGACAGCCGCTACGTAGCTTTCGGACGCAGCAACAACCTCTTCATGAAAAAGCTCGACTACGGCACCGAAATAGCCATCACGAAAGACGGAGCTGCGGGAAAAATAAGCAACGGTATCCCGGATTGGCTTTACGAGGAGGAGTTTGGTGTAACCCGTTGTTTTGCGTGGAGTCCCGACAGCCGTTTACTCGCCTATCTCAAGTTTGATGAACGGGAAGTGGAAGAGCATCACATGCAACTTTTCGCTTTGGGAAACGATGCCGAAAGGCCTGCCTATCCATCGCTACAAAGTTTTAAATACCCCCGTCCCGGAGGAAAAAATCCGAAAGTGAGTGTCTGTGTGTACGAAGATTTCTACAAGAGCAACAAAGTAATACAACTGGACAAGTCCGAAGAGGATAGCTACATCCCACACATGCAATGGACCAACTCATCCGATCAGCTTGCCGTTTTCCGCCTCAACCGCAATCAAAACCGCCTGGATCTCTTCCTGTCCAATCCCCGCTCGACCGTCAGCCGTCTTGTACTCAATCAAACGGACAAACATTATGTAGACTACCGCAATGCGCTCAATACTTACTTCACACGCGACGGACGCTATTTCATCACTCTGAGCGAGGAAGACGGATACCGGCACATCCATCAATACGAACTAAACGGCACGCTGCACAAAAAGCTCAGCGCCGGAGCTTGGGATGTAACACGCCTCTACGGCTGCGACGAAGAATCCGGCAAGCTCTTTTATCAAGCTGCTGCAGAATCACCACTACGACGCGATGTTTACGTTCTCGACCTGAAGAAAGGCCGCAGTCAGCGCCTCAGCGACGGAAAAGGCACGCATCAGGCAGCTTTCAACAGTCGTTTTACCCTCTTCAGCGACCACAGCTCCTCGCTTCATGAGCCCGACCGCATCGTATTGCGCGACCAACGGGGCCGCAGCCTACGCGTATTGGAAGAAGATGAGGAGGTTTTGAGTCGATTTAAACAGCTTGCTTTGCCCCAAAAAGAGTTTTTCAGTTTCACAACAGCCGACAGCGTAAAACTAAACGGCTGGATTTTACGTCCCTCCGAAAAGAGTCATGAGAAAGGCTCTCCACTTTTGTTAGTACAGTACGGAGGACCGGCTTCACAGCAAGTACTCGATCGCTGGAGTATCGGTTGGGAGTATTACCTCGTACAACAAGGCTACGCCGTTGCCTGTGTGGATGGCCGCGGGACAGGAGCACGAGGCAGCGAGTTTCGCAGACTCAGCTACGGCCGCTTGGGATTTCTTGAGAGTCGCGATCAACAAGAAGCAGCCCGCTACTTGGCTTCCCTACCCTACATAGATTCGGATCGCATCGGGATATGGGGCTGGAGTTACGGCGGTTTCGTAAGCCTGATGAGCATGAGTAGCGGCAGTCCCCGTTTTAAGGCAGGTATTGCCATAGCTCCCGTAACCGATTGGCGGCTCTACGATTCGGCTTATACCGAACGATACATGAAACGTCCACAAGAGAATCCGCGGGGGTATGCCGAAAGCTCTTTGCTCGGGCGTGCCGGCAGTCTGCAAGGCAGTTTGTTGCTGATACACGGAACAGCCGACGACAATGTACACCTCCAACACAGTCTATCATACGCCGAAGCCCTGACCAAAGCAGGGAAAGAATTTGACATGCAATTGTATACCGACAAAAATCACAGCCTGACCGGTTCCGAAACTCGGCGTCACCTCTATCGACGCATGTATCGTTTTCTAAAGGAAAAACTTTAACGCCCATAAGTTTCACATTATTTCACAAACGAGGACGCCCGAAAACTGCTTTATAACACATCTCTCGGAACTCTCCCAGCTTCTCCGAGAAAAGAAAAAGTAGTAATTTTGGGCGTTTTTTTAGTTACAACACACAAATAAACCGAATAACTAACTCTTTTAGCATTATGAACCAAGAAAAGAAAAACTACACCTTGCCGATAGCGATGATGTTCGCGCTATTTGCCATGATTTCCTTCGTCACCGGGTTATCCAACCCCCTTGGCGTAATTGTGAAAAACCAACCCGGCATCCAAAACTGGATGTCTCAACTTGGGAACTTTGCCAACTTCTTCGCCTATCTCTTCATGGGACTTCCGGCGGGACTTATTCTCAAACGTAAAGGTTACAAATTCACCGCACTCACAGCAATTGCCGTAGGTTTTGTAGGTGTAGGCATTCAGCTTTTGTCCGGCCTGATGCCTTACCAAAAAGGCGACGATTTTCTTCCCGTCTTCCTCGTGTATTTGACAGGAGCTTTCGTATCAGGCTTCTCCATGTGTATGCTCAACACGGTGGTGAACCCCTTGTTGAATACGCTCGGCGGTGGAGGGAAACGTGGTAACCAGCTTATACAATTCGGGGGATCGCTCAACTCCATGGCAGCTACTATTGTCCCCATTCTCGGTGGTTATCTAATAGGCGATGCCACGCGTGCGGTACTATCCGACGCCATCCCTGCCCTGCTGATAGCCATGTCCATTTTTGCACTTGCCTTTGTAGTATTGTTTTTGGTTTCTCTGCCCGAACCTCACATGGAAAATCCCGCCGAAGCAGCTGCAGGCAAAGCTAAAGACAAATACAGTCCAATGTCCTTCCGGCATTTTGTATTCGGAACCATAGCTATTTTCCTCTACGTGGGTATCGAAGTAGGTATTCCCAACTTTATCAACCTATTCCTCACAGCGCCTCAGACGCTCACCGAAGGATCGGCACCGGGCATGGGCGTTGACGCTGGTGCAGCCGGAACGGTAGTAGGTACTTACTGGTTCCTCATGCTGATAGGCCGTCTCTCAGGCGGTGTGTTGGGCGGACGCTTTTCGGCCAAAACACAATTGACCTTTGTATCGGCACTCGCCATGCTCTTGGTTGTTGTCGGAATCTTCCTGCCTGCTGACATTACAGTAAGCATGCCCGTATTCAAAGCAGACATCAGCTTCGGTATGCAAGTGGTTCCTCTATCGGTTATGCTCTTTGTTCTCTGCGGACTCTGCACCTCCATTATGTGGGGCGGCATCTTCAACCTTGCCGTAGAAGGCATCGGAAAATATACGGCTCTTGGCTCGGGTATTTTCATGGTGATGGTCGTAGGCGGCGGCGTGCTTCCGCTTTTGCAAGGCTTGGTAGCCGACATCAGCGGCAGCTACATGACTTCCTACTGGGTGATCGTAGCAGGTCTCCTGTACCTGCTCTACTATGCACTGATAGGATCTAAAAATGTTAACACGGACATTCCCGTAAAATGAAAACATCCTCAAAAAACAACATTATGCAGAAACCTTATGTAATAGGCGTGGACATGGGCGGCACCAACACCGTATTCGGTGTTGTGGATGCCCGAGGAAACGTCGTTCTGAAAAGCGCCATCAAGACGGGCGCACACCCCAATGATGTGAACCGTTATATCGACGACATCCACGATGAGTTAAGCAAACTTATCGAGCAGGTAGGCGGTCTGGAAAAAATCAAAGGCATCGGTATCGGGGCACCCAACGGCAACTACTACACGGGAAACATCGAATTCGCTCCCAACCTACCTTGGAAGGGCATCATACCTTTTGCCAAGCTCATGAGTGAAAAATTCGGCATACCGGCAGCCTTGACCAACGACGCCAATGCAGCAGCTATCGGCGAGATGACTTACGGAGTAGCCCGTGGCATGAAGAATTTCATCATGATAACCCTCGGAACCGGAGTGGGAAGCGGCATCATCATTGACGGAAAGCTTGTCTACGGACACGACGGCTTCGCCGGAGAACTGGGACATGCCATCGTAGTACGTTCCAACGGACGCGTGTGCGGCTGCGGACGAACGGGATGCCTCGAGGCTTACACATCGGCCACCGGAGTGGCCCGAACAGCACGTGAGATGCTGGAGACCGGAAATAAAGCCAGTCTCCTGCGTAACGTTCCCATCGAATCCATCACATCGAAAGACGTTTACGATGCCGCCTTGCAAGGCGACCAGGTAGCTTTGGATATTTTCGAATATACCGGGCGCATCCTCGGCGAGGCTTTTGCCAACTTCGTAGCATTCAGTGCTCCCGAAGCTATCGTCCTCTTCGGAGGGCTGGCCAAAGCCGGAGATTTCATCAAAAAGCCCGTCGTTGAGCATATGGAACGCAACATCCTTCAAATATGGAAAGGAAAAGTAAAAGTCCTTTTCTCGGAACTGAAGGAAGCCGATGCAGCCATACTTGGCGCCAGTGCACTGGCTTGGGAACTCTAAGCAAACAATTGCGAAGCAACACCAAGGGCTACTTGTGTATCACAGGTAGCCCTTGTGCTAATATGAAGGGGGCGCATCCTACAACGCCCCCCAAGCACTCCCCTTGCCTCAGAAACCAATACCCGAAAAAAAGAGCCAAAGGAAGTACTAAGTCTATGCCACTTACAATTAAAATTAAAGAAGAAACTTTCTTCGAGAATTTTATTGTGAAAGAAAGAACTTCCACTTTTAATGGATAGCAAATATGTCTTAGTTTTTCCGGCCTCGCTGTGGTCGGATTATTTATCGTTCTTCTGCTTGAAATGGCTCCATATTTATCAACGGGTAGCCTAAGAAATACCGGAGCATTGTATCTTCACTCCGGCCGGTGTGCCGGCGTAGAAACCGGAAACATCGGATATTGAAAATTTGGCGGACCGTCCTTCACGAAGACGATTGTCTTCATGTGCTCCGGCTTTTTAGATATTTATTACGAAAATCGCCCGCAATTTAGAAATTTATATCCACCCGGCAAAGAGAAAGGTGTTTTTTTAGATTTTTTTCTTTATTGTACCTCTACGATTGGAGAACATTTTTTCAAGACAGCAAAAAAAGCATGGTATAGGGAAAAGATTCCCCATTAATTTTCCACCTCACAACAGAGAAAGTTTATTTCGTTTAACGGGGAGGTAACTGCCGCTCCGAGCAGTAAGAAGAGCGGACAAGAGGCGCGCTTTCCACCTGCTCGAATCCTTTAGCAAGAGCAATACGACGGTAATCTTCAAATATCGAAGGATGGATGTAGGCTGCTACAGGGATGTTGCGACGTGAAGGCTGCAAGTATTGTCCGATTGTAAGCACCGAGCATCCGATCCTTCGCGCGTCATCCATCAGCTCAAGTACTTCGTCCTGTGTTTCGCCCAATCCGAGCATAATTCCAGTTTTAGCCCAGCCGTGATGCCGGGCTATATGTTCCAGTACGCCCAGACTATCCTCATAACGAGCCCTACTGCGTATCTTAGGCGTGAGACGCCGTACCGTCTCAAGGTTATGAGCAATGGTGTCGGGGGATTCGGCTATAACGAGATCGATCAACTCCGGGCGGGCATCAAAATCGGGAATGAGCACTTCAATGCTGATACCGGGGTTTTCTTCCTTGGCTGCGCGTATGCAAGCCGCCCAATGGGCAGCTCCTCGATCGGACAGATCGTCTCGATCGACGGATGTAAGGACCACGTGCTTGAGCTGCATCTTAGCAATAGCAGCAGCCAATCGAAAAGGCTCGTCGGGATCCGGAGGCAGAGGACGCCCAGTAGCGGTATTGCAAAATCGACAAGAGCGGGTACATATATCGCCCAGAATCATCAGGGTAGCAGTGCCCCGGTTCCAACACTGCCACATATTCGGACAACGTCCGCTGCTGCATATCGTATGCAGACCGTTCCGACGGATGGTTTCGTGCACAAGACTAAAACGCGCATCGCTGTGACAGTGTATCTTTATCCACTCGGGTTTTCGTAACCGGTTCATGCTTTTTATCTTGGATGAGGAGTTAGCGCTTAGTAAAAACCGGGGCGGAGAAATTCCGCCCCGGCCACGGACCAAGTTTTATCCTAAATTCTGTTGTCTCTTTAAGGCTGCGCTATTCGAAGCGTTTTCCCATTTACAGAGAGAAGGTAAACTCCTGCGGGTAAGGGCAGCTCTACTTCATTTTGAATGCTCGTAAGCTGTAGCAAACGTTGTCCGGCAAGGTTATAAACACTGATGCGGTCACCGGCTTGCAATCCGCTAACATGGAGACTACCGGGAGCTGTTTGCAAGCGCAGTCCCGCAAGCGCAAGCGTTTCGAGAGCGTTAGTTTGCGTTATGCGAATGAAAGCCGTCTTCATCACGTTAGCTCCGGAGAAGAGGGGATAAGCGGGGGAGGTCAGCTCGCAATACACTTCTTCACTCTGCAGTTTGAGGAAAGTCGTTTTAGCGGCTTCCACGCGATAATCTTCGCCTTCGACAAGAGCTTTTCCACTTTTGAGCTTCCACTTATATACTGTGGCTTGGGGAACTCCAGCCTTATCGAGTAGCTGGTCGTAACCGGATAGATCGAGTTCCTTAGCTATGGCAATCTCTTTAGCAGGTAAAGCAAGAATCGTATCCTGTGGGGCATAGCGGTAATCCTTGTGTGCTGCGGGCGGCAAAGCCTTCGGAGCCAGTTTGTTTTTGATGAAGTTGGCCCAAGTCGTTGCGACAGTATTCAGCTCAAGCGTCGTAAGTTGATTTCCCTGGCAAAAAAGACGGCCCAATTTTGACAGCATGCTTACATCGAGACTCTTGAAACGGTTGAAGGCAACGTTCAAGAACTTCAGCTCCTTGTTTTTAGAGAAATCGAGACTCGTCAGTTTATTTTTAAACAGATACACATCGGTCAAGGCTTCATTAGCCTTCAAATCGAGTTCCGTAAGTTCGTTTTCTCCCAAATGCATGTGAGTGAGCTTGGTATTTTTACCAAGATCGAGATTTTTCAACTTATTCTTTTGCATACTAATACGGAGCAACTCGGTATTAAGCGTTAAGTTAATGGTCTCGAAAGCGTTGTTATCCGAAGTGAAACGGGTGAGCTTCGTGTTCTTCGAGAGGTCTATGGAGGAAAGTCCGTGTGAAGAAATATCGAGATCGAGCAATTCAGTTGCTCCGGTCACGTTCACCTCCGTCAGTTTCACGCCCCCCTTCGTAAAAGAACAAGAGAAAAAAGCAATATCGGCTCCATACACTTTTATCGTGCCACTACCCTTAGGTAGCCCTATCTCATTATGAGCTGCAGGGGTTGTAAAAGCGGGAACACCTGTAAGGTTTTGTTTCACGCCATCCCCCCAATCTACAGCAACAGGCATTGTACCCGAAAGGGTCTTTAAACTCAAAGTGAGTGTTTTAGTACCATCTGGAGTAGCTTTAAGAACAATGTTGGGCGCGACTTCCTGTGCATGCAGGGTAAGCACGCAGCAACTTGTTAATGTTAAAAATAGAAATCTTATGTTCATAGTTTACTTTTTTATTATATTTTTGCAAATATAACTGATTTTCCTGAATCGAAAGGCAAGGGAAGGAAAAAATATCGGAAAAGCCTTTAAGAAGCAGGAAACATGAAAAAAGACCCTAATTTTAACAAAACAAGAGATTATAAAGAGAAAGACTCCGAGAACGATGAAAAAAACATTCCCTATCCTCGCATTGGGGCTGCTGTTGCTGCTCCCTTCCTGCATTCTGAAGAAACAGGCGCAAAGCAAACCCAAAATACCCAGCCTACCGAAAGACACGGTGGCAGCAATAGACAAAATAGTGAAAGATGCCGAAAAGCAAGTAGGGCTCTTCACCACTTATTTCCTACCGAAGAGCAACAAACTTTATTTTGAACTTCCCGACTCGGTTTTCGGTAAGCTTTATATGCTCTCGAACCGAATTTCGTCTACCAGTAACACGCAGGACTTCGTAGCCGGCCAGCTAGCCACCAACCCATTGATGTTGAGGCTAAGCAAAGACGGAAAGAATGTCTATCTGCACAAGGTTCAATATCAAAACCTCGTGGATGCGGGCGATGCCATCGCTCCCGCTTTCTATAATAACTTCAGCGACCCCATCTTGAAAGGCTTTAAAATCGAAGCCCGACGGGGCAACAACGTATTGATAGAAGTAACAGCCTTTTTCGGAGGCAACGAGAAAAGTATCAGTCCCATTAAGCCCGAAAATCCCTTAGCCAAATTACTGGGCGGTTCCAAGAGTCTGAAAGGAAGCTTCGAAGCCGATGCTTCGGGGGTGTCGCAAGTGAAAACTTTCCCGAAAAACATCGAAATACAAAGCCGGTTGAGCTTTACGACCAGCCCGTTAAACGAGCCTTACACCGTGCGTGTACATCGCTCTCTCTTTTTGCTGCCGGACAGCACAATGAAAGCCCGTCTCGACGATACCCGTGTGGGATTCTTCAGCAGTCATCGCCATTTTTACACTTCCGAAAAATCCAAAATCGATGAATTTGCGTACATCCACCGCTGGCGTGTAGAACCCAAAGACGAAGATCGGGAGCTATACCTGCGCGGTGAATTGGTAGAGCCCAAGCGTCAAATTGTATTTTATGTGGACAGTGCATTCCCCGAAAAATGGGCAATAGCCGTAAAACAAGGTATCGAAGACTGGAACGAGGCTTTCGAAGGAGCAGGATTCAAGAACGTGGTGAAGGCCCTCGACTATCCCAAAAACGACCCGAACTTCGACCCCGACGACATGCGATACAGTTGCGTGCGCTATGCCGTATCGCCCATTGCCAACGCTATGGGACCCAGCTACGTCGATCCGCGGACAGGAGAGATACTGTCGGCAAACGTGATTTGGTATCACAACGTGGTATCGTTGGCTCACAATTGGCGTTTTGCACAAACGGCTGCAGTTGATCCTCGCGTACGCAGCCTGAACTTCCCTGTAGAAGTAATGCAAGAATCGCTACGTTACATAGCCGCCCACGAGATAGGCCATACTCTCGGTCTGATGCACAACATGGGAGCCAGCTACTCCTTCCCCGTCGATTCCTTGCGCAGCCCTTCTTTCACGCAGCGCTACGGAACGACTCCAAGTATTATGGACTATGCCCGCAACAACTATATCGCTCAACCCGGTGATTATGAGAAAGGAGTACGCCTCGTACCTCCCGTACTGGGTGTGTACGACAAGCACGCAATCAATTGGGGATATCGGCTTATCCCCGATGCAAAAACTCCGAAAGACGAACGGAAGACACTGGCAAGCTGGATTGAAGCAAAAAAAGACGATCCGATGTTCACTTACGGACCGCAGCAATTCTTTGCTACAGTCGATCCTACGGACCAAACCGAAGATCTTGGTAACGATCACATCCACGCAGGCAACTTGGCCATCAGCAACCTCAAGATCATCATGAACAATTTCGAGAAATGGGTTTTTGAACCGGGCGCCGACTACGAAGACATTAGCAAACTTTACGAAAATATCGTATCGCAATACACCCGACACCTACGCCACGTGATGCCTTACATCGGAGGTGTGGAATTTCAGGAAATACGTCAGGGGGATGCCCTTTCGGCCAAGACCTACCTTCCCAAACAGGCACAGAAAGCAGCTATCACTTGGCTACTGGAGCAAGCACGCAGCTACAATCAATGGCTCACTCCAGCCTCTTTCCTCAACAAGATAGGCTTCGATGCCAGCCGCAACGACCGTCTCTTGCTTTCTGTAGTAGGCTGCCTCTTTAGCCCAGCTGCCCTCTACCGCATCGATGAAGGAGGCAAGCTCGACGCAAAAAACAACTACAGCCTGCGCGGATATATCGACGATATGATGCAAGAGCTTTTCAAACCGACGTATCGCGGCCAAGCTCTCAGCCGCGAGGATATCCTGCTGCAAACGGCAGCCATCGATGCGATGCAGAAAATGAGTGGTTTGAAGACACGCAGTAGCTCCGCCTCGAAGTCATCCGTAGCTTTCGACGAGGTTATGTACAACGATCCCGGCAG
The DNA here is from genome assembly GCA_001653155.1 of Porphyromonadaceae bacterium H1. GTDB lineage: Bacteria > Bacteroidota > Bacteroidia > Bacteroidales > Paludibacteraceae > H1. Next base: position 73,121 of record BDEJ01000041.1, read on the forward strand.
GCCCGCTTGCAGCCTGAGTGGACAGAAAGGCTGTCAGCATGACCACGGTGCCGAAGCTTCCGACGAACTGATACGAATCAACTTTGGTCTTCCGACTCTTCCGAACTCCGTACTGCAACCTTTGATGACAGCTCGCCTGCAACAAATCAAAAAACTCTACGAACTGCGCAAACAATCCGCCGATAAGGATACACGCGATTTCTACGAGTACCAACTCATGAAAATTGACAACCTGATGAAGGGAAACAACTAAAAAAGAGAGAAATGCTGCTTCAGATAAAAAAACAGCTCTGCCTGCTACTTGTACTTGTAACGAGTTTACTCCTCCCCGTACAAGCACAAGATACGTCAGGATTTACGCAAAAAGGCCGTGTGATCGACACACGCGGAGAACTTGTCCCCGGTGCTAATGTGAGTGTAGTCGGTCAGCAAAGAGCCACCATGACCGACGGCGAAGGGAATTTCTCGATCCGTATAAACGGAGAAACTGGGAGTTTGCAAATAAGCAGCATGGGGTATAACACGCAAACCGTCACCGTAAAACAGGGAAGTGCGCCGATTACCATCACTCTGGAAGGGAACCAGAAACTACTGGATGAAGTGGTTATTGTAGGCTACGGCGTGCAACGCAAGACAGCTTTAACCAGCTCCGTAGAAGTAGTAAAAAGCGACGCTTTGCTACAGATGGCGACTCCAAATCTCGACCAGGCTTTGAACGGACAAGCAGCAGGATTGCAGGTCATGACCTCGCATGCAGACCCGACGGCACGCCGCGAATCGGACATACGCATACGGGGTATCAACGGATCGCCCCTTCTGGTAATCGATGGTGTGCCTCGTTACAGCGTCAATGCTTCGGAAGAGATGCGCTTGTCCGACCTCAACCCCGATGACATCGAAAGCATCTCCATCCTCAAGGATGCTGCCGGAGCGGCTGTATATGGCTCGCGGGCTGCCAACGGCGTAATATTGGTAACCACCAAACGCGGACAGAAATCCCAAAAGTTACGCGTACAGTACCGAGGACAATACAACTTGCAACAGGCCACACAGTTTCCGGAATTCGTAGATGCCTACCATTTCGCCCAACTCTACAACCGTGCCATCGACAACAGCCCCGGAAAGCCGCATACGAAATATTCGGATGAAGACATGGAGAACATACGCTTAGGAAACGCACCCAATAAATTCGGCAATGAAAACCTGATCGATTACCTGAAGAAGACAGCCTCATCCACCTCCCATAACTTGTCTTTGCAAGGCGGTAGCGAATCCTTACGCTATTTTCTTTCCGGAGGCTATACGAACACACAAGGGCTCTACAGTGGAATCAGTCGCGACCGCTACAACTATTCGATAAAGCTCGATGCCAGCCTCACACGAAATTTGAACTTATCGGTAGATGTAATCGGCAGCCGATCGGCTAACAAAAATACCGGATACGCAAGCATAGAAGGGATATACAACAGCTCTCCCATCCAAGTGCTACGCTATACCAACGACAAACTGGCCAGCATCAATGGTTACAATCCGCTTATCGGGATTTTAGGGCTTGGTGGCTATTTGGACAGCCGGACAAATTTTTCGACACTCACCGGGCACATTTCCTACAAACTACCTTGGATAAAAGGCCTGTCTCTCTACGCTAAGGCAACAACGGACTATAACGTGAGCGAGGACGAGACTGTGAACCTACCCGTAACCCTCTACAACTTCGACAACAGCAAGGGGGTAGAGGAATTTACGGAAGATATTCAAACGATGTATCCTAAAAAACAAACTTCCGTGAAACTGAAAAACATCGTTGCCGAAAATAGCCTGCTCGAAGCGGGAATGAATTACAACCGTTCCTTCCATTCGCTACACGATGTAAGCGCCATGTTGGTAGCCAATTATCAGGAGCAGGATATTCGAAGTTTGGAAGCAGCCAATAAAGATGTACCGGGCTCCTATCCGCTCATTATCGGAACAGCTTTACCCGAAAATACGACACTAGTCGGTTTGAAAAGCTCCAAGCAGCGTGCTTCTCTGATCGGGAGAGCCACCTATGGATACGGCAATCGCTACTTCATCGAAGGGAATTTCCGCGTGGACGGCTCCACCTCATTTGCTCCGGAAAATCGTTGGGGTTTCTTTCCTTCGGCATCCGCATCCTGGGTGTTGAGCAACGAAGGCTTCTTCAAAAACTGGAAGCAGGATGTCCTATCGAATGTAAAATTCAGAAGCTCTGCCGGCATACTGGGAAACGATGCGGGTGTTCTCCCCTACAGTTATCTTTTCTCTTATAAATCTCTCATATCGCAAGGTTATCCCATCGGTAAAAAATTCAAACACGGATTGGGACTGGAAACAGGAAGCTACCCCAACCCAAGATTGATGTGGGGAAAAAGCGAAGACTTCAATATGGGCTTAGACTTAGGTTTTGCCAGCAACCGCTTCGAAGTTTCTTTCGAACATTACTGGCGTTATCTCACCAACGACATCCGCCTTACCGACCCATTCAACTTTCCTCCTTCAGTAGGAGCCAACGGAGCCCTTCCCTACGAAAACTACGGTAAGGTTAAAGCTTGGGGCTGGGATCTGACCCTGATTCATAAGAATACAATCGGGAAAAAATTCAAATACGATCTGACTCTGACCTTTACCAAAACTGACGACATAACCTTGGATGCCGGAGACGAATCGTCACTCTCTCCCAATCGGCGACGGGTAGGACGGAGCAGCATGCTGTGGTGGCTTTATCAAGCTGACGGACTCTTCCGTTCGGCAGAAGAACTCTCCACGCATCCACTCGATCAGGATCAAAAAGGAAACAGCGAACTCGCACCGGGCGACATCCGCTACGTTGATGTTGAAAAAGACAATAAATTGAACGAGCGCGATATGATAGCCGTTAAAAACAGTTCTTATCCCGATATGTCCTACAGCATCAAACTGGGCATGCGTTATGCCGGTTTCTTCTTTAATGCCATGCTGCAAGGAGTTGCCGGTTACAAACAACTCATATACGATCGATATTCACTGTATTCCAACAGCTTGCAACGCTTCCAGCGCTACCACTACGACAACACGTGGACAGCCGAAAACCCACAGGCAGACTATCCGCGTGTAAAATTTGCCTCTTCAACGGACAACAACAGGAAAGCATCCACATTCTGGCTGAAAGACTGTGATTTTATCCGCTTGAAGTCCGTATCGATAGGATATGTATTTGCTCCGGAGCTGTTGCGAAAAATAAAAGTCAACAGCTTAAGTATCTCCTTACAAGGATCGAACCTACTCACCTTATCGAGCTTGGAAAACGGAGTAGACCCCGAATCACTGCGAGGTTACCCCACACAACGAAGCTACGGCTTGGCCCTCAACGTCGGATTTTAACACTAAAGTTCTAAATGAAAACAAAAATCAGCATATTGCTTGTTAGCCTTGCATTACTTGTTTCTTCCTGCGAGGGGCTCTTCCGCGAGCGTCCCATTGATAAACTGCCCGAGGATATGATTTGGGAAACCCCACAATTGCTCGACAATTACGTGCTGGGATGGTATCGCAGTATGAACTACGGCTTTTCGATCTACATGCCTACAACCGCCTTGTTCAAAGGATTGGGACGTGAATACCTGCCTTGGTACACCGACCAAATCACCGTAAGTAGAGCCGACTGGTTCGGAACCGCCTACGGTGATATACTCAAGGGCAGCACTCAGGCCATTACTCAAAAAGCAAAAACAGAATGGAACAATCATTACAGCAATCTCCGGTCCATCAACCTTTTGATCGCCAAGCAAGATAAAATAGCCGAAGGGAAGCAAAAACAACGCATCCTCGGAGAAGCACATTTCTTCAGGGCTTACTACCATTACTTGTTATGGCGACGCTTCGGCGGTGTCATCATCATGAGGGAGGTTTATGATCCTCTGATCGAAAAAAAGAAGTTCCCGCGTGCCACTTACGACGAAATGGTATCGGCCATCATACGGGACGCACAAGAAGCAGCCCGCCTACTGGAAGAAAAGAATGAAAGTGGAGACGAAGGACGTGTAACCAAAGGCGCTGCCTTGATGCTACAAGCCAAAACCTACCTATGGGCCTCTTCGCCTATTTTCCAAAATAAGAAAGAGAGCTACCTCGGATTTACCGAAGACAGAAAGAACCCAATGCTTGAAAAAGCAGCTGCTGCCTACGAAGAGCTGCTGAAACTCCCCTATCGCCTAATGCCGGTTAGCGGCAACACAGAACGAGAAATCGCGTTGAGTTACCGAAACATATTTCTGACCAAGAATTCCGAAGAATCCATACTCGAAGTACAGACCTCTGACGACGGAAACATCGAAAACGGTAACGGTCACAAGCTGGACGAGCAAGCCATATCACCTTATTGGGGTGGCACCTTAGCAGCCTACACCCCGCTGCAAAATCACGTGGATGAATACGGAATGCGCGATGGGGCTGTTTATAATCCGAAAGAGCCCTACAAAAATCGAGATTACCGATTCTATGCCAATGTCTTATACGACGGATGTACGTTCCGGGAACGTAAAATGGAAATTCATTCTGTATACCAAGGCACAACAGCGATACCGGGAAAAGACCTCAAGCCCTACGGCGCTGACAACAACGCAGCCGTCTCCATTACGGGCTATTACATGGGAAAATTTGTCAACGAAACACAATCCATCGATAAGAAACCGGACAAAGGCAGTAGCCAAAATTACATCATCTGGCGCTACGCCGAAGCCTTACTCGATTATGCGGAGGTCAAGTTCGAGCAAGGAGAGATCGATAAGGCCTTGGAGTTCGTAAACCAAATACGCCGCCGAGTGCACATGCCGGACTTGAGCTCGCTATCGCGTGAGCAACTCGATAACGAACGGCGAGTCGAAATGGCTTTCGAAGAGACCGTATATTGGGATATATACCGTTGGGGGCAAGCCGAAAAAAAATTCAACGGAGACGCTGCCAACACCCCTTGGAAAATTATGCGGGTAGGAATCGTAAATGGAGAAATTCGTTATCGCATATCCGATTTTAATTCGGAACAAGCCAAAATGCGCTATTTCAAGGATTACCACTATTATTGGCCCATACCTTGGGATGAAGTTCGTTATCAAGGATTTGATCAAAACCCCGAATGGCAGGAAACCTGAAAACGATCGCGAGGTTTTTTATTAATTTTATGTTTCATTCCAGATAAAGGGAGGAAGAGATGAAGAAGCTGCTTTTTACTATATGCTGTACAATGCTTATAGGAGGATTGCTTGCCCGAAACAACTCCTTAGATCCGGTATCTACCCACACAAAAATAACACAAACAGCCTCGAAATTTAATAAACAGATAGGCCCCGGATACCTAAAAGAGTTGGGAGGCGGTTCTTACATCAGCAAGGAAACAAAAATCCGGAGCCAACTCGATATCATCTCCGAGCTGTTTCAGGAAAAGTTCACAAAAACAACTGAACAAGGGTCTGCATATAAGAGTATCAATTTCCATAAAGGTATTCCCGAGGAAATACAAAAGCGGGTAATGGAAGAGTTTGGCGAAAAAGCTCCGACCAACAAAGAATGTCACGTACTTCTTGCCAAGGATGCGAACATAGACGTCTATGCCTTTTCGGATGCCGGATTGTTCTACGGCTTGATGTCCATCCTGCAACTCAGCGAAAAAGCTTATATGCCCTATGTATTTGTTTATGATTATCCCGTTTGCGAAGAAAGAGGCTTGAAAGTATTTTTACCTTCCTCCAAAAACATCCCTTTTTTCAAGAAATTGGTAGATATGCTCTGTCTGTTCAAGTACAATCAGCTGATGATAGAGGTCGGTGGGGCTATGGAATACAGCAAACATCCCGAAATAAACAAAGGCTGGGTGGCATACTGCAAGGAAATGAGCGAATATTCGGGAAAGACCACGCAAATTCAGGATTATACTTATCCCTGGTATAAAAATGCCATCCACATGGAGAACGGAGAGGGCGAATACCTCTCTCAGGCTCAGGTTAAGGAACTGGTGGAGTATTGCAAGAAGAGAATGATCGAAGTGATACCCGAAGTGCCCTCGCTGGGACACTGCGACTACCTGATGCTGGGCAATCACGACATAGCCGAAATAGCAGCCGACCCATACGCAGACACCTACTGCCCATCCAATCCCAGATCCTACGAAGTACTTTTTGATGTATTGGAGGATGTCATCGCCGTATTTGAACCCAACATCATAAACATAGGACACGATGAATATTACAGCATCGCTATTTGCGATAAATGCAAGGGGAAAAGCGGAGCTGAACTTTTTGCAGGTGATATTCACAAGATTTACGACTTCCTGAAGGCAAGAAACATAAAAACCGCAATTTGGGGCGATAAGCTGCTGAAAGACGTTTATGTGCCGGGAGCAGGAGATTTCGGTGGCGCCGAAATAACAATGTATAGCCCTCAGTTTCATCAAAAAGACGGCAAAGTAATCGGCATCATGCCTGCGACATGGCAGTCCATCGATATGATTCCCAAAGATGTAGAGATACTTCATTGGGTATGGAGTCTCGGAGAAGACTTGGAAGACCAGCTCTTTGAACGGAACTTCGGCTTACGTTACGGCAATTTCGAAGGCTACCTCTTCCCGAATTGGAAAAAACACATCCGGAAAGGAGCTAAAGGCGCCATGATTTCCAACTGGAGCAGCCTGAATGAACTCATACTGCAACGCAACGCTATATTCTTCGGACTGGCTTATGCCTATGAGATGTTCTGGAATCATACTTTCGATGATAACGACTACGAAAGCATAAGAGACAAGGTACTCTCCCTCCTCTTCAACTTCAAATACGGGGATTTGGAAGGTTACAAAAAAACGACAAAGCTCCTCCCCCACCCTGATATGATAGACGTAGTTTATACTACCGACTACAAGGTAGATTTTAAGTTCTTTGTCGATGGAGTATTCCCGGAAGCTAAAATTTATGAAATCGGAAAATTTGTATTCCGGTATGAAGACGGCAGTGTAGAGAAACTTCCCATAACTTTCGGAGAGAACATAAGTTACAAAGGGCTTGACTGGCAACGACATAAAAAAGAAAAACCCGAACGGGGAGAGCCTGTTTATAAAATAGACGAACACTTGCTCGAGGTATCCATGAATACCTTGCCAATTTTGGAGGGCAATACAACTTATTTCAGATTCCCTGTCAGGAACCCTCATAAAGATAAAATACTCAAAGATTTTTACATAGAGAAACAGAAGGACAAGAAGTGTGAGATTCTGATAAAGAGCATTAACTACCTCTACGAATAAGACTCGGAAACACACAGCAAAAGACAATAATTTATAAATTCATTCCAAACAGAAAAAAGAAAAATTATGAAAAATTTAATCGCTATTTTCCTGATCTCGATGACCGCTTCCGGCCTCTCGGCTCAATCGGGCTATAATTTATTCGACAAAGCCGATGTGGACGAAAAAGGCTGGCTTTGGTTCGACAGCGAAGCTAAAATCAACAAATACGTTGGTCAAGCCGACAATACAACCGGTTCTTACAACGCTTCGGGCAAAATCATCCAACTCGTCTCTACCGATTACCAGATAAAAGTCCCCGACCCACAAGGATTTCCGGGTGACTCCATCAAGGTTTCCATAGTAACAACTGCCGGAGTCGATTCCGTAGGAGCTTCGAATGTTACCGTGCCTGTGATCGACCCGAAAACCGGAGAAACAAAAAACGAATACGTCATCGGAGGTCCCGGAGCTAAGAAAGGTGCCATTGTCTTAACCAGCTCGAAACCGTCCAAAAACAACGGAGGAGGGCTCCTGATAAAACTCCCACCCATTGTAAGCTACGAACTTTATCTGTCCAGCGAAGCTAAAATGTTTACCTACATAACACTCAGTGCGAAAGAAGATGCACGGATCAGCGAATACGCTGTAGTAAAGGGATATGGCTTATTTAAACCGCTACACAAAAGTGGCGGCCATACAGAATGGAAGATCGGAGAAGAAAAAAACAGTTTTACCGGACTTGCAGTAAAAGCCGATAAGGTACAATACGTACTTTGCCGAAACAGCGGCAGCTATCCTCTCTATGTACACGGCATACGCATATTCACGCAAAAGCCGACAACAAGCACCTCAGCACTAAAAAAAGACGCATTCCAGCTCTACCACCACGGAGGAAGCCTCGTATGCAGCGACGAATCGGCAGAAGCACTTGTCTTTGACAGTACAGGCAAAAAAGTACGCAGCGGGAAAGCTTCCGGACTCAATCTGACGGATTTAAAATCCGGAGTCTATACCGTGAAAGCCAAATCCAACCGGGGAGTAGAAACGCTAAAGATAGTTTTACCCTAAATGAAGTTTGAGAGAATGAGGAAAAACATATTTCTATTATTAGGTATTTGGGCTTTGGGAGGCATGTTTCAACTGGCTGCCGCTCAAAAAAACAAAGGGAAACTCAGCAATTTAGTTGTTTTCGTTCGCTTTCTGGATCAGGATGAAAATTCTTTCAGCCGCAATTTCGCGGAATACGAAAAGATGTTCAACGATTCGACATCCGCTTCGGTAAACTCAGTATACAACTATTTCAAGACTTCTTCTTACAACCAGCTGTTCTGGAAAACCGGTTTCTTCCCGAAAGCATCCGCAAACGGGAATATTATAGCTTACAAAACGGAAAATGTGAAAGGTTACTACCAGCCTCATTCGGAAATAAATCCGGATGGCTACAAGAACGACGTCGAAGCCAAAAGTCGCGAACAAGGTCTTATCAAAGAAATAGCCAACTATCTGTCGCAGCAGCTACCGGCCGACTTTATTTTGGATGCGAACAACGATGGACTGGTGGATAATATTTGCCTCATATTCAACGGAACAAGCGACACAAATGCAAGCCGGCTGCTGTGGCCGCATCGAGGAGCCTTCCTCTTGAGTAATCCTCCCCTGATACACGGCAAACGAATTGCTGAGTATCTGATGGTATTCGATGACGGCAACGGCATAGTAAGCATGAAATGGCTGCCGTTGGATACCGGAATATTGTGCCACGAAATGTCTCATACACTCGGAACCTATGATTTGTATCACGAGGAAAGAAGCCTTAATCCGGTCGGCGTTTGGGATTTGATGTCGAACAATACCTCCGTGCCTCAGCAAATGCTGGCCTACACCAAATATCGCTATTGCTTGTGGCTCGACGAGATACCCGAAATTTCAACTCCGGGTGTATATACCCTCAATCCGATAGGAGGCAACAAGAAAGAAAAGATTGCCTACAAAATAAAACCCTTAGGCTCTGAAGAATACTTCGTAGTGGAATACCGTCGCAAAAGCACTCCTTTCGACGCCACGATACCCGAATCCGGCCTTTTGATCTACCGCATCAATCCGGCCTTTTCGGGAGGCAATATCGGATACAACGGCACAACGCGCTTGGACGAGACTTACATCTTCCGTCCGGGAGGAACGATCAATGCCGACGGACAACTGGAAAAGGCGGCTTTCAGTGCTGAAAGCGGCCGTACGACTTTCGGAGGGACTTCAGCGCATAAGCCCTTTTACAGCAATGGCAGTGAAGCCAAATTTGCGATATCGGACGTTTCGGCTTGTGGCGAAACAATCTCCTTCCGCCTCCTCCCCTTCTCCAAGCAAATCTACCTCCCGCTGACTTCGATCAGCCTGTTGGGCGCCGCCGGCAGCTCATCACAGGCCGTAGTACGATCCGATGTAGCCTGGAAAATTGAAGCTGTACCGGATTGGTTGGAAGTAAGCCCAAGAAGTGCTGCTGCGGGCGAAACAAGCATAAGCATCGTGTCCAAGACGGCAAATCAGGAAGCGAATCTGCGCAAGGCCGTACTGAAATTCGTCGGAAATCCAGAAAGCGACATCACAGCAAGTCTGGAAGTAACGCAACGCTCGAACTTGATTCACGAACCGACAGGCCTCAAAGCTCAACAAGAAGGGAACAAAGTAAATCTCAGCTGGAGTGCAGCGATAGAAGGCAGCCCTCTCTTCAGCGAAGGCTTCGAAGGCGGAAGTCTTCCCGAAGCCTGGAGCGTATCGACAGCCGGATACAGAAAATGGGAAGCCGCCGTATCAAACAAAACATTTCCGGCCTTCCAAGGTAATTATTCCCTCCGCTTGCAAGAGGCTTTCGAAGAAAGGCATCAAGACGAAAAAGTCCTGACTCCACCTTTCAAACAAGGAAAGACGCTCAGCTTCCGCTCCCGTTCTACTGCCGTAGGTAAGAAAAACAAACACAATTTCTACGAAATAAAAATAAGCAACGACGGGGGATTAACCTGGAAATCCATCTTCGATCTAAAGAAAGACGGCAAATTGGTAAATAAGTACGAGCAAATAAGCATCGATATATCAGCCTTTGCTTCAGACAATATGCAAGTAGCCTTTCATGCTTGGGACGACAACAACTTGGGTCTGGCCTACCGTTGGCAACTCGATAACGTAGCCGTTTATCCGGCAGTGCAGCAATCCATCATCAGCGGTTACAACATATACCGCAACGGCGTAAAGATCGGACATTCGACGACAACGGCCTTTACCGACGAAGCTCCACTCGTAGGAAAGAACAGCTACACGGTTCGCGCAAGCGGTTCCTGGGGGGAAACAAGTGATTCCGAAAAAGCGGAGTTAGTTTTCTCGTCCAGCAATTCCTACCAAGCCGCCGAAGCGGATAAGGACATTCGGGTCTATATACAAAATAACACCCTCTACATACAAGCAGCATCAGCTCTACGCTCGGTAAAAATATACTCCATGCAGGGCGCGTTACACTCCACTGTATCAAATAATGCAACAAACAGCATATCCTTGTCGCAGTTGCCACAGGGTATTTATCTGGCATCTATCCTTTTCGAAGGAGACCGAATACCCAGACAGATAAAATTCATCAAACGCTGATAGCGCGGCGACCTAAAAACGACAAGAGGCTGTCTTGAAATGTAACAAGACAGCCTCTTCCTGTAAAAAGGAGTAAGCTGTAGCTTCTGCCACGAAAAACAGCGAAGCCTATTGATAACAAATTTTGAAGCCCCAAGGAGTGCAAAGCAAGTGTCTATCTGGGGTGCGAGCTTTAGTTTGAAGAGGCAATTTTCAGCAATCTTACATCGTCTTCGTAACAACCGCCACCGCACAGGGAACCCGCCCTTCGATGAAAATATATTCCACATCACCATAACCCGCGTCCGCAAAAAAACGACGGTAGTCGGCGTATGTGAATTGCCGCTTGAAATTTGCTCCGGCTTTTCCGATGGCTTTTGTCAAAGGCTTGCTTTTTTCTCTGTTTTCTTTGCCCATGTAAGTAGGTATAATCATCTTTCCTCCGCTGCGGCAAACCCGTCCGAGCTCTTTCAAGGCTTTATGCGGATCGTCCAGCAGGTGAATCACATTGGCGGCAACGACTTTATCAAACATCTCGTTCGGATAGTCAAGACAAAGAATATCAGCCACATCAAACTCCACGTTAGCATAGGCAGCACACTTCTTTTCCGCTATCTTCAACATATTGCGGGCAAAATCGGTAGCTATGAGTTTGCGGCATCTCGAAGCAATATAAACGCTAAGCATACCGGTACCGCATGCACACTCAAGTACCTCATCCGTAGATGCAATCATCGCTGCAATTCTTTCGCAGAGCTCCTTGTGCGCCTTCCTGTTGTAAAAGGCAAACAGGTCATATACGCCTGCTATTCTGTTCCAAAACATAGCAAATTAATGTTTTATAATTTCGATTTAGTGAGGTTTACGAACTTAATTCTATATCACAGAGCAGAATACATTTCGAAACGCCTTTTTTAGTTTCAGCTCGAAGCTTTCAACTGAAGCTTAGTCAGAATTCCATCCGTATTATGGCCATTTTCATGAGTTTATCGCCTCTTTTTGCAAGGAGACGATGCGAACTTCGAATACCCGAAGCCTTCATATCATAATATCCCAGCATGTAGTCTCGGCTACTTACTTTGATTTTATCCGACCAGTTCAATTGCTTTAGCGGGGGCATTCACGCTGAAAAATCCTCTCACATCATCGACACCCATATTCTTCAAAGTCTTTGATAGCATCAGTTTCAATCCGGTTTTTCCTACCACATCGAAAATGAGGCGTCTGCCCGAGTATCTTCGGGTGAGTTCCAAGACCATATTCCGCACTTCGTCAGTTTTAAATGGAATACTCCCGCAGCAAAAAACACAACTCCGTTAGAGCTATTCACCTGATCCATCCACGAGTAGTTTTTTAAATCACAAGGGATGTTTTTCTCTCTTTCTCCGGCAGGAATCAGCCTTTCACGAGTGGATAAATATCGGGAAAATCCACATTGACAATCTCACAGCTTCCGGTATCGCATAGCCTACCCGTTTGATCCAAGCCGCAGCCAATTTACGATACTTGCTTTCGGGTCATCTTTCAGGTAATCACGAAACTCCCACATAATATCCAACTGACGCATAGCTGCTTCAAGCGCTCCAAATTCGTATGCAAAAGAATCTTTTTCGCTTCTTGTTCCGAGAAGTCATAGTCCAGACTCTCGCACAACACTTTTTCCGACATATCGGTGTAAAGCTCCGGGAATTTTTCGGCACACATCTTTCGGCCACAGTGGTACTATCAGGGTTTCCTGTACCGAGTTTCTCTCGATATGTATTTTTCCGTTGCCATAAAACAACCTCCCTTTAACTAAGCATTTATGTATATTTAGCTTGCTTCTTTTTAGAGAGAAATTCACAAAAGAGGAAGCGATATTCATGTTCCTAATGAATTTTCTATAAATAGGCCTGGAGCAAGAATACGCTCCGGAGAAGACTCAAAATGTAACTGGAATTCTTTTCTTCAAACGATTAGAATTCGACAGGAATCATAAACATAACACCAGCAAATCAATAGCTTACTAAATCAGACCCCCAAGATTGATCTGTGCGTGGATTATCGACGGTCAAATTCCTCTGTAAATCTCACAAATTCTTTCTTAGAGCTTGAAAACGAGAAGACATCCTGTAAAAGAAATGCCCGTTCCCGATCAATAATAACAGGATACATCAGCTTTAGGAGCCAGAGTTTCTCCGAATCAAAGCTGTAAACTTGCGCCAGCCTGCGCACTTGGCGAGTATGGAACAAAGACTTCGATACAGCCATTTCAATAAGCCTTTTCTTATCGGAGTCAAAAGAAGTCTGATTTATTTGAGAAAGTAATTCGTCGAATGTATGATCGTCCATGGGAACAAGATCACCAGGAGGATAGGGAATTTCCCAAGTATTGTCCGTTTGTATGAAAATATCTTTTACATCCGCTCCCGAAAAAAACACTTCTTCTTTAAAAACAAGCTTTGACAGCATATGGTTTCTATCCGGCATAACAAGGAAAGCTTCAAGTAGGTAAGTTCCACGCCTAAGATTAGTTATCATACAACTATGCACAGGGCTGCACACTCTCATTCCATCCAAATAGACTTCAACGGGAGCATTGCTCTCGACACGAATACCTCTGAAACGCTGCGCTTGTAAACCACCGGCAAACAAAGTTAGCAGCAGACTTAATACTGCAAGATTTTTTTTCATATCTGTTGATTTTTAGTTATTCGGAAAACAAAGATAATATTTTATTTTTTCGACAACAATTCTATCACGAGGCAATTATAGCTCTTTCAGTACGCTACATATATGTTGGTCAGCAAGGCCTCTCCGAAGTATTTCCCGGGTAACTCGGATACATATCACTCAGCATCCCTCACGCAAAAAGTCGAGGCATTCGAATATTTCCTCTCGAGTCGCCGATTGGTTGACTCGCGGTTCTCCTAGAGCAGCAAGCAAAGTAAAGTTAATTTGCTCCGAGTCGTTTTTTTTATCGTGTGTCATCAGTTCCAACAAAGCTTCGTAATGCTGACATTCGGGCCGGAAACCGCCGTAGTACTCCCTTGCAAGAGCAGCAAAGCGCGTAAGCTCTTTTTGCGGGAAAGCAAGCTTAAGATGCGATAAATAGAGTTCGCAAACTAAACCCCAAACAACAGCATAACCGTGCAGCAAGGGTTCTTTTAAAGTATAGGAAAGGCTCTCGAAAGCATGTCCAAAGGTATGCCCCAAGTTAAGAGTCTTGCGCAATCCCTGTTCTTTCGGATCCTGTGCGACGATACGTTCTTTGATTCTTATATTCGAAGCCAATAAGCCTCGCAAACGATCGAAATCAATGCGATCAAGATCGAAGCTAAGAGTATCTTCCCAAGCCTGTGGACTCTCTATCAAGGCATGCTTCAGCATCTCGGCATATCCCGAACGGATATTGGGGATATCGAGCGTACGAAAAAAATCGACATCGATAAGTACAGCACGAGCCGAAGCAAAACTCCCAATTTCATTTTTTAGTCCCAGGAAGTTAATACCGGTCTTAGCTCCGGTAGCAGCATCTACAGCTCCGAGGAGAGTAGTGGAGATATTAAGGAATTCAATACCTCGCTTGAAAGTAGCTGCAACAAAACCACCCAAATCGGTAACAACACCTCCTCCGAGATTTATCAGCAGCGAGTTCCGGTTAGCTTTATTGCTACTGAGGAATTCCCAAACTTGCATGACAGAATGAATGTTCTTATGCTCATCACCGGAAGGAATCGTAATCAAATGACTGCCGGATAGTTGAGAAAGTTCCATAAGCTTCGGCAAACAATATTCACGTGAATGAGTATCGGTAAGGATGTAAATATTTTGAGAAGGAAAATCCGCTATAATTTCCCCTAACTCCGCCAAAAAGTTACTACATATTATGGTTTGGGTTGCATTCATCATTAATTTTGCTGTTTTTTCTGCAAAGATAATCTTTTTTGATTTTCAACTAAGTTGCAAACATATAGGAGCATCAAACTCTCGCACTTAGTGAAGAGACAGACTCCGGTAAAAAGAGTAACTCGATTTAAGCGCCTCTACACATTATCTTAACTTTTAGATTCTGGAACAGTTTTTGTAACAATTCTTAATACTATTTTCTCAGAGAGGATAATCCGAAGCCCAGAAAAAGGCTTACCGCCATCCCTCTCTTTTCAAAAAAAGCTTTTCAACTAAAAAATTATTAACCCAAAATATAGAATTGATATGAAAAAGATTTTAACCAGTATTGTATTTATTTTTTGTGCACTCTCCCTCGTATGGGCGCAGAGCGGAACTTCCGGCAATATCACTTGGGAGATATCCGGCAAGACACTGAAATTAAGCGGAAGTGGAAAAATGCTCAACTACACTTTCAGCAACCAAGCCCCCTGGTATCCACACCGCGCTCTTTTCAATTCTCTGGAAATAGCTCCGACTATTACTCAGATTGGAAATTATGCTTTTTTTCAAAATGAATTGGAGGGTACGATAATGATTCCCGAAGGTGTACAGAGAATTGAAGGAAACGCATTTCAGGAATGCGTAAAAATCACTTCGATTTCTATTCCCAAAAGTGTGACAAGTATGGGTACAACTCCTTTCCGTCGCTGTTCGGAACTGGCTTCGATAACAGTACATAACGAAAATCCGAATTTCCTCTCGGACAATGGAGCACTCTACACGCGCGACAAAAAAACGATACTCTGTTGTCCGGGAGGAAAATCCGGTTCCTTCAATCTGCCTGTGGGGGTAGAATTAATTGGAACAGCGGCTTTTGATGGCACACGCAAACTAACGGCTCTAACTCTTCCGGAAGGTCTGAAAGAGGTTAAAGATTTAGGAATTTTCTGGTGCGACAAGCTCAAAACCATTACTCTACCCGCAAGTCTTGAGAAAATAGGCTATAGGTTTTTGACTTCGTGTTCAGAATTGACTGAAATAGTAGTAGCTCCGGGGAACAAGCATTTCTCTTCTGTAAACGGCATACTTTATGATAAAGATCAAACAGAAGTTATTGCTTATCCTGCCGGGAAAATAAGCATGAAAGCTCCGGATGCTCCCATCGTTCTGCCGGCTTCGGTAAAGAAGATACGCCAATATTGCTTCTATGCAGCAACCAAAGTTGCCTCGATAACACTCAACGAAGGTTTAACGGAAATAGGAGAGTATGCTTTTGAGCTTTGCCACAACCTTAAGACCATTACCATCCCCAGTTCTGTAAAAAAGATAGAGCAACACGCTTTCTCACGTTGCAACCGTCTCGAGGAAATCAAGGTCGCTCCGGGGAACACAAATTTCATAGCTCCCGATGGTGTTTTATATAACAACACAATGAATCTGCTGATACAATGTCCATCGGCTAAGAAAGGAAGCTTTACCATTCCCAAAAGAATTACGGGTATCTCGGAATATGCTTTCGATGGTTGCAAAGACTTTAACGGAATTTTGGTGGAACCCGGAAATACAAAATTTATATCAGAAGACAAAATCCTCTACAGCGCAGATAAAAAGAAATTGATACGCTATCCGGCAGCTCTAAAAACAGGGAAAGAAACTTTGATGGAGGGGATAAAAAGCATTGAGCAGGAAGCTTTTTCTGACGCCAAGCTGGAGGAAATCATATTCCCTCAAAGCTTAGACAGCATTGGAAAACGAGCTTTCGCCTTTTCGAGAGTAAAAAAAATGGTTCTGCCCAAGAAGCTAAAGAAACTCTCCCAGCAGGCTTTCTACAATTGTAACGATTTGGAAGAAGTAGAATTTACTTCATCCACCCTGCCGATTATGGAAATCTACTCCTTCCGCAGTATAAAGCCGAACTGTAGATTCATTGTTCCCAAAGGATCGGATATAAGTGCATGGAAGGAAGCTATCATGCGTGCAGGAGCCCCTTCGGGAGTAAGCATCGAACACAAGATAGAGACGGGCTGTATCTGCCCCGAAGCAGATAAAATTCGGATTTACAGTTCAAAAGGAACATTGCACATAGAATCGCTCGAAGCGGAAAATCTGCAATTAAAAGTATACGACCTTTCCGGACGCCTCAACCACGCACAACAGCTTAATGGCGAGGTACAACTAAGCTTACCGGCAGGCGTTTACATGCTGGATATAAACGGGAAAAGGCAAAAAGTACTGGTTTACTAAGCCCGAATTCGTTTCAAGATTATAAAAATATTTACTCGGAGGCCCTGAAAGAGCCTCCGAGTTTTTTTGATAACAGGAAATAGTACGGAAAGAAAGAATCGAATAATGAGAGCCCCATCAGAGCGTCTTCTTATAGTTGATCACCGCCCATGAGTTAAAGAGCAGAGCAAAAAAACTCATCATTCCGATATGTATGTGTAAATGCGAGAAATCGCTTCCTTTAAGAATAACCATACGCGCGACCTCGGTAAAATAGGTAATCGGGCTACAACAGGCTATCAGATAGGCCCATCGAGGCATGCTCTCAATAGGAGTAAAAAGGCCGCTCATAAGAATAAAGATCATCATAAAGAAAAACATCGTAAACATGACTTGTTGCTGAGTATGGCAATAGGTAGAAACAAGCAACCCCAGACCGAGCATAGCTACCAAGTAAAGCAGCAAATAGGCATACAGCAATAACAAACTCCCCACAGGTAAAATTCCGTAAACCCAACGAGCAACCACAAATAAACCAAGACTGAAGACCACTACCCCCAATATCCAAAAAGGGATCAGCTTACCAAGAATAAATTGATATTTCTTCACCGGAGAGACATTGATTTGTTCGATGCTTCCATTCTCTTTTTCTTTAACCGCGTGTAATCCGCACATATAGGTCGATATGATTGTAACAAGCAAAACCAAGAAGCCGGGGACCATAAAGTGTCGATAGCTCATGATCGGATTAAAACGCACAGAAGTCTTCAAGCGGATAAGGGGCAAAGGAGGAAAAGCAGCAACAGGCATTTGCCGCTCACGCAATTCAGAGCTAAACGAAGTGAGAATTTGTCTCAGATAGGCTCCACCCAAACTTGCTTTTATACCGTTAATAGCATTTACCGCAATAAAAACAGACGAGCCTCCTCTTTCGATTAAGCGGGACTCAAAATCTTTAGGAATTTCTAAAATTAAATCCCCGCGATCACCTTCAATCAAGGAAAAAGCCTCGTCAAAAGAAGTCGGATAAGCATGTATCCGAAAATAACCCGAAGCAGCAATCTTTTCAACAAGTTGCTGTGAAACCATCGAACGATCGTGGTCGACAACCACAGCAACAATATTTTTCATCTCATAGTTCGCAGCCAAGGGCAAAACTAAGAGCTGTACAAGCGGCATGGCAAAAATCATCGGCAGGAACATCCGATTGCGAAAAATCTGTACAAATTCTTTCCGAAGTAGAAACAAAATCACTCTCATAGCAAACGTACTTTAAAGCTTCTAAAACTCAAAAAAAGCAAAGAGGCTGTCATCAGGAAAAGTATAAGCGTCTCCTTCCAAACAGCTAATAAACCAAGGCCTTTTATCATAACCGATTTAACTATGAGATAGTACCAGCGTGATGGAACTAAATCGGCAAAATAGCGTAAAGCAAGCGGCATATTCTCAATGGGGAATAAAAATCCTGTAAAAAGTACGGTAGGCAGCAACAGTCCGGCCAAAGAAATCAATATCGCTACTTGCTGTGTTTGGGCCACATTAGAAATAAGTATGCCCAAAGAAAGAGCCGTTACGATAAACAACATACTCTCAGCAAATAACAAAAGGGCACTGCCATTCACAGGTAGATCCAGCAAAGTGATACTTAGCAGCATTATCGTTATAAAGTTAATCAAAGCAAGAAATAAATAAGGAACAATCTTCGCCACAATAAGCATCCAAGGATTTACAGGCGAAACCAACAGAACCTCCATGCTCCCGTACTCTTTCTCGCGTACAATAGAGACGGAAGTCATCATTACCGAAACAAGCATCAAGACCAAAGCGAGCAATCCCGGAACAAAAGTAAAAGAGGGCTTCAGTTCCGGATTATAGAGCATTCGTATCTCAGGCTGTATGCTGTAAGGCAAGGAGTAATCCAGTAATAGGGATTGCTGGTAATCTCCAACAAGACCCGCGGCATAAGTCATCAAGATGTTGGCTGTATTCGGATCGGAGGCATCAACAATAAACTGGAGCTCTGCCTCATTAAACCGGGCAAGTTCAGTCTCAAAACGAGGAGGAAAAACAAGTGCGGATTTGATTCTACCTTTTTTGAAAGCATCATTCAGTTCCCTGTGACTCAACAGCACCTCCTCAAGGTTAAAGCTTTTATTGGCGGAAAATTTGTCTATCAGGTTTCGCGATACGCCATCCTGGGCATAATCGCAAACAAGCATAGGAGAGTTTTTCACTTCATTACTCAGCGCAAAACCGAAAAGCAGAATCTGTACAACCGGCAAACCAAAAAGAATCAACAACGTCCTGGTATCACGAAACATGTGCCGGAACTCTTTTCTAACAAATATGAGAAACTGTTTCATAAGTTCAATTTAATTACTCTGCTTGACGTTGGGCTTTACGAGCCAAGCGCAAAAAGACATCATCCATCGACGAAGCTGAAAAGTGCATTTTTAAATTCTGAGGGCTATCCAAAGCCTTTATCCGTCCGTCTACCATCATCGAAATTCTATCGCAATACTCCGCTTCGTCCATATAGTGTGTCGTAACAAATACAGTAATACTTTCGGAAGTAGCCTTGTAGATAAGCTTCCAAAATTGCCTACGTGTTATGGGGTCGACCCCTCCGGTAGGTTCATCCAAAAAGACAATTTGAGGTTTGTGTAATATAGCTATTGAAAAAGCCAACTTTTGCTTCCAGCCTAAAGGCAAAGCTGCGACCAGCTTTTTAGACACCTCAATAAGGTCGAGTGTCTCAATAAGTTCTGAGGATTTTTCTTTAATTTGCTTGTGACTCAGTCCATAAATTCCTCCGAAAAGCCTGATATTTTCCATTACGGTCAAATCCTCATAAAGCGAAAACTTCTGACTCATGTAGCCAATATTTCTTTTTACTTGCTCGCTTTGTTTATATATATCGAAGCCAGCAACACGTGCCTTACCCGATGTAGGCAGCGAAAGGCCGCACAACATACGCATAGCGGTAGTCTTTCCGGCACCGTTAGCCCCAAGAAAACCAAATATCTCACCCTGAAAGACCTCAAAACTTATGTTATCCACAGCTTTGAAGGCTCCAAAACACTTTGTGAGTCCTTCAACATCAATCACTACCTTTTTCTCCTTCATCACCGCATCAATTTGATAAAACAATCCTCGATACTCGGAACTATGGGATGGCATACGACATCCTGATGACCTTTCTTCTTCAGATAGTCGAGCAGAACCAGACACGCCGCTTGATCATCATCAGAAAAAGTAAGATGAAGATATTCACCAAAAGCAAAACAACTTTCAACACAATCCATTTGCTGGACATCGCATATCAGACGAGCCATATCGGCCGTTCTGAGCGCATAGAGTTTATCCGAATACTTTTCGATAATATGCTGCGGAGTTTCTACGGACAGTATTCTGCCCGACTGCATCAAGGCTATCCGATCACAAAGTCGAGCTTCATCCATATAGGGAGTAGACACCAAAATACTGATGTTTTGCTCCTTCAGACGCTTAAGCATGTCCCAAAACTCTCTACGCGATACTACATCTACCCCTGTCGTAGGCTCATCCAATAGCAAAACCACGGGACGGTGTATCAAGGCACAACACAAAGCGAGTTTCTGTTTCATCCCACCCGAAAGCTTTCCCGCCCTGCGCTTTCTGAAGGGCTCTATTTGTACATAAATATCCCGTATCAGATCGTAATTTTCCTCAACGGTCGTAGCAAATAAAGCAGCAAAGAAGTTCAGGTTTTCCTCTACCGACAAATCCTGATAAAGCGAGAACCTTCCGGGCATATAACCAATTCGCTTACGTATTTCGACATAGTCCTTCACAACATGCAAGCCATTTACCTCCGCCGAGCCTTCGTCGGCAAGCATCAAAGTGCTGAGAATACGAAAAAGTGTGGTTTTCCCTGCTCCATCAGGGCCTATCAATCCAAATAACTCTCCTTTTCGAACAGAAAACGAAACGGAGGAAAGAGCCTGTACGGATCCATAACGCTTGGAAACACATCGGCAATTGATATCCCAAGGAGTCTTATCATTCTCAATCATAGCCCATTAGTCATCAAAGATTCGTATACATCAGTCAAAATCAACTTCTCCATACATTCCTATTTTATACTTCCCATCGTTCTTCAGTTGTATTTTTAGAGCATACACCAAGTTGGCTCTTTCATCTTTAGTCCGGATGGTTTTCGGAGTAAATTCCGCCTTATCACTTATCCATGCAATACGCCCTTCGGAACAAAGAAAGCCACCCGCTCCATCATCCGTATATACCTTTACGGATTGATTCAAAATCAAACGAGGCAATTGATCCCCGGTAACATAAACACGAAGAATAATATTCCTCAGGTCTGCAATACGATATAACGGTTTACCGACCGTGGTTATTTCTCCCGCTCGCACATATCGAGTCAATACCGTTCCATCAACCGGATTGACAATCCGGCACCTGTTCAGCTGGTCATCAAGTTGCTTTAGTTGAATCTCTAAGACCTTCTTTTCTTTATCGATACTAAGGACTGTGGTTTCAAGCATTGTTTTCTGAGCTTCTATTTGCTTCTTCAGCACCTCAACTTGTGCATTCACATCATCCAGTTGCTTAGCTGTTACCCCTTCCGCCTCTCGCAACTTTTCCATGCGGACTCTTTCGTGCTTCGCCGCAGAAAGTTGCTGACGGAGAGGGGCTAACTGTTGTGGGATATTCGGTTTCTTGCTTGCCAACACTTCCAGTTGAGCGAGTAATTGTTCTTTTTTCAAGGAAATAGCAAGACTATCAACATATCCGACAACGGCGCCACAAGTCAAACTTCTTCCCTCCTCCACGTCAAATTTCATAAGAACCCCTTGAGCCTGAGAAGAAATAACAAGCTCTTCTGCTTCGAAAGCTCCCGAAGCATCGAACTGATGCCCTTTTTTGCATGAAGGCAGTAAAAACAAGACAAATAACAATGGCCGTATAAGTAAAACACGATTATTAAAATTCAGAAAAACATTCATAATAAAAATTCTATTAAGTTGTATATAAAATTAGTTTCCTGCTGTTGTATTGTAATCATACTGAGCCATTAACAGCTGTATCTGATGTAAAGAGAGATTTTGTTTTGCTTGATCTTCAGCATACACAGTTGATATATAATCGTTGGCAGTGACCGTTCCGAGCTCCAAGCGGCTCTTACTAACTTCTTTGATCCGCTCGCGGAGGAGCATAATATCTCTATCGCTCGCAATCAAGCCTTCCAGTTTTATTATCTGAGATTTTTTTTGCATAAGCGAAAGATTTGTATTAAACAAAAACACATCCTTATGAACATCAAGCAAATCTTTAGCGATATCTAAACTCTTCTTTTCTTTGGCGTAAGTATATAAGGAGCTGAGACTCCAGTTCAAACGAACACCTCCCAAGTAGTATGGAGAAAAATCATTATTTAACAAGTTTAGACTCGGTCTGCCGAATCCGGCTTGGAAGAAGAGGCTCAAACGGGGAGTGTTTTTAGAGACAAGGAGCTTAGAGCGGATATCAAAAACCGTCTTTTGCGAAGCAAACAGATCCAATTCTGCACGCCTAAGCTCCGATCTTAAGACAGGCAAGTGAGGTTTTTCTAAAACAGTTGCCTCATCAATACTCCGATTAATAAACGACGACAGCATATCGATGTAAGCTTGTCTAAGAGCTTTCAACTCAATCATTCGTTGATTGAGCTTCAACAGTTCCACTTCAAGCATGGCAGCATCAATCTCCAAAGCTACTCCATTTTTGATTGCAGTATGTAGCTTATCAATCCCGATTCGGAGATCTTTCTTAACCAACTGTATCTGGGCCGCTTGTGCATCAATCAATAAAATTCCGAAAAAAATCTGATTAACACGCTGCCTCAATTTATGAAGCTCCACCTTCGTTTTTTGAAGTTCAACACGAACATTAGCCCTTACAAGCTCCACATTGTTTTTCACATGTAACAAATCCGTGATGGGTTGAACGACTTCCGTATAAATTCGATATTGATCCTTACTCAATTCCTCAAAGGAAAATCCCGGTAAAGAAACAGGCAGTTTTGTAACGTCGGACTGATAGCTTGCTTGTCCAACGATGAAGCATTGGGGCAAGTAACCTTTTGCAGCATTACTAACAGAATATTTTTCACTTTTCTCCAATAGAGCATATTGACGAATCATCGGATAATTCCGTTCGGACATCGCATAACAACTATCAATAGTCAATACCGAATATTGTCCATTCGCCATAACTGAAGGCCGAAAAAGCAGTAACAGGATAATGAAAAAGATAAATCTCAACTTGGAATTCTTAATCATAAAAATCATATTTTTGAATAAATCATTTGATTAATATTGTGCTAAAAAAATTTTACGCCGGAGCAAACATAGCTCTTACCCAAACAGGTATCAGCCGCTTACGCTCTTGCATCAAAGAAACAAAATCATCATCCGTAAGCCCCCCGATATGCTTGAGCGTAGAAGCTCCCATAAAGGGAAAAATCGTTAAACCTATCACATTAATCATAAAATGCCAAAAGTTAAGATCCGGAAATTTACCTTCGCTTACCGCCTGCCGGTATTGTTCAAGAATAACCGAATCCGAAAGCAAAGCTTTTATCCTCGAATTCAGCATAGAATCCTCACGTCGATTCTTGATTTCAGACATAATAAAAAGAACAATTTGCGGCTCTACAATCAGTTGATCGATATAGGCAGAGGAAAGAAACTCGACCTTTTCCTCCAAAGTCATCGTTCCATCGTTAATAACAGGAATAAGAGTACGCAGAAAAGCATCAAGTGTTTCGAACATAATAACACCGAACAACTTCTCCTTACTTCTGAAATAGTAATTCAACAAAGCAAGATTAATACCCGCCTCCTCAGCAATATCACGAGTCCGGGTAGCCGCAAATCCTTTTTCATGAAAGATTTTCCGTGCAGCTTCTTTAATCTTTTGTTCTGTAGAAAGAGTACTCTTCTTATTCGATTTCCCGGTTTTCATAGCTTCCAAATCTGCAAGTCTGATTATTCGATGCAAAAATACGCATTAATTTCCGAATTAACCAAATAATTTAATCAAACGTTTAAGCTATTTTATCCGAGTGGCAAACTAAAACACGGAATATCAACACAATCAAAAAGCTAAATTTATTAAACAAAGTTATATGAAAAACTGTTATGAATATAAATTGAGGGCCGGATTGGAGTCCAGACGACAGAGTTTGCAACTTAATGAGAAAAAAGATAAAGGCCCGAAAAGTTAAATATGACTAATCTATTTTTTAACATTTGATTTTTCATCTAACTTTGCCTCACTCAAAACCTTTACTGGGGAATCAACAAAAAGGGGAAAAGGCAGGAAACGATTCTTAACAATGAAAAAAACAACAATAGGCATATTAGCACTTGTAATGCTGGCAACGTTCACGGGTTTAGCCATACTACAAGCTCGTTATGTATCCATCAACGTTGAGCTGAGCGAGCAGCAATTTGACCAGAATGTACGCAACAGCCTATTGAAGACATCCGAACTGCTCGAACAAAATGAGGCTCTTCAGTATTTAGCGCAAACGCTGGAAGATTCGGACTACAAAAAAAGGAACTCCGGAGATGAACATACAAGCAATCACACAGCAGAGAAATCGGATCGGCAATTATCGTCGGTACAGCCCAAAATAAGACTATCCACGGGACACGGGAAAGCCACCATAGAAGAGACATCCCGCTACTTGCAGAAAAAATTTCAACAGCAATTCTCTCGCTCAAAAACAATTCTGGATCAAGCTGTCTTTCAATGGATGAACGAGGCGAAAAACAAAGAAATCTGCGAACGGATCGATTTCGAAGAAGTGCAAAATATTCTATCGAGCTATCTGGAAGCAAGCGGAATCAAGCTACCTTTTAACTTCAGCGTGCTGGATGCGAACGAAAGCACGATTTATCAAAAAATAAATTCGAAGCCGAAGCCCAATACCGTAGAATACAGGCAGCAGCTTTTCCCTTCGGAAGACTCTAAAAATCCAAGCTACATCTGCGTTTCATTTCCTACCAAAAAACGCTACATTGCAAGTTCGCTGAATCTGCTTCTACCTGCAACAATCATGCTTCTGGTAGTACTCACAGTCTTTGTGGGAACTATTATCATTCTGTTCAGACAAAAGCAGCTGCACAACATGAAAAACGACTTCATGAATAACATGACGCACGAGCTGAAAACCCCAATATCAAGCATATCGTTGGCCTCGCAAATGCTGCAAGACCCCAGTGTAGGAAAAACTCCGGAAACATTAAAATACATCTCTAACGTAATACGGGATGAGACAAAAAGGCTCAGCTTTCAAGTAGAAAAGGTACTACAAATATCCATCTTTGAAAAAGAGGGAAGTACCTTAAAGTTGATAGAAATAAGCATAAATCCCCTTATTTCGGATATCATCGCCAACTTTTCGCTGAAAGTAACGAGCAAGGGAGGAAAGATTATTCCAAAGCTGAATGCCAAACAAGATCGAATTCTGGCTGACGACATACACTTTACGAACGTCATCTACAATCTGATGGACAATGCTTTGAAGTATTCTTCGCAGGAACGCCCTTTATTACTGACAGTAGAAACAAGTAACGAGAAAGAAAACCTGCTCATCAGTATCGAAGACAACGGCATAGGCATAAACAAAGAAGACCTCAAGCGCATATTTGATAAATTCTACCGCGTTTCTACCGGGGATCTGCACAATGTAAAAGGCTTCGGTCTGGGACTTGCTTATGTAAAAAAGATTATCAACGAGCACAAAGGGATAATCAAAGTAGAAAGCGAAATAAATTTAGGAACGAAATTTACAATCATTATACCAACTCTTAAACAATAACGATTATGACTGACGAAAAAGTAAAAATTCTGCTGTGTGAAGACGACGAGAATCTGGGTATGCTTTTGCGGGAATATTTGCAAACCAAGGGATACGAATCCGACCTGCAACCCGACGGGGAGGCCGGATACAAAGCTTTCACCAAAAACAAGTACGATCTTTGCGTTTTTGATGTAATGATGCCCAAAAAAGACGGCTTTGCTTTAGCTGCCGAAATACGGGCTATGAACACTGAAGTGCCTATCATCTTCCTCACAGCCAAATCGATGAAAGAAGATATCCTGCGAGGCTTCAAGCTGGGAGCAGACGACTACCTTTCGAAGCCTTTCAGTATGGAGGAGCTGCTCTACCGTATCGAGTCTATTTTGCGTCGAGTAAGAGGCAAAAAGAGCAAAGATGTCGTAGTTTTCCAGATTGGCAAATTTATTTTCGATTCGCAGAAGCAACTGCTGACCCACCGGAACGAGTCCAAGAAACTCACTACCAAAGAATCCGAATTGCTAAGCCTGTTGGCAGCCAATGCCAACGAGATTTTGGAGCGCAACTATGCTCTGAAGACCATTTGGGTGGATGATAACTATTTCAACGCAAGGAGCATGGATGTGTACATCACCAAATTGCGTAAATTACTGAAGGACGATCCGGATGTAGCCATCATCAACATACACGGGAAAGGCTATAAACTGATTACACCTCAAGCGAGTTCCAACGATTGAAAAATACCGACAAGTGAAAGATTCCGGTTTTAAACACAAGAAAGGGGCTGTGTCAAAACTCCATTCTCTCTAAATCAACTATCATTTGTAAAGAACAATCGCTATCAAAGAGCTAAAAACTCAATGATAGCGATTGTTTTATTTGATTAGAAAGGGTGGCAACTATCGATATGAAAGGAAACTTCTCCCAATTCCATATTTTGACACACCCCCTTTCTTGTAAACTTCCCTTCTAAAACAAATTAACTCAAGTTTGCCAGAGCCGTAACCATGCGCTCGAAGGCCTTCTTCAGATTCTCGTCGGAAGTGGCATAGGACATGCGGATACAATCGGGCGCCCCGAAAGCAGCACCCGCTACGCAGGCGACATGAGCCTCTTCGAGAAGGTACATAGCCAAATCACTTGAATTGCGAATACTCATGCCCTTGTAGGATTTGCCAAAGTAGTGGCTGCAATCCGGAAAGATATAAAAAGCCCCGTGAGGCTCATTGAGTTTGAGTCCGGGAATGCGAGAGATCAACTCGACAACCAGGTTTCTCCGGCGCTCGAAAGCACAACGCATCTCCTCCACACAACTCTGATCACCCGTATAGGCTGCTTCCGCAGCTTTTTGAGCAACCGAGCATGGCCCCGAGGTATATTGCCCTTGCAAGGTATTGCAAGCCGAAGCAATCCATTTCGGAGCGGCAATCCAGCCGATACGCCAACCGGTCATGGCATAGCCCTTGGATACGCCGTTGACAACAACAACTCGGTCTCGAAGGGAGGAAAACTGTGCAATACTCTGGTGGGCTCCTAAGTAGTTGATATGCTCGTAGATCTCGTCGGATATGATGATTATTTGCGGGTGCTTGGCCAGCACGGAAGCCAAAGCTTCAAGCTCCTCTCGGGAATAGACGCTTCCTGTCGGATTTGAAGGCGAACAGAGGATAAATGCCTTACTACGGGGAGTAATGGCCGCTTCGAGTTGAGCGGGTGTAATTTTAAAATCCTGCTCAATACCGGCCGGTACAATAACGGAATGTCCGTCGGCAAGGGTCACCATTTCGGGATAACTCACCCAATAGGGTGCGGGAATAATCACCTCGTCACCTCGGCTGACAACGGCCAACAGCACGTTGCAAACAGCTTGCTTGGCTCCGTTGGAGCAGACAATTTGATCGGGGCTGTAACTAAGGCCGTTTTCGCGTTGCAGTTTCTCGCAGATCGCTTGCCGCAAAGCGGGATAACCCGGCACCGGCGAGTAAAAGGAAAAGTTCCGGTCGACAGCCTCCTTGGCCGCTTGTTTGATGTGCTCGGGAGTATTAAAATCCGGCTCTCCTACGCTCAAATTAATCACATCCACTCCTTTGGCTTTCAACTCATTGCTTTTTTGCGACATAGCAAGCGTCTCCGATGGCGACAAGGCTGCTAAACGTTCTGATACATTGGACATAACTCTATATTTCTTTATTAATTACACAGACAAAAATATTTAAAAAGCGACAAGGATGCTCTCCGCCCGGCTTATATCGAAGAAAAGGAAGAGCGTTCTGTTTATTTTTCCTTCTTGAGGCGGTTAAGAAAATCCTGACCGGCAGGGCTCTCCAGCATTTCGATAGTGGTTCGGTAACCTATTTCGAATATTTCTTTGGATTTTGCCACATCGAAGGTATCGTAATCGGCAACATCTTTAAACTCAATCAGCAAATCGCAAAGATCGCGGTCGTGCAAGGTATTGGAACGAAACATAAAATGATAAGCCCGGGTGGCAACGTTCACGATATTCAATCGATAATCATCGGCCACCATCGGACTGCAATTCACTCCGATGACGTAACGACAATCGGACCGGATGGTAGATACCGGGAAGTTTTTTATCACGCCTCCGTCCACATAGTTCACGCCGTCAATCACCTTGGGGGCAAAAAGTACAGGCATGCTGGACGAAGCAATAACGGGAGGCAACAAGGCGCCCGAGGTAAAAGTAACACTACACCCCTTGTCTAAATCGGTAGCTACTACACGCAGAGGGAGAGGCAGTTCCTCAAAACTTGAGGCTCGCAACTTACCCGAGAGAAACTTCTCAAAAGAGCGCATGGAAAAAAAACCTCCTTCAAGAAGTTGTAAATTGGTCATCTTAGAAAACGTGACGTCGTCAAAGAAAACAGCAATTTCTTCCGGCCGATACCCATCGGAGTAAAGGGCTCCGACAATGGCTCCGGCACTAACCCCGGAAAGTATCTGGGCTTCGATGCCGTACTCTTCGAGGGCCTTGAGAGCTCCGGCATGACTGATACCTTTGATACCGCCACCGCTCAATGCAATACCCAAGCGATAGGGAGTCGCCTGTTCGTCGTTTTTTTGTATTGCTTTATTTTGTTGTTTTTCTTTCATTTCTCGGGATGGGGTTTGCGCAGGAAGTAGCACAAAGCCGCCCGACAAAAACAGCAGGCTTATCGGAAGCAAGAGCAACAGGCGGTTTCGGGTCTTCATGTAAACTGTAATATTGAAATATAATATTAGAGAGAGACTGGGGATAAAAGCCAATATGGCCCATTCACTCCCAAGCCCTGAGTTTGCAAATATACAATTTCCGTAGCGATTTTGCAAAGACGGATACTTCCTGCCTCTCGTTGTACGACAAGTCCGGCAGAAGTGCACCACCCCTAAAGAGGCCTCAATCGAGCACATCCACAAAGAGGCAATACTGCAAAAGAGGCTGTGTCAAAATTCGTTTTCGGCACAGCCTCTAAAATTTCACAGCCAAAGAGGCCTATCTCACGATCACCTTGTTTACGGCATTCCCGGCTACTACCGTATAGAAGCCTGCGGGTAGATGTATGGCAGTAGTCTGGGCATTGAGGCGGTAGTTGCCTAAGGACATGCCCGATATGTTGTATACGGATACCTCTGTGGCGGTGGCTTCGGGCGATTTCTCGACATACAACAGGCCCCGCTCACCTCGCAGGCTTATGCCCGCATCGGTAAGGGTAGCCGGCAAGGCATTCGTGCCCGGCTCTATCTTGACACCTGTCGCTACATTGCCCTTGGCATCGACGATGGCTTTTTTCCCTTTGTCGAAGCGGGCGCCGGCAGGCTTAGTAATACGGCAGCCCTTAAGGGTCAGGGAGGCAATACCTTCAATGCTTCCCCAACTGAAAGTCTCCAAGGTGGCATTATCTACGCTAAGCCCCCCATCTCCCGAACCGGAGACATCCCATGTTCTTACAACCACACC
>BDEJ01000042.1 GCA_001653155.1 Porphyromonadaceae bacterium H1
TTGCTACATATCAACATTTTGCATTTTTTTATTTTGTACTTTTTGTTTTTACCCCCTTAATATCAGGAGGAAAACTGTTATGAAACGTAGATTTTTTATTTGCTTATCGCTACTACTTTCGGCTGTGGGATTCGGTTTTTCGCAATCATCTATCGATGATGACGTTTACTTCGCACCCGGTGATGTATCCACACAGAGCTACATAAGCAAGACCAAAAAGGAAACGCTCACAAGCTATAAGAACGGTGCTAAAAGAATCGTGTACAACGACGAAGTGGAAGCTTTGGACAGTTTGACACAAAAGAAAGTGGCCGGCTACGTCAACAAACGACAAAAAGCCAAACGGAGCCTCGCCAACAATGAGGAGGAAAGCGGATACTATCTGAACGAATTCAACGGTTCACAGTCGGATTACGAATATGCCAGACGCATCCGGCGCTTTCACAATCCTAAGTTCACCATCCATATTTCGGACCCCTACTACAACGATATTTACTTTTTAGACAGTTGGGACTGGAATGTTTACATTGACGGTGCTTACGCTTGGGTTACCCCTACCTGGAGCAATCCCTATTGGTGGGATTTCTATTACCGTCCCTACGGTTACAGCAGCTGGTATTGGAGAAATTACTATTGGGGCAGACCTTATTACGGATGGGATTCCTGGTGGAATTATCCTTACTACGGATGGAACTCATGGGGCTGGTATTCACCCTACTACCGACATCGTTATTATTGGGGATATCCCTACGGCTACTACTACGATCCCTATTACCACAATTGGGGATGGGGATGGCACAACAGCGCAGACCGGAGTATCCCTTACTCGGACAACAACCGGAGGAGAAGCTATTCGGGCAGTCGTTCGGGCCTCTCATCTTCGGTACGCTCCGATTACTCGTCCGGAATATCGAGTCGCAGCTCGAATGCTACAACATCCTCACGAAGCATTCGCTTAAGTTCGGAAGGAAGACAAAGCTCGGGAAATGTTTCTCCCCGGACTTCCTCCTCTTACGATGCACAACGCTCAAGCTCTTCTTCGAGCAGAATCAGCACATCTCCACGTAGTTCGTCAATCAACGCTTCGGGACGCAGCGGAGCATCCTCAGGAAGGTCCTCAGGAGTCTACTACGAAGGCGGACGGAGTACAAGCCCGAGAAGCTCGTCGGACAGCTATTCAAGAGGCAGTTACAGCCCTTCGTCCGGATCATCGTCACGCGTTGCCCAACCTTCGGAACGATCCGGGTCGTCCTACAACAGAAGCAGCGGATATTCACCAAGATCGAGCCGTTCGTCGTCTTATTCCGGCAGTACTCCCTCTTCCGGATCAAGCCGCTCGAGTTCTTATTCCAACGGCGGTAGCTATTCGTCGGGCTCCAGCCGCTCCAGCTCTTCTTATTCGAGTAGCGGTTCGGGCTCTTACTCCGGTTCGAGCCGTTCCTCGGGTAGCAGCAGTTCATCCTCCAGCCGCTCGAGCAGCGGCGGAAGGAGGTAGTCGCTAAGCCCTGAAGACAAGATTAATGAAACAGAAATAAAGACAAAATTAATTTTCAATCCATATGAAAATAACAAAATATAATATTATCGCGGCCTTTCTATTGGTCTCCTCTTCTGTCATGTCTCAGATAACGGAGATAGACGGGCTGAAATTTGTTCAGACGGATATCAACGGAACAGCCCGCTACATGAGTATGGCCGGAGCTTTCGGGGCTTTGGGAGGTAATGTGTCTGCCATCAAAGACAACCCGGCAGCTTTGGGTATCTACCGCAGTTCGGAAGTTACGACAACTTTGAATTTTACGGCACGCAACAGCAGGTCGGAATGGGCAGGTATAAAGGCCAAGGACAATGCATATCGTATCAAATTCGATAATTTCTCCTACGTAATTGCAGCCCCCACTTGGAATCAGATAAATCAAAGGGGGAAAGGCTTGCTGTTCTCGAACTTCTCTTTCAGTTACAACCACCTGAAAAATTTTAACAGGAATTTGATAGCCAAAAGCCCCGATGCGACATCGTCAATGAGCGAATATATGGCTCTATTGGTAAACCCTGCCATAGAGTCCAATACGGTGAACTACCTGAATGAGAACATTTCATGGTTCTCGGTGCTCGGCTACGATGCTTATCTGGTGAATAAACCTTCAGGAGCATGGATTTCGGACCTTGCCGGCGAGCAAACCAACTCGACCTACAGGCTCCGTGAATCGGGTTCGATAAACGAATATGCGCTTGCCTGGTCGGGAAACTTCAGCAACCGCTTTTACTTGGGAGCTGCTTTCAACATGCTGTCGATCAGTTATCAACTTGCTTCCGATTACACGGAAAACTTCTTGGAACGCGACAAAGGCTACTTCTCGTTAAAAAACAACTATTCGACGTCGGGCTTTGGAGTAAATCTGAGGCTTGGATTCATGTACCAACCTTTTGACTACCTGAGATTAGGAGCTTCAATACAAACCCCTACACGCTTTGCCATAAGCGAGACCTACGAACCCTCGATATATTACAGCTATAAAAACAAGACCGAAAAGAAGGAAATATCCGGGAGCAACACCCCTTTGAACGACAAAAAACAAAAAATACACGGAGATTCGCGCCATCAGATACAGAGTCCCCTGCAAGTCAATGCGGGTATTGCCTATTTCTTTGGAAAAAAGGGCACATTCAGTGCGGAATACGTCTTTAACAATTTTGAAAACACTCGTTTCTACAGCGAAGGAGGAAAGATTAACCCAAGCGACAGAGAAGCGAACCAAAACATGCACAATGTGCTAAATAATGGACACTTGGTGAAGCTTGGAGCCGAATACCGCATAACACCGGAGTTCTCCTTGCGAGGTGGGTATGCTTATGCCAGCCCTGCGACCCAAAACAACGCCGAAAAAAAGATGTTTGAAAATACGATCCGTACCGATCCCGAAGCTTTCTTTCACCGCAACAGCGAATACTTCAGTGCAGGTGTAGGCTACCGGGGACGGAACTGGTACATCGACTTTGCATGGATGCATAAGGTAAACAACGAGAACTTCATTCCCTATCACATCATAAAAGCCGAACCGGCTAAAATTAGCATCCGGGACAACAACTTCGTCAGCACTTTCGGGTTCCGGTTCTAAAAAACTTTGTTCTAAAAATATCACGAAGGGGCTGTGTCGAAAGTAAATACTTCGGCATGGCCCTTTTGTCGTCTCGAGACAGAAGGATGAAAAAAGAAGTCCCTGATATTGTGGATATGGAGAGCCTGCTGAAACCTGCAATCAAGCCTTGATGCAGATAATAAGACAGTAATTCGCCGTTATTTGAAAGGATTTCCTGTTTTAACGGATAGCACGAAAGAAGCAATGGGAAGCTAGTCCGCATTTCTAATATGGAAATATTTTAATTTACACTAAAAAGCCGATGGAGCAGGAAAAACTTCGTATCTTTGGACGTTTTTTACAAAAAACCTCTTGTTGCTTCAATCAGGCATAGCTGAGTAGCAATCCGCAAGAGGACAAAACCAAATAAGTGCATGAAACGATTCAAACTATTGAACAACGTAACCGGTTGGGTGGTTTTTGCTGTTGCAGCCACAACCTATTTACTTACCATGGAAGCAACAGCCAGCTTTTGGGATTGTGGCGAGTTTATTTCTTCAGCTTACAAGCTGGATGTAGGCCATCCTCCCGGAGCACCATTTTTTATGCTGACGGGCCGTTTCTTTTCTCTTTTTGCCTCCGACCCCTCACAAGTGGCCCTGATGATCAATGCCTTGTCGGCTCTGTGTAGCGCTTTTACCATTCTCTTTCTCTTTTGGACCATCACGCATTTGGCCCGTAAGGTACTTATGCCCAATCGAGAAGCTTACGACATCTGCAATACGATTGCCGTATTGGGAGCCGGTGTAACAGGTGCTTTGGCTTACACCTTTTCGGACACTTTTTGGTTTTCAGCGGTAGAAGGCGAAGTATATGCCTACTCTTCGCTTTTTACAGCAGTAGTGTTTTGGTTGATACTGAAATGGGAGGAACGCTCCGACCGCGACGGATCGGACCGTTGGTTGATACTTATCGCCTATCTGATGGGGCTTTCCATAGGCGTCCATTTATTAAACCTCCTGGCCATCCCAGCCATTGTATTGGTTTATTACTTCAAAAAATACGAAGCTTCGGTAAAAGGAGCCTTGTTGGCTCTTGGCGTATCGGCGGTAATACTTATTTTTGTTCTTTATGGCCTCATCCCGGGATTTGTAGAAATTGCATCGTGGTTTGAGCTCTTAGCGGTAAACACACTGAAGATGCCCTACAACAGCGGATTATTCCTTTACATTGCATTGAGTATAGCCGCTTTGGCATGGGCCATCTACGAGACCTCCAATCCGAAGAGCTATTGGCGTACGATAGCCTCTTTTATGTTTGCCATAAGCCTTATCGGTCTCCCCTTCCTCAGAGGGAATATCTGGGTAGCCCTGTGTATCGTAGCGGGGATGTTCTTCTTCTTCCGTCTCAGAAAAGACAAGTTCGACATGCACTGGCTCAACACCATCGTAGTGATGGCCAGCGTAATGCTCATCGGTTACTCGTCCTATGCGGTCATTTTCATTCGTTCGGCAGCCAACCCGCCGATGGACCAAAACTCCCCCGACAATGTTTTTGCACTGAAATACTACCTCAACCGCGAGCAATACGGAGACCGTCCCCTGCTCTACGGAGCCCTCTACAATGCTCCGGTGAAGATAAAGACCGAAGGCAACATGCAAGTACCGGTTGAAAAGAAAGGGCCTCCCACATACGCTCCCAAACCGAAAACATCCAAAGACGAGCGCGACGAATACATCGTAACGGGATACAAGACCGAATATCAGATGGACGAGCGTTTCATGATGCTCTTCCCGCGGATGTACTATTCGCCCGTCGTAGATAAAGAGCACATCGAAGCTTACAAATCCTGGGGCAAGATAAAAGGTCGTAAAATAGATTTCGAATACTTCGGACAACAACGCAGCGAGATACGTCCCAGTTTCGGAGAGAATCTGCGTTTCTTTTTCTCCTACCAACTGAATTTCATGTATTGGCGTTACTTTATGTGGAACTTCAGCGGCAGACAAAACGACATGCAAGGTCATGGAGAAATAGACAAAGGAAACTGGATCACAGGCATCAGTTTTATCGACAAATACCTGATAGGCTATAATGACGACTATCCGCAGGAGTTGGCCCAAAACAAAGGACGCAACGCTTATTACATGCTGCCGCTGCTGTTGGGCTTATTGGGTATATTTTTCCAACTGAATAACGGCAAGAAAGGCTTACAAGGATTTTGGATAACCGGAGCCTTGTTTTTTCTCACCGGTATAGCGATTGTTATCTACCTGAACCAAACTCCTTTCCAACCCCGCGAGCGCGATTATGCGTATGCAGGCTCTTTCTATGCCTTCAGCATCTGGATTGGTCTGGGAGTACTGACAGTGATACAGTTGCTTGAAAAAATACTGCCGAAAAGAGCGGCTGCCCTTGCTGCAAGTATTGCCTGCCTGGGAGTACCCGTGTTGATGGCCGTTGAAAACTGGGACGACCACGACCGCAGCAATCGTTATGCAGCCCGCGATTTTGGAGCCAATTACCTCGAATCCTGCGAAAAAGATGCCATCATCTTTTGTAACGGCGACAACGACACCTTCCCCCTTTGGTACAATCAGGAGGTGGAAGGGAAGAGACTCGACGTACGGGTATGCAACCTCAGTTACCTCCAAACCGACTGGTACATCGATCAGATGAAACGCGGAAGCTACCAGTCGCCGGCCTTGCCCATATCTTGGGAACAAAAAGACTACATATCGGGTAAAAACGATGTGGTCATTGTGCAGGATATGCTGAAGCAACCCGTAGATATTAAAACCATCTACGACTTTGTACTGAGTAGCGACCCTCGTACCAAAAGTGATGGAACCGCCTTCATCCCAACCAAAAACATTTTTATTCCCGTAGACAAAGAGGAGGTTATACGCAACGGAGCCATGCCTCGCGAACGAATCGGTGAAATAGCCGAACGTGTCGATTTCGACTTGAAAAGCCGCCTGACAAAAAGCGAGTTGATGATACTCGAAATGTTGAGGGAGAATGCATGGAAGCGTCCCATTTATTTTGCAAGCACCGTAGGCAGCCCCTACTACATGGGCATGCAGAAAAAAGGTTACTTCGAGCTTACGGGAATGGCTTATCAGGTGCTGCCGCTCAACACCGGCAAGCAAGAAGGAGTGAACGTAGATAAAACCTACGAAAACATGATGAACAAGTTCCGTTACGGAAACGTAAACGCTCCCAAGGTATATCTGGACGAAAACGTGCTGCGCATGTGCCGCACGCACCGCATGATGTTCTCTGCTCTGATCAACGCTTTGTTGGAACAAGGCGACAGCATCAGAGCTAAAAAGGCTATTGATTACAGCATGGAAGTGCTGCCTCCGGAGAACATACCTTTCGACTATTTCTCCATTTCCTTAGGGTCAGCCTATTACAAGCTGGGAGAACGCGAACAGGCACGCAAGGTACTGGGAAACATTATTGAAGGCTGTAGCAGCTACCTACGCTGGGGATTGGGTTTGAATGCCAATCAACAAAGCAGTATACGCATCAACCTCGGACAGCGTTTCGGAATCATGTCGGAGGCTCTGCGCACAGCCGATGAGGAGAAAGACGAAGAACTTCTCAACACTTACATGCCGCTTTACATGCAATACCGGCAATACATAAAATAAAAGCTGTAAATTCGCAAAAACGAAAGACGTACAGCACTAAAAACTATGCATCTTCAATTTCCGAGGATATTGCGGCCTCTTTGGAGTTCGAAACTTATCTGGCGAAAAAAATCACCATCGTCGAAAGTGGTTTACCTCACTTTCGACGATGGTCCCATTCCGGAACTCACCCCCATCCTGCTCGACCTGCTGGACGAATACGGTATAAAAGCCACTTTCTTTTGTGTGGGCGAGAACGTTATGCGTTACCCTCAACTCTACGAAGAGATCATAGCCCGGGGACACCGCACAGGTAATCACAGCTTCAACCACATCAAAGGATTTGCTACCCGAAGTACAGAGTATTTCGATAACGTAGCAAAAGCCTCCCAATACATATCGAGCGATCTGTTTCGCCCTCCGCACGGACAGATAACCCGCAAACAAATAGAGATGCTCGCTCCTCATTATCGCATTGTGATGTGGGATGTTATCAGCTACGACTACCAACAATCCATCAGTCCCGAAAACATCCTGCGCATCATTCGCCGAAAGACTCGGAATGGCTCCATTATCGTCTTTCACGATTCACTCAAAGCACGCAACAACCTGCTGGCCACGCTGCCTCGCAGTATCGAATACCTGCATGCAGCAGGCTTCCGCTTCGCCTTACTCTGAAAATTAGAACCGAGTCCTCCGACAAAATACGGATGACTATCGAGAAAGCCTGTAAAATTGAGCAAAGAGCCTCAGGCTAAGAAAAAAGATTGAAAGCAAGAGAAGCTTTCCCGGAAATTATGCGTACATTCGCAACATCATTCACCACAACATACAGCTTGCGTTATGAAAGAATCCATTCTACATTACGTGTGGCAATTCAGATTGTTTACCGACAACGATCTGAAGACAAACGAAGGTTTGCGACTCGAAATTATCGATACCGGCAGGCTCAATACCGATGCCGGCCCCGATTTCTTCAACGCCAAAATACGGATCGGGAACACCCTTTGGGCAGGAAATGTGGAGTTACACACCCAATCCTCCGACTGGTACCGACACGGGCACCATTGCGATCCGGCCTACCGAAACGTGGTATTGCATGTTGTGAAAAAAGTCGACGCAGAAGTCCGGAATGTGAACGAAGAATGCATCCCGCAACTCGAACTGCGCTATCCGGCCCACATCGACCGGAATTACGAGAAACTCCTGAATGAGAAGAAATGGATTCCCTGTGCCGACCACGTCGGAGATGTACCCGCTATTGTCGTTTCAAGCTGGAAAAACGCCCTGCTCAGCGAACGCCTGTTACAAAAAACGGCAGCCATAGCAAAGCTGCTTAGCGGAAGTATCCGGAATTGGGAAGAGGCCTTTTACATTACTCTTGCGCGGGGATTCGGCTTCGGTATCAACAGCCAGGCTTTTCAGGCTCTGGCTCAAAGTCTGCCTATGAAACTTTTAGGAAAACATAAAAATAATTTGCAAGACATCGAAGCCTTGCTTTTTGGACAAGCGGGTCTGATTCCTGCTACCAAAACAGACGATTACAGTCGTGCACTCAAGCAAAACTACCGCTTTTTAGCCCATAAATATGAGCTACATCCGATCGATGCGTCGCAATGGAAGTTCCTTCGTCTGCGCCCGGGGAACTTTCCTCACGTCCGTATCGCTCAATTTGCAGCACTGATACACGCTTCATCCAAGTTGTTTTCTAAGACAATGGAACAGCATGATTTAGCTTCGTTGCGCCAGCTCCTCGCCTGTCAAGCTTCGGAGTACTGGCAAACACATTACCGATTTGCCCATCCCAGTAAAAGGCTCAACAAAGGTATGAGCAAAGCCAGTATCGACGTATTGCTCATCAATGTTGTAGTGCCTTTCTTATTCTACTACGGACACAGTAAACAACAGCAAGAGATAAAAGATAAAGCCTTGAGACTCTTGGAAGAGATGGCTCCAGAACAAAATGCCGTCTTGGCAGGCTGGCAGGCTCTCGGATTGGAAGCGGCATCAGCTTATGATTCGCAGGCCCTCCTCCAACTCAAGAAAGAATATTGCGATGCAAAGAAATGTCTGCGTTGCCGCATCGGTCACAAAGTGATGCAAAGCAGCAATTCCAAGCCTATAACCCCATAAGCTTACGAAAATCCTGCAAGCCTTCGGAAGCCTTTTTAGCTATGTGCTTCACACGGGCGGACAGCATGCTTCCTCCTTGCGGGTCGATGTAGTAAATCGGGCAATCGGCCGGAGCATAATGCATCAAACCGGCAGCGGGATAGACCTGAAGCGAAGTCCCGATGATGAGAAGAATATCTGCCTCGGAAACAATACGAATGGCAGGTTCTATCTCGGGCACTGCCTCGCCAAACCATACGATGTGCGGGCGAAGTTGGAAGCCTTTCGGACAGCAATCGCCGGCTTTTACATCACAAGCCTCGGGCTGGAGTTCGAAAACCTCAGCACCCGGTCCGGTGGAACGTACCTTCATCAGTTCGCCGTGCAAATGCAACACCTTGGAGCTACCGGCACGCTCGTGCAAGTTATCTACATTCTGGGTTATAATTCGTACCCGGAAATTCTGCTCCAAATCGGCCAACATCAAGTGTCCGGCGTTGGGCTTGGCAGTCAACAACTGTCGGCGTCGTTCGTTGTAAAAACGAAGCACTAAATCGGGATTACGCATCCAGCCTTCGGGTGTGGCTACATCTTCAACCCGATGCTCTTCCCAGAGTCCTCCCGTATCACGAAAGGTTGCAATACCGCTTTCGGCGCTCATGCCGGCGCCCGTCAGCACGACTAATGTTTTCATAGGCTCATTTGTATCAGGTTAAGTATTATACTTAGGGCAGAAATCCTAAAAATCAAGCTTCAAAGTCTTCCGGTCGGTGTTTATGTTCGAACAAAACCGCAAACATAAGCCCCACAACCAAGGCATAAACCGCAAAGGTGAACCAAATAGCGGGCCATTCCTTATTACCTTGGGCGTCGGTAAAAAAGAATTTGATGGCATATCCGGCCGAGATGTTCCCTAAAACAGCTCCCACTCCGTTGGTCATCATCATAAAAACACCCTGAGCGGAATTACGAATTTTCTCGTCGGTAGCTTTTTCGACGAAGAGCGCTCCGGAAATATTAAAGAAATCGAAAGCCATGCCATACACAATGCAGGACAGGAAAATGGCTGCAATACCCCAAAGGTCAGGCCCGGCCACTCCGAAGAGAGCAAAACGCAACATCCAGGCAAACATACTGATGAGCATAACGTTTTTGATACCGAAGCGACGCATGAAAAAAGGAATGGAAAGAATAAAGAGCGTCTCCGATATTTGCGAGACGGACAATATGATGGTACTATACTCACGGGTAAACCAATGATCGAGACTTCCGATAAACTCATCGCCATAAGCATTGGTGAGTTGAAGTGCGGCTCCCAGCAGAATGCTGAATACAAAGAAAAGAGCCATCTTGTAGTCTTTAAAAAGGCTGAAAGCTTGTAAACCCAGTTTGTCCACCCAAGATTTCGAGTCTTTCATCTTGTTTTCGGGGCGGATATCCGGCAGACCGAAGAAAGCAAACAGAGCCAGAGCAAAAGCACCGGAAGCCCCCAAAATAAAGCTGTAGCCGCTCCAATATTCGAGGCTGTAAATATTCGGGAAGTTGATGGCGATGATATTGGTAATCCACATAGCGGCAATAAAACCAACCGTGCCCCACACACGGATAGGCGGGAAATCCTGTTGTGGATTTTTCCCCTCGCGCAGCAACAGCTCAAAGCCAATCGAGTTGTTCAGAGCAATACTCGGCATATAAAAACACATGGCTAAAAGCATCACAGCGAAGAAAGTCCACGCGTTGTCAATCAAAGGCAAAAAGCAGAGAGTGAGCCCGAAAAGCAGATGCAACAAGGCAAAAAGCAAATTCGATTTAACCCAGCGGTCGGCAACGATGCCACACAAAGCCGGCATAATGAGCGAAGCAAAGCCCATGGTCGAGAAGATAATACCGAATTCGCCGCTGTCCCAGTGCTTCACCCCAAAGGCATATTTCCCTAAGGTCATCATCCAGGCTCCCCATACGAAGAATTGCAGGAAGTTGATAATAATCAAGCGAGATTTAAGATTCATAATCAAGTGTATAAATTGAGTTTAAAGTTTTAGTGCGAATGTTTTTTTCGGTTTATGGCATCGCGTAACAGTACAGCGGCTTCGTATTTTTCTTCTTTGAGGGCTGTTTCGAGCAAAGTTTCAAGCTCGGTCAAATTCAGCATACCGAGATCTACCTGTCTGATTCGATCCAAAAATTCGGAAGGGTTCTGAGGGATATTTTCTTCCTCACGGCTTTCGGGCTCTATCTCCGTACCCACAACATCCATAATGTTTGCCTTGATATAAATAGGGCTTTCGCAACGTACCGCCAAAGCGACGGCATCGGAAGTACGGGCATCGATAACAAAATCGCCCTGCGTGGTAGCAACATGCAGCTCGGAATAGAAAACATCGTTCACCATGTCGTATATCAATACTTTTTTGAGCATGGCGCCTAAAGTAGTCAGGAGATTTTTTATCAGATCGTGCGTCAAAGGACGAGGCGGCTGTTTATTGTTTATTTTCAAAGCGATGGATTGAGCTTCGGCCTCACCGATCATCACCGAAAAGCGCCGCCGCCCTTTCAGCTCCGTCAAGACCAAACCGTAGGTGCCTACCACAGCCTGATTGTAAACCAGTCCGGCTATCGTCAATTCTACTTCGTCGTTCATAGCGTGCTGTTTTTATCGAAATCTACAGGCGACATTCCTTAATCACAAAGTACGAAGTGTTGCCCGGAACAACAAACTCCCAACAGCACTTCGTACAGGCTTATATCATCAGCAAAAAGATTGCGGTTTGATTTGCTTAAAAAAGTCGTTGCCTTTGTCGTCCACCAAGATGAAAGCAGGGAAATCCACCACGTCGATCTTCCAGATAGCCTCCATCCCTAACTCGGGATAAGCGATGCATTCTACATTTTTAATGCTGTTCTGTGCCAGAATAGCAGCAGGCCCTCCTATGGATCCGAGATAAAAACCGCCGTATTTGTGGCAGGCATCGGTTACTTGTTGACTGCGGTTACCTTTCGCAATCATCACCATGCTTCCTCCCTTCGACTGGAAGAGATCTACGTAAGAGTCCATACGTCCTGCAGTAGTAGGCCCGAAAGATCCGGAGGGCATACCTTCCGGTGTTTTGGCCGGCCCGGCATAATAGATAGGATGATTCTTGATGTAATCGGGCAAGTCTTGTCCGGAGTCGAGTAGCTCTTTGAGCTTAGCATGGGCGATATCGCGTCCTACGATGATGGTACCGTTAAGCGAAAGACGCGTAGATACCGGATAACGGCTTAGAGTCGCCAAAATATCTTTCATCGGTTGATTAAGGTCTATTTTAACGGCATTGCCTTCACCGGCATTACGGTATTCCTCAGGGATATAGCGTCCGGGAAAATCCTCCATCTTTTCAAGCCAAATCCCCTGTTTGTTTATTTTAGCTTTGATGTTGCGGTCGGCCGAACAGGAAACGGCCATACCTACGAAGCAAGAAGCCCCGTGACGCGAAAGACGGATGATGCGAATATCGTGAGCAAAATACTTTCCACCGAACTGAGCTCCGATACCGGTTTCATAAGCCGCTTTAAGAATTTTCTGCTCCAGCTCCGTATCGCGGAAAGATTGCCCGAGAGCATTTCCTTCGGTGGGTAACTCGTCGTAGTACTTCGTGCTGGCCAGCTTAACGGTCTTCATGCAAGCATCGGCCGAGGTACCGCCTATCACAAAAGCAATATGATAAGGCGGACAAGCAGCAGTACCGAGGGTTTTGAGCTTCTCAATCAGAAATTTTTCAAGCGAAGCCGGATTAAGCAAAGCTTTGGTTTCCTGAAAAAGATAGGATTTGTTAGCCGAGCCCCCTCCCTTAGCAATAAAGAGAAATTTGTATTCGTCGCCGTCGGTGGCTACCAAGTCAATTTGAGCAGGCAGATTCGTACCGGTATTTACCTCATCGTACATGTTAAGGGCTGCATTTTGCGAGTAGCGTAGATTTTCCTGTGTATAGGTCTCGTAGATACCGCGTGAAAGAGCTTCTTCGTCGCCACCTCCCGTCCAGACACGCTGTCCTTTCTTGGCGTAAACGGTAGCAGTACCCGTGTCCTGACAGAAAGGGAGCTTTCCTTTGGCCGATATCTCAGCATTCCGCAACATGGTCAACGCTACGTACTTATCATTTTCGCTGGCTTGCGGGTCATTCAATATGGCAGCTACCTGGCGCTGGTGTTCGGGGCGAAGAAAGAAAGAACAGTCGTGCATGGCAGCACGAGCAAGGCGCGTAAGCCCTTCGGGTTCTACTTTCAGGACTTCCACCCCATCGAACTGAACTGTAGATACGTGTTCGTCGGTCAGCAGGTAGTATTCGGTACGGTCTTTCCCCATCGGAAAAGGATCTTGATAATGAAATTCTTTAGTAGCCATAAATGTTATTTCGTTAGTTTTGTTTCGTTAGAATATATAGAGTATACGGCTCTTCGCCGGGTGCAAAGTTAGCACTTTTTTTGAATTGCGCAGGAGGGATTTTTAACAATAGAGAATGAAATCTTGAGGACTTCGGTTTTTCTGTTTCGGCAAAACGTAGTACTTTTGCCGCACATCTGTATTTTTCCGTTATTAAAGGTTATGCAAACCGCTCCATTTTTTAAACGGAAGGATTGAAAATAACAAGAAACAGACCATAATTATGACAGCCAAAACAAAAAAAATACTGCTGAACGAGACAGAACTTCCCACCAGTTGGTACAACATCGTAGCCGACATGAAAACCAAACCGCTACCGATGCTCAACCCGGCTACCAAACAAGCCGTTTCGGAAGAAGACCTCTATCCGCTTTTCGCACGGGAGCTGGCACGACAAGAGCTTAACCAAAATGATACTTGGATTGAAATTCCCGATGCCGTTCGCGAACAATATAAAATATATCGCCCCACCCCTCTTGTACGCGCCTACGGCTTGGAAAAAGCCCTCGACACACCGGCACATATCTATTTCAAGAACGAAAGCGTCAGCCCCGTAGGCTCCCACAAGCTGAACTCAGCGCTGCCCCAAGCTTACTATTGCAAACAGGACGGAGCCACTAATATCACTACCGAAACCGGAGCCGGACAATGGGGAACCGCCTTATCCTTCGCCGCCAAAGTTTTTGGACTCGAATTGGCCGTTTATATGGTGAAAATAAGCTACGAACAAAAGCCCTACCGTCGTTCGCTAATGCAAACATGGGGCGCTCAGGTGATAGC
The DNA here is from genome assembly GCA_001653155.1 of Porphyromonadaceae bacterium H1. GTDB lineage: Bacteria > Bacteroidota > Bacteroidia > Bacteroidales > Paludibacteraceae > H1. The sequence continues at coordinate 14,034 of BDEJ01000042.1, forward strand.
CTCGCCCAGCATGTCCACCAAGGCCGGACGCAAAATCCTGACTGCCCAACCCAACTATCAAGGTAGCCTCGGAACAGCCATATCCGAAGCCATCGAACTGGCCATGCAAACTCCTAATTGCAAATATGCCTTAGGCAGTGTGCTGAATCACGTTTCGCTCCATCAAACCGTTATTGGCCTCGAAGCCGAAAAACAAATGGAGCTTGCCGGCGAATATCCCGATGTGGTCATCGGCTGTTTCGGTGGCGGATCGAACTTCTCGGGCATCTGCTTTCCCTTCCTGCGTCACAGCTTGCGCGAAGGACGTAAAACACGATACATTGCCGCCGAACCTGCCTCTTGTCCCAAACTTACCCATGGCGTATTTGAATACGACTTCGGCGACGAATCGGGTTACACCCCCCTGCTGCCGATGTTTACCCTCGGTCACAACTTTGCTCCATCGAACATCCATGCGGGCGGTTTGCGCTACCACGGAGCCGGAAGCATCGTTAGCCAACTGCTCCGCGACGGGCTCATCGAAGCTGTGGACATCAAGCAGCTCGAATCTTTCGAAGCGGGCGTTCTCTTCGCTCGAAGCGAAGGTATCGTACCGGCACCCGAATCAGCCCATGCTATCGCCGCTGCCATAAACGAAGCTCTTAAAGCGAAAGAAGAAGGAAAACGTAAGACAATTCTTTTCAACCTGTCGGGACACGGGCTGATCGACATGTCGGCTTATGATCAATACCTTTCGGGAAATATGATTAATTACAGCCTCGAGAAAGAAGACATCGAAAAGAATATCGAAAAAATCGAAAAGCAACTCCGCTGAGTAAAAAGGCTTTCTGAAAAGCAGACAGATCTTCTATAAAGGCATCGAAAAAATCGATGCCTTTATATTTTACCATAGACAAAAACTCTTGTATCTTTGCAACGTAAATAATCAACGAAAACCTATTTTTAAAATAATAAAAACTAAAGATTATGGCATCCATACTCAACTCTCAACTCCCTGAATTTTCGCTTCAGGCCTATCACAACGGAGCTTTCCGCACAGTTTCGACACAAGACGTATTAGGCAAATGGTCTATCTTCTTCTTCTATCCGGCTGATTTCACTTTCGTTTGTCCGACAGAACTGGTGGATATGGCCGAGAAATACGAGCAATTCAAAGCCCTCGGTGTAGAAGTTTATTCCGTAAGTACCGACACACATTTCACTCACAAAGCTTGGCACGATACTTCTGACAGTATCAAAAAACTGCAATACCCCATGCTGGCAGACCATACCGGTGAACTAAGCCGGGCCTTCGGCGTATTGAACGAAGAAGATTTTCTTGCCTACCGTGGTACTTTCGTGGCTAATCCGGAGGGGCAAATTAAATTAGTGGAAATAAACGATGGCCCTATCGGGCGTAATGCCGATGAACTTCTCCGTAAGGTAGAAGCCGCTCAGTTCGTTGCCAAACATGCCGGCGAAGTCTGTCCTGCAAAATGGAAACAAGGTGAAGAAACACTCAAACCCAGCATCGATCTGGTGGGCAAAATCTAAGTACAGACACAAACTACATACAAACTAGCCTCAAAAGCCCCCAAGTACGCATTCGTGCATCCGAAGGGGCTTTTGTTTATAAAAAACTATTACTATGCTCGACGCATCCTTAAAAGAACAACTGCAAAGTATTTTTGCATCTTTGGAGGCCTCCTATACCTTCGATGTTTACGCCTCTCCACAACACGAAAGTTATGCACAGCTGCTGGAACTGCTCGAAGAAACCGCAGCTTGCTCCTCCCACATCCAGTTGCATGTAAACGACGGAACTGATTTCTGTTTCAAACTGCTAAAAGACGGTAAAGACACCGGAGTAAGTTTCCGGGGAATCCCCAACGGACATGAATTTACCTCACTGTTGCTGGCTTTGCTCAACAGCGACGGGAAAGGCAAAAATCTTCCCGACGAATTTACCGTCGAACGAATCAAAGCTCTCAGCGGGACAATCAAGCTGAGCACCTATGTTTCTCTTACCTGTACCAACTGTCCCGACGTCGTGCAGGCGCTTAACATAATTGCCATATTGAATCCGAACATCAGCCACAGCATGGTGGATGGAGCGCTTTTCGAAGCCGAAACCAAAGAGCTGAAAATACAAGCCGTACCCGCTGTTTTTGCCGACGGCGAATTGTTCCATATCGGACGAGGCGATTTGGGCGAACTGCTTGCGAAATTAGAAGCCAAATACGGCAGCCAAAATGAAAAAATCGAGAAGGCGGAACAGGAGTTTGACGTTGTAGTCGTAGGCGGAGGGCCGGCCGGAAGCGCAGCCGCCGTATACTCCGCTCGAAAAGGTCTGAAAGTGGCAGTATTGGCCGAACGAATCGGCGGGCAAGTAAAAGAGACCCTCGGTATCGAAAACCTCATTTCCGTACCTCATACTACGGGCGAAACGCTGGCCTCCGACCTCAAACGTCACATGCAGGACTATCCCATTGCCTTGTTTGAACACCGCTCCGTGGAAAGCCTGGAACTCGACGGAAAAGATAAAGTAATTCATTGCACTACAGGCGAACGCTTCCGTTCGCAAGCTCTTATTATTGCCACCGGGGCTAAATGGCGCCGTCTCAATGTCCCCGGCGAAGCTGAGTATATTGGTCGCGGAGTTGCTTTCTGTCCGCATTGCGACGGTCCCTTCTACAAAGGTAAACATGTAGCCGTGATAGGAGGTGGCAATTCCGGCATCGAGGCAGCCATCGACTTGGCTGGAATCTGCTCCAAAGTAAGTGTTTTCGAATTCATGGAAGAGCTGAAAGCCGACCGCGTATTGCAAGAGAAGCTGGCAAGCCTGCCGAATGTCGAAGTTTTTCTCAATACACAAAGTACCGAAGTTGTGGGAAATGGCGAAAAAGTCGTAGGCCTGCGTAGGAAGGACCGTGCGACCGGAGAAGAGCGCGAAGTAGCTCTGGACGGTATTTTTGTACAAATCGGACTGGCAGCTAACAGCGAGGCTTTCCGCACATTACTCAATGTGAATCGTGCAGGCGAGATTGAAATAGATACTTGCGGACGCACCTCCGTCCCCGGTATCTATGCTGCGGGCGACGTCAGTACCGTGGCTTACAAACAAATCATCATCTCCATGGGTGAAGGAGCCAAAGCTGCTCTGGCAGCATTCGACGACCGGATACGAGGAGCTATATAAAAACGACCCTGTAGGACTAAAAAAACAGCTTGCAATTTTATGCAAGCTGTTTTTTTCAATACCGACCACCAACAACACTGTTCTTATCGTCGGAATAAAACAAAAGAAAGTCGGATTAAAATAATCCGACTTTTCAACTGTGTTGTCCCACCAGGATTCGAACCTAGACAGGCAGAACCAAAATCTGTAGTGCTACCATTACACCATGGGACAATACCCAATGCCTTATTTTCGAAAGGCGGTGCAAAGATACAATGTTTTTTTTTCTTGCCAAACTTTTGACCGAAATTATTTCGACAAAGTCTCAAATTTATTCGGCGACAATAAGAAAATAATTTTTCTTACCCTTTTGCAACAAGAGGTATCTTTCATTAAGAAGTTGATTTTCAAAAACAAGATCTTCGGCTGTTTCAAGACGGTTTTTATTAAGGCTGACACCTCCGGCTTGAATCATTTTTCGCATTTCACCCTTAGAGGGAAAAACAGCTGCGGACTCCGTGAATAAATCAATAGCTTTAGCGCCCTCTTTGAGCAGCAATTTCGAGATGCGAAACTGCGGAACACCTTCGAAGACGGCCAACAAAGTGTCCTCATCAAGACGCTTAAGAGCATCGGAAGTAGCTTGCCCGAATAAAATCTGGGAAGCCTCCAGAGCGGCCTCGTAATCTTCTCGCGAATGCACCATAACCGTTACCTCCTGCGCCAAACGACGCTGCAACACACGTAAATGAGGAGCTTCGGCATGCTCGGCAAGCAAGGCCTCAATTTCTTCACGTCCTATCGCCGTAAATATTTTAATGTATTTCTCTGCATCGGCATCGCTCACGTTAAGCCAGAACTGGTAAAACTTATAGGGCGTGGTATAACGCCGATCGAGCCACACATTACCGCTTTCGGTTTTCCCGAACTTTCCTCCATCGGCCTTCGTAATAAGGGGACAGACCAAGGCAAAAGCTTCTCCATGACCTTTCCGGCGTATCAGTTCGGTCCCCGTGGTGATATTGCCCCACTGATCGCTCCCCCCCATTTGCAGCTTACAGTTTTTATGCTGATGGAGGTAGAGAAAATCATAGCCTTGCAAAAGTTGATAGGAAAACTCCGTGAAAGACATCCCGACGCTCGACTCACTACTCAAGCGTTTTTTCACCGAATCCTTAGCCATCATATAATTTACCGTAATGTGCTTTCCGATGTCGCGAATAAAATTCAGAAAGGAATAATTCTTCATCCAGTCGTAGTTGTTCACCAACTCGGCAGCATTGGCTGCATCACTGTCGAAATCGAGGAACTTCGACAGTTGTTTTTTTATGGCCTCCTGATTATGACGGAGGGTTTCCTCGTCAAGCAAATTGCGCTCAGCCGACTTCATGGAAGGATCGCCAATCATACCTGTAGCTCCGCCAATAAGAGCAATGGGTTTGTGTCCGGCACGCTGAAAATGGCGGAGCATCATTACGCTTACCAGGTGGCCGATATGCAGCGAATCGGCTGTCGGGTCGATGCCCACATAGGCCGTTGTCATTTCTTTTTTTAGCTGTTCGTCCGTACCCGGCATCACGGAATGGATCATGCCTCGCCATTCCAATTCTTCAATAAAATTCATGATTTATTCTCTATATATAACTATGTAATCGATATGCCTTAAACTAAAGCGGCACAAAGATACGTCTTTTTTATCAGCCCGAAAATAAAAAAATTATTGTACTTTTGCTCATTATTTACCGGAAATAAAAGGTCCGCCGAACGACAAAAACAAGGATCAAAAGACGTAAGGCTCTTCCAAATCCGGTTGAGTAACCAAGCAAACCATAAAGCATAGCAAATGAATAACGGATTCGTACGAGTAGCAGCAGGTATTCCGCAACTTCGGGTGGCTGATTGTCTTTTTAATGCCGACCGCATTGTCGAGTTAGCCGAAAAAGCAGAGCAAGAAGGAGTAGAAGTAATCTGCTTTCCCGAACTCTGCCTCACAGCTTATACCTGTGGTGATTTGTTTTTTCAGCAACAACTCCAATCCCAACTCTGGCAAGCTCTTTCGGAGCTACTGCAACGCACCCGACACTTGGAAGTGATTCTCATTGTAGGCCTGCCCTATCCGGTAAAAAACCGTCTTTTCAACACCGCAGCTATATTGGAGCGGGGTGAGATAAAAGGCATCTTACCAAAAACTTACATCCCCAATTCGGGCGAATTTTCAGAAAAACGCTGGTTCACTTCCGGCATGCAAAACCGCGAATCCTGCGTCCTTTTCGAAGGGAAAAGTATCCCCTTTGGCCGAGACCTGCTCTTCTCGACGGGTGACTTTGTCTTTGGTGTCGAAATATGCGAAGACCTTTGGACGCCTACTCCTCCCAGCACGACACAGGCCAGAGAAGGTGCACAAATCATTTTCAACCTGTCTGCCAGTAACGACCTGGTGGCTAAGCACGAACGCCGCCGAAATTTGGTAGTCCAACAGTCCCTTCGATGTAAAGCGGGATATGTTTATGCATCAGCCGGTTTCGGAGAATCCTCCACCGACCTTGTCTTCGGGGGAAACGCCCTGATTGCCGAGGCCGGTAACATGCTGGCCGAAGCCGAGCGCTTCTCCCTACAACCTCAAATCCTTATAAGCGAAATTGACATCGAACGCCTGCAAGCCGACCGCATGCGTGCGCCGGCCCACGATTGCGATCAAAACCAAGGCAATAGCTTCCGAGTCCTTTCCTTAGCAGGCAGCAGCAAAAGATTTTCCACACTGAAGCGCCGAATCAACCCCCGGCCTTTTGTTCCTACTCCCACACAACGCGACGAAACCTGCCGCGAAGTACTGTCGATACAAAGTACCGGATTGGCCAAGCGCTGGCTACACAGCCGTGCCGAGAACCTCATTCTGGGTATTTCAGGAGGCCTCGATTCGACTCTCGCCTTGCTTGTGTGCATACACACAGCCGACAAACTGAGTTACGACCGGCGAAGAATTATCGGTGTAACGATGCCGGGATTCGGAACAACTTCGCGCACCTATAGCAATGCGTTGAAGCTCATGGAGAATCTTGGAATCACCTCCCGCGAAATCGACATCAAGAAGGCATGTTTGCAGCATTTCAGCGACATCGGACACGATACCGACCAGCACGATGCCACTTACGAAAACGTACAAGCGCGTGAACGCACCCAAATCCTGATGGACCTTGCCAACAAACACAAAGGCTTGGTGGTAGGTACCGGCGATTTATCCGAGTTGGCTTTAGGATGGACGACTTACAACGGCGATCACATGTCGATGTATGCTGTCAACAGTGGAGTGCCGAAAACCCTTATCCCGCATCTGCTGCTCCGGAAGGCCCAAGAGCTGGACGAGAGTTCGCAAAATATTTTGCAGGATATACTGGAAACACCCGTCAGTCCCGAACTGCTACCCGCGGACAAAGCAGGAAATATTATCCAAAAAACGGAAGATATTGTAGGGCCTTATGAGCTACACGATTTTTTCCTGTACCAATACCTGCGCTTCGGGTTTGGAGCAGAAAAAATATTGTTCCTGGCCGAACAGGCCTTTGCGGGAAGTTATTCGAAAGAGAGCCTGAAAAAATGGTTGAATACTTTCTGGCAACGATTCCACAGTCAGCAATTTAAACGATCCTGCATGCCCGATGGGCCTAAAATAGGCAGCGTGAGTTTATCGCCACGAAGCGACTGGAAGATGCCCAGCGATGCCGCTCTCAATCTGGAATAAAAGAAAAATATAAATATAGATTCAACAAGATTATGTTATCACAGGAATTTTACGGAAATACACTGGAAAGTTGGATTATTTCCTTAGGAATCATCGTAGGAGTTTTGATTATAAACAAGCTTATCGCAAGTGCAGGAAGACTTATAATCAACCGCATAGCTCAAAAAACGGAAAATAAATTTGACGATATTCTTTTCACCACGCTTAAAGCTCCTTTTTTATTGGGTATAAGCTTGGCGGCCATCTGGTTTTCGTTAAACCGGCTGAATTTGCCTGTCGAAACAAAGTCGTTTATTTCACGAGCCTACCACATCCTCATCATACTGAACGTTACTTGGTTCATCTCCCGATTCATTACTGGTTTACTTGAAGAATACTGGTCGGAAAAACGCGCCAAGAAGCGTCAAAAATCCATTGATGTACGCTTGCTGCCGATGGTACGCCGCATTGTCTTAATCGTTGTATGGATCATCGGAATATTAACCGCACTCAACACCGTAGGGCTCGACATAAAAACCATCCTGGGAGCATTAGGGGTAGGTGGTTTGGCGGCTGCACTGGCTGCACAAGATACAATAAAAAACATATTCGGGGGTTTTACGCTGCTTACCGACCAACCTTTCCGCATCGGCGATATGGTATTGGTGGATAACTTTCAAGGTACGGTCGAAGATATCGGAATCCGCAGCACCCGCATTCGTACTTTGGAAAAACGACAGGTAACCATCCCCAACTCCCGCGTGATGGATGCCTCCATCATCAACATATCCCGAGAACCGAGACGCCGGAATACCGTAAAAATCGGATTAACATACGATACACCTCCTGCAAAAATGGAAGAAGCCCTGAACATCCTTCAAGAACTCTCAAAAACGACCAAATACATAGACCCCAAAGATTCGATAGCCTTCTTTTCGGAGTTTGCAGATTCGGCACTGGTGATAACTTTCCACTACAACATCACAAAGGCCGGAGACATATTCGAAGTTACCTCAGACATGAATATGGCTATATTGAAGTCATTCAATGCTGCAGGTCTGAACTTTGCCTTCCCCACTCAAACGATTCATTTGGAAAAAGCCTAAATCCGTCCAAGGGGAAACAGACAAAAAAGGAAAAACATAAATTCAAAAATTTCGTAATTCAAAAGAAAGCAGTATTTTTGTTCCTCTTTTTGAGAATTTGAAAAAACAGCATAATTTATCTTAGAACCATTTTTTATGTCAAAAACAGAAACCAATAAACGCGATGAGTTTGAAAGCGTAGAACAAGCCTTGAGCACTACAGAGGCATTTATCGAGAAAAACAGAAAGACAATCTTATTGGCTGTCGGCATTGTTGTTTTAGTCGTATTGGGCATACTCGCATTCAAAAACTTTTACCTGAATCCTCGTGAAGTGACAGCTCAGAACGAAATATTCAAAGCAGAAAACTATTTCAAAACCGACTCTTTCTCAGTAGCACTGAACGGTAATTTCGAATTTATAGGTTTCAAGGAGATAGCCTCGAAATACAGCCTCACGCCTGCCGGAAACGTCGCAACGGCCTATGCCGGTATTTGCTACTACAAGCTGGGCGACTACTCAAACGCCATCCAATACCTCTCACAATACGACAGCAAAGAAGAATACCTCTCTGCAACCGTAACGGGTCTTATCGGAGATAGTTACGTAGAGCTCGACAAGGTGGAAAAAGCCATCGGATATTTTGAAAAAGCAGCTGCTTGGGACAATCAGGTAACAGCTCCCATTTATCTTAAAAAAGCGGGATTGGCTTATGAATCGCTTAATAAAAATGACAAGGCCGAAAAATGCTACCTTAAGATAAAAGAGAAATACCCACAAAGTTCCGAAGCATCCGATATCGACAAGTACATAGCACGCATACAAAAATAAACGGATCCGAGAGAGTCCGGATTTGTACAAAAAAGCTGCTTTTTCTCTTAGCAATGAGGGATAAAGTGGCTTTTTATTTTTCAACATAAAAATTTTCTAAAAACACAAAGATATGGCTACCCAATATCAAAACTTATCAGACTACAATCTCGAAGGAGTCGATCTGTCGAGATTATCCGAACAGCAATATGCCGTAGTAGTTGCCGACTGGAATCCACAAATAACGCACAAAATGCTGGAAGGAGCTGTCGAAACCCTCAATGCGAACGGCGTAAAACCCGAACACATAAAAACGGTACACGTTCCGGGAACTTTTGAGTTGACCTTTGCAGCTAAAAACCTGATGGACGACTACTACTGCATGATTGACAGCATCAAGGTGCACAAATACGCCGCAATCATCATACTGGGATGTGTTATTCAGGGCGAAACGCCACACTTCGACTACGTTTGCCAAAGCGTTACCCAAGGTGCGACCCTGCTGAATACCCGTCCGGATGGCTGTCCTGTAATTTTTGGTGTGCTGACCACCCACAATATGGAACAAGCGTTGGATCGCGCCGGAGGCGAACACGGTAATAAAGGTGTGGAAGCAGCCATTACCGCCATAAAAATGGCAAATAATATTTGGTAGGTTCAAGTTTTTGTTGTACCTTTGCAGTTGTAAAATTAGGGCAGTTACCAGAGTGGCCAAATGGGGCTGACTGTAACTCAGCTGTCTTTCGACTTCGGTGGTTCGAATCCATCACTGCCCACAACTTCCCGGCCGGATTTTATGCAAGACGAATGGGAAGTTATTTTTTGCGGAAGTAGCTCAGTTGATAGAGCATCAGCCTTCCAAGCTGAGGGTCGCGGGTTTGAGCCCCGTCTTCCGCTCTTGAATTTTAAAATCAAAGAAACACCGTAGAAACAACATAGTTTTTTACGGTGTTTCTTGTTTATTGACAGTCATTAGAGGCTATTCACTTTCAGAGTCTGCACAGTCGATACCTGCATCTAATTCTAAGTATTGGCCGACAGGATGCAAGTTTTAAAACAAAAAGCCTCGAACAAAACAACAAGTATATTTGTTTATTGGTTTGCTCTGAGCAAATTACGCAATATTCCGAAGTAAAAAGGAACTTTGACAAGAAACAACGATGAACAGGACAGAAGGTTTACAAATAAAAAGAGGCGACAAAATTGTGATTGTAGGCGGTGGATTTGCCGGCTTGCAGCTGATAAAAAAACTGCAAAAGCAGGATGTTGATATTTTACTGATTGACAAGCAGAACCACCATCAATTCCAACCTTTGTTCTACCAGGTGGCAAGTGCGCGTTTGGAGCCGGCAAGTATTTCATTCCCTTTTCGGAAGCTCTTCCAGCGAAAACGCAACGTCGATTTTATGCTGGCGGATGTTTTCAGGATATTTCCGGAATCGAAAACCATCCTGACGGACAACGGCGAGGTAAGCTACGATCACTTGGTTATAGCATCGGGCTGCAAAACAAATTTTTTCGGAAATCGGGAAATACAAAAATACTCCCTCTCGATGAAAACCACTCACGAGGCCATCGCCATCCGTAACCGGATACTGCTGAGCATCGAGAAAATGGCTTTCGTATCGGAAGAAGAGAGAAAAGCTCTCTCGAACATTGTGATTGTAGGCGCAGGAGCTACCGGAGTAGAAATGGCCGGTTCTTTCTCGGAACTACGCTCGACAGTACTCCCTAAGGACTACCCTCACCTCGACTTTTCGCATTTCAACATCATGCTGCTCGACGGGAGTCCCAACACGCTGAACAATATGAGCGAACAAGCCCGGAAAAAATCACGCGAATACCTGTCGGAACGAATGGGTGTGGAAGTGCGGACCAATGTAATAGCTACGACTTACGACGGCAATTTCATGACCTTGAATACCGGCGAAGTCATCCCTACCAAAACCGTAATATGGGCAGCCGGCGTAACGGGTAACATCATGAAAGGTATCTCCGAAGAGAGTATCTTCCGAGGGCGCTACATCGTAGATCGCTTTTCGCGCATTCAAGGTTACGATGCGATTTATGCCATAGGCGACATTGCTTACATGAAGACCGAAAAATATCCTAACGGACATCCACAAGTAGCCAATGTAGCAATCAATCAAGGGAAAAAACTCGCTGAGAATATGACTGCAAGCCTTCGGGGAAAAGCCCCGAGCGCTTTCGAATATCAGGATAAAGGATCGATGGCTACGGTGGGTAAACACAAGGCGGTAGTGGATCTGCCTTTCTTGAAGTTTCACGGCCCTCTGGCCTGGTTTTTCTGGATGTTTTTGCATTTGATGCTCATATTGAGTGTGCGCAACAAGCTGATTGTCTTTATCAATTGGGCCTGGAGCTATATCACAAAGGATACTTCGCTGCGTCTCATCATTACCAACAGCCGGGAGGTGGAAGAAGAAGCTTAATATAACGTAAACCTCCAGGGTTGACGCATTAAAATTGTATTGTGATTAGTTGTTGTGGCTTCATTCGAGCCAG
>BDEJ01000043.1 GCA_001653155.1 Porphyromonadaceae bacterium H1
CGTTTAGGACGGAACTTTTACAAGGGATTGATAGGGGATGCTATAAACATACTGCTGGCAGCTGCTGCTTATAACTTCAAAAGAGCCATGAGAGCTCTTTGGCTGCTTATCAAAATAATAAGCGAGAGCCCATTTGAAAATCGAATCTCACTTAAAGAGAGTTTTTAAGGGATGACTAAATAAGCCCTTACTTTAAGGCCTGAGCACCGAAACCATCCTTCCGCAGAAATAATATCAACTCGATGTATTTCTGCGGAAGGCTTATCAAAAACGAAAGGAATACGAACAGGAGGTATGTTTGTATCTTCCTTTTAAAGCTGACGTTTCTTTGTATTTTCTTTTTTTGTAGGAAAGAGATTTTTCTCTAATTTTGCTTGTCTTTCAACAACGTAAATCACAATACTCAAAAACATGAAAACAAGTTCCGGCTTTCTTTTCTTTCTGTCATTCCTGCTGCTGACCGCCTGTTCCGAAACAGAAGACAGTCCATCAAGCCTTCCTCCCGGTATGTATAAATTCTGGAAACAAGAACGCTCGTCTTACTACGCATTCACCCAAGAGGGCCCGGTGGCATATTCTTCGGAGACTCAAGCAACAAACAATACGCTTAACATAATTATCAAAGATTTCTCTCCGGAATTAACCTTGCAGCGGGCAGACAGAATCCCTTTCGACAGTTTGCATTTTATATCAAACGATTTTCTTTACATCTACCCCAGTAGCAATCCTTGGATCACTCATTACTCCCTGCCTCACCGGATAGAAAGCCATGGAGACAGTCTTTTCATACGTCCGCATAAACTGCCTAAAGCTTTTTTTCTTGTATTATCTCCTTTACCAAAGCACTGGTCGGTGGAGAAAGGCGGGGTAATCCCCATAGTCATAAACGACCCGGAAGAGATAAAAGCGTATTCGACCGTACGTGCTCAGAAATCTCAACAAGGTATTGTCGTAACAAGTTACGATGTCTCGATCCGATCGGAATTCACATCTGTCAATAATAGCCTGTATTACCTTGACTTAAAGCGCTTCACGGAAAAGCTACAAAAAGGGGATACTCTGCTGTATGTAAAAAAAGAGAGCTATTACAGAAAATAAGCCCTGCCTCCGGAGAGGGGCTTTTCGCTTGCTGTGAGCAAACTTATGTCCGAAAGCAGAGCTCGACGGTCTTGTTTTTTCAGGCAATAGACGGTAACAGTTTCCACATTCCGCAGCCATGCCTCATTCTTTAGAGCATATCCAATAAGTTTTCCCGTAAACTTTGCTTGAATTGCGGCGAATTTTCGCAACAAAGAGTGAATTTTACTTGTTTTTTTATTCCGATATCTTTCCTTTTTTGGAAAACTTCTCTTACCTTTGCAGGGAAGAAAATTTTATTATTTAAATCACAATGAGACACATTCTTTTCCCGATTCTCCTACTCGGCGCTATAAGTCTTCAAGCACGTCCCAAAAGTATAGCGCTACCTCCGGTCAGTTTTGCTAATACCCGCACTCTCGAAATTACTCGGGTAAATATTTCCGACACAGCTACTGTAGTGGAATTCGAGGCTTTCTCCACCCCCGGATTCTGGATTAAAATCGTATCCGACACTTACCTGGCCACTGACGGGAAGAAATACATGATCCGAAGTGGCGAAGGGATACAGCTCGACTCGCTTTTTTGGATGCCGGAGTCGGGGAAAGCGTCTTTTAAACTTTCTTTCGAAGCACTGCCTCGCAACACCAAAAACTTCGACTTCATTGAGAGCGATTGTGCCGAATGTTTCAAACTTTATGGAGTAGATATCAGTGGAAAACGCCGTAAAGCGCATACCTTCCCTGCTGAGTTTACACAGCGGCATAATCCGGAATCGGATTTCAGCACATCGCTTCAGAAAGGCAAGGCTACTATCAGCGGACGTTTCATCGGCTATCGTCCTGCTTTCGGCGATGCCGAACTGATCTACACAAACCCTATCTTGGGGGAAAACAGGAAACAAAGTGTAAAGATAGCTCCCGACGGAAGCTTCAACACCTCCGTTACGGTGTACAGCGCCACCCATATTGGCATTAATCTGGGAGTTGCCTATTCCCCGATCCGGGTAGCTCCGGGTAAAGAGTCGAAAATACAGATTAACCTCCCCGAACTCTACCGTTCCGGAAGTCGTCTGCTCCGCGAAACACCCTCTTATGGAGATGCTTATGCCTATGCCGGTTACTTCGCCGCACTCAATACGGACATGAACAACAAGCGCATCATCAGGAGTCTCCGGGACGACCACTCCGAAGCAATTGCCGGCATGGATGCAAATACCTACAAGCAATATATGATGCAAGCTTGCGAGCAGACCTTGGCTCACAATGCCTCGCTTGACATTTCCCCCATGGCTAAAAGCATCCTCAGTACCGAAGCTGCTTTCGATCTGAGACTTCGAATCGAAAGAACCGATAATTACCTCATAGAAGCCTATGCCAGAAAGAACAAACTTTCGCTCGAAGAGGCCCGCAGCAACTACAAAGCTTCAAGAAGGCCGGCAGATTTCGACAACTTCTACCGCCTCTTGCCTTTTTCAAATCCCGATTTTCTTCTCCTGCCTCAGGCCGGACTGCTTATCACGCAACTTAGTTACTCCGGTTTGGAGAACATAACAAGTCAAGCGAAAGCAAACTATTTACTGAAACAGAAAATCAGCGGACAAGACCGAAAAGTTCTCGAAGATTTTATCCGGAGCGGCAATACCGAATCGGCTTCCATCGATAAAGTTTTCGCCAAGTATCGTTCGGAATTAAGAAAACTCAACGAAGACCAGTGCGGAGTAAACTTCCTGGCTAAATATACCAACGAGAAAGAATCCCTACTGCTTACCCTGCTCAAGGCTCAGCGAATAATGAGTTCTTTACGCGAATTCACGCCTCTGACGGAAGCTCAAAAACAGGAAATGGCTTCTTTCCCTCCATGCGTTCGCGAAGTACTGACCGAGCAAAATGATAAGCTTTTGGCTAAAATCGAAGAGAACAAGCGGAAAACAGGCTTTACCGTTCTTGATGTTCCCAAGGTATCCAACGAAGCCTTGCTCGCCGAAATACTGAAGCCTTTCAAAGGAAAAGTCGTATTAATAGACATCTGGGCGACTTGGTGTTCGCCTTGCCGCATAGCGAATAAAGCAATGGAACCAGTAAAAGCAGGCTTTGCCGGAAAAGAGGTTGTATTTCTTTATCTTGCCGGAGAGAACTCTCCGGAAGCAATGTGGAAGAACATGATTACCGATATAAAAGGCTACCACTGTCGCATGAGCGATGCCCAATGGGCCTATCTGCGAGATAGTCTGAATGCTAAAGGTGTTCCTACCTATGTGATTATCGACCGCAAAGGGAAACAAAGCTTCTATTCTTTAGGATTTCCGGGCGAAGAAAAAATTCGCAGTGAACTGCTCAATGCTTTGAGCAAATAAGCCCTAAAGCTTCCCGCTACTTGCAGGCCTAAGATAAATTCCCCTTGTTTTACAGCAAAAATTTGCAAACAAATGAAACGATTTTTTTCTCTCTCGAAACTATCGTTAGGCCTGATCTTGATCGGCCTTACGCTACACTCTTGTAAAAAGGAGCAGCAAGATCCCTCAATCAACTTTGCACCGTATATAAGCGCTTATACCGGAGGGATGATTTCTTCGCATGCTAGTATTCGGGTCGAATTGGCGGAGGATTTTCCGGCTGAAAAAACAAATGAGAAAACAACGGAGAAACTCTTCAGTTTTTCGCCCAAGCTAAGAGGGACAACCCGTTGGGTTAACTCCCGGACTATTGAGTTTACCCCCGAAGCACAGGAGTTGGAATCCGGGAGCACCTACGAGGCCAGTTTTGCATTAGGCAAAATTGCCGAGGTGGGAAAAAAACTTCGTAAATTCGAATTCTCTTTCCGCGTAGAAGAAAAACGCTTTCACTTAACTACCGACCCGATAGAAATACGAAGTGACAATTCCATCGTTCTCTCTGGAGAACTCTCTTGCAACGAAGCTCTTACACTGGCTACGGCAGGCCAAATGCTAAGCGCTCGTTTAGATAAACAAAAAATCGAGGTTCAAATTGAGGGTGAAGAAGAAGCCTCGGTCTTTCGCTTCTCCATCAAAGGCATTATACGCTCCGAAACAGATAAAAAGCTCTCCATAACGGTAGATGGCAAACCTGCAAATATCGACCGTAAAGAAAATATTGAGGTAGAAATACCTGCATCGGGCAGCTTCCGGCTCCACGAATCCAAAATAATAACTGCCCCCGATTATGGGTTGAGACTCGTATTTACCGACCTGCTTTCTGTAGAACAGGATTTGCGCAGCATGATTACGCTTAGCAATATCTCGGAATACAGCATCCAGCAACAAGGCAATCAGGCGATGATTTATTTCAACCCCTCGTCGCAAAGCAATCTGCGGGGAACGATACACGGAGGGCTTAAAAGTCAATCCGGCCGTATGTTGGGCGAAGACATCCAACTCGACCTCCCGATGGAAACCCGTAAACCACAAGTAGAGCTCCTTACTTCAGGCTCTATCATGCCTACTTCGGGAAACGTTATTTTGCCTTTCCGGACCATATCGTTATATGCTGTAGATCTGAAGATTATACGCATTTTCGAAAGCAATGTGTTGATGTTCCTGCAAGAGAACAAGCTCGATACGGAATCATCGAATGGGCTCCGTCGCGCCGGGCGTCTGATCTGTAAAAAGACACTCCGCCTGAATGCAAATGCCGACAAAGAGCTTTCCGAATGGAAAAACTACTCTTTGGACATCACCAATCTTGTAAAGCAGCAACCCGGAGCCATTTATCGCATCGAGCTATCGTTCAAACAAGCTTATGCAGCTTATGACTGCTCGGACGAAACGTCTCGAGAAGAGGTCCTTGCCAATGCGAACGACTTGACCCCGCTGCTGAACGATACGGAAGAGGATACATATTGGGACAGTCCCGACTCGTATTACTACAACGGCTACGACTTGGATATAGATTGGGATGAATACGACTGGTCGGAAACCGATAATCCGTGTCACCCAACCTACTACATGCAGAGCAACCGGAAAGCATCTACCAATGTGCTGGTTTCGAACTTCGGGATAATTGCTAAAAGCAACTCCAACAACACAATTTGGGCCTCGGTAAGTAATCTGACCGACACGCAACCGGTTGAAGGAGCAAAGGTAACCGCATACAACTATCAACTGCAAGCTTTAGGCAGCAGCTTTACCGACAAGGATGGGTTTGTATTGCTGAAACTCAAAAGCAAGCCTTTTGTTCTCGTAGCCGAATCAGGCGATCAGAAAGCCTACCTCCGTTTGGTTGACGGAGAAGAAAACATGCTCAGCCGCTTCGACGTAGGAGGTGTGGAGCTGAAAAAAGGGCTCAAGGGCTACATCTACGGTGAACGGGGCGTATGGCGGCCGGGAGATACGTTACACGTCGCTTTTATGATAGAAGATCGTGAACAGCAACTTCCCGAAAAACATCCCGTATCCCTCGAACTCTACAATCCTCAGGGTCAGTTTTACAAAAAAGTCGTTGTAACGAACAGCACAAACGGTTTTTATGTATTCCATCTGCCAACAAAGCCGAATGATCCAACCGGTCTTTGGAATGCTTACGTGAAGGTAGGAGGTGCGAGTTTTCATAAATCTTTGCGCATTGAGAGCATCAAGCCCAATCGTCTGAAAATAAAGCTGGATTTACCAACGCGTATTGAGGCTTCGCATGGAAGCGTTCCGGTGGGCATTCATGCACAATGGCTTACAGGCGCTACGGCCCGTAACCTCGAGGCTCGAGCCGAACTCCTGCTCAGCAAGACCAACACACAATTCAAAGGCTACGAAAAATTCAAGTTCAACAATCCCGCTACGCAATTCGAATCGAGCACAAGTGAAGTATTCAACGCCAATCTCGACGCAAACGGAGATGCCTCGTTCAGCATGCGTGTCCCTTCGGCCTTGAGCGCTCCCGGCATGTTGAATGCCCGTCTTGTTTGCCGCGTATTCGAACCGGGAGGCGATGCCAGTATCTTCTCCCAGTCCCTGCCTTTCTCGCCTTACAGTTCTTATGTGGGACTGAATGTCAACCGGAAGCAAGACGAGCAATACTTTGTCACCGACGAGGACTACGGCTTCGACGTAGTAAGCCTCAATTCCGAAGGACGCCCCGTCAACCGGAGCAAACTTGAATATAAAATATACCGCATCGGATGGAGCTGGTGGTGGGAGCGTGAGAATGAATCTTTCGACGCATACATCAACAACACAAATGCAACGATCGTTGCCTCAGGTAAACTGCAGGCTGTGAACGGAAAAGCAAGAATTAAATTCCGGATCAACTACCCGGATTGGGGACGTTATCTGGTTTATGTAAAAGACAACGAGAGTGGCCATGCTACGGGCGATGTAGTGTGGGTCGACTGGCCATCGTGGCGGGGGCGTTCCAACCGGCAAGACCCGACCGGTATCAAGATGCTCGCCTTCTCGCTGGACAAAAGCTCCTACAACGTTGGAGAGGAAGCGACTGTTACCATCCCTCAAACCGCTTCAGGCGGACGGGCGCTTCTTGCTTTCGAGAATGGGACAGAAGTACTCCACCGCGAGTGGATTGTGCTGACACCGGGCGCCGACACGAAGTACAGCTTCAAAGTAAGCGATAAGATGGCCCCCAACATGTACGTACACATTTCGCTGCTGCAAGCCCATGCTGCAACTACGGACTTGCCGATACGCATGTATGGCGTGATGCCGGTCTTTGTTTCCAACAAAGAGTCCACTCTTAGCCCACTCATCAGCATGCCCGATGTGTTGAAGCCTGAAAGTGATTTTGAAATCCGCATAAAAGAGAAAAATGCCAAAGCGATGACCTACACACTGGCTATCGTAGATGAAGGCTTGCTCGATCTCACGAACTATAAAACACCCGATCCATGGAAGGAGTTTTATGCCCGCGAAGCACTCGGAATACGCACATGGGACCTCTTCGACAATGTAATGGGAGCTTATGCCGGCAAATTCGGTTCGCTCTTCAGTGTTGGTGGAGACGAAGAGCTCAATGCACAACCGAGCCAAGTCCAACGCTTTAAACCCGTTGTGCTCTATCTCGGCCCTATTGTGTTAAAAGCCGGTGAGGAGAAGAAGCATAAGCTCAGGCTACCCTCTTACGTCGGCTCTCTGCGTGTTATGGTGGTGGCGGGGCAAAACGGATCTTACGGGAAGGCTGATAAAACCGTGCCCGTACGCACTCCACTGATGTTACTGTCTTCGCTGCCGCGGGTACTGAGTACTCAGGAAAGGATTTCCCTCCCGGTCAACGTCTTTGCCATGGAAGGAAAGTTGAAAGAAGTACGCGTAAAAATTGAGACAACCGGCAAATTACGCCCGGAAGGGAGTTCGACTCAAACACTGAGCTTCAGCGACGTGGGCGACAAACTCTTATACTTCCCGATGCAAACGGGAGCTCAAACTGGAAAAGAAAAAATCCTGATTACGGCTACGAGCGGGAACCATACGTCGAAAGAAAGCATTGAAATCGAAATACGTAATCCCAATCCACCGGTCATCAGCTTCCAAAGCAAACTGTTGGAGAAAGGCCAGTCGGCAAGTTTCCCCTACCAACTCGATGCTTCTTTCGAGGGCAATTGGGTCAAAGCGGAAATGTCACGGATTCCTGCGGTAGACATCAGCCGGCGCTTCGATTTCCTCTATAACTACAGCCACTATTGTACGGAGCAACTCACTTCGCGAGCTCTCCCGCTGCTCTTCCTGCCGGATTTCAAGGAGTTGGACAAGCTTGAAGCCGAGCGCAGCAAAACCAATATCATGGAAGCCATCAGTCAGTTATACGGCCGGCAGTCGGCAAACGGCGGTTTTATCTACTGGCCCGGAGAAAGCTACATCAACGATTGGGCTTCGTCCTACGCAGGCAGTTTCCTCATCCTCGCACGCGACCGGGGTTACCAAGTCAGCAAAGCTGTAATTGCCAAATGGATTAGCTACCAGCGCAAAGCAGCCCGACAATGGCGGAAGGCAAACGGCAGTAACAAGCGCTATGCCTACGACCAATCCGACTTACTACAGGCTTATCGGCTTTATACCCTGGCCTTAGCCGGAGAACCCGACATGGGAGCAATGAACCGTCTGAAAGAAGAAAAGAAACTCTCCTTGCAGGCTCGCTGGCGTTTGGCTGCCGCCTACGCCCTTTGTGGAAAAGCTGATGCTGCTTCAGGGCTGCTTTTCAACCTTACCACAACGGTAGAACCCTACTCATCCAACAACCCATCCTACGGTTCGGCCACACGCGACGAAGCCATGTTCCTCGAGACTCTCGTGTTGATGAACAAAACGGAAGAAGCCTTTGCGCAAGCACGTAAGCTGTCGCGCAAACTGTCGCAGGAATCGCAGTTCGACACACAAACGACAGCCCATGCGATGATAGCACTGGGACAATTGGCGGCCAAGACATCGGGGAAACTGAAATTCACCTGGAGCCTGAACGGCGCGAGAGCTAACAAGGTAAACTCGAAACAAGCCTTGCTGCAAGAGCAAATTCCCCTCAAACCGGAACGAGGAGAACTGACGGTAAGCAACGGAGACGAAGGAGTCCTCTTTGTCAGTCTCGCTTCCAAAACCCGTCCCTTGAACGATACTCTGCCGGCGATAGCTGAAAATATACGTCTCGATGTGCGCTACACCGATTTGCAAGGAAATCCCATCGACGTGAGCCGGCTCCCGCAAGGCAGAGACTTCTACGCCATCGTACGCATATCAAATATCAGCGGAGGACAGTATTACTCCGATGTCGCTCTCACGCACATCATCCCCTCCGGTTGGGAGATTTACAACGAACGTCTGCTAAGCGGTAGTCCGAACGAAACCTCGTCGGGCCTCAACTATCAGGACATTCGTGACGATCGCGTGCTGACCTACTTCGATTTGCCTGCTGCTGCGGTACGCGAGATTCCGCTCCGCCTGCAAGCCTCCTACCTCGGCGAATTCGTATTGCCGGCCATACTTTGCGAGGCCATGTACGACCCTGCGACACGTGCCCGCAGTACAGCCGGCCGCGTGGAGGTAAGTAAGGATTAGAATTTCTCGAAGAAGAGTTACAACAGTCGATGCCGGCAAACTAAGTTTGCCGGCATCGACTGCATTATTCGAACCTCGAAACATCAAAGTTACCGCGCAGTCAAGGGAGGTTTACTTCTCGGAAGGCAGCATGGAAGTGGGTCGTATTTCTCACCATGGAATTTCACATTTGCAATTGATTCACTATTTTTGCAAAAAGATTAGCGGCGCAACACAAAGTCGTCGCTCTGCTTCTTTGGGAAAACAAACTTTGCAAAAAACAGCCAATGCCACGAAACGAATTTCACGACGATCTGGAAGCCTGCCTGAAAGTACTGCAAGGAGGAGGCATCATCCTCTACCCTACGGATACTATATGGGGCTTGGGTTGCGATGCCGGCAATGAGGCGGCTGTCAGCCGGATTTACAAAATAAAGAAACGCTCGGATGCACTGTCGATGCTCGTGCTTATAGACAGCCCTGCGAAGCTGCAAGCCTATGTCAGCGAAGTGCCCGATATGGCTTGGGATTTGATGGAACTGAGTGAAAAACCACTCACGATTATTTATCCCGATGCGCGAAACGTAGCCCCTAACCTTATGGCTGCCGACCGCTCTCTGGGCATTCGAGTAAGTAACGAGGTTTTTTCGAAGGCATTATGCGAACGATTTCGACGTCCGATCGTATCTACCTCGGCCAACATAAGTGGACAGGCGGCACCGCAACATTTCGGAGAGATTGCTGAGGAGATAAAATCCTCGGTCGATTACGTTGTACAGTTTCGTCAGCAGGAACGAAAGCCCGCGCAGGCCTCCTCCATCATCAAATTGGGGAAAGGAAATCTAATCCAAATTATCAGACAATAAACCTCTCTCCATGAGTCCTAAACAGTCTTCGCTACTGAAATATCTCTTTTTCGATATCTTGTCGGCTTTTGTCGTATGGGTGCTCTTCATGTATTTCAGACAGATTGTAAATGATGGAAAGCTTTTTGAGCACGTACAAGTATTCATCCCTAAATACAACTTCTTCTCAAGTCTGCTGGTATATCCCATCTTTTGCCTGTTTGTCCATTGGCTGTCGGGCTTCTATATAAACCCGCTATCGCACAATAAAACGAGCGATTTCCTGACTACCTTTAGCTCTTCGATCATCATATCCATCACGATCTTCTTCCTACTGCTGCTCGACGACGTGGTTGTCGACTACCAGCAATATTACTATTCCCTACTCGTACTGCTCGGGTTACAATTGAGCATCACTTTGGCCTTCCGGTTGATTATCACATCGAAAATTCAGTACAACTATCGGCGGAAACGCTGGAGTATAAACACGGCCATCGTCGGAGACGGCTCCAACGCCCAACGAATAGCGGGTGAAATACAGATGAATTCGGATCGCAACACAATCATCGGTTTCGTTAGCGAAAGAAGGCAAAGAGCGAGCAAGCAAGCGCATACAGCCTTCCCGATGCTGGGCGATTTATCTCAAATCGAGAAGCTTATCGAACAACACCGGATCGAGGAAGTAATCATAGCTCTGGACGAGAACGACGAACAAAGGCTCTACTCGATTATCAACACCCTGTTTCGTTTCAACATCGAAATCCGCTTTACCGCACGGATACACGAGATTCTGACCGGGAGTGCCGAAGTGCAGCGCCCCGGCATCAGCCCTTTGGTCAGCATTACCTCCCCTTCGATGCCCGACTGGCAGATCTGTGTAAAGCGCTTTTTCGACATAAGCATATCAGCCTTCTCCTTAAGCATCCTATCGCCTCTGCTGCTGCTTTTCTCCATCTGGATAAAAATAGACTCCCGCGGAAGCGTCTTCTACAAGCAGGAGCGACTGGGGCGCAACGGCATTCCTTTCGACATACTCAAATTCAGAACGATGAAAGCCGGAGCTGAAAATGGTCTTCCTCAGCTCAGCAGCGCCCACGACGAGCGAGTCACCTCGGCCGGAAAGATACTACGTAAATACCGCTTGGACGAAATACCGCAATTCTGGAACGTTCTTAAAGGCGAGATGAGTATCGTAGGCCCTCGACCCGAGCGCAGATATTACATCGAGAAAATTATGCAATCGGCTCCCTATTACTGCCTGATTTATAAAATCCGGCCCGGATTGACCTCGTGGGGGCCCATTCGGATCGGCTACTCGGACAGCATAGAAAAAATGATCGAACGACTCAATTACGACCTCGTGTATATGGACAAGATGTCGCTGATGGTTGATTTGAAAATCCTCCTTCTCACCTTCGAAGTTATCTTCCGAGGCAAGGGAGTATAGCAATATCGAAGTTATTTACCTATCTTTGTTGTTCGCTTAGCCTGTAAGTAACAAATGGATAAATTTGAAAATTATTATTCCCGAATGCTTGAATGGCGAGAACGCTACATCACGCAACGTCAGTTCATTCTTTTTCTAAGCTTTCTCGTCGGTCTTTTTGCCTCTTTGGCCGCCTTTCTACTCAAAACATCCATCCATGCCATCCACAGTTTTTTGGATAATCTCCTGGTCGACAACGACTCCGTCAACTATTGGTATCTCTTCACTCCTGCCATCGGAATTTTAATCACGATGCTCTTCGTGCGCTATGTAGTAAAGGACAATATCAGCCACGGGGTAACGCGTATTTTATATGCCATTTCACAGCGGAAAAGCATCATCAAACTGCACAACGTATGGACTTCGCTGGTGGGAAGCTCCATCACCATCGGTTTTGGTGGGTCGGTAGGGGCAGAAGCTCCGATCGTTCTCACCGGGTCCGCTATCGGTTCCAATCTGGGCAAGTTCTTCAAAATGGATCAAAAGACCCTGATGCTCCTCGTCGGATGCGGTGCGGCAGGCGCCATCGGAGGTATCTTTAAGGCTCCGATTGCCGGGCTGGTCTTCACCCTCGAGGTACTGATGCTCGACATGACTTTGACTTCCATCGTTCCCTTGCTGATAGCTTCGGTCACAGCAACCTCCTTTACTTACTTCCTGACCGGAAGCTCTTTTATGTTCGACTTTTCGGTACAAGAGGCCTTTGCGGTACAACGCATTCCCTTTTTAATCTTGCTGGGGGTGGTTTGCGGCTTGGTATCCCTTTATTTTACACGGGGTATGAACTGGCTCGAAGGGCTTTTCCGGAAAATCAAAAATCCTTTCATCAAATGGGCTGTCGGAGGCTCGGTGCTTAGCCTGCTGATTTTCATCTTCCCGCCTCTTTACGGAGAAGGCTATGGAGAAATCGAAGCGATACTCAACGGAGAAGCTTTTCAGACTCTTTCCAACAGTCCCTTTATGGCCTTAGCAGAAAGCCCCTACATATTGCTTATTTACTTTACGCTTATCGTAGGATTTAAGATATTCGCCTCCGCATCGACGACAAGCGGAGGGGGCGTCGGTGGAATTTTTGCTCCATCGCTGTTCATAGGCTGTTTTGCAGGATTTGTTGTTGCTCAAACACTCGGATACATCGGATTTCAGGTACCCGAGTCGAATTTTGCTTTGGCCGGCATGTCGGGAGTGATGTCGGGAGTAATGCACGCCCCGTTAACCGGAATATTTCTGATTGCCGAACTGACGGGCAGCTACAACCTCTTCATGTCGTTGATGATTGTTTCCACCATTTCGTACTTGACCATCATTCTTTTTGAACCCCACAGCCTTTACGCCATGCGTTTGGCGCAGCGAGGCGAGTTGCTCACCCACCACAAAGACAAAGCAGTGTTAACGCTCCTAAAAACCGAAAACGTCATCGAGACCGATCTGACAGTTCTCTCTCCCGAAATGAACTTAGGAGAAATCGTAAAAGCCATATCTCAATCGAAACGAAATATTTTCCCGGTTGTGAACCCCAAGAACCAAGTTCTCATGGGCATCGTATTGTTGGACGAAGTGCGCAACATCATGTTCCGACCCGAACTTTACAAGCGATTTACGGCCAAACAACTGATGATATTCCCTCCGGCAACCATCAACCAAAATATGCCGATGGAAAAGGTCATGGAAATATTCGAAGACACCGGAGCCTGGAACCTCCCCGTGGTTGACGACCAAAAACATTACATCGGTTATGTATCCAAGTCGAAGATATTCAACTCTTATCGACACGTTTTGGTTCATTTCTCCGAGATATAAAAAGTAAGCAAAGCACTACCTATGGCAAAAACAAAGTCGATTTACGTCTGTCAAAACTGCGGTGCGGATTCGCCCAAGTGGATCGGTAAGTGCCCCTCCTGCGGCGAATGGAACAGCTATGTCGAAGAAATCGTAAGTAAAGCGTCTACCGGCAAAATATCTTTGGCGGCATCGGAGCGGACGAAGCAAAAGCCGATACGTATTTCCGAAATCGAGACCGAAGAAGAAAGCCGTTTCGATACCGGAAGCCAAGAGTTGAATCGAGTGCTGGGAGGCGGCATGGTCGAAGGTTCTCTGGTGCTTATCGGAGGAGAGCCGGGTATTGGAAAGTCGACGCTCGCCCTGCAAGTAGCGCTCCACATCCAATCCCGAAAGACCTTATACGTATCGGGCGAAGAGAGTAGCAAACAGATAAAACTACGTGCAGAACGTCTTTCCTTCAACAATCCCAATTGCTACATTCTGAGTGAAACCTCGCTCGAGCAAATCTTCACGCACATACAAAACGTGCAACCCGATTTGGTGGTAATCGACTCGATACAAACCATCAGTACCGAAAGCATCGAGTCGTCCCCCGGCAGCGTATCACAAGTGCGCGAATGTGCTTCGGCCCTTCTCAAATTCTGCAAGACAAGTGCAACGCCCGTCATCCTGATTGGGCACATCAATAAAGAAGGTAGCATCGCCGGCCCAAAAGTATTGGAGCATATTGTGGACACAGTCCTGCAGTTCGAAGGCGACCAGCATTACATCTACCGTATTCTGCGCTCCATAAAGAATCGCTTCGGAAGCACATCGGAACTGGGTATTTTTGAGATGCAACAATCAGGCTTACGCGAAGTGAGCAACCCTTCGGAACTCCTGCTTTCACAAAATCACGAAGGCCTCAGCGGGGTAGCCATAGCCTCGGCCATAGAAGGAGTAAGACCCTTTCTTATCGAGGCGCAAGCCTTGGTGAGCTCCGCGGCCTATGGCACACCGCAACGCTCCAGCACCGGATTCGACCTGCGGCGCCTGAACATGCTGCTGGCTGTTCTCGAAAAACGAGCCGGATTCAAGCTGGCACAAAAAGACGTCTTTCTGAACATTGCCGGAGGGATAAAAGTAAACGACCCAGCCATAGACCTGGCTATAATTTCCGCTATTCTTTCTTCCAATGTGGATGTAGCCATCGAAAGGCAGATATGTATGGCCGGAGAAGTCGGACTCTCAGGAGAAATCCGTCCGGTAAACCGCGTTGAACAGCGCATACTCGAAGCCGAAAAACTGGGATTCCGGAAAATCATCGTTCCTCAGGCCAATCTCCGTAGCTTCGGAAACCGCAAGCTGAACATAGAGATTCTTCCTGTGAGAAAGGTAGAAGAAGCTTTCCGAAAACTGTTCAACCCCTGATAACCAGCCAAGGAAGGAATAAGACTGTATTTTTTGACGGATTTTCGCCCGCAGTCCAAAATATTTGCTTACCTTTGCAGCCGAAGTGATTGACTCCGTAGCTCAGCTGGTAGAGCAACAGACTCTTAATCTGTGGGTCGTGGGTTCGAGCCCCACTGGGGTCACATAAACCTCCTTTAATAAAGACGGATGCCGTAGCAGCTTATTAGCTCTACGGCATCTTTCTTTATATGCTCGAAAAGGACAAAGAGGTTATTCGTTTACCTCACTTAAGTCGAGCGTGTTTGGAGGTAATTTACTCCTCTCTTTTATCCAAAGGATATCAAAAGGTCAATAGATATACATCTTTTTTTGGGGGGGATAGCCCCACATCTGCTCGAACTTCAATAGTCTTCCGCTCTGTTTTATGATGCTTAGCGAATGCGATCAAGGCAGCGCAAGGTGAGCCAAAGAAAGTCAAGCAACTCCCTCAGCGGAGCAAGGCAGGATAAAAACGAATATAGCAGTTTTTCAGAATGAGATTTGGAAAAATCCTTCCGACTGATTAATTTTGAGCCGGATTAACCTTAGAAGTGTCAAATTGAATTCGGAAGATAAAATATTGGTTGAATTGCTTCAATCGGATTCTACTCATGCATTCGATTTGTTGTACAAACGCTATAGCGGCAAGTTGTACAACTTTGTCATGAAAATATCGAATTACGACGCCTACCGCTCGGAAGAGATTGTACAGCGCACTTTCATCAAAATTTGGGAGCTGCGAAAAGAACTGAATCCCGAGAAATCCTTCCATTCCTTTATCGGAACCATAGCACGAAACATGTTGATGAACGAATATAACCACGAAGTAATCGAATATATTTACCGAAACTATATCGTCCGAAAAAAACAAGAGGCCGAAATCTCAACTTCTTCCGAAGAAAAGATCGAATACACATTTCTCACTCATTATCTCGATACGCTCATCGACGAACTCCCTTCAGCCTGCAAGGAAGTTTATCGCCTCAGCCGGCTGAATGCCTATAGCAATAAAGAAATAGCCTCTCGGCTTAGAAAATCGGAAAGCACAGTGGAGAAGCAGCTTATGAAGGCCAATAAATTCATACGTGAGAAGGTAAAACAACACTACGACAAGATATTTCTGACTTTGCTCCTTTGCAGCTTGTGCTAAATATTTAGCGAATGATAGAGGAGTTTTCCTCTTTGAATTGTATAAAGTAAAAAAGAATAAATGTCCGATCAAATAGTAAGTTTATTTGAGAAATATTTAGCCAACAGCGCCTCAGAGGCAGAAAAGTCTGAGCTGGACGGCTGGATAGCCCGTAACGAGGAATTACGGTCCTGGCTCGACTGCCAATTAGCGGACTCTCCGCAGTATATGGATGCAGCCCTACAACAGAAAATACTGGAAAACATACATCAATTGCTAGTCCAACAGCAGAAAAAGAAGCGCCTCCGCTTGCCCTTTTGGACAAGATACGTTGCAGCAGCCGCGCTTGTACTCCTGCTCATCGGTAGCTTAGCAATCATTTGGCGAAACGATTCCAAGTCGGTTTTATATACCGAAGTCGAGGCTATTCGCGGGCAAAAGTCCACCGTTACACTGCCGGATGGAACGAAGGTGATACTCAACTCCGAATCAAAAATACGTTACGGTACAGACTTCAGCAAACCCAAACGCCGGGTGGAGTTGACCGGAGAAGCTTACTTTTATGTTGCCACAGACAAAGACAAGCCCTTCGTCGTGCACGCCGGAGAGGTGTCGGTAAAAGCCTTAGGAACAAGCTTTAACGTTAGAGCCTACCCGGAAGAAAACTCGATCTCTACAACGCTGACCGAAGGACGAGTCGAGCTGGAAACCCCTTGTGAGAAAAAAAGTTTACAACCCAATCAGCGCCTCGAGTATGACTCCGGAAGCAAACAAACAGCTCTGATAGAGCTCAACGACGCTCAACAGTCTGTTGGCTGGCTCAACGACCAGCTCAGCTTCGAAAATGCCACCTTAGCGGAACTGGCAGGCAACCTAAGCAGAACTTATAACGTTGAAATCACCTTCTCTCCGGAATCCATCAAGGAACAACGCTTTACCGGATGCATACGAAACAACAGCTTACAGTCTGTTCTGCGGATTCTTTCACTCACATCGCCCATCCGTTACGAAATACAAGAGCAGAAAATCATTCTCTACGAGGTACCGGGCGAGAGCAAGCTCTTCAAAAAGCCTTAACCCCGTCTGCTCAGCTCCACGAATAAGCTGTTATTTCCTCTCCGACTATCCGAAAGGATGTGATGCGTCTGCAAGCTACAAGCTTCGGCGAGCATGTCTTCTGACACATAGAAATTTACTCCGGCTCTCTGCAGCGGCATCCCGCTTAGGAAGTCAAGCAGAGCCTCATATTTTAACTTTCTTTAAATAGAGGAATTCCCTCCTCTCGCTTGTATATATTACGTATATCAATGCTATTTATACCAATCAATAGAAAAACGGCCTATGAAAACACATCTCTTCCGTTCTATCCAAGGAACGGTTACGTTACGGTATTTTTTATCCTTAGTTTTCTTTTTCTGGTTTTCGACACTTTTTTCACAAATCAGTATCAATGTCGAAAATCAATCCATCCGCAGCATATTAAAGTCGATAGAAAGCCAGTCGAATCAGACTTTCTTTTTTAATGAAGGCTTACCCGAACTCGACAAGACCGCCTCGTTGAAAGTTAGCGGAGTAAGCTTAGAGGCTGCTCTCAAGAAACTATTCGAAAACACAGGTATCGCCTACAGCATCGAAGGGCAAACCATCGTCCTGACTTCGAAGTCCAAACTTCCGCCTCCGCCGGCATCATCGAAGGCGACTCTTTCCGGGCGTGTCGATATTTCCGGTTCCGTTACCGACGAGTCCGGCGAAGCCTTGCCCGGAGTATCGGTGGTAGTAAAAGGCAGTACGCAAGGCGTACTCACCAACGCAAAAGGAGTCTATAACCTCAAGAACGTTCCTGCTAACGGAAGCCTCGTGTTTACTTATGTGGGAATGAAAAGTCTAGAAGTAGCCATTGAGAAGCAAAAACAAATCGACGTAAGCATGTCTTACGAGTCGAAAGAAATAGACGAATTGGTAATCATCGGTTACGGAACGGTAAAGAAAAGAGACTTGACGGGCTCGGTAGCTTCCGTAAAGATGACGAATGTCAATACAATCTCAACCGCGTCTGTCATGCAAGCATTAAAAGGGAAAATAGCCGGATTAAGCATCATTCAAAACAGCGCCCAACCGGGTGGAGGATTGGATATATTGGTCCGAGGCGGTTCGGGCGGATCCAGATATACAGACGATACACCCTTGTATGTGATAGACGGAGTACCTGCTTTAGCTCTCGATCAACCCGGAAGTAACAACGAAAGGCTCAATGCCGGAACACAAAGCATACTTAATTTTATCAACCCGAACGATGTCGCCTCAGTAGAAGTTTTGCGGGATGCCTCTGCAACAGCCATTTACGGAGCCCGGGCTGCAGCCGGTGTAATACTCATTACTACCAAAAGAGGTGAAACGGGTAAACCTCTCGTAAGCTATTCCAGCTCTTTTGCCCTGCAAAAACACAGCAACATTTTCGATGTGTTCTCGCTGAAAGAATGGATGGAGGAAAAAAACATCGCAAGTTGGGATTTCTGGATGTTCGATAACGGAGTAATACCCTATGGAAACCGAACATTGGAGATAGCAATGAAATATCCGAAAAACGGCGTTGCTTATGAACTTCCTTACGATGACAATGATATCGCCCAAGCCGGCGAAGGTACGGATTGGGTCAATCTCGTTACCAGAGATGGTTCGATACAGCAACATAACTTAAGCCTACGAGGAGGCTCGTCGATGACCCAATATTTGCTATCGCTCAACTATTTCGACCATCAAGGAATTATTAAAAATTCAGGGATAAAAAGGTATTCGACACGATTAAATTTTGACCAAACAATCAACAGAATCTTCAAAGCCGGTATAAATCTGACTCTGAATCGAGTTGAAAGTGATAATACCCCCTTAGGGGAAGAGCAGTACGAAAAATCGGGCTTGATACGCTCTGCAGTACAAATGGGTCCACACATCAAGGCCATAGATGAAAACGGAAACTACCCGATCAATCCGCTTTTACCCACCCAACCCAATCCTTATTCACTGTTGTTGGTAACAGACGAGAGCCGGTCGGATCGCTTACTGGGGAACTTCTTCGTGACAATTGAGCCGCTCAAGAATCTCATATTCAAGCTAAATGCAGGCACCGATTTGGCTTATCAAACCCGCAATACTTATATGCCTAAGGCTACGCTACATGGTGGCCTTGCCGGAGGAGAGGCCGGCATCAGCCACACGAACTCCCAAAGTTTTTTGGCCGATATTCACGGAACATACACATTCGATTTGAATAAGATACACCGCTTCACGATTATGGCAGGGGGTTCGGCCGAGAAAATTGTTTCCAATAGCCATTTTTTAGGAAACAATAAGTTCCTTACGGATGGTTTTAAATGGTATAATCTCCAATCGGGTGAAGGTACGAGAAGAGTTGAGTCGTCAGGAGAAGAAAATCAAGTCCGTTCGGTGTTTTCACGGATTAATTACAGCCTGATGGACCGCTATTTGTTTACCGGAACCTTCCGTATCGACGGAGCAAGCGTATTTGCAAAAAATCATAAATGGGGCTATTTCCCTTCGCTTGCATTCGCCTGGAATATGGCAGAAGAACCCTTTATGGAGTTTGCCAAACCGACCTTGGACATGCTTAAACTACGACTGAGCTATGGCGAAACCGGAAACTCAAACATCCGGGAAAATGCATTTTTTACTTATTACGCGCAACACGCTTGGAACGACGGCACAAAAAAGCCACAGACCGGCGTTTTTACATTACAATTGGAGAACCCCGACTTGAAATGGGAAACTACAGCAGTGTACAATGCAGGTATAAACCTGTCGCTCTTCAATAGTAAAGTAGACTTTTCATTCGATTATTTCAGACGGGTCACTTACGATTTGCTGCACCCTAAAGAGCTTAACTCCTACCACGATGTCAGCTTCGTAATGAGCAACATCGGTAAGATGCAGGGAAGCGGTTTTGAAATCACATTGAATACCAAAAACTTCTCAAGAAAAAATTTCACCTGGCAAAGCGACTTCACCCTCTCGTTATACGAAAACCACTGGTTGGAGCGGGAACCCGACTGGAAACCCAACATATATGAAAATATTAATGACCCCAAATACCCTCGTTACGGATATGTTGCCGAACGCATCCTGCAAATTGGCGATCCGCTTCCGGAAGCACAGCCCAATCTACTTCCGGGGCAGATTGTACTCAAGGATCTTAACGGTTACAAACGCGACTTAAACGGTGATCCTATATTTGAGAACGGTCGATTTCTCCTGACCGGAGGTCCCGACGGCATGATCGATGAAGCCGACATACAACTGTTGGGAAGTTACGATCCGGGACCGGTTATGGGTCTGACGAACCGATTCACGCTCTATGACTTCGATTTCAGCTTTGACTTCAATGCGGTACTCGGACGCAAAATGGCAGATCCGACTTATCTTGCCTATGGAGCCAGTGCCGATGGAATTGCACAGTATGGCTACAACGGGCTTCGGATTCTAAAAAAGCGCTGGATGCCCGAAAATCCTTCAACCACAATTCCAAGTTCTTTTTACGGATGGGAAAAAACAGGAGGTTCTAAAGGGCCTGGAAACTGGTTCCTTCAAGATGCCTGGTACATCAGGTTACAAAGCATCACGCTGGGCTACCGCGTACCGATTAAGGGAGCATTGCAAAACGTATTCTCCTCTTTGCGTTTCTTTGCCGACGCGAGCAACCTCTTCGTCTTTACTCCCTACACAGGTTTGGACCCTGAAACCGATTCCTATGCTGCCGCCTATCCGAATGCACGCACTTTTACGGTTGGTATTGATGTCAAGTTTTGAATCGAATGAAGATGAAAGAAACACATAAGAGACAATTGCCCAATTCAATAAATATATTCGCGTATCAACCAGATACGCTAAAAAACAAATACGCTATGAAAACCCGCATCAAATATTTTTTCGCATATACAGCATTGGCCCTCTCGCTCACAGGATGCCAGCTGGATCCGATCAACTACGGAACGATGAATAAATCGAACTTCCCCAGAAACGAGTCCGACATCAGAGCCTTGGTATTGTCCTGTTACTATCCCTTGCGCGGGAGCTGGTGGAACGGCATCAACTCCAACTCGGAAAGAGGACAAATGTTTGTAAATGAAAGCTGCACCGAGGTTCTCGCCGGAAAATTCGGAGCACAAAAACTGTGTCATGAGCTATCTTTCAACGAAAGCAACGAAGAAATAACCTACTTCTACTACACTCGAAACGAGCCCTACGGTTTTTACGGAAAAGTGAGCCGTTGCACGCTGGTTTTAGACGAAATAGAGAATGCCGGTTATTTGAAAGAAGAAACAAAAAAGAAGTATATGGCCGAAGTTCGCTGTGCACGTGCTTATTTATCTTTCATCCTTTTCGACATGTACGGCCCTATTGTGGTTGCGCCATTGGAAGTACTCAAAAACCCATTGAAAGAAAAACCTTTGCCAAGACTGAGCAATGAAGAAATGGTGAAATTCATCGAAGACGATTTGCTATTTGCTGCCGAGCACCTTCCGATGCCTAAGGAAGCTGATTATGGAAAATTCAGCCGGGCATTCGCAAAGACTTTGCTGATCAGACTATATCTGCATGAAACCGTACACGATAAGGCCTACTACAATAAAGTAGAAGCGCTTGCACGGGAATTGATGGAGCCTCAATACGGATTTAAGTTGGTTGAGAATTACCCCTCGTTGTTCGAATTTGCCGGCCAGACTAAAGAAAATCCGGAGTATATATTTGTAATTCCATCTTCAGTAGCAGGTCCCAATGAGTCGCAGTGGCACATGATGGTAATGCCTCCCGATTCGGATTCAAAAATAAAAGGTTGGGGTACGGTACAAAGTACCTGGTGGTTTTACGACACCTTCGAAGCGGATGACACACGCAAAACCTACCTTATTACAAGCTACATCAGCGCTGAAGACAACAAAGAGGTGAACAGGAGCAATCCTAGAGCAACGATGGACTTAGGCCCCATTCCTCAAAAATACGAGATAGACCCGGATGTTCCCGGAAACAACGGTCTTAGTAATTTAGATATGGTCATGTTTCGTTATCCCGAAGTCTTGCTGTCGTTGGCCGAAGCCCTTGTGATGAAACCCGGCGGCGCTCTCAATCAAGAGGCTGTAGATTTGATGAATACCGTGCGGATAAGAGCCAAGCTTCAAGCCAAGCTGCTTTCCGACTTTCCCAGTAAGGAAGCCTTTATCGATCAGCTCCTGACCGAGCGAAGCCATGAGTTTTGGTGCGAAAACGGACAGTATCGCGCCGACCTGATTCGCTTCGATAAACTTTACGACCGGGTAATGCTATTAAACAACGATGTAGCTCCTCACGCATCAAAAGACAAATATTTATACCCACTCCCCATATCCGTGATTGTGGACGGGAAGGGAGAAGTGAAACAGAATCCGGGTTATGCCCAATAAGAAAATCCATCTACTGCTGAAAAGGAATAACATGAGAAAGAGGATGATAAACTGCCACGGCCTTTTACTTATCGGATGTATGCTGCTTAGCTCCTGTAAATCGCAGGAGCCGGGCACGCCCGACAACCAACTGCCAAAAATCGAGGTAAACTATACGGCGGATAACATCAGCAAATTTCCGAACCCCGAAAGAGGTTTTTATAAGTTCTCAAAAATAGATTTGGCTACAGGTAAAGAAGGCTTATCTCAGTCCCTCCTGACAAGCTATCGAAAGCACAACATCACCTTGGTAATGCGGATGTTTTATCTCAAACAATTTAGAGACAAGCCTCTGTCCCAAGTGGTATTGGATGAGATAGAGCGGGATTTTGCCACAGCACGTCGATCGGGAGTGAAGCTCATCGTACGTTTTGCCTACTCCGAAGCTAAAGAAGAGCCGGATGCTCCTCTCAATATCGTGCTGCAACATTTGGATCAGCTAAAACCTGTGTTACAAAAAAACCGGGATGTGATTGCTATCGTCCAAGCCGGATTTATAGGAGCTTGGGGCGAGTGGTATTATACAAGCAACAATCTGAATAATGGCGGCGCACGACATAAAATAATCAAAAAGCTGCTTGAAGCCGTGCCGACAAAGAGATGTATTCAGCTACGCACTCCGGCCTATAAACACGAATACTTCAAACGCTCGACTCCTTTAACTTTTCAGGAAGCATTCAAGGATACCGAGATAGCACGAGTAGGGCATCATAACGATTGCTTCTTAGCAAGTTCGACAGACTACGGCACCTACATAAATCCGAAAGCCGACAAAGCATTTCTGAATAAAGACTGCCTGTTTGTCCCGATTGGCGGGGAAACCTGTCCGCCGGATGGAGTAGATCCGGCCACATCATTGCAAGCTCAATCGGAAATGCGCCAGCTAAGGTGGAGTTATCTGAATGAAGATTATTATCAGGCTGTAAATGATATTTGGAAATTGGATGGCGGCATGGAAAATATAATACGGGATTTAGGTTACAGATTCCAACTGACATCGGGCGAATACTCCAACAAGGTGAAACCGGGAGGGATTTTCAAAGCCCGCATCACGGTCAAGAATCTGGGCTATGCCCCCTTATACAACCCTCGTTTGGTCGAGTTGATATTAGTAAACAGCCAATCGGACGAAAAATACCGATTGCGGATAAACTCCATCGAAGCCCGATTCTGGCAGCCTGCTGTATCCAGCGAGGTTAAAATAGAAGGGGGCTTACCCGCTGATATTGCAGCCGGGAGCTATAAACTCTATCTCAACCTGCCCGATCCGGAGGAAAGTTTATATTCCAATCCCGCATATTCCATCCGGCTGGCAAACAGCAACATGTGGGAGGAGGCGACAGGTTACAACAACCTGAATGTCAGCATTGATGTTTCACCCGATCATGAAAGCGAAAGCTACACGGGGGACTGCATTTTCGAAAAGATAAAATAATAACGACAAAAAGGGAGCTCGCTTTAAATGAGATCTTCCGTCTTACTTCACCTACTAAATCCGATCGATATGAAAAAACAAATTTCTATTCAACTGCTTATTGCTGCTTTAATTTGGATGAGTTCTACCACTGCAGCCAATCGTTATGTCTCAATCGGCGGGAATGGAGACGGACTTTCTTGGGCTACGGCTCAATCTTCGATTCAAGCAGCCATCCAAGCTTGTGCGGCAGGAGATACGGTATTCGTATCCTCGGGCATCTACAACGAGATGTTCGCAATAAAAGATGGAGTTTCCGTCCTCGGAGGATATAACAAAGCTACCGGTGAGCGCAATTGGAAAGACTTTGAAAGCATCCTTGATGGTAGCGGGTTGGGTAAATTTCTAATTGTAAAATACGACTCCGACTGCAGCCATCCGACCCTTATCGAAGGATTCATCCTGCAAAATGCAGAACATTCCAATGAGGGAGGCGGAGCATACATCCGGGGGAATGTAACGATTGCGAATTCCGTAATCCGGAACTGTAAGGGTTCAAACGGCGGAGGAGTATTCATCAACGGGGCCGCTACGCTTCGCAACTGCATCATTGAGCTGTGTGCAGCTACAAGCTCCGGTGGAGCCATTCGTAACATGGGTGGATTGGTAGAAAACTGCATCATACGGGGAAATCAAGGTAAATACGGCAGTATCCGGAACGACGCCGGAACGGTTCGTAACTGTATTCTCCATAACAACTCGGCAACGGTAAGCGGTTGGCCTAATAGCGGTGGCATATACAATCCGGGTGGTGTGGTAGTGAACTGTACTTTAGCTTGCAACTACGGCAGCCAATACGCTGCCATGCACAGCAACAGCACTGCCATAAATAACGTTTGCTGGAACAATAAGGCAGAGGCCGGTTTTGCCGATCCGGTGGCTTTCATCAGCAACGAGGGCAGTTCTTCGGGGAATAATGCTGCGGACTCGGGCTTCGATGCAGAAATGTTTATTCTGACGCTCAACAAAGACAACACAGCTCCTGACGGCCCAAACTTCAAAGCGCCAAGTGCTTTTGTAGGGCTTCCGAACTCCCCGGCCGACATAGCAGCCATGCGCGCGGCTGATTTTTCCTTCATGTCAGCATCTCCCTGTATCGACAAAGGAAGTCCTAGCTTGGCTCCGACACAAGATATATTGGGAGTGGCTCGCCCCAAAGGGAAAGCGATTGATTTAGGAGCCTACGAATACGATCCGGCAGCTGCAGTTGTAGCGGTTTCTGGTGTAAAAATTACTGTAGATACTTTGCGTTTGAAAGAGTCTGAGGAGGCTTGGCTATCCGTCGTTATAAGCCCTGCCAATGCAAGCAATAAGCGAGTAACATGGAAGTCGCTCGATAGCCATATCGCAAGTGTGGAAAAGGGTCTGGTTAGCGGCATCCGGCATGGAAAAACCAAGGTGGTAGTTACGACAGAAGACGGAAACTTCCGGGATACCTGTGTCCTTATCATAGACAAAAAACCGATTGTAATCATTCATGCCGAAGTGCTGGCTGCTGATACGCTGTACAAGGAAAAAGATTACACCGTGCCGTCATTTACTCCATTCCTGGTAGCAAAAGAGACTGCTCGTTCCGATAGCTCAGAACTAAACTTGCAAGCCTTAAGAACAAGCATTTCCAATCTGGTAAATAAGAATATGCCGTACTGTGTTGTTGCCAACATCAACGGTGACCCGACCCGGCAGATGGGCTTTGCCTGGTTTACCAACAGCGATGTAACAGGCGGTAAAGTACAGATTGTAGCCAAAGAAAACGCCACTGTTGCCGATTTTACAAACCCTGCTTTTGAAATCACAGCCTCGAGTCAGGCGGCCCCTAATTTGAATTATGCCGTATCGACAAGCGGTATTTTAAAAGCGGCGAATCTTCCGCCCGGAACCAAACGCAGCTACGTAAGTCACAAAGCATTAGCCACGACATTAACAGCCAATCAGACATACTCCTATCGGGTTGGCAAAGAAGGATACTGGAGCGAGATCAAGACCTTCAAAACCGCCAAGAATGACAAATCCGAGTTTTCATTTCTATACATGACCGATTCACATATCATGGACGCCGAATACATCGAGAATGCCCGTTGGTCGGCAATTACAGCTGCCGCTAATGCCTCCGATGCGCGCTTCCTTCTATTCACGGGCGATTTTGTGGAAACCGGCACCGAGCAAAACTCAGAATGGGAGTGGGAACAATGGTTCGAGAGCTCCATGAAGCCGATATTAACGAAAATGCCACTTGCCCCTACGGATGGGAACCACGATGACAGCAAAAATTTGAACTACACCTATCATTTCAACACAAATAACGATTTCAACAAGTCTGCTGTCATAAAGCCTCAATTCGACGGAATAACCTATTCCTTTGTTTACGGCGATGCTTTATTCCTGATTTATAGTGTTCAGGACTTCTGGCGAGGCAGTTACAGCTATGCAAACGGAACAAGTGCATATCTGAACAACGATGTCGCAAACTGGTTTCGCTCTCAGGTAGCAACACACCCCAATACGAAATGGCGCATCGTAGCCATGCACAAAAATTTATTTACAGGCAGTTCGCACCAAACCGACGAAGAAAGCGTACTGTTCCGAACAACATTATTGCCCGTATTTCATGAACTGGATATCGATTTTGTTATTCAAGGCCATGATCATATTTATGAAGTGATGGGGCCTATTAACAATTTAAGTAAAACGATTGTCCCCAATGCTATTTCCGATGTAAGCACCGGAGTTATTGACAATAATAAAAATCCACGAGGACAGGAAGGCGGTAAATTTACGGTAGATAAGGGCACTATGTATTTCGTAAATGCAACATGCGGGCGCAAGCGGTATTATCCCTATACCAGAGAGCAGATGGAAGCCGGCTACAGCAAGCATAAAGTAGCCAATTACTGGGATCTGTTTACCGGTAAGTACGGGCAACCGGGAGCACCGACTTACAGCAAAATCACGGTATCTACCGAGGCTATTCAGGTGGACAGCTATACGGCTAATTCCTCTGCAAGCGCCACTCCTTTCGATTCTTTTAAAATCCTAAAGAACAAGAACAACAGCGCCTCGAAGCACATCGAGGCCTCAGACAGGATGTTATACCCCATACCTGCCGGAAGGTTCATAAACACAAGACTTTCGGACATTGTCAAAGTAGAAGCCATTGATCTTGCCGGCAGAACAACGACATTACCATTCGAACTGCAACAAATCGATACATCGATGCTGGATACAGGGATGTATCTGCTGCAAATTACAACTCAGCAAAGCAGTAATATGTACAAGCTTTTAAAACAATAAATACTTAGAAATCATGAAAAAACAATTTCTTTTCCTAAGCTTATTGCTGTTGTACGGAATAAACCTAACGGCGGCCGTCATAACGGTAGAACCGGGTGAAAACACAATAAAAGCAGCATTATCGACTGCTTCGGCCGGGGACATTTTAGAGCTAAAAACAGGAACTTATATTAGCTCGAGTAATATTGACATAACAAAATCAATTACCCTTAGAGCAGCCAGCGGACAGGATGCTCTGATAACAATCAGCGGAGGAGCTTCATTCCGTTTGCGGGCCTCAAACATAAACGTCGTTTTTGAAAATCTCAAGATTGACGGTGGCGGCCGGACAGCCTCACAACGTGCCATAAAGCCCTATGGAGCTGCATTCGGCAAATGTTCGAACACAAGTTTAAGCATCAAAGGTTGCAGCTTTCAAAATATGGATCGAGCGATTGAAGTTTATTCGACCACATCCGAAATGACATTATCAGTTACGGGAAGCCTTTT
Organism: Porphyromonadaceae bacterium H1; assembly: GCA_001653155.1. Taxonomy (GTDB): domain Bacteria; phylum Bacteroidota; class Bacteroidia; order Bacteroidales; family Paludibacteraceae; genus H1. The sequence continues at coordinate 27,483 of BDEJ01000043.1, forward strand.
CCAAAATATCAACCGGGGAATACAAATAGCATCCTATCTCGATTCAGGCGACCCTTTCCACAGCACAACACGAAGCGACTACGAGCTATCCTTATTGAGCGTTGACAATTGCCGGTTTTACAACATGCAAAGGGCTTTGAATATCGCAGGAGCTTACCGCTCCATAAAAAAAACACGAATCAAAAACACAACTTTCAAAGACATAGGCGATACAAGCAACAATGCTATTTATTTCGCAGCTATAGACGGAGACAGCAATTCACACCCTTTTGATTTCGAGATGGATCATTGTACTCTCTACAACTGTCCGAATACACGGAGCGTATATTTGCCCAATCTGAACGGCTGCTTGATTAGCAACTGTATCGCTGCCTTAGCGGAAAAGAACTCCAGTTGCAGAAGTTTTGCCATTTACGGAGCCAATAGCAGCTTGAAAAATTCCATCTCACACAATATTGACCCTTATATCCGCTCCGGAGCAACATCCCAAAACATAAGCGCAGCCGATCCGCTGTTTGTTGACGCAGCAAACGGTAATTTTCAGCTTTATAAAAACTCACCGGCTGTGGGCACAGCAACAGACGGAAGAAATTTAGGGGATCCGCATTGGGGAGTTTCCACGGAAAACTCCAATCCGGCTCTGCTTCCATACGTCCCTATTAAAAAACCATACAGCATGTGCCCGACCACTTCATCCGTCCGCATACTATGGCAAATGCCCGATTCCGAGGCTACAGGCGTGGTATATTACGGAGAGACTGAGGCTTTGGGGCAGCAAGTGAGCTCTTCCGGAGGCTGGAATGTGGCAGGCGAAGGCTACGTACATGTTGTAGAAATAAGCGGACTGAAAGCCAACACCAAGTATTATTACACGGTGGGCGATGGAAAGCGCACCTTCGAGAAAATCCAAAGTACTCAAACAGCACCCAACAGCGGCAGTGCTTTTCGTATTTTTACGATATCCGACACCCACGAAAATGCAAAAAAAATATGGGAGAACATGCAAGATTTCGTTGTCGGACTGCAGCCGAACTTAACCGTGTTGAATGGCGACCTCATCAACGAAGGAGATCAACGGCCGTGGAATAACGCTTTCTTCACTCCGGGCGAAAAGCTTCTGAGCAAAGTACCCATGATAAGTGCAGTGGGCAATCATGAAACCGGAGATCCGCTTACCTTCCGCTACTCAACCTACTACGATTATTTCTCACACTTTTCGCACGGAGCAAGCGAGGGCGACATCATAGACCCGCGGGGCGAATCTTATCACTCCAGCATTTATGGCGACGCACACATCATCGCCATTAACATCAACAACGATCCTTCATCACCGAAGTTTACCCCCGGAAGCAAGCAATATACTTGGCTGGAAGAGCAGATAAAAAACTCAAGCTCCAAATGGATTTTTCTATTTGCGCATGTAGGAATTTACACGACAGGTTCTCACGGAGAATGGTCGGCCGAACAAAAGAAAATAGCCCCTTTGCTTGAAAAATATGCCCTCAAAGGCAAGCACATCATTGTCTTCGCCGGCGACGACCACAGCTTTGAACATCTCTACAAGTCCGGAGTACACTACGTTCGACCGGGCTGCGGACGTGATGCCAACTATGCACAAAAGACCTTCCTGATAGACTATCAGTATTCGTTGTATTACAATCAGATATCGTGTTTCTCAACATTAGACATGGCGGCAGACGGCAAAACAATCCTGTTGACAGCCCGAGATTCTGTAGGTAACGAATTTTACAGCTACACCTTCTCCAATACAAACAGCGTATCACCCAGTCTGTATATAACCCGCCCCAACGGCAAAGAGGGAGATGTCACAGACAGCATCATGATTGAGTGGAGCTGTTTTGACCCGGTTGGCGATGCAAAAATCAGCCTCTATTACTCCAGCACGAAGGACGGTAAAAACGGCAAACCCATTCTACAAAACCTCCCAAGCTACGGAATAAAAAAATACTGGTGGAATGTGCGCAATCTCTATCCGAAAGGCGATTACTACATATACGGTATTCTGAGCAATTCGCAAGGCACGAGCACCAGTTTTGGGAAAGGAAAAATTCATTTGGTTGACGATACCACAGCTCCACCCGCGCCGACAGACTTAAAAGGAGTCGTGCAGGACGATAAAATTATAATGACTTGGAAAAATCCAACGCATGCGACGGAAATAGAGAAGCTTTTGCAAAATTTTGAGCATTCAACAGCAGGATTTGTTGGCTCCGGAAGCTCGGGCAATGCAACACTTTCTACCGGAAGCGGGTACAACTCCAAGTCATCCTTGAAAATCGATTACAACGTAACAGCTCCATGGGGTGAAGGTTCTGCTGTTTACAAATACGCTTCCTTGCAGGATTTACGTTCGACGCCGAAGTTAAGCTTTTGGTACAAGGGCGACGGCTCATCACGCAAGCTGCGCTTAGTAATCAAACAGGATGCAAATGCGGACGGAGCCGAAGACGATTGGTGGTACAACGAGAGTCTCTCTCTTAGTTCTACGGAATGGAAGGAAGCTTCTATCGATTTAAATAGCTTCACGGCCTTCTCATGGCATCCCAACTCGACAACACAGCTGGAACTTACCAAGCTCTCTTCAATCCACTTCATCGTTCCGAGTGCAGAAATAGCCTCCGGAACAATCTATCTTGATGACATCAGGCTTTCGGGCAAGATTCCACCGGCAGCCGACTATGCCGGAACAAAAATTCTCCGTCGGAACGATAGATACCCTGCAAATGAAAGAGATGGAAGCGTAGTATATAATGGAAAGGAAGAAAGCTGTTCGGATAACGGTTTCACGACAGGACAGACTCTCTACTACGCAGCTTTTGCCTACGACGACAAGAACAACTACTCCGCAGCAGCTCAATGGAAGATCGTGCTAATTCACAATTCCTTGGAAGAGACAAGCGGGAATAGAATAAAAATATCTTACCCAGGCATGAGTCCTAATGAAATACGCTATTGTGGAAAAATACGTTCCGCCAATGCCGTAAATATGGCCGGAAAAAGGATTGAGCTGCCCTTCTCCTCCGAAACAATTCATCTCTCTCACTTGGAAAAAGGCTTCTACTTTATAGAAATCCATCCTTTTGAAGGACGACAAGAAACTTTCAAATTAATTAAAGAATGACAAACCCATTGCCTCTAAGTCTCAATAACAGAATATTAGAGGTAATATAAAATTAAAACCATGAAAAAAATATTTTTTACAGCTTTATTCTTAAGCAGTATGCTATGCAGCATCAATGCACAAGTAACGATTGACGGCAATACGAGCGATTGGGACAAAATTCCGATTCTGAGCGAACCCGGCGTATTCCCTTTTGCAAAAACAATCAATGAAAACGGCAAACTCTTCTTTATGTTCAAACTGGACGCCCCATTGGCTTCCGGTTGGAACATTATCGACATCTACCTCGATGCCGACTTGAAAGCGACTACCGGCATGAAGAGCGACTGGCTTTATACCCACTCCGGTATCGATTATCTGGTACAGGGTAGCGACATCTTCGAGTATTCGGGCGCCCCCGGAACAAACGCCTGGAGTTGGAAATCAATCACGGGTAACAATGCGGAAAGACAAGTATCGGTCGACAATAAGTCGATAGAATTATCTCTGCCCGTCACTGCCCTGAAAAGCAAATCGTTAGAGAGCAGCTACTCCGTAGCCATCCCCTATTACAACTCAACATGGACAACAGGAGACCCTTCGGGTTACTTGCCTGCGAACGATTGGAATTTCTCAGAACGAAAAGCATTTACGGTGAAAGCACGAACCGAACTTAGATTAGGGGCATCGGCTGAATTTACTGCGCCGAATGCCTATTACCATTCGTTTATGAAAGACGCTAACATCGCTCAGTATCTCGACTTCCAATCGGGAGCTTACTCCAGCGACAATCCAAAGCATTGGGCAAGCTGGGCGCTCGATTTAAGCGATCCCGCGAAGTACGACATGCAGATGATCTCGAGTGCAACGGCGAGTGGTAAGATCGAGTTAAGCCTCGTGAACAGAGCTGACAACAAAATAGTGAAAACATTCTCCGAGATATGGTATCCGGCCAATGCAAGTATGACGACCAATTCCTATGCATCATTGGATCTATCGGATGTGCCGGCAGGAAAATACATGCTGAAACTACGCCATACCTCCGATTGGGATAGCGGGCTGAAAGTGGAGAAAATCAGCTTAAGCAAGACCGGAACAGGCCTGGCAGAACAAAACTACGACTCAAACGCAATACTGAGAATTGAAGACGGTATGCTACACATAAGCACTCAAGAATCAACGGAAGTAAAACTGCTGTCTATAGAAGGGAAATTACTGCAAGAAGCCGGACCTGATCAAGCCTTCCTGTTTCCTTTAAAAAACGGATCATACATCGTAAGCCTGATAACAAATACTAAAAAACAAATTCATAAAATCACCGTTCAATAAAAAGAGCTATCTATTAACCCTTTAAATCATATTTTGTTATGAAAACAACATGCCAATATCTTTTCATTGCGCTCATTACGGCATCTTTGGCGGTTATTCCTGCCTGTAAAACAGATGAGCCTGTAAAACCCAATGAGAAAAAACCGAAAGTGGAAAATCTGGTCGTGACACCCACAAGCGACTTAAAATACGGAGACAAAATAACAGTAAGCGCGAATCTCTCCGACGAAGTGGGCCTACGTATGTACACCATACAAATGAGCAATTCTACCGGAAGCATTTATTCCAAAAGCGAAATGCTTACCGGAAAAGCATTTACCTTAAACCTGGAGTTACCCATTCCGCTACCCAAGAATGCCGTTGCCGGCGACATGAAAATCGCTATCACGGTGAAGAATTCGGGTAACCAGCTGGCAACCGCCGAAAATGTGATCAAAAATTTGGCCTTACCAAGTTTCGAGCAACTCTATCTCATTATCAACAGCACCGCCTTTCCCATGATCAAAAACGGAGATGTGTATGAAACGGAAGATTTTTTCCCAGCTGAGGCCAAAGGAAAAATCTATGCAAATCCCGACAAAAGCGGTTTGTATTGGGGTGAAGAAAATGCTGAAATTAAAGCATTGGGAGCAAACGACATTGTCATCGGAAAAGACGAAGAAAAATTTTTCAAAGTTTCTTTCAATCCCGTCAGCTTTACACTGACAATGGGCAATCCGCAAGATTGGAAACCTATGGACGAAAGTTTATATATCTACGGAGATATTTCGGGACATTGGGCAGATGGGGAGATAAAAGAAGAAAAAAAACACGTAAAAATGAAAGGACTCACTCTGGGCAACTGGAAAATGTGGACTTGGACTCCACCCAATACAGGATCAGAAAAACCGGGTGACGACATGTGGGGAAACATTAAAGCCGGACAGTTCCGCTTCAAAAAAGCCGGTAAGGAGGAATACATTACCTACAGTGCCGGACAAATTGTTACGGGTGCCGATAACAAAGCGAACAGCTTCGTAATAACAGATGGCGGCAATTATACCTTTAAGATTTTTGCCAATTCCGACAATGCGATTCAAGAAGTGCGCATGGATAACGGCAACAGAAGATTGGTTTACAAAAACGACGGCATCTATATCAATGGAACCAAAGCGGGTTCGGCAATTACGTTTGCAGGCAGCTCTCTGACATTAAAGCCGGGCCACTTTTTCGCATACGAAGGCACACTTAATCTAAACAAGGACCAAAGCATCAGCGCATCAGGTGTTGATTTGCGGCAGGCATTCTGCGATCCCGATGTATTTACAGGAAAAGGTAACAGCACTTGGAGTTGCATACAAGCTTCCGGCGAGTATTACGTCTGCATCGATGCTTTCTCGGGCAATATTTATATCCGCAACAACAAAGGCTATCCCGACGCCATCTATATGGATGGATGGAGCTGGGGAAAATTCAAAGATAACGCGAAAGGCGACTGGGAACCCTCATCAAGACTGACCCTTTACAAAACAGGCACTGGCAATGTGTATGAGGGCCAACTTTACATATATCCTTGGGGTGGCGATGTCTCCTTCTTTGCGGCACCGGCAATCGAAGGCAGCGACTTCGCGAAACGCGAAATTTTTGGGAAATACTTCGAAAACGTACTCTTAAACGGGAACAACGTCAAATTTCCCGAAGGATTGGCAGAAGGTTACTATAAAGTTTCCGTTGATCTCAAAGACGGCTTCACTTTCGATACTGCCCAACAGGACGGAACTACAACAAATTACCTGTTATTACCCACAAATAACAAGAAATTTACGGTAAAATTCACCCCGCTATAAACATATCAAACACGCCATCTTTAAAGATGCTCCGAGACATCTGCGTCATTAATCGCTTTTGAGCGATTGGTGACGCAGACTCTCTCGCAAACACAATAAGCAACATTCTAATGAAATTATGATGCCGAAGCAAGCTCTTATATCTGTTTTACTCTTATTCAGCACTTGCTCGTTTGTAGCTTTTTCTCAGCACAGCATTCCCGTCGAAGAGGGAGAATTCTGGTATGGCGGCGCAGTAAACGAAGGGGACAAAATGCCCATGAAAGAAGGCTATTCCAATAGTCTGATTAATTTCATACAAGGCAATCAGGCCGCTCCTCTGCTTATTTCCTCCAAAGGCCGTTACATCTGGAGCGAGGCTCCCTTTGCCTGGAAGTTGCAGGAGGGCAAACTCATTATTACCGAGAATAAAAGCCCCATCGACTTGCAGAAAGGCGGAAACAATCTGAAAGGAGCCTACCGGACGGCTTCCAAAAAGTATTTCCCCACCATGGGAAAGATGCCGGACACAACGCTTTTTATTGCCCCGCAGTACAACACTTGGATTGAGCTGATTTACAATCAAAATCAAGAGGATATTCTAAAATACGCCCGAAGCATCGTTAACAATAATTATCCGCCGGGGGTATTGATGATAGACGATAACTGGGCGCCGTATTACGGTAAATTTGAATTCCGTAAGGATCGCTTCCCCGATGCCAAAGCCATGGTGGACGAACTCCATGCCCTCGGATTCAAGGTGATGTTGTGGGTATGTCCCTTCATTTCGCCGGATACGGAGGTATTCAGAGAGTTGCACAAGGATAGCCTACTGTTGATGAGCAACGAAGGGAAGGCTGAAATGAAGCGTAGGGAAGCACAAGATCCGGCACTAATCAATTGGTGGAATGGCTACAGTGCCGTATTGGACTTCAGCAACCCTCGTGCCGCCCTGTGGTTCGATAAGCAATTGGAAAGTGTGGTAAAACGTTACGGCATAGACGGATTTAAGCTGGATGCCGGCGATCCCGAGTTCTACGCCGGAAACACAGTCTCCTACGTAAAAGGCACTGCGCCCAACGAACACTGCGAACTCTTCGGAATGTTCGGACTGAAGTATCCGTTAAACGAGTATCGAGCCATGTGGAAGCGGGGTGGCCAACCCTTGGCCGAGCGCTTAAGGGATAAATTCCATACTTGGGAGGATCTCCGGAAACTGATTCCGCACATCACAATTTCGGGATTACTCGGATATGCTTTTACCTGTCCCGACATGATCGGAGGAGGTGATTATTCCTCCTTTATCGATGGAAAATCCTTGGATCAGGAGCTAATCGTACGCTCCGCTCAGTGCCATGCTCTGATGCCGATGATGCAGTTTTCGGTAGCCCCTTGGCGCATACTCGACAGCAAGCACCACGAAGCCGTAAAAAAAGCCGTTGCGCTGCGCCAAACCCTCATACCGGAATTGATGCTGTGGGTACGAAATGCAGCCGAAACGGGCGAACCGATCGTCCGGAGTATGGAGTACGAATTTCCGGGACAAGGTTTCGAGGCTTGTCAAGATCAATTCATGTTAGGAAATCGCATTTTGGTAGCACCGATGCTCGTGAAAGCGACCCAACGCGCAGTAAAATTTCCTGCCGGAGTCTGGCTTGGGAGCGATGGGAAAAAATATAAAGGTAGTAGTCAGCAAGTTTTCAATGTGCCGATAGATACCTTATTATGGTTCCGCAAAATCAAATAAGACAGACGCAAAAACAACAAGTTAATTTTCAACTCAATCTGCTGAACATGAAAGCAAAGCCTTTATGGACGACAATGTGTTTTATCTGGCTTCTATCAATGGCTTGTGGAGAATCCAAGCAACAGCCGGATAAGATGGAATACCAGGCCCTCCCCCTCCAGAGCAGCATCGACTCGGTAGCGCCAATGACCGGAATCGTATTGTGGACGAACAACCCCCTGAATTACACGCAAGCTATTTCTTTGGAATTCTCCTACATGCTCTACAAGGATGTGGTAAAAGCCAAAGGGGTTTACGACTGGAGCAGTGTGGACAGATTGCTCGAAGCAGTAGCTTCACGAGGGCATCATGCCATTCTGCGCTTTCGCTATGTATACGTTGGAGACAAAGAAAGCGCTGTACCTCAATACATCCGCGACTTACCGGACTACGAGGAGACAATCGCTATCAGCGAGGGACGCGAAACCTGCTTCCCCGATTGGCGGCATCCTGAACTACAACGTTTCCATCTTGAATTTCATAAAAAACTGGCCGAAAGATACAACCACGATAAGCGGATTGCTTTTCTCCAAACCGGTTTCGGGCTTTGGGCGGAATACCATATTTATCAAGGCAGCTTTATTCTGGGAAGAACCTTTCCTTCGAAAGATTTTCAAGCCCGATTTTTTCGTGTAATGAATGAAAACTTTACCGAACTGCCGTGGAGCATCTCCAAAGATGCGGCCAACGAGCAATATTCACCTTTTTCCGCACAAGCCGAGCTAAAAAAGCTGAAATTCGGAATCTTCGACGATTCGTTTATGCACGAAAAACACGACGAATACAATACCGATTGCTGGAACTTCTTCGACCGGAACCGTTATAAGCACTCTCCTGCCGGGGGCGAGTTCGGGTATTATCGCGATTACGACCAAAGGCATGTGCTTGACCCAGAGGGAATATACGGAAGAAATTTCGAGTCGGAGGCAAAAAAATTTCACATTACCTACATGATTGGTAACGATCAGCCTCGATATCAATCTTTAGAAAGGATCAAAGAAGCAAGCATGGCCTGCGGCTACAAATTCAGCATTACTCGATTTGCCGCATCAAGCGATTCGGTATTGGTAGAAATAAAAAACACAGGCGTGGCTCCCATTTACCGGGATGCCTATGTGACGGTAGATGGAATAAGATCCTCGAAATCGCTACGTAAACTGCAACCTAACAGCAGAATGCGTCTTGCATTTAAACGAAAAACAGCTAAGCCTCAGCTGAGCATTGAAAGCGATTTCCTGCTTGAGGGACAAAAAATTAAATTTGCAGCAGATTTAAAACAATAACTTAAAAAAAACAATTATGAAGAAAAACATCCTATTGGCACTCGCAGTAATTCTGGCAGCCGGGCTGCAGACACAGTGCGTTAAGAGCGATAAGCATTCACAAGGGCAAGAAGCAAAAATAATTAAAACAGAAACACCTTCTCGACCGGCAGGACAGGAACACGCCCTGCTAATGACGGCTCCCAAGCTCGATACCGTGAGAGTCGGATTTATTGGTTTGGGTATGCGCGGTCCGAGCGCCGTAGAGCGTTTCACACACATCGAAGGCGTAAAAATCCTTGCTCTCTGCGACATATACCAACAACAAGTAGATAGTTGCCAAAATATTTTACGGCGGGCAGGCTGGCCCGAGGCCACAGGTTATGCCGGCAGCCCCGAGGCTTGGAAGCAACTCTGCGAACGAAGCGACATTGATTTGGTGTACATCTGTACGGATTGGCGCTCGCATGCTGAAATGGCGCTTTACGCTATGGAACGAGGTAAGCACGTAGCCATAGAAGTACCCGCCGCTATGAATATGAAAGACATCTGGGCGCTCATCGATGCATCCGAAAGGACACGGAAACACTGCATGATGCTTGAAAACTGCATTTACGATTTCTTCGAACTCACCACCCTCAATATGGCCCAACAAGGAGTTTTCGGTGAAATACTCCATGCTGAAGGTGCATACATCCACAATTTGGACGAAATATGGGAACTCTATTGGAACAACTGGCGACTCGATTACAACGAGCAGCACCGTGGCGACGTATATCCCACACACGGAATCGGTCCGGTTTGCCAAGCGCTGGACATACATCGCGGAGACAAAATGAACTACTTGGTATCCGTTGACACCAAAGCCGTAAACGGCCCGGCAACGGTAAAAAGACTGCAAGGAAGGGAAAGCAGCAACTTCAAGAACGGAGACCATACCATGACCATGATACGCAGCGAAAAGGGAAAAACCATCCTCATACAGCACAACGTAATGACTCCCCGTCCCTACAGCCGCATGTATCAGCTTACCGGAACCGACGGATTTGCCAACAAATATCCGATAGAAGGCTATGCCTTACGCCCGAAGCAGTTAACCGGAGAAGGAAAACTGATTGAGAATTTCTCGGCACACGACTTCCTTTCCGAAAAAGCCAAAGAAGCCCTGATGGAGAAATACAAACACCCCATATTGAAAGACATCGAAGAAAAAGCTAAAAAAGTAGGTGGACACGGAGGTATGGACTTCATCATGGATTATCGCTTGATTTACTGCCTGCGCAACGGCCTGCCTCTCGACATGGATGTGTACGACATGGCTGAATGGTGCTGCTTGACGGAACTGACAGCCATTTCGCTCGAAAACAACAGTGCCCCGGTAGAAATACCCGATTTCACGCGAGGTGCATGGAATCAAGTACAGGGATACCGACACGCCTTTGCCGAACAAACGGGGAAATAGAGAGCAGGAAAAAACGACCCGACATAGAGGTTTAAAGCGTAATCGCATCAGTTTCACCACAAAAAGAAAAGACGAATGAGGACGCAAAAACATAGTGTAAATCCGAGCGAGAGGCTTGCTTCGCTCGACATACTACGAGGTTTCGATCTGTTTATGCTCGTATTTTTCCAGCCCGTATTTGTAGAGCTGGCTGCGCATTGGGCAGACATGCCTCTCTTCGATTTTCTGCTCCGGCAGTTCGAACACGAAGATTGGGTGGGTTTTCGAGCTTGGGACTTGGTCATGCCTCTCTTCCTCTTTATGGTGGGAGCAGCCATGCCTTTCTCTTTCGAAAAATTCAAGCAGGCTAGCGACAAATCGGCTATTTACCGAAAAATCATCCGCCGCTTCATCATTCTGTTCGTGTTGGGCATGGTGGTGCAAGGCAATTTACTGAGCTTTGATCCCAAGCAGATACGCCTCTACTCCAACACGCTTCAGGCAATTGCCACCGGCTATCTGATAGCGGCAATCTTTCAGTTGCATCTATCCAAACGAGGACAGTACATAGCCACAGCCCTCCTTCTGACGGGATATTGGGCCTTGCTGAGCATCTTCGGCGATTTTACTCCCGAAGGGAACTTCGCCGAGCAGGTTGACCGGCTCCTACTCGGACGCTTCCGCGACGGTGTGAGTTATAACCCCGACGGCAGCTGGCAATTCGATCCCAATTACCGCTACACCTGGATGCTCTCCGGAATGACCTTTGCCGTAACGGTGATGCTGGGAGTTTTTGCCGGAAAAATCATGAAAAACGGTAGTGACAAACGAAAAAACAGCCTCCGTCTTTTCATTTGGGGAGTGGCGCTGATAGCCGCCGGATTGCTAATGGGATTACAAACTCCCATTATCAAGAAAATCTGGTCGAGCAGCATGACCCTCTATTCGGGTGGTTTGTGCTTCCTGCTGATGGCGCTTTTCTACTACGTGGTCGATTACAGGAAAAAATCCAAAGGCTTGGAGTGGCTCAAAATATACGGCATGAACTCCATTGTAGCCTATACTTTGGGTATGGTAGTCGATTTCAGAAGCATTGCCCATTCCCTCTTGTGGGGACTGGAGACATACGCACAAGACTACTATCCGGTATTGCTCAGCTTCGCCAATTTTCTGATTCTTTTCTTTATTCTCCGGCTGATGTACCGGGCCAAAGTATTTGTGAAGATCTAAAGGAAAAAAGGGTTTACAAAGGGGAGCTGTGTCGCCGGAAATGTTTCGGCACAGCTCCCTGCTTTTAAGTCTTACGAAAATGAATGCCTTATTCAGCACTCCTGCAAATCTTTTCTTACCTTTGCGGGACAAATGGCTGCCTGTAAATACATCGACGTTATTCTACCCATCCCTTTGGCACAAAGCTTTACCTACTCGGTTCCTGCCGAATGGAGCGATGCGCTACGGATAGGCATGCGGGTGGTAGTGCCTTTCGGATCGAAGAAAATGTACACCGGCATCGTTTGCCTCTGTCACACAAACAAGCCCAATCTAACCGAGATAAAAGAAGTCATCTGCTTGCTCGACAAAAGGCCTGTACTGCGCCACCCGCAACTCAAATTCTGGGAATGGATTGCGGCTTATTATCTATCCTCCGTAGGAGAAGTTTACCGAGCTGCCCTCCCTTCCGGCCTGAAGCTGGAAAGCGAAACGACAGTGCGTATCAACGAAGTCGTTGACACAGAAGACTCATGGAGTCCTAAAGAGCTGAAATTAATAGACTTACTTTTCGACGGACATTCCAAGACGATATCCGAGCTGAACAAAGCCCTCCATCAGCGCGATGTGATGCCTACATTGAAGATACTGCTCGAAAAAAACGTCATTGAGATAGAGGAAAAACTCTGTGAAAAATACCGTGCCAAAACAGAAAGCTTCTTACGCCTGACAAAAAAAGCCTCTGATGAGAAAGGTCTCGAGGAAATATTTAAAGACTTAAAACGAGCTCCCAAGCAGGAAAAACTCTTAATGGAGTTTATCGAGCTTTCCAAATATTTTATCCCCGGGAAACAGCGTGAGGTGAGCCGGCGGGAAATACAGCAACGAATCCCCGGGACGAGCGCAGGAGCACTAAAATCACTCATAGACAAAGGGATACTGGAGAGCTTCTCGAAGGAAGTAGGGCGCTTGGAAGCTACTGAAATCAGCACACAAGAAGCCTTCCCCTTAAATGAGCACCAACAGGCGGCTTATCGTAAAATCCGGCAGCACTTTGCAAGCAAGCAGGTAGTATTGCTCCACGGTGTCACATCGAGCGGGAAAACCGAAGTTTACATCCACTTAGCGCAGCAAGTACTGAGTGAGGGCAAACAAGTGCTTTATCTGGTTCCGGAGATTGCACTCACGACCCAGCTGACAACCCGGCTCCAACGGGTTTTCGGAAGACGTTTGGCTGTATATCACTCCAAGTTCCCCGATGCCGAACGCGTAGAAATCTGGAACAAGATGTTGCAAGATGAGGGATACGACATCATCATCGGAGTACGCTCTTCCATCTTTCTTCCTTTCCGGAAACTGGGACTGGTTATCGTAGACGAAGAGCACGAATCCAGCTACAAACAATTGGACCCAGCCCCCCGTTATCATGCTCGTAATGCGGCCATCGTCCTCGCTTCCATGCACGGAGCAAAGACCCTCCTCGGATCGGCTACTCCTGCTATCGAAAGCTACTACAACGCCCAAATGGGGAAATACGCCCTGGTAGAGCTCAAACAACGCCATCGGGAACAAGAACTCCCGGACATATACACCTTGGATGTAAAGGAGGCTTACCGAAAAAAGAGAATGGAGACACACTTCAGCGATGTATTGCTCGAGAAAACAGAGCAAGCCTTGAAGCATAACGAGCAGGTTCTCCTGTTTCAAAACCGAAGAGGCTATGCTCCTTACCTCGAATGCAAATGCTGCGCTTACGTTCCTCGATGTACAAACTGCGATGTCAGCCTGACGGTACACAAGGGTATCAATACCTTAAGCTGCCACTATTGTGGCGCCAGCGAAACGATCCCCGACAGCTGTCCCAACTGTAAAACCCCCGGCAGTTTATTGACACGCGGATTTGGGACGGAAAAAATCGAAGAGGAAATCAAGCTCCTCTTTCCCGAAGCACGGGTAGCTCGGATGGATCTCGACACGACGCGTTCGCGCAAATCCTACACAAACATCATCGGGGCATTTGAATCTCATAAAATAGACATCCTCATCGGAACACAGATGATATCGAAAGGTCTTGATTTCGATAAGGTCAATCTCGTAGGCATACTGAATGCCGACAACATACTCAACTTTCCGGATTTCAGATCGGCCGAACGCGCCTTTCAGATGTTGACACAAGTCAGCGGACGTGCCGGCCGAAAAGACAAAAAAGGCGAGGTCGTCCTGCAGACATCACAACCGGAACACCCCGTCATACAACAAGTGCTTCGCAACGATTATGCAGCAATGTACGAACAACAATGCAAGGAAAGAGCTTGTTTTCATTACCCTCCCTTTTGTCGGCTGATACGTATCACCTTGCGGCATCGTGATGCCCATACCCTTGAACGTGCGGCCTCACAATTCGCCGTGGCGATGAGAAAGGTTTTCGGAACACGGGTTTTAGGCCCGAACTCCCCCATCATAGGACGCATTCAGAATCTGTATTTAAAAGATTTACTGCTGAAAATCGAGCCTCAAGCTTCGCAGGAACGAGCCAAAGACTTAGTTCAACAGCTGATAAAGCAATTCGACTCATTTCAGGAGTTCAGAGCCATAAAATTTATCGTTGACGTCGATCCCGTCTGAGATCCAGAACTTGCATCGAAAGCAAGATAAACAGCTAATTAATTTTTCCGCAGCAACTGCAAACTCTCATACAAATTCAACCGCTTGCAAGAATGCCAACAAGAGAATACTTTCCGAAACAAAAAAAATTAGTACATTTGTTGTTCGAAATATAAAAAGCACAAAAACACATTACAATATGAAATTCATTGTCTCAAGTACCGAGTTACTCGGCCATCTACAGGCTATCAGTCGTGTAATCAACAATAAAAACACCTTGTCGATATTAGACAATTTTTTGTTCGATCTCCAAGGGAACACCCTCTTCATGACGGCTTCCGACATCGAAACGACCCTGATTACCTCCATGCAGGTAGACAGTGCCGAAGGCGAAGGAAAAGTAGCCATAGCCTCCCGCTTGTTACTGGACACCTTACGTGAGTTTCCGGAGCAACCACTTTCTTTCGATATAAATAATTCGAACTTGGCTATGGTCATCACCTCCGCCAACGGCTCATACAACTTTATCGGACAAAACGGAGACGAATACCCTCGCCTACCCGAGATGCAAGAAGACGCACAAAGCCTCAGCTTGTCGGTGCCGCAACTCTCCTCAGGAATATCAAAAACACTATTCTGCACCGCTGACGACGAGTTGCGTCCCGTTATGAACGGCGTGTATTTCGACATCAAGGACAAAGAGGTAACCCTTGTAGCTACCGATGCCCATAAATTAGCCCGTTTTACCGTTCCCTACCTGAACTCGTCGGTTACAGACGAACAGCAGGCAGCCTTCATTCTGCCTAAAAAACCCGCAGCAATGCTCAAAAACATCCTCCCTAAAGAGTCGGGAGAGGTTAACATTACATTCGACAACAAGAACGCCCGCTTCAGCTTATCGAAATACACCATGGTATGCCGGCAAGTAGAAGGACGCTTCCCGAACTACGCCGGAGTTATCCCTCAGTCGAACCTGCACCGGATCATACTCGACCGATTGAGTTTTGTAAATGCTCTGAAACGGGTTTCGGTCTTCTCCAATCAAGCAAGTAATCTTGTAAAGCTCGATTTCTCGGTCAACCAGCTCAGAATCTCCGCACAAGACATCGACTTTTCCATATCGGCGGAAGAGACGATTAATTGCCAGTTTGGGGGAGAAGCTCTGAAGATTGGCTTCAAATCATCTTTCCTCATCGAGATACTGAACAACATTTCTTCTTCGGACATCGTGCTGGAGCTTTCCGACGCCTCGAGGGCGGGATTAATTCTTCCTTTCGAAAAAGAGAAGGATGAAGACGTACTGATGCTGCTCATGCCGATGCTCATCAACGATTAAGTAAAATCATAAAACAAATTATTTTGCGTAAAACCTTCTGCGGAAGGTTTTACGCCATTTTTTATACCCTATCACAATGAAGTTGCAGCTGAAAAATCCAATTGTCTTTTTCGATCTTGAGACCACAGGAACAGACATCATCAACGACCGTATCGTTGAAATCGCCTACCACAAAGTATACCCCAACGGACGCGAGGAGACGAAAACAATTCGCATCAACCCCGGCATCCCCATCCCTCCGGGAGCAACAGCCATACACGGAATTTCGGATGCCGACGTAGCGGAATGCCCTACCTTCAAGGAGCTTGCCAAAGAAATAGCCCGAGACATCGAAGGTTGCGATTTAGGCGGCTACAACTCCAATCGCTTCGATGTGCCTCTCTTGGCCGAAGAACTTTTGCGCGCAGGGGTTGACATCGATTTGATGAAACGGAAAATGGTAGATGTACAAGTGATTTTTCACAAAATGGAGCAACGAACCTTGTCGGCAGCTTACAAATTCTACTGCAATAAAGAACTCACCGACGCTCACAGTGCCGAAGCCGATACCATTGCAACCTACGAAGTACTGCAAGCACAGCTCGACCGCTATCCGGAACTGAAAAACGACATTGAATTTCTTGCACAGTTTACCGCTTATACGAATAATGCCGACTTTGCAGGCCGCATCATTTTTGACGAAAAAGGCGAAGAAGTATTTAACTTCGGGAAATACAAAGGACGAAAAGTATCGGAGGTGCTAAGCAGCGATACCGGCTACTACGGTTGGATGATGAATAGCGATTTTTCCTTACACACAAAAAAAGTACTTACCGCCATTAAATTACGTAATTTTAATAAGTAACCCGGATAAACAGACCCAATGAAAAAAATTAGGGCCTTAAAATGGCACGAAGATTGTTCCTATAGAGGGGCTATCGACTAAAACCCTACTTTAAAAAATGAAAAAAATACTTTGTTTGTTTGCTTTAGTTCTGTTTTCCTGTGGCATTGTATACGGGCAAATGCTAAATGCATCACCGAACCGAAGCCCGGAATACGAGGCCAGCAGACAGACAGGAAAAATGCAGGCAGCACTGCGACTCAGTAAGGATCAAATTCAGAAAGTTTACGACATTAATCTTTTCTACGAACGCGAAAGGCAACTTAAAGGGAACAAAGATGCAGCATCCAGAGCCAAGAAAAAAGACGCTTCCCTGAAGAAAGTTTTGTCGCCCGAGCAATACAGGAAATTGCAACAAATGCGAAAATCCGAACCCAAGCAACGCGATACAAGTTTTTAGTTTCCTGCTTAGGAAGCAATAACACAGACAGAGCATTTACTTTTCGTAAATGCTCTGTCTGTATTTTATAGAATATCCTCAAAATCAGCGATCAAACGATTGCGGCTCCATTGCTCAGTTCTTTTTTCGGCTGGATAAGAGTCAGACTACCATCGGGGTTCTCAGCCGACAGGATCATACCCTCACTGTCGATACCGCGCAATTTACGAGGAGGAAAGTTGGCCACAAAACAAACCTGTGTGCCGATCAGCTCTTCGGGTTTCGGGTAATAAGCTGCAATGCCCGATAAAATCGTACGTCCACCCATCCCGTCGTCAATACGGAACTCAAGCAGTTTATCGGCTTTAGGCACTTTCCGGCAGTCCAGCACGGTCCCTACCCGAATATCCAGCCGCGTAAAATCTTCGAAAGAGACATCGGCTTTCTGAGGCTGCGGACGATATTCGGAGCTTTCGTTGGCATGCTTTGTTTCTTGCAGTTTCTTCACCTGTGCCTCAATTCGGTTGTCTTCTATCTTTTCGAAAAGCAACTCGGGAGCAGCAAGACGATGACCTTCCGGCAACAAATCAGTTCGACCCAAATCCCTCCAAACCAGAGCGTTTAGGTGAAGCATCCTGCGTAATTTTTCGGAGGAGAAAGGCAGGAAAGGTTCAAATACGATGGCCAAATTAGCTGCAAGCTGTAAGCTGACATTCAAAATGCTGCCTGTTCGTTTTAAGTCGTTTTTTACAACTTTCCAAGGCTCGGTATCAGCCAGATATTTATTACCGATACGGGCCAGATTCATGGCCTCTTTCTGAGCATCGCGGAAGTGAAAGCTATCGAGCAGAGTCTCCACTTTTTCCTTTATGCTGGCACAATCGGCCAGAACCTGCCGGTCGTAATCATCAAGAGCTCCCAAGGCAGGAACACATCCATCAAAGTACTTTTGTGTAAGCACCAAGGCTCGGTTCACAAAATTACCGTAGATAGCAACAAGCTCGTTGTTATTACGAGCCTGAAAGTCTTTCCAGGTAAAGTCGTTATCTTTGGTTTCCGGCGCATTGGCAGTAAGCACATAGCGTAAAACATCCTGTTGACCCGGAAAGTCCTCCAGATACTCGTGGAGCCATACCGCCCAGTTGCGTGAAGTGGATATTTTATCGCCTTCGAGATTGAGAAACTCGTTGGCAGGAACATTCTCGGGAAGTATGTAAGTCCCTTCGGCTCGAAGCATCGAGGGGAAAACGATGCAGTGAAATACAATGTTGTCCTTTCCGATGAAATGCAAGAGACGGGTTTCCGGATCCTTCCACCAACGCTCCCAGTTCCCGTATTTTTCGGGCTGCGCGGCACACATCTCCTGTGTATTGGAGATATATCCGATGGGAGCGTCAAACCAGACATAAAGAACCTTGCCCTCAACTCCGGCTACCGGAACGGGGATACCCCAATCGAGGTCGCGGCTTACGGCACGAGGCTGTAAGCCCATGTCAAGCCAGCTTTTACATTGTCCGTAAACGTTAGGCTTCCATTCTTTATGTCCTTGCAGTATCCAGTCGGAAAGAAAATCCTGATATTGGTCAAGAGGGAGGTACCAGTGTTTGGTCTCGCGCATCACGGGCACACTTCCGCTGATGGCCGATTTGGGATTTAAAAGCTCTGTAGGGCTGAGAGACGTGCCGCATTGTTCACACTGATCACCATACGCAGCTTCGTTCTTGCAATGGGGACAGGTGCCGGTAATATAGCGATCGGCGAGGAATTGCCCTGCTTCCGCATCGTAATACTGCTCGGATGTTTTCTCCACAAATTTGCCCTTCTCGTACAGAGAACGGAAAAACTCGGAAGCCACTTGCTTGTGGGTATCGGAAGTCGTACGCGAATATACATCGAAGGAGATGCCGAAATCTTCAAAGGATTTCTTAATGATACTGTGGTAACGATCCACGATATCCTGCGGTCTAAGGCCCTCTTTGCGGGCTTTGATCGTAATGGGGACGCCGTGTTCGTCGGAACCGCCGATGTAAACAACCTCTTCGCCGCGAAGACGCAGGTAACGGGCATAAATATCCGCCGGAATGTAAACCCCGGCAAGGTGTCCGATGTGTACCGGCCCGTTAGCATAAGGCAAAGCAGAGGTGATGGTAGTGCGTTTGAATGTTTTCATATATCCTGTATATCTTGGCTGCTCACGATGAGCAAAGTCTGTTTTGCAGCTGCAAAGATACGTACAAAATACGATACATGCAGCCCATCGAAGCGATAAAAGTCCGGAGCCCTTCCTCTGTAGGAAACGACACCGGGTCAGTGAGCCTGAGGCAGTCCGAGTGCACTGAGGAAGCGGCTTTCGGCCTCCCCTACCCAAGAACGAAAAGTCTCAGTAACCGGAGTTTGCTTATCGGCTTGGCTGAGGAGGCGGCTCAAATCGAAGCTCCGGCTTACAAGGCATGCGGCATAAGCTTGTGCATCGGCGGCATTTACTTCCTGTTCGATGTGTGCGGGAATGAGCATCAGAGGCTTACCGAGATAAAGCGCCTCGCAAACCGATTCGAAACCAGCCGTGCTGACATAAGCCCGGCAGGCCGCCATATTATGGAGAAAAGCCTCATCGTCGATGCCGTAAAGGGTTAAGGTATCATCCACCTTCCAAACCTTCGGTACGCCTTTCTTATCCCAGAAAAAACGGAGCGGCACTTCGGGATGTACTTCGTGCCAGGCCCTGACCTCCTCCTCGTAGCCGGGATTGAGCATGTAGCCCAAGAGATAATCTCCTTGGGAGCTTTCCAGTGCGAGCACTTCGGAGCGCAAGAGAGGGGGCACCACAACAAGACCCTTCCGCTCTACGGAGGGCAAGGGATAGAAAGAGAGCACCAACGTGCGGGTAGCGCCACGCATAGTAACACGGGTAGCAAATCGCAGACCCCAAAAGGCGGGCCGGAAGCCTTTAGCGTGGGGAAAATCGGGATGCTCGGTGATGAACTGATGCGCAATGCAATAAACCGGAATGGAACTGCCGGTATAGCTCCGGTAAAAACCCATCAGTATCTCGTAGAAGCAGATGATGGCATCGGCTCCGGATTGCTGCGCCCGTTCGTGGATGAAGCGAAGGCTCTTCCGGTAACGTCGCAAAGCCTTGGGATTGAGATTGTGAATAGCTGTTCGCCAGACATCCACCCCACGCCCACGGCGGTCGAAGACAAAGGAAAAAGTCTCGAAAACACTTACAGTTGTCCCTATCTTATCGCGGAAAAAGGCCGGTACCTCCCGGCTGATGCTGTGTCCGAGGAGGACTTCGACAAGCTCGTGTCCGTTACGCCGGAGCATAGCCGCCAAAGCGAGAGCCTGCGTCATATGCCCTCGCCCATCACCTTGTACTACAAAAAGATACTTCATTGTTATTCGTTTTTGGAAATTCCCGGTTCTCAGTTCCGGATAAGTTTAAACGTATATTGGCCTGAGGGCGTATGGACCCGCAGGACGTAAATACCTTTCTCAAGGAAAGAGGCATCCAGTTTCTTTTTTCCGGAACGGTCATGCAGCAACAGATTACCACGCAAATCGTAGAGCAAGATTTGTTCGACTGCAGAGGACGTTTGCAGCACAATTTCGCCTCTTACGGGATTCACTACCTGAGGAATGAGCGGACGGCGGTCGGTGAACTCTCCCGGATGTCGGTAACGCTGCAAGCCCTCGGGGAAATTTATGCGCCGATCCACAAAAACATAAAGCTGCCCGGGAGCAAGGTTGAGCAGAGTGTCGCGGGATGTTACCTGCAAAGGCGCATCGTTGATGATTTCGTGCCAGACTCCCGAATGCGGGAAAGAGACTTGCGCCTCGATACCCTGTGCAGGCTTGAAGTTACCCAGCACAACGATATTGAGATCCGGGTGCTCGATGTGAAGACTGCGTCCGGTTTCCCAGTCGTTGTCGGAGAAAGCCACGCGCAGTTTTCCTTCCCGGAATACGGCCGGGAATTGCTTGCGCAGATTGATGCAGCGGGCTGTATGCACGTAAGCCATTTCTCGTTTACTGTCGTCGAGCCAATGCCAAACAGCCGGTTTATCGCCTGTACGACCGTTATGCTCGATGGAGTAGTCGTAGCCCATTTCGCCGAATTGCCAAATCATCTTAGGACCGGGCGTCAGCACATTGAAGGCCATGTTGAGAGGAACACGCCGCAAGCGAAGCGCTGCATTGGTTTTAAGAGTATCGGCTCCCCAAGTGGCAGCTTTGTAGAAATTACGTTCTTCGTCGTGGCTCTCGGCGTAGCCCACCCAGCGACGGGGTGTACTCAGCAAAGGGCCGAAGGAGCTCCCGCCGGGATAACCCATGGCGGCCTGTGAGAAAGCGTGGTTGACATTACGCCAAAGGTACATGCCCTTTTCGGCCAATTCCTGTTCTTCGCGCTTCTCGCAGAAATGTTCGAGTATAAAAATCACATCCGACTTAGCCTGGCGGGCGGCATCGTAGTAGTCGCTGAGGATGGCTACGCGGCTGGCGTCGTAGGCCGATGCAGTAGCTTCGGTACTGCGGCGCTGGGTGAAGCCCTTGGTCAAGTCCATGCGAAAACCGTCGACCCGATACTCGCGTAGCCAGTAACGGAGCACCTCCCGGAAATAGCGCCGGGTACCTTCGAACTCGTGGTTGAAGTCGTGAAAGACACTGTAAGGATGAGGTGCTATGGGATTGAACCACGGATTATCGGGAGCCGTGCGCGAAGCGGCAGCATCCCAATAAAGGCGGGCAAAAGGATGGGCTCCCGTGGCATGATTAAATACCATATCGAGGATGACGGCCATGCCTCGCTTGTGACATTCGTCCACGAAACGACGATACATATCGGGACTACCGTAGGCTTTGTCCGGAGCAAAGAAATGATTGGGATTGTAGCCCCAGCTGCGGTTTCCGTCAAACTCCTGTATGGGCATCAACTCTATGGCCGTTACCCCGAGAGTCTGGAGGTAGTCGAGGCGTTCGATGGCAGCGCGGAGACTTCCTTCATCCGTGAAATCACGAAGCAACATTTCATATATCACGAGGTTCTCGGCATCGGGAAGAACAAAGTCTTTCACCTCCCACTGATAAACCGAAGGACGGGTAGTGAGTGTAGCCACCAAGCCTTGAGCTTTTCCGACAGGATAGGATAAGTTTTGGGGGAAGACTCCCGGAGCAATATGACTATCGTTCCAAGGGTCGAGCACCAGTTCGGTATAAGGATCGCTCAAGCGCAGGCTAGCGTTGTCTACAGCATACTGGAAGCTGTAGAGGCTGTCGGGGCTCAGGCCTTGGAGGCTAAGCCACCAATAATTACCGTCTCGCTTCATCTGGTAACGAGGATCGAAACGCCAGGCGTTAAAGCTCCCCAGCACGAAAATATTCTGTTTGCGCGGCGCATACAAAAGCAATCCGGCTTCGGTATCGCTGCGGCGGGTGATGCCTTCGCGAAGCCATTCCGGTCGGGGAGCCTCTTGTGTAGGATGAGGCAGATAGCGTTCGAGACGCTCTTCTACTTCGTTCCCGTCGCTACTGCGTGCACGGGCTACAAAAGCGATGGCTCCCGCCTCCGAAGGTGTATAGCGGTAGTGCAGCTGTGTTGCAGCGCTTTCCTGTGCCAGCAGAACCCCGTTGGCATAAAGGCTGAGGGTAGCCGGCTGCGAGGCGTCGAGGCGTATGTCGAAAGCTTCGCCGGCAGGCAGCATCGGGAGATCGGGAGTCGTGGCAAGACGGAGAGCAAAGCCTTCGGGAGCGAGGTCGAGAAAGATATCGCCGCCTTCGGCTGTTTTTCCTTCACGGCTTTTGTCGGCGCTGCGGAAAACAAAGGCCAGACGACGCACCCGCTCGCCGGCCGAAAGACCGTAATAGCCTTCGATATCGGGATCGATTCGGAGACTCCAGCGGTCGTTACCGAGGGCTTCGAGGCGGTACTTAGGGGCATTGTCACCCCAAGCCGGGGCATGACGCCAATCGCTGTCGGAGCTACTTTGGGCAGTGATGACTCCCGTATGCGCATAGAGCTCACCGGTATATCCGCGGAGACCGCCGTTGCCCTGCGAGGCGTCGAAAATGATGCGCAATCCCTTGGTACGGGGACCAAAAAAAAGCGGCTCGGAAGTAATGAGCTGTGCCCTAACGCCTCCAAAGAGAGTCAGCGCAAGTATGAGGGAACCAACGAGGCGTTTGATAACTGTCTGTTGCATGTTTTCTGTCTGTATTCTGTC
Organism: Porphyromonadaceae bacterium H1; assembly: GCA_001653155.1. Classification (GTDB taxonomy): domain Bacteria; phylum Bacteroidota; class Bacteroidia; order Bacteroidales; family Paludibacteraceae; genus H1. The sequence continues at coordinate 50,859 of BDEJ01000043.1, forward strand.
GTTTTCTATTATTATGGAGGATAAGAAATAACGGCCAAGTTGTCCTCCAACAAATCCTGCCTTGTTTTTCGCCGGGACGATCCTCCGGCTGAAAAAGCGACGGTGCTAAGCCCTGAAATAAGATAAATCAAGCGGGAAAGCTTCTCCGGAGCAATGTCTCAGGGTTCGTCCCGGATTCTTCGCTTATTAAAATCACCATCGGTCTCTTATCAAAGTTTCAAATTTACAAGTAATCTGCGTCCGGCATCGCCACAATTACATTATGGTTTCACAAAGTTCCGCAAGTTTTACGACATATCCAAATCCGCAGGTCTGTTTTTAGCTCTGCTTCTTAGCTTTTGTAGCGGAAAAGAGCGGAATCTCATCCTTTTTTCAGTTCCGGAAAGGATCGAGGGCAGGAGTAGGTCGCCCACTGTGGTCGAAGGCTCCAAGGCCGTAGCCTTTCCATCCGCCGTAGCATTGAGGTTCCCAGTAAAACAGCCCAAGGCAGCTAGCGCTTCCGAGGGCGCGGACTTTGGCCATCAGGTCGGCAATGAAGTCGCGGGCCACATCGGGGCGGTCGACGGGCATACCTACTTCGCAAATGACCACCGGGGTGGCATAACGAGTCCTCAGGTCGCGGATGTTGTCCAGCATGGCTTCGTTTTTACTGCGCCAATTATCCGGTGTAGGGTATAGCGACATACCGATGGCATCCCAGCGGGCTCCGTGGCTGCGCAGCCCGTCGAATATCCATCGAAAGAGCTCTTTGCGATCGCCCTCTTGTATGTGTACGATGACCTTGGCACGAGGAAAAATCTCCTTCACCGCGTCATATCCGGCCTGACTCAAACGTGCATAACCGGCCATGTTCACGGAGGCTTTTCCGTCTTCCCAAAGCATGCCGTTGCCGGTCTCGTTACCTACCTGTACCCATTCGGGCTCGATACCTTCGGCACGGAGGGCTTGCAAAAGCTCTCGGGTATGCCGGGCGAGGGCTTCTTGGAGCTCTTCGAAAGGGAGATTGAGCCAAGCGGCAGGCTTGTGTTGCTTGCCGGGATCGGCCCAGGAGTCGCTGTAGTGAAAATCGACCATCAAGCGCATGCCGAGCTTGTGCGCACGGCAGGCCTTGACCATAAAGTCGGCTGTATTACACCAGCCGTCGGGGGGATTGACCCATACGCGTAGGCGAATGGCATTCATTCCGAGATCACGAAGGAGCTGCATGCATTCGCTTTCACGGCCTTCGGCGTCGTAAAACTTTCGTCCCGCGGCTTCCATCTCCGTCAGCCAACTGACATCAGCTCCACGGGCAAAAGTATCGGGAGCGGGCTCCTGTTTGTTGGGAGCAGGCTTGCAGGATCCCAAGAGCAAACTTGCAGCCAGACTAAGATAAAGTATTCCGTATCCCTTCTTCATGGCCTTTAATTTATTGCGGGTTGTATATAATATCGGTATAGGAAAATCAAGCCCGCGCCCTGCTTCGCACAGGCCCGCGGGCTTGATTTCAAGAGCAGGGACGCTTATTAGTTATCGGGACAGGAGTCAAGCCCATCGATGCCCTTCCAATTTTCGACCGTGTCGGCGATAGCGGCTTTATTAGCCGTCTTGCGGTTGGGAATATTCTTGGCACAAGTGGCTCCGGCTTCCTTGGCGGCCAATTCCACGTTATCCCAACTTCCGTTGATCACATACTTATACTCGGTGCCTTCTTCCACATTCTCGAGTGTGATTTTGTAGCTGCCGTCGGCTTGTTTCTTCATCACGGTAGCGTCGGCTGCAGGATCCCAGCTGGGTAGCGGCGCTTTGAATCCGCCCACGATACGCACTACAGCGTCCGCAGGAGTGGAAGCAGGTACTTTCAGCGTAAAGGTGTAGGTGTGCTTGGGTGTTTCCACGCAGGGGTTATTCTTCCATTTGTCGAAAATCAATACGGCTGCTTCGGCATCAGAGGCGAAGAATATGTCACACTCACCGGGATAACCTTTGTAGATATCCACCTCGCCGGCTTTTTTAGTAACGCCTTTCAACTCGTCGGTGTTGTACCCCACTTGATGTGCCCAATCGAAGCTTCCGTCTTTCTTCAACTGCACCGGCTTAGCGGCCAAAGCGTATTTCTTGGTAATTTTCGTACCGTTTTCTTCTATTTCTTTTGTAGCGGCTGCACCTACGGTATCGACTTCGACTTTGTACCAGCCTTTCCATTCCTTGTTGCCCACTTTGCCCACAGGCTGAAACTTGAGGAGATTTTTGAGGTCGTCGGTCTTCCAAGCGTTATAGCTTCCTACCAGAACGACAGGATTACAAGGTTCTTCTTTAAAGTTGGCCACGATCACAATTTTACCTTTCACGGGCTTCAGTTCCGGATAATCCAGTTCGACTGCAGGAGGAGGCAGAGGCGGCGTGGCCGGACTGCAGGAGAAGAGGATGCCTGCCAAAGCCAGGCAAAACGAATAAATTACATGTTGCTTTTTCATAACGATTTATTTTTAAAATTTACTGAAATATAATTAATCCCTTTTCGAGGAAGTTTTTGTTTTTATCAATAGCCATGAGAAGGCTTCAGTTTTTTGTTCGAGACTAAATCCGTAAGGGGTATGGGGTAGATGTTGTATTTCTCATCGATGTTTTTACCCTCAGGGCTGCCGCCTTTACCTTCCCAATTGTAATTAGCCTGCGCTCCGCCAAACTTCCCAAAACGCACGAGATCGCTGCGGCGGCGGCCTTCACAGTAAAACTCACGGGCCCATTCGTCGAGCAGCTTGTCGAGAGTCAGGTCGGCATCCGTCCACGGAGTCGCTTTAGCACGATTACGTATTTGGTTCACAGCATCAAGGGCTGTTTTTCCTCCTTGTGGAGCTCCACCACGCAAGAGGGCTTCGGCGTAAGTGAGGTAAGCTTCAGCCGCACGCATAAAAGGAATGTCCATATCGGGGAAGCTGGTATCGGTCGTCATCCCTCCGTCAACGCGAAGATTCGAGAATTTGGCAATGCCCCATCCCTTTTTGAAGGCTTCGGAACCGTTGCTCGCACCTCCTTCGAGACTCGGCTCGTAGGTTATCACAACAACTTGATCATCTTTTTTCTCCGTTACCGTGTTGTTGAAGCTCTCCAGCAGACAGCGCTCATCCTTAGCCAAACCGGGCATAGCCTCCACATTGGCCTTGATGCCCTGTGCCGTCGTCAGGTCGGGGAAAAATTTCTGCACCAAAGTATTTTTAGCTCGGAAACACTCCCACTGTTCGGTAATTCCCGAAGGGGTCATACCTTTCACGTGCGAAGCAGCTATCAGGAAAAGAGAGCCTCCCCAAGAGCGGACGTGCTGCCCTTCCTGTGCAATGGGCAGGATGATTTCCTGCGAAGCCTTGCTGGCCGTCCCGAACTTGTCGTTGTCGCCCATGAAAAGGTGGCGGTACACGGGTGCAAGGGTATAGGACGAATTCATAACTTTAGCAGCATATTCAGCAGCCTCGTTCCAGCGAGGACTTCCCGTATATACGTCGGCATTAAGATAGATACGGGCCAGCAACAACCAGGATGCCGCGCGGTCGATCCGGTAGTAAGCGGGCTTCGCTCCCGCGTCAAAGAGTTGCGTTTCGATGTCTTTCAACTCCTTCTCAATCCAAGTAAAAAGATCTTTGCGAGATATGGGCTCGGGCAGCAGCTTCTCGTCTACCGGCACCTCGTCGATGATACCTGTGGCAAAGGGCACTCCCTCGCCGAAGAGATCCATGAGGTAGTAGAAGTTCAAAGCCCGGATAAAGCGTACTTCGGCAATTTGCTTAAGGCTTTTCTCGTCGGTCTTGCCTTCGGTCTGCTTCAGGAAGAAGTTGCAAAGGTTGATATCGAAATAGAGGCGGGCATAAAGCCCCTCTACCAAGTCGTTGGACGAATCCCAAGAGTGGTCACGGATATTGGTTACCCCCACATCGGTCCACACCCACCAACTCTCGTCACTCCCGAACTGATTCAGGCTCCAGATAGTCCGGAAGAAAGAAGAGGTTCCTTCGTCTATACCGGCTACATCGCCCATACCACTGGGCCCCTGGCTTCCGGTGAGAGCAAGGGTGGCATAAATCTTCCCAAAGAGGGCATCTTGATTGTAGTCCTGTACCACGTTCGGGTTGATGGGAGCCCGGTCGAGATCGCCCAAACAATTAGAAAAGCTAAGGATAATGCCTATCGATAAGGCTATCTTGTTCATTAGTGTTTTCATTTCCTGTTTCAATTAGCAAATTAGAAATTGTAGGTAAGTCCCAGTATGGTGGTCATCGAACGCGGATAGGCGTTATTGTCGATACCTAAGACATTATCTTTTATAACCTCCGGGTCGAGACCGCGGTATCCGGTCAGCACAAGGGGATTTTGCACGGTCAAGTAAACGCGTAGTTTACTGTTGGGGTTGTAGCCCAGCGTAGCCCGGTCGAGGCGGAGGAAGGAGGCGTCTTCGACCAGATAGTCGGCAAGATACCAGTCGTTCAGTTTGTCGGATCGGAAACCCTCGCCGTAAAATACAGCGTAGGCAGCCTTAGATACGTTGGAGAAACCGCCGGACTTCGCCGAAACGATGTTGGTGCGTTCCACCCCACGTAGCGAGCTGCTCAGGTAGTCGTTATAGACGTAGTTTCCCAATTTACTTCTCATAAACAAGCTAAGATCCCATTTGCGGAAGTTGAAAGTAGAGCTGAATCCGAAGAACAAGGGAGCTTGTGCACTCTTATGAACATAACGGTCGAGGCCGGTAATCTGCCCATCGACAAAACGATCGACAAAATGGAAGTTTCCGTCGGCATCGCGTTGCGTTTCATAAACGAAGAAAGATGAAGCCGGATAGCCTTTTTTGTGCACCAGAATCGTGTTACCGACGCCACTGGAGACACCACCGAGCGAAATATGGTAGTTCGGGTCGTTGCTCAACGTCAGATTTTCGATGCGGTTCTGGTTGTAAGTGGCATTGAAGCTGATGTCCCAGGAAAAGTCCTTGCTGTCGATAGCGCGGGCATTCACGGCAAACTCCACTCCCGTATTGGAAAGAGAGCCTACGTTGGCTACAGCCTTATTGCTGAAATTCGTCCCGTTAGGGATGTCCACTTCGTTGATGAGGTCTGTGGTAAGACGGTAGTAAGCATCCAAAGACCCGCTGATGCGTCCATTGAGAAATGCGTAGTCGACACCGACGTTGTAGGTTGTGGTTTTTTCCCAGGTGATATCCCGGTTGATGGCCTTGGGACGGTAGGTGCCCAAGTAGCTGTATGCGCCGGCACTATCGTCACCTACGGGATAATGTGCATACTCTTTGTTTTTATCGTAAACGGGCAAGTAAGGCGCTTCGTTAAGTCCCAGCTCTTGCTGACCGGTAATACCCCAGCCGAGACGGAGCTTCAGGTCGGAAAGAGCCTTAAAATCGCGCAAGAAAGTTTCCTCGTTTATCTTCCATGCAAAGGCCGCCGCAGGGAAAAGCCCCCAACGTCTATCGGGAGCGAAATAAGACGACCCGTCGGTACGGAAAGTAAGGGTAAGCAGGTAGCGCTCGAAGGCCGAGTAGTTCATCCGCCCGAAGAAAGAGGCAAGGAAGAGCTGCTTACCGAAGGCGTCATGCCTCGGATCGAACTTCTGCCCTCTTTTCGACACATCGGGATAGGTGTCCGGATAAATACCCCAGCCATTCTTCTCGCCTTTCTCACGAAGGTAGTGCTGATATTCGTGCCCGACCATGATGTCAAAAGACTGCTTTTTGCTCAGGTCTTTGCTGTAATGCGCATAGGCACTGAGGGTTTTGGTGTATTTAAACTTGCGCTCGGTTTCGTCCCATCCGTAGTAGTTGTTCGAGAAAGAATGCCTGTCGATAATATTTCGCTGGCTCCCGTCGCCGTACTCTCCGGCGAGATTAAGGTGGAGGCTCAGATCTTCAAAGCCATGAACTTTATACTGCATGTCGATGTTTCCGAGCAACTGATAAGAGCGCGAGCGCTCGTTTTTGTGCATCAGGGTAGCCAAGGGGTTGGCCGTAGCCTGAGAGTTGCTTTTGTACTTCCAGCTAGGGTCGCCGAAATTGGCGTTATCCGGGCGCTGGAAGTAGCCTCCAAACTCACTGAAAGTCGTATCGTAAACCGGTTGGGTGGGATCCATAGCAAGCGCAGCTCCTACCACACCTGCATCCGCCCAACGATTGCCTACATACATCGCTTTGAAGTTGATGTTCAGACTAAGGTGTTTGTCGAAAAAGGTGGGAGTGAAACTTCCGGAAAGCGTTCCTCGGTGCATGTTGGAGGTTTTGATAATTCCGTCCTGGTAAGTCAGGCCCAAGCCAATACGGTAAGGCATGCTTTTAAGGCCACCACTCATGGTTATATTGTGATCGCTTCCGATACCCATGCGATAAATCTGATTTTGCCAGTCCGTATTGGCCTGTCCGAGGTATTTCATATTCTCCGCAGAGAGCTTCAATTGCGATGCATAGTTCCTCAGCTCATCGCCAGACATCACCTCAAGGCGCTTAACGAGGGTCGAAGCCGAAAGATTCCCGCTGTAGCTGAAGGAAGGCTTACTTCCCACAGTGCCTTTCTTGGTGGTGATGAGAATAACCCCATTGGAGGCACGCGATCCGTAAATAGCCGTAGCAGAAGCATCCTTCAACACAGTGAAAGACTCAATGTCGTTAGGATTTATAACGGAGAGCGGATTGCCTACTCCCTTCACGGATTCGTTGCTCATAGGCATTCCGTCAATTACGATAAGGGGATCGTTACTGGCTTTCAGAGACGAGCCTCCGCGAATACGAATTTGCGCTCCGCCACCGGGAGCTCCGTCGTTACTGGTAATATTGACACCGGCCACCCTGCCCTGTAAAGCATCCTGTGGATTGAGATTCAGTCCCTTATTCAGCTCGTCGGGTTTGATGGCTGAAATAGAACCTGTGGCATCTTTTTTCTTTACCGCTCCGTAACCAATTACAACTACTTCGTCGAGCAAGCGAGTGTCTTCCTCCAACAGAATGTTGAAGAAAGTATTGCTTTCGACGGGAATTTCCTTCGGATTGTAGCCGAGGTAGGAGACCACAAGAACGGATGAAGAGGAGGTAAGCGAAAGGCTGAAGCGGCCGTCAATATCGGTCATTGCTCCATTGGTCGTACCTTTCTCGATAACGCTAACACCGTAGAGCGGCTCGCTCGAAGTACGATCTTTTACTACTCCCGAAACAGCGACACGCTGGGCATGAAGACCGGCCACAAACAGCAGCAATACGGCCAACAAACTTAAACAGCGAAGTGCTTTTTGTTGATTTATGAACTTCATGTGATATGATTTAATTGTTTTTATTGAATTAGCCCCTTCCGGCTCTCAGGCTTCGCCAAGCAACTCTAACACCGGAATCAAGCAGAATGCAAATATAAAGCATTCGGCATGTGAGCAATGGCTCTTTCCGGAAATAAAACAGAAAAAAGCAGTGCAAACGTTTGCAAGCTGTCCGCACTCTTTTTACCGAAGCAAGTTAAGTCCTAATTCTGCTTAATCAGAACCAGATACTCCCAGGCATCAAGCCTGTTGGGAAGAGCTGCATATTCCTCTCCGCTGAAATATTCACGGTAGGTGCTTCCCGACAGAACAGCCGAAGTTGAAAACTCCAGCGAAGCCGCTGAAAGATTGAGCAACACGATCAGTTCCTGCGAAGCCTTCGTACGACTGAAAGCTAAAATCCTCTCGGGCTCCGAGGTGGGAATACGGTGGAAAGCCCCGCCTTCCTTACCGGCTTTGAGCAGCTCCTGACTGTGTTTAAGCTCATTCAGAGCCTTGTAAAAAGCTGTAGTTTCATTGTCTTTAAAAGAAGGTATCAGGTCCTTTTCGAAAAAAAGCAAACGTTTGCGTAAACCTACTTCCTGTCCGGAGTAGATGAGCGGCATACCGTTAAGGGTGTAAGTCAAAACTGCAAAGGCCGCTACACCGGCTCCGTAGCGTTCGTATTCCGTACCGTTCCACGAATTTTCATCGTGGTTGGTAAGAAAATTCATCTTATACGCATCTGGACAAAGCAGAGTGTCGTTTTTGAACAGATAGGCCTCTATATCTTTCACGTTTTTCTCTCCTTTGGCCACGGCGTTCATGATGTGCATCAGCTCCCAAGCATAATCGGCGTCAAAAGCGAGGTTGAGAAGTTCCGGCTTTTCGGACTCAGCAAGCATGAAAAGTGGTTTTATCTCATTGAGTTCAGCCCGTGCCTGCTCCCAAAAAGAGGTCGGAACTTCGTAGGCTACATCGCAGCGGAAGCCATCGATATCGAAGTTTTCAACCCAAAACCTCATGGCATCGAGCATAGCCCTACGCAGGTCTTCGTTGTCGTAGTTCAGTTTCGCAACATCCGTCCAGTCGTAAGGAGCAACAGGCCTGCCAAGACTATCGCAAACATACCAGTCGGGGTGCTCGTGCAACCAATGGCAGTCCCAGCCACTGTGATTAGCTACCCAGTCGAGCATCACCTTAAAACCCATCTCATGGGCCTTTTCTACGAGTCTTTTAAAATCGACCAAAGTCCCGAATTCGGGATTCACTGCCTTGTAGTCGCTTATAGCGTAATAGCTTCCCAAGCTTCCCTTACGTTTGGTTTGAGAGATAGGGTGGATGGGCATGAACCACAGGATGTCAACACCCAAGTCGCGCAAACGCGGAAGGTGGCGCTCAAAAGCCTCAAAGCTGCCTTCAGGGGTATATTGACGGACATTGACTTCGTATATAACAGCCGAACGAGTCCACTCGGGATGCTCCACCCTACAAGGGTCATCGGCCGCTTGCTTAGTTTGAGAAGAGCAGGAATAAAAGAGCCAGGATAAGAGCAACAAGCCCGTAACATATTTCATATTCATTTTTCTAAACAGCTTCATCATTCGTAAGTTTCCGATAGTTATTCTTTCTCCTTAATAAAGATAACACAAATTGCAGCCAACACCAAAGAGCAACCGGCTGCAACAAGCATCATAGGTTGCGAGTTACCGAGCAAGAGCAGGATAGCTCCTCCGGCAAGTGCCGCAACAATCTGCGGGATACAGATCGTTCCGTTGAAGAGTCCCAGATAAGCCCCCATATTTTCGCCCGACAGAGCGTTTGTAAGTATGGTGAAGGGCAGCGCCAACATCGCCGCCCAAGCGCATCCTATGAGACTGTAAGAAACAAATAGCCCATAGGCATCGTGCACGAAGTAGGTGGACACAAAGCCAGCAGCTCCCAGCAACAGGCTGAGGGAATAGGCCATCTTCTTACTGCGAAAGAGTGGTATAAGCAAAGCCCAAAGCACCGATGCCAAGCCTTGTACGGCAAAAAGAACACCGACCCAGTTTCCGGCCTGCTGGTATTCGGCCGAGCCGCTATCACTAACACCCCATACGTTGTCGGCAATCGCCCCATTGGTGTAAGTCCACATGTACATAAAAGCAACCCAACTGAAAAACTGTACAAGGCCAACCGTCCAAAACACCTTCGGAGCTTTCCGCAGCAAATGAACTATATTTGTTTTAGCTGCTTTAACCTGTTGCTCGTCGATCCCATGAAATCGGGCGTATTCGGCAGGAGGCATCTCCTTCACCTTGCGCACGGTATAAAGCACGCAAAGAATAAGTATGCCTGCGCCGACGTAAAAGGAATAAATAACCGAATCGGGAACAACCCCCGGTTCAGCGATATTGCGTATTCCCAACCAAGTAAAGACAATCGGGAACAGAAAACCCAAGACACTACCGGCGTTTACCAAAAAACTTTGGATGGAGTAGGCAAAGGTCTTCTGCTTCTCGTTCACCATGTCGCCAACAAGCATTTTGAAGGGTTGCATTGCCATATTGATGGAGGTATCAAGCAACATCAAGGCCGTAAGCCCGAAAATCATCGCCGCTCCTACGGTCATACCGAAACTGCCGGCATTGGGCAGCAGACACATGACCACTACGGCAGCCAGCGCTCCTCCCAGCAAGTATGGTATTCGGCGTCCGAAACGGGTCCAGGTACGGTCACTCAGGCTGCCTACGATGGGTTGAACGATAATTCCCATGAGGGGAGGAAGTATCCAAAAATAAGAGAGTTCATGAGGGTCGGCTCCCAAGGTGGCGAAAATGCGGCTGATATTCGCACTTTGCAAGGCATAAGCTATCTGAACTCCAAAAAATCCGAAGCTTAAGTTCCAGATTTGCCAAAACGAAAGATTGGGTTTGCTATTCATATTACAATCAATGTGTTTTCTTAAAATTCAAGAATTATTACGGCTCTTTTCTCGAGTTCCAGCTTATCATCGAGGCTCAGCCTGCTGCCTGAAATCAGATCGACGGCAGTTGTACTCGGCAATACCTCTCGATAGTTTGCAAGAGAGATGCACTGCTCCTTGTTCGTGCCGTTGAGCAAAACCACAACCGATTTCCCTTTATATTTCCGCTCGTAAACATACACTCCGTTTTGCGGAACAAAGTGCTTGAGGCTCCCCTTGCTCAACACTTCATTTCCTTTGCGCCAGTTAAGTAACCGACGGGTATATTCGAACATTTCGTTTTCTTTCTTGCTGCGACCCGTAGCGCTGAACTTATCCAATTTGTCGCCGGCCCATCCTCCGGGAAAATCCTTACGCAGGAAGCCGTCTCCATCCGGTTTGAAGCCCGTCATCAGAATCTCCGTACCGTAGTAAAGCTGCGGAATACCGCGTGTTGTCAGGACAAAGGCCAGAGCTTGTTTGCTGCGGTCGATCGAAAGCGTATCTCCTGCGTTCTTGTTGAAGCGACTGGTGTCGTGGTTATCAAAAAACACAAGCAAGTTCTGCGGATCCTCGTAGACCAAATCCTGTGTGAGGTATTCGTATATGGAGAATAAGCCTCCTCCCCAGTCACCGGTCTCCTCGTCAAAACATTTCTCCATTATATCCACAAGAGGAAAATCCATCACGGTCTTCAAATAGGAGTTGCGCGGAGCTGAAAGTTTACTGTTACGCTGCCACCAAGCGATAGCTACGTTGCTGTGAAGCCAAGCCTCTCCCACGATATTGAAGCCGGGATATTCTTCCATCACCTCCTTGCACCATTGCGACATCATATCGTAATCGGCATAGGGATGAGTGTCTTGCCGTATCCCATCGAGACCGGCGTATTCAATCCACCAAATGCTGTTCTGAATAAAATAACGCGCTACATGCGGGTTCCGCTGGTTGAAATCAGGCATCGACTCGACAAACCAGCCGTTAACAGAAGCGCGATAATCGTATTCGCTCCGATAGGGATCGAATTGAGTTCCCGTACGATGCGTAGTTTGCCGGTAGTTTTTCCCGTGGTTGAACCAGTCTCTCGAAGGCATATCGCGAAAAAAAGGATGCTCACTTCCACAGTGGTTAAAAATCATATCCATAACAATTTTCATCCCTTTCGCATGCAGTTTTTTCACTAAACTCAAGTAGTCTTCGTTACTTCCAAGCCGCGCATCGACTTTGTAAAAGTTCGTTGTAGCGTATCCGTGGTAGGCAGGATAGAGATTTTCGTTCATATTGTTCTCCAGAACCGGATTGAGCCAAATGGCCGTTACACCCAAATCGTGTAAGTAATCAATGCGTTTCTCGATTCCTTTAAAGTCGCCTCCATGCCGAGCATTGGGGTTATTACGGTCGGTAGGATAGCCGAAAATCTCATCGTTGGACGGATCGCCGTTTGCAAACCGATCGGGCATAATGAGATAAAGCACATCGGAGGAGTCGAAACCTTTCACTTGACGGGCATTGTCTTTCCGCCGGCGCATCTCGTAAGGAATTTTCAACTTCTCCTTGCCACGCTCCAAGAGGATGTCGAAAGTCTCGGGTATTGCATGTTCCGTATTTAAATAAAGCAGGAGGTAGTTGGGATTCTCAAGTTTGACCGTTTCGCGAAGCGAACAGTGGGAGCTGGAGATGCTCACACGCGAATCGGCTATTCTATCACCGTAAATCAGTATCTGAAGTTCTGTATTCTTCATCCCCGCCCACCAGAAGGCAGGCTCGACGCTACGCAACTCCATCTTTGCAAAGGCAGGCTGCCAAAGCAAAAACAGGAGCAGAAAGAAAGCTCCACGCAAGAACTGAAAGGGGAAGTTGGAAACTACATATCTCGCATTCATTTTTTTATCAGTTAAATTCATCTTTATTATTCAAAATAAAAGCAGTCAGGATTTCCCGAGACAAGCGCTTAATAAACATTTTCATTCGATTCTTCGTGTCGTTTCGCGCAAAATCATGGTAGTGCGCACCAGTCTGTTTTTCGTTCTCTCGCCCCCCTGGCCCTTTATATGCTCGATAATCAATCTCATTGCCTCCTCTCCTACCTTCTGTGGATGCTGGTCCATAGTCGATAACATAGGATCGGTATCCTGCGATATGTTGGAGTTGGAAAAGCCGAATATCGACACTTCTTCGGGGACTTTCAGCCTCAACTGCTTGGTTGCACACAGTACTCCGGAAGCCGTGTAATCGTTCATTGCCATAAAGGCATCGGGACGCAAGTCGGACTGTAGTAAATCCATAGCCTCCTGATAGCCCAATTGTTTGGTATCGGCTTGGCGTATCAAGTTTTCATCAACCGGAAGACCGTACTTTATAAGAGCATCGAGGTAACCGTTGCGCCGATTCTTCGATATCTCCAAATTCAGGGTTGCACCGAGAAAAGCGATACGCCGACATCCGCTTCGAATCATGTAATCTACTGCCGTAAAAGTACCGTAATAATCATCCACAACGACCTTGCTCGAATCAATCCCGGTACAAATCCGGTCAAAAAAAACAAGGGGTATTTCACTGTCCACCAACTCTTTGAAATGTCGGTAGTCCGTCGTGGTTTTTGCCATCGAGACCAACACACCGCATACACGGGCGTTAATCAAAGTCTGTATGTTATGCTTCTCCTTCTCGCTGTTTTCCGAAGACTGACAAACGATGACCCGGTAGTCTTCCTCTTCGGCCACCATCTCCATCCCGGAAAGAACGGAGGAAAAGAAATGATTAGCCAACTCGGGCACAATGACACCGATGATGTTCGATTGCTTGGTGCGCAAACTTAAAGCAAGTGAGTTGGGTGTGTATTTATGCTCCTTAGCATAATTCTGCACCATCTCTATGGTCTCACGGCTGATGTCGGGATGGTTGTTTAGTGCGCGGGATACGGTAGATACGGATATATTCAATGCTTTGGCAATATCCTTTATGGTTAAATTGGGCTTTTTCATAGCGGATATTTCTATAAGAACACCCAAAAATAAGCATTTAAATCCATCGCAGCAAAACACATCCTTCACGGCAGTATTAACCTTGCGTTTCTTCTATCAGCGTGCGAATCTTCCGGTTAAGCTCATGCTGCTCAAGCAAATTCTCCAAAGTCAGATGCATCCGGTATCTCCAATAATGCTGAGCCACTGCCGGTATGTTGATGCGCTCTTCTTGCGGGTTACTCCGGCGCAGTTCTTCGCTCACCGAGAGCCAGTCCTGCCAAGGAATAATAGTCAGCATTGCGGGAGATGCCAAGTGGTTTCTCAGTATCTGTTCACAAAGAGCGGGGCTGCAGGCCGCCGGAGCCTGCCCTTGCTTCCAAAGCACCTCGTTATAGTAACGTTGGCTGTTCTCAGGATTCTCCTCCCACCAGGCTCGCATGGGCGACATATCGTGTGTGGATGTCGTACAAACCGACAAGTAGGGCAACAAAGACAAATCCTCGAAAAGCCTATGAGTCTGCTTCGGCATCCGCTGAATTTCAAGACTGAGTATCTGCAATTCCCTCATTACCTGAGCCACACAAGCCGGTATCATACCCAAGTCCTCGCCACAGACCAACATCGACGTGGAGGAGATCAAAGGTGGCAACTTACGCATGGCCTGTACATACCAGAAATCGTTGTGACGCCGGTAAAAGAAATCATCGTACAAAGCATTAAAAGCCTCTTTTTCATGATCGTTCAGACTTCGATAGGAGTAGGTAAACTGAGCCGAGATACGGGGATGAAACTTCTCGGCCTCCCGCTTATCGCGCACAAAAAGCACTTCGTTGCAAAGAGCATACAAACCGTCGCGTATAGTCTGGGTTTTAGCATCATCCTTGCCGGAGAAGTGTTTTTTTATTTTCTGCTGAGTGTTGCAAAACTCCTTCAGTTCAAAACGCTGCCAATCGATGCTTTGCAAATAGTTGGCAATAACTTCATCTCTGTATTCTCCGAAAATATCGGACAAAAAATACTCGTGTATGAAAGGTCGCGTCATGCGATGAGCATCGAAATGCAATCCGGAAGCCCGTATTTCATCCACAGTAAAAGGCAGGGCAGGGCTAAAATAACCCAATAAGCCTTGAACGGAATGTTCCGGAATCTCCCAAATGCGGAAAAAGCCCAGTATGTGATCAATACGGTAGGCATCGAAGTAGTCCGCCATCTTGCGGAAGCGGTTTATCCACCAATCATAGCCTTTAGCCGCCATAGCCTCCCAATTGTAAGTGGGGAAGCCCCAATTCTGTCCGCTAACGGAAAAAGCATCGGGTGGAGCTCCGGTTTGCACATCAAGGTTGAAGAGATGAGGTTCAACCCAAGCTTCGACACTGGCCCGGCTGATTCCTATCGGGATATCGCCTTTCAGAATCACCCCCTTGCTACGTGCATAAGTCGTTGCATCCAGCAATTGAAGGTGCAGGAGGTATTGAGTAAAATAAACTCTCCGAAGCGCTTCAGCTGCCTGCTCATCCGTAGAAACAAAAGCTTCGAGCTGCTTCCGGTCATAAGTATTAAACGCTTTCCAAGTAGCAAAATCGGCACTCCCGTTCCGGTCGCGAAGCAGCGAGAAGACAGCATAAGAGAAGAGCCAGTGTTCGTTTTTCGAAAAGAAAGCCTTGAAATCCTTAGTCGACAACACATCCGCTCCCGTCTCGGCAAACAGAGCCAGGATATATTCTTCCTTAAGGGCAAGAGTAGCCTCATAATCAACAGATTCCAATGCATTTAGCTCTTCTGCTTTCCGGATAAATTTTTCGTGCAGCTTTTTATTAGCGAGCGGGTGGGCGCTCAGGGCGAAGTACAAAGGATGCAACGCATAGATGGAGATCGAGTTGTAGGGATAAGATTCCGTCCATTGACGTTTGGTCGTTGTATCGTTTACGGGCAATATTTGGATGACTTTCTGCCCGGTACGCACAGCCCAGTCCACCAGGAGTTTGAGATCGGAAAAATCTCCGCATCCGGCACTTTTCGTCGAGCGCAACGAGAAAACCGGTATGGCCACTCCGGCTGCTTTCCAGTTGAAATTGTGGCGAACGTAACGAAGACTGAGGACTGACCGGGTTTTTCCTTCGCCAGCAAGCTGTAGGGGCTTCAGCTCCCGGTTGTCACACTCTTCCCAATGAAGGAGGGTCGCAGTTGCCTCATCGGCGATGGCCAGTTTGTACGGAGTAGGGCCTTTAAGCTTCGAAGCGGGAAAGGAGGTTTGCCAGTAAGTCCCTCCGATGTAATCGAGAGACAAGGCCTTTTCGGCTTGCCAGTTTCCCATAAAATCGGCTTCACCGCAAAGAAGCACGCGCTGCCCCTTCTCCACAAAAGGGCAATCGACACGGATGGATATGATGTTGGCTGCATTTGACTTCTTAGGCTTCACAGGAGTATGCGCCAGAAAACTGCCGGTAAAGGCCGAAGTGTAGAGGAAGCTCTGTGACGGCATATCGCGCCAGAAATCCTGCAAAACAAGATGCTGTTCTCCTTCGGGAGCTATCCGACGGGCAGGCCCCCATTCCTTACGAAGGCTTCCGTCTATATCTTTTATCAGGTAGAAATACTCAAAACCTCCGGAGAGCGAAGTTTCCAATTCCAGCTTCCATTCCGATGTCCCCAGGCAAGTCATGGGTTGCGCTTGAGCCTCGACACCTGCCCCAAGCTCAGGCAAAGAGCCGCAAATACAGATGCTTTGTCCGAAACAAACCTGATGGTGAATATTAAATATCAGTCGCATGATAGTGTGTATTTTAAGCTAAGTAAAAAAAATCAGCTACCAAAAGTAGCTGATAAGCTACAGACAGCAAGGTCTCGGAGGGGGGAAAGATGCGACTGCCATACGCAAACGTTTGCAATTTTTGAGGCAAGCGTGCAAAATAACATCGCGGCTTCCGGGAGGACATGAGACAAAAAAAGCGAAACCTCGGTCAGGGTTTCGCTTCGGTGAAAGGATGAAAAACTTACAGAGCTTTAATTTCCTTCAGTACGTCATTGGTTTTGCGAACGGCAGCAGCACTCTTTTCAAACAAAGCTGTTTCTTCGCTGTTGAGTTTGTAGTCTACAATCTCTTCAACACCATTTTTACCCACTACGATGGGCACTCCGATACAGATATCTTTCTGGCCGTATTCGCCGTCAAGATACACACAGCAGGGAATGATCTTCTTTTGATCGTGGATGATCGACTCTACCAGATAAGCAGCTGCAGCTCCGGGAGCATACCAAGCGGACGTTCCGAGCAAGCCGGTAAGCGTAGCACCGCCTACCATCGTATCGGCCACTACCTTGTCAAGGACTTCTTTACTCAACAAATCAGCTACGGGGCGTCCCTTGTAAGTAGCAAAACGGGTGAGGGGAATCATGGTCGTGTCGCCGTGTCCGCCGATCACCAGTCCTTCCAATTCGTTGGAGTTGGCATTAAGGGCCTTGCTCAGGTAGCATTTGAAACGCGAGCTGTCCAATGCTCCACCCATACCGATAACTTTGTTTTTGGGCAGTCCGGTAGCTTTCAGAGCCAAATAGGTCATGGTGTCCATGGGGTTGCTCACTACCACAATAATTGCATTCGGAGAATATTTCAAGATATTTTCGGCAACGCTTTTAACAATGCCGGCGTTTACACCTATCAATTCTTCACGAGTCATACCCGGTTTGCGGGGAATACCGGAAGTAATCACCACCACATCCGAGTTGGCGGTTTGGGCGTAATCATTGGTACAACCGGAAATACGCGAGTCGAAGCCAAGCAAAGCGGCCGTCTGGAACATATCCAGAGCCTTACCTTCCGATACACCTTCTTTCACATCGAGCATAACGATTTCGTCCGCCACCTCATTGAAAGCTAATACATTTGCACATGTGGCGCCTACATTTCCGGCACCTACTACTGTTACTTTTGACATAATTTTTAGTGTTTTATTGAGTTAAATAATTATTCCGAGTTTCGATTTGCCTGCAAATATACGAAGTATTGTCGATTATGGAATTATTTCTCTAATTAAATGTTTTATAAATTATCGCTCCGAAGCCGAAGGAATAGCTATCCGCACGAACAATCGAGCAATCGAGCAATCGAAGAATTCAACAAGAGAGCGCAGTCTCCAAGCTTCATCTTCAATCATCAAGAAAAGCCTCTGTAAAACTTTTCTTCAGTCCGGCAACATCCAAGCCTATCAAAGCATGCAATTCGGCAGGACTTCCGTGCTCCACAAAAATATCGGGAATTCCCACACGAAGCAAGCGGGGATGATAGTTCCGATCCGACAGGAACTCAAGAACAGCGCTACCAAAACCTCCGTAACGACAGCCCTCCTCTACGGTCACAATACGGTCGAAACGCTTCCCTATTTCGTGTAGCAAAGCCTCGTCAAGCGGCTTCAAGAAGCGCAAGTCGTAATGAGCAATCTGCAAACGGGGATCTTCAGCTTCCAATTCTGCTATAGCCCGAGCAGCGTTGTGTGCGGTAGTTCCGAGTGTAAGCACGGCACAACCTTCTCCTTCCTTGAGGCAGAGCCCCCGTCCTATAGGAAGTCTTTCCATGGGTTTCCGCCAGTCGATGTGAAAGCCGCATCCACGGGGATAGCGAATAACAAAAGGTCCCATATCAGGCTGCTGAGCTGTGTACATCAGGTCACGCAACTCCATTTCGTTTCGAGGAGCAGCCACCGTTAAATGGGGGATACAGCGCATGTAGGCCAGGTCAAATTGTCCTTGGTGGGTAGCTCCGTCGGCTCCGACGATGCCGGCACGATCGATACATAGCACCACATTGAGTTTTTGTATTGCCACATCGTGTATGAGGTTGTCGTAAGCGCGCTGCATAAACGATGAGTAAATATTACAGAAGGGTAACATCCCCTCTTTAGCCAGTCCAGCTGAAAAGGTAAGGGCATGCCCTTCGGCAATCCCCACATCGAAAACCCGTTCGGGTATGTGACGCTGCATGATGGTCATCGAACACCCCGAAGGCATGGCCGGAGTAATAGCGACAATCTTATCGTTCTGCTGCGCCAATTCAAGAAGAGTTTCTCCAAAAACATCCTGAAACAAAGGTGGTTTTATTTGATTATCGGCATGACGAAGCCCTGTGTTGGGATCGAAAGTTCCCGGTGCATGCCATTCGGTAACAGACTTCTCGGCGGGTTCGTATCCCTTTCCTTTCTGAGTAATACAGTGTAAGACTTTAGGGCCTTCAAAGTCCTTGATATCGGAGAGGATACGCACCAGACTTTGCACATCGTGCCCATCCACCGGGCCGAAATAACGTATATTGAGACCTTCGAAGATATTCGCAGACTGCCGCGAGATACGCGACTTAATACTGTTGTTGAAGCGCAGGATGCTGTTTTTCTTCTTATCGTTGATGAGTTTGAACTTTTTCAGCAAGCGATAGGCTTTATAGCGCCAGCGGTTGTAAGTACGCGAAGTGGTAATATCCACCAAGTATTGTGTAAAGCCACCTCTTATGGGGTCGATGGCCATTTGATTGTCGTTAAGAATAATCAGCAGGTTGTTTTTGTCCATCGAGGCATTATTAAGCCCTTCGAAGGCCAAACCTCCCGTCATGGCTCCATCGCCGATAACGGCAACCACATGACGCCTCCCTTCCTTCTTCAACAGCGAAGCCACGGACATGCCCAAGCCCGCCGAAATGGATGTGGATGAATGTCCCACGCCAAAGGCATCGTATTCGCTCTCTTTGGGCGAAGGGAAACCACTGATTCCTCCAAACTTACGATTGGTATGGAAAAGCTTACGCCGCCCCGTAAGTATCTTATGACCATAAGCTTGATGCCCAACGTCCCACACGACACGATCGTAAGGCGTATCGAAAACATAGTGCAGGGCTACACTCAGTTCCACCGTTCCAAGGCTCGAGCCCAGATGTCCGGGATTCTTCGATACTTCGTCGATGATAAATTGCCGCAACTCGCTGCAAACCTCGTCCAAATTCTCTTTGGCAAGCGTTTTCAGATCAGCCGGGCTGTCTGTGGAATCCAGATACTTATAATCTCGGTTCTTCATTGTCTTTTCAAAAATAGAGGCTTGCAAAAATAATACTTTTTGCCTATCGGTAAAATTCTATCCCCGCCGCCTCAAAGAAGCAAATACATGCAAGAGCTTTCCAACAGAGGTTTTAGATTTTTCGGTTTTTCGAATTTTTAATTTTACTTTTGTAAAATCTATTCCCCGGAAGTCCGGGGATACAGCAAGAAAGACCTATGGAGAAAATCGTAGAATGCATTCCTAACTTTAGCGAAGGACGTGAAACTGCAAACATCGAACGCATTGCGGGAGCTTTCCGTAATAAAAAAGAGCTAAAACTGCTGGACTACAGCGCCGATCGGGATCACAACCGCATGGTAATTACCGCTATGGGAAGTCCCGGTGCCATCAAGGAAGCAATCATCGAAGCCGTGGGCTTTGCCCTTGACAGCATCGACCTGAACCAGCATCAAGGCGGACATCCCCGCATCGGGGCGGCCGATGTCATCCCCTTTGTTCCCATCCGGGGAATGAGTAACGCAGACTGCGTCGCTCTATCGAAAGACTGCGCAGCTGCATTAGCGGACAAATACGACTTACCCATATTCCTCTACGAACATTCGGCTACAGCCCCCCATCGACGAAATTTGGCCGACTTACGAAAAGGAGGTTTCGAGGGCCTGACCGAGAAAATGCAAGACCAAGGCTGGGCACCCGATTTCGGCCCCAGACATCCGCATCCCACAGGCGGCGCATCCGTAGTCGGAGCTCGGGATCCTCTCATCGCCTACAACGTCAATCTGAACTCCTCCCGCATCGAGATAGCCCAAGCCATTGCCCGCAAAATACGACATATCGGAGGCGGATTGCGCTGTTGCAAAGCCATCGGGGTAGAGCTGAAGGAACAAGGAATCGTGCAGGTATCCACCAACATAACAGACTATCGGAAGACCTCCATCTATCAAGTATTAGAACTGGTTCGTATCGAAGCAGCCCGCTACGGAGTAAGCATTGCAGGTAGCGAGATAATCGGACTCCTACCCTTAGCGGCACTGGTCGACACGACTGCCTATTACCTGGGTATCGAGAAGCTCCCCGAACAGCAAATACTCGAAAGGCATCTCATGGAATAAGCCCGAATAAAAACGTAAAATGAAGCAGACGGAGACAAAAAACGCGGTCAATTACAATTTTTTTAGTAGATTTGCCGACGAAAGTTCACGAACGACAGTTACCTTATAGTTTTTTATGCCTTACCGCCGATTACCGAACACCGACAAAGCTCGCTTCAGAGCATTGAAGCAAGCAATAGCTTGTTCCGACAAGCAGAGTTTCAGCAATCAGGTTATCTCATTTAAAGTCCTGCACGAAGCACGAACTTTTCTCTCCATATTCGAGCAAAAAGCCATTCTCTATAACCAAACGCACGAAAGTCAAATAGCTGCCAGCAAGCGTTACCAGCAAATTACAGCGACTGCACGCCTGTACGTTTCGCACTTTATTCAGGTATTTAATCTCTGTGTGATTCGCGGCGAGATAAAAAAAGAACAAAAGCTCCTCTATCAACTTGATCCGGACACTCATACCGTGCCCGACCTTAACAACGAAAAGGCTCTTCTCCACTGGGGGAAATGCATCATCGACGGGGAAAACGAACGCATCCGAAACGGAGGAACCCCCATCTACAACCCTCAAATAGCCAAAGTAAAAGTCCACTACGAAATATTCAAAGAGTACCAGCAGCGGCAACAGATACACAAAACAACAACAAACCGCAATTGGGAAGAACTGGTCAAGCTGCGTGCAAAGGCCGACGAGATACTCCTCGACATCTGGAATCAGGTGGAGGAAAACTTCAAGGACGAATCGCCTTATCAACGGATTGAAAAATGCCGCGAGTACGGGCTGATTTACTACTACCGGAAAGGAGAAAAGGAACTCAGTCCCGAGGATTAAATCACAATTTGGCATGCTCTCTTACCGGCTTCGGGAAGCTCGAACTCACGACGAAAAACCTCCGGCACTTATCTTAATGCACGGAATCGGAGGAAACGAAGATATGCTTTCGTTTTTGGCTTCACGCATAGCACCCGGGTTTCTGGTCTTTCAACTGCGAGCGCCCTATCGGCTATCCGAAAACAAATACTCGTGGTTCGGTGTTGACTTTAGCGAAAGTAAGATCTCCGTAAATCCCGAAGAAGTACGACAAAGCATCGACGAGGTAATCAGCTTCATCGGCTATGCAAAGTCGACGTACCGCTTCGACCCTTCGAGAATTTTCATCGGAGGTTTCAGCCAGGGAGGAGAAATGGCTTATTACACAGCGCTCAGCCGTCCCGAGCTGTTTAAAGGCTTGATTATTTTTTCAAGCCGTATCGCCTCTGAGATGCAGGATGTTTTCGAGGCAAAAGAAATCGGGTCAAACTTACAGGCTTTTATTTATCACGGCTCGAAGGATCCGGTTATTAAGGTTGACGAGGCTCGAACTTCGGTAGCTTTCTTACACAAGCTGGGCCTTGCCCCACACTACCGGGAGACGACAGACAAACACCTTATCAATACACGAATATTCGAGGAGTTAAACGAATGGCTTAATCCGCAATAAAACAAAGATTATGAATCCCAAATTACGACTTTTTCTCTACGGTATAGGCGTCTTCATCGTATACCTCATTCTTACTGCAGCCGTTATTCTCATCTCGGGACGTAATCCCGAGAACCCCATTCTGTTCGGAATCTACACCAAAGAGCATCTTCTTATCGGCTTAGCGGTGGCAGTGGTTCTAAGTTTATCGCACGATCGTAAAATGAAAATGATGAAAAAATGAATGTATTGAAATCACTGGGTATCATCCTGCTATCGGCCGGTCTATGCCTGGCCGTCATAGCCGAAACCCGCTTCGCAGGGCAGCAGCCTGATCAAACTAACGAGGGAATATTTTCCCTCATCGATATTGTTTCGGCATGTGTAGTGGGAATCATCGTCCTTTATTCGCTTCGCAGGGCCCAACGGAAATCTCGAAAATAAAACGCAATTCCACGAAGCTCAACTTAGCGACTATGCTCTTGAATACGCTTTTTGTCGAAGAATGCGAATCGACTAACCTTTTACTCGCCCAAAAGGCAGACAGAGAGAAACTTCCGGAAGGCTTCCTGATACATACCGACTTTCAGACAGCCGGTCAGGGGCAACAGGGCAACTCCTGGGAGTCGGCTCGAAGCTCCAACTTGTTGTTCAGCCTGCTGCTGCATCCCAAGCACATTGCTATCGACCGGCAGTTCGTGCTATCGCAGGCCGTCTCGCTGGCTATCAGGGCAGTGCTTCTTCGCTACACGAATGCCATCCAAATCAAATGGCCTAACGACATCTACCACGAAAACAAAAAATTAGGCGGCATACTGATACAAAACAGCATACAGCAAAACTTTCTGAAGCAATCCATTGTCGGGGTAGGCCTAAACATCAACCAGGTCGAATTTTCGAGCGGAGCTCCCAATCCGGTCTCTCTGCGGCAGATTACCGGTCAACAGCTGAAACGCGAGAAGCTCTTGCAGGAATTGTACGACAGCATCATGCAGTACTACCGCAGGACAGAGCGGGAGGATTTCACTTCCGATTACATGGAGGGGCTTTTCCGCAACCGGGGTTTTCATCGCTTCCGTGACAGCGAAGGCTCATTTGAGGCCTGCATACAGCGGGTTGGAAACGACGGCATGCTTTATCTGGAAGACAGCAGAGCTAAGCGGCGCGGTTACTATTTCAAAGAAGTGGAATTCATCCTCTGAGGCGGACAGCATCCGCTTCGAAAATGCCCCGGATCAAAAGCCGGAATAACAACATCTTTAGAATTTTTATTAATATTCGTTGCCAAGCAGCATACAATTATTTGTACTTTTGCGTTTCTATTTCGCAAGTTGCTTTAACTTTGGATTTTGGGGCAGACAGCTTTCCGAAAACGAGCGAAATACGCATGAAATTTGTAACTGAAGCCGGTATATAACATGGAGCTTTATCCCTTATTCCTGAAACATCCCGTTATCTGCACGGACAGCCGTTTCTGTCCGGAGGCTTCCATCTTTTTTGCTCTCAAGGGCGAGAATTTCAACGGAAACGTATTTGCCCGGCAGGCCCTCGCCAAGGGTTGTGCCTTTGCCGTGGTAGACGAAGCGGCATACGCTAACGACAAACGCTGTATTCTGGTTGAAGATGTGCTGAAAACCCTGCAAGACCTGGCTTGCTTCCACAGGGAGCAATTAAAAACAAAAATTATAGGAATAACCGGTACGAACGGAAAAACAACAAGTAAAGAACTGATTGCCGCCGTATTGCAAAAGAGATACAAAACCCTCTACACCGAGGGAAATTTAAACAACCACATCGGCGTGCCCTTAACCTTACTGAGACTCACCGCCGAACACGAGATCGCCGTAATTGAGATGGGAGCGAATCATCCCGGCGAGATCAGGCAACTCTGCAAACTGGCTCAGCCGGATTTCGGGATCATCACTAACGTCGGCAAAGCCCACCTTGAAGGATTCGGCTCTTTCGAAGGCGTCAAACGAAGCAAGGCGGAGCTGTATGAATTTATAGCCCGGAAAGCCGGACGCATTTTTATAAACGCCGATAACGAGCACCTTGTAGAAATGGCCCGCAAGGCAGGAGTCCTCGAAAACAAATGGGAAAAATACGGCATCACTCCCGACGGAAAGTGGCCCGTAACGGGCAAGCTTCAAAAGGACGGAGCGACACTGAAGATGCTCTGCCGCAGCAATCAGAGCGACTTCGAAGTACACACGCAACTGATAGGAGACTACAACGCCGAAAACGTATTGGCAGCCCTAAGCATCGGACATTATTTCGGCATTCCGGATCAGGAGATGGCTACAGCCTTGGAGGATTACAGACCGACGAACAAACGTTCGCAGTTGACCGTCACACCGAAAAACACGTTAGTAATAGACGCCTACAATGCGAACCCCGACAGCATGAAGCAGGCTGTCCGTAATTTCGCAGCAATAGAGGCAGAAAACAAATACCTGATTCTGGGAGATATGCTCGAGCTGGGCAAGGAAAGCAACAAGGAGCACCAGAGCCTGATCGAAACCATCAAATCCCTCGGCTTCACAAGAGTATTGCTCGTGGGCCCCGAATTCAAGGTGACCACACACGACTTCCTTGCTTTCAACACGGTCTCCGAACTGATAGAGGCCTTAAAAGAGCAAAGCATCGAAAAAGCATGGATCCTCATCAAAGCTTCGAGAGGCATGAAATTAGAGCAAATAACCGAATATTTATAATCCACATCAAAATAAAGAACTCAGAATGAAAAACAAAACAATAAGCATTGTAGCAGCCATTTTCATCATCTCCGTACTGGTTGCAGCCCTTGTTTACTTTGTGAGAAGCAATCATCAAAAAGACCGGGAGATGAAAGAGGTCGTGGAGATGATGAACTTCGAGAAGGAACAACTCGAAAGCGAATACACCATGCTTACCAACGAACTGGGCAGCTATGTTCCGAACCTCCAAAACGACTCGCTCCTGAAGCTACTGGATAGCGAAAAGCTGAAAATAAAACAACTGCTAGAAGAGTTGCGGCTAACAAAGGCCACCAACATGCGTCGTATCAACGAGCTGAAAGATGAATTGGCAAGCGTACGCAAGGTGATGGTGCATTACGTACAGCAAATAGACTCCCTCAACGCACAAAACGAGCGCTTGACGAGCGAGAACATCGAAGTGCGCCGTATGTACGAAGAAGCCAGCGAAACAGCCGAACAACTGGCCAAAGAAAAAGAATCGCTGGGCAAAATCGTATCAAAGGCCTCTGTAATGGAAATAAGCAATTTCGAGGTGGCTCTGCTCAACAAAAAGAACAGAAGGACGACCAGAATATCGCAAGCTTCAATGGTGGAATTTGCTTTTACCCTCGCCAAAAACGTAGTGGTAGAGCCCGGGAGAAAAACCATATACATCCGCGTTACCCGTCCCGATAACGTTCTGTTATCCAAGGGACAGGATCATATCTTCCCCTTTGAAGACAAGGAAATCGCCTATTCCGCCAAAAAAGAAATTGAATACGCCAACGAAAGCATTCAGGACGTAATTTATTGGAAGGTGGACGAAATCCTTCCGGTGGGTATGTATCGTACCGACTTCTTCCTCGATGGAAACCGAATCGGCTGCTTTGCTTTCGAACTAAAAAAATAACGGCACCAAGAATGGATATGAAAAAAACAGTTTTTTTGACACTGCTATTGCTTTCCCTGCTGCTCTTGCCTTCCTGCGAACGCAACGACTATCAGGAGTGGAAAATGCTAAACGAGCAATGGTGGGAGCAGCACAAAAACGACAGCGGATACACCACCAGCGCAAGCGGTTTGATGTACAAAATTATCGAACAGGGCGAGCAGCGTTTCCCGAACGACTACAGTCGGATTTGGGTTACCTATACCGGAAAATTTATCGACGGAACCGTCTTCGAGAAACAGACGAAACCCATTCCTTTGAGCATGATGACGGTCGTTCCCGGTTGGGTAGAAGGACTCAAAAAAATTGAAAACGGGGGAATCATACACATGTATGTGCCTTCGTCTCTGGGTTATGGTTCGAAGGGTAAAGGCTTCATCCCGCCTTACTCCGCGTTAATCTTCGAAATTCACCTGATTGCATCCTCCTACTAAAACCGCCATCTCCAAGCAATGAAACGGAGCTTAATACTGAGTCTGCTCTGCCTCCCTTTGCTTTGTCTGGGACAGTACCGGGTTGAAACGGTACCGAACCCGAAAGAGCAGGACCGGCATGCTTACGTATCGAATCCGGACGGAATTTTAGATAGCGCCGCTGAATACCGGATCAACACCCTGCTTGATTCTCTGGAGCAAACAAGCACGGTGGAGATAGCCGTAGTTCTTCTAAATTCCATAGGCGAGGAGGCTCCTCGTTCCTTTGCAACGGCTCTATTCAAAAAGTGGGGTATCGGCAAGTCCGGGAAAGACAACGGTCTGCTGATGCTTCTGGTTCTCGATCAGCGCGATATTACCTTTGAAACAGGTTACGGATTAGAAGGCGTCCTCCCCGATGCGCTTTGCAAGCGGATACAAATGGAAAAGATGCTGCCACTGTTTAAGCAGGGAGATTACGCTGCCGGTATGCTGGCCGGGGTCGAGGGAGTAATCTCCGTATTGCAAGAGGGCGGTCTGGAGGACGACAGCTATATCGAAGCCCAAAGCAAAAGCGACAGCAGTAGGATTTATCTCATTCTTGCCGCAGGACTCGCAATAGCCCTTATTTCTTTTCTCCTTATCTCGCTAAGCTTTAGAAAAATCAACAACAGTCCGCTATTCGGAGACAACAAGGAGCGTTACCTGTCACTCAAAAAGAAATCCCGGAGTATCATCCGGGGCACTTGGGGTTTAAGCATCCTGTTGGGTTTCTTTTCTCTGGCCTTTACCGATAGCTGGTCTTTTTTCTTATCCTCTTTCCTCGGTCCGCTCTTTACGCTCCCCGGCTACATCTATACAGGCTTAAGCGGCAGAAGCTTGCGTCGCAAACCCATCCCTTGCTCTTCCTGTGGGGGCATGATGCAGATCCAGCCCAAAGTTGAAAAAGCAGCGCTCCTAACAGAGGGACAGCGTATGGAGGAAAGCCTGCGCAGTGTGGAGTACGATGCCTTCAAATGTTCGTCCTGCGGCCATACGGCAAGCTTTGCCTTTGACAGAAAGCTATCGGCCTACCAGCGTTGCTCTAAATGTGGATTGAAGACTTCCCAAAAGACCTCCTCTCAGATTGTGGAGCCGGCGAGCTACAGCCGGGAGGGTAAGGGTATCCGCGAGTACAGCTGCCGGTATTGCGGGCATCGTATGCGGGAAACATACAGCATACCGAGACTCACCCGCTCTTCGGGAGGGGGTTTTGGCGGCTCGAGCTCCGGAGGCGGCAGCTTCGGCGGAGGGAGCTCCGGAGGCGGAGGTTCCAGTAGCCGTTGGTAAAAAACATATTCTCAACAAACAGTACTTAACAAAAAACAGCTAACAATGAAAAAAAACACGATTATTTGGATCATACTTATAGCATCTGCTGCTATAATATTCTTTTGGGGACTGGGCTCTTATAACAATTTTGTAAGCCTCGAAGAGGAGGTAAACAATCAATGGAGTAAGGTCGAAAATCAGTATCAACGCCGGGCAGACCTGATTCCTAATCTTGTGGCAACGGTAAAAGGCTATGCCGCCCACGAAAGCGAAACGCTGGAAGCCGTCGTAAATGCTCGTGCCAAAGCAACTCAGGTAACGGTAAACCCCGAAGACCTGAGTCCGGAGAAGATGCAGGAATTTCAGGCTGCACAAGGAGAGCTTTCTTCCGCCTTGGGACGTCTGCTGTTAATCACCGAAAACTACCCCGACCTGAAAGCGAACCAAAACTTTCTGGAGCTGCAGGCTCAACTCGAAGGAACGGAGAACCGCATTGCCACAGAGCGGATGCGTTTCACCGATGCAGCCAAGAACTACAACATGCAAATACGCCACTTACCGGGCTCTATCGTGGCCAAAATCACCGGATTCGAACGGAAGCCTTACTTCGAAGCCGAAAAAGGGAGCGAAAAAGCGCCTCAGGTAGCTTTCTAAAAAAACACTTGCTTTGTATAGTATGAGCCGGCTTGTGCAAAACACGTTTGGGTTGCTCTGCCTCCTGCTGAGCGCCTGTACCGGAAATAACCTTTCCAGCATACCCGACGCGCCCGTTTACCTGCAACTGAACCTGCTCACTACCTATCCGACTTTTTACGGCTCCTACGGCGAACAGATCTACACCGAAGGCGGAAAGACTCATTACCGGAAGCAGAGCTTCCCTCTCAGGGAGGCGGATCGCACGGGATTCGGAGGCATACTGATTTGCAGCAACTACGAAGGGAAATACTGTGCCTTCGACCGGGCCTGCCCCCACGAAGCGCAGCGCAAGGTATGCGTCGAAGTGGAAAATGCGCTTTATGCCCGCTGCCCCCACTGCGGGTCGAAATTCGACATCTATACCAGCGAATTTGCCTTCCCGGTAACAGGACCTGCCAAACAGGGATTAAAAAAATACCGTGTACAAATCTCGCCCGCAGGAATTTTAAGCATCAGCCAACGATGAAAAACCTGACACAGACAGCCGGCCCCATAGGCATATTCGACTCGGGATACGGAGGCTTGACCATCCTGAGCAAAATCCGCGAGCAACTCCCGGACTACGACTACATATACCTCGGCGACAATGCCCGGGCCCCCTATGGTACGCGCTCCTTCGATGTCGTTTATAAATACACCCTCGAATGTGTAGAACGGCTCTTCGCTATGGGCTGCCGACTCGTCATACTGGCTTGCAACACCGCCTCGGCCAAGGCCCTGCGCAGCATCCAGCAACACGACCTTCCCCGCATTGACCCCGACAGGCGCGTGTTGGGCATCATACGTCCTACGGTGGAAGCCCTCGGCCGAAAAACCCGCAACCGGCACGTAGGACTGCTGGCTACGCCCGGAACGGTACAGTCCCAATCCTATCCTCTCGAAATAAAAAAACTCTATCCGGACATACAACTCAGCTCCGAAGCCTGCCCCATGTGGGTACCCCTGATCGAAAATAACGAATACAACAACGAAGGGGCCGACTACTTCATCCGGAAAAACCTCCGGAGCCTGCTGGCTGCCGACCCCCGGATCGACACCCTCATCCTCGGATGTACCCACTACCCCATCCTCGAAGCGAAAATCAGAAGACTGCTACCGGCCGCCATCACTTTGCTCACACAAGGGGCCATCACCGCCCGAAGCCTCGAGGACTACCTCCGACGCCACCCCGAGATGGATGCCCGCTGTACGAAACAAGGCTCATGCCGATACCTCACCACCGAATCGGTCGAGAAATTCAGCCAGTCGGCCTCCGTATTTCTGAAAGAGGAAATCAGGGCCGAGCAACTCGACTGGGACAGCCCGCATTAAGTCACCCAGAAACGCCCCGGAAATGCCTCAACTCTACCTCGGATTAGGAAGCAACCTCGGCGACAAGGCAGGCAACCTGCGCAACGCCATCGACCGGATAAGCCGTGCCGTAGGCCCCTTGTGCAAACAATCCGACTTCTTCGCCTCAAAACCTTGGGGCTATCGTTCGCCGAACGACTTCCTCAATGCCGTAATCTGTGTGGAGACCGGCCTCAGTCCCGGCGAAGCCCTCCAAGCCACCCAGGACATCGAACGCACGATGGGGCGCAGCCAGAAAAGCCCAACCGCCGGCTACGCCGACCGCATCATCGATATCGACCTCCTCTTCTACGACGACCTCCTCCTCGCTACGCCCGAACTCACCCTGCCTCATCCGCTGATCGAAAAGCGCGATTTCGTACTCCTCCCCCTCCGCCAGATAGCACCCCGGCTCAAGCATCCCCGCAGCGGAAAAACCATCGCCGAGCTTTGCGCAGCGCTTTCTTAAGCAATTCTTTTCGAAAGTGGATAGTAACTCCAGATTGAATTACCGAGAACAATAAGAATATGCTTGCTCTTCTCTAAATCTGTCGAGTGAGCTATATCTCGAAACATCAAGCATCCCCCCGGAAGCGGGACGAAAGCTCCGATAAACGCTCGGATTTAGAGTGTTTACCGGAATTTTTCATATAGAAAAGTTGAAAAATATTTGCATGTTACCAGCGGGTAACATATCTTTGTAATCCCAAGGAAATGGAAAAAGATGAAAACAGGAAAAGACAGAGGGGCTACGGAAAAGCGTTTGCTTGCCGCCCTGGGCGAAATCATCAAAGAAAGCGGCCTTGAGTTTTTGGGAGTAAATGCTGTAGCTCAAAGAGCGGGAGTATCCAAAATGCTCATATACCGCTATTTCGGTTCTTTGGAAGAGCTGATCGGGCGTTACATCATGCAGCGGGACTACTGGGTAAACATCCCGGACGAACTCCCGGCTCAGGACGAGCTGAACGCATTTGTCAAAAACATGTTCCGAGAGCAAATCCGGCGCTTCAGAGAGGATAAGCTACTGATACGCCTGTATCGCTGGGAATTGTCGGCCGGCAGTCCGGTGGTCGAACAGATAAGGCGGAAGCGGGAGGAAAACGGGCTCAAGCTGATCGAGTCTATCAGCCGAAACTCCGGCATCCCCTATTCCCAAATTCAGTTTTTGGCAACCATGCTCAGCAGTTCGATCAGCTACCTGGCTATGTTTGGGGATGTCGCTTCCGTATATAACGGTTACGATTTCAAAACGGATGAAAGCTGGAGGCAGTTGGAAGAAGGAATTAATTTACTGGTCGACAAATGGATATGATATGCGTAAAACACTTATAATAATTGTAACAATCATGATTGCAAGCAATATGAATACACAGGCTCAACATCCCGATTTTCTGTTTATGGTCGAGCATGCCGTCAAAGCGCCATCGGGACATAATACGCAACCTTGGCTCTTCAGGATCAACGAAAGCAGCATCGACATACTGCCCAACTACGAAAGAGCCTTGCCGGTCGTGGATTTTGATAACAGAGAGCTGTTTATCAGCTTAGGATGTGCGTTGGAAAACCTTTGCATAAGCGCTTGGGAAAAAGGTTATAACTCCGAAGTTAAAATAGCCGATACGGGTGTTATCAACGTCTGCTTGTCGCGCTCGGATAGCGTTCCATGCAGTCCACTATTTCGGCAAATCCCACTGCGGCAGACCAATCGCAGTATATACAACGGAGTAGAAATACCGGAAAAGGACATGGCCGAATTGGGGAAAACTATATCCGGCGGAAACATCCGGGTCTATTTTCACAAACGGGGGAGCCGTGACTTCGAAATAATCAGAGCCTACATCGAAGAGGGCAACCGGATTCAAATGAGGGACGAGGCTTTCAAAGAAGAATTGAAAAAATGGATGCGCTTTAATAAAAAACACAGCGAGCAGACGAATGATGGCTTAAGCTATCTTGTTTTCGGTGCGCCGAACCTGCCGAAATGTATTTCCAAATCCATCATCAGCCAAGCCGTGAATGAACGCAGGCAGGTAAAAAGCGACAATAAGAAGATAGCATCCGCTTCACATCTGGTTTTATTTACAACGCAGCACGACAATATTACGGAATGGATTGATCTCGGGCGAAAGTTACAAAGCTTCCTGCTCAAAGCAAGCAAACTGAAGATAGCTCATTCTTATTTCAATCAGGCAAACGAAATCCGGGAGTTGTCGGTAAAGATGGCCGAATCTCTTGGTCTAAAGGAGGAATACCCAAGCATATTGCTACGAATCGGCTATGGAAAGACCATGCCCTACTCCAAGAGAAGGGATATAAACAAAGTCATTCTACAAAAGTAAGAAATAGAATCCCCGAGGGGGCGGAAAACTGCAAAGAGATAAGAAGCATAATCCCCGCAAGTCGGTGACTTGCGGGGATTATCTTATCAAAATCCCGCTGTTACAGCGAGGAGCTTAGCATCATTGGCTTAGAGCTGCGGACCCGAAGGGATAAGGGCTTTGGCAGCGTCGTTGTCGCAATACTGCTCGAAGTTCTTGATGTACATCGCGGCCAGTTTCTTGGCTTTGGCTTCCCACTCGGCAGCGTCGGCGTAGGTCGTGCGCGGGTCGAGGATGTCGGATACCTTTTCCAGTTTGGCCGGAATGGTGAGGTTCATAATCGGAATGTGTTTCTTTTCCGCTTTCTCGATCGAACCGTCGATGATGGCGTCGATGATGGCGCGGGTATCCTTCAGCGAGATGCGTTTTCCGGTTCCGTTCCATCCCGTGTTCACCAGGTATGCTTTGGCGTTGTGCTTGTTCATCTTTTCCACCAGACGTTTGGCGTACATCGTGGGGTGAAGCGTGAGGAAAGCTTCGCCGAAGGCGGGCGAGAAGGAAGGTTGCGGTTCGGTGATGCCGCGCTCGGTTCCGGCCAGCTTCGAGGTGAATCCGCAGAGGAAGTGATACTGTGCCTGATTGTCGTCGAGGATCGATACCGGAGGCAATACGCCGAAGGCGTCGGCCGAGAGGTAGATGATCTTGTCGGCATGTCCGGCACGCGAAGGCAACACGATCTTGTTGATGTGGTAGATCGGGTAGGACACACGGGTATTTTCGGTAGTCGAGCCGTCGGCGTAGTCGATATTGCCCTGGTCGTCGACCGTTACGTTTTCGAGCAGTGCGTCGCGACGGATGGCGCGCCAGATGTCCGGTTCGTTTTCTTCGCTCAGGTTGATCACCTTCGCGTAGCAACCGCCTTCGTAGTTGAACACGCCGTGGTCGTCCCAGCCGTGCTCGTCGTCGCCGATGAGGTAGCGTTTCGGGTCGGCCGAGAGGGTGGTTTTACCCGTTCCGGAGAGTCCGAAGAATACGGCTACGTCGCCCTCCTTGCCCACGTTTGCCGAGCAGTGCATCGAAGCGATGCCGCGCAGCGGCAGGTAGTAGTTCATCAGCGAGAAGATACCTTTCTTCATTTCGCCGCCGTACCAGGTACCGCCGATCACCTGCATTTTTTCGGTCAGGTCGAACAGAGTGAAGTTTTCGGAGTTCAGTCCGTGCTCCTGCCATTTATCGTTGGTGGTTTTGGAACCGTTCAAGCAAACGAAATCGGGTTCGCCGTAGTGCGCCAGCTCGTAGTGCGAAGGACGGATGAACATGTTGGTTACGAAGTGAGCCTGCCAGGCTACTTCAACGATAAAACGCACTTTCATGCGAGTGTCTTCGTTCGTTCCGCAGAAAGTATCCACCACGTAGAGTTTTTTCGCTTTCGAGAGCTGTGCTACCACGCGGCCTTTGCAATAGTCGAAAGCCTCTTTAGTACATGGGCGGTTAATAGTACCATCCCACCAAAGGGTATCTTTGGTAACATCGTCTTTTACAAAATATTTGTCTTTGGGAGAGCGACCGGTGAATTTACCGGTGTAAACAGCCGTAGCACCACTCTTGGTAAGTTTTGCCTTTTCGAATCCTTGATTGGCGGGATTCATTTCGTCTTGAAACAATACTTCGTACGACGGATTGTGTACAATTTCGAAATTGCCCTTGATGCCGTACTTGCTTAAATCTAAATTTGCCATGTTAGTAATTAAATTAATTTATATAGAGTTTTTTATCTCTTCAATATGCAGACTTACAAAACACAAAATGCTTATAAGCGGCACAAAATTAGTGTTTTTTTTTCTTGCCGGAAAATAATTAAGGAAATTTTTCCATAATTCGGGAATTTTCTTTTTCCTCTCCTCAAAAATAGCTGTTTTCCATGGACTTATTTCTCATCTAAAAAACGAAAAAAGGTTCTCAGAAAGCGCAGAGAAGAGAGTAGCAAGGGTATAGCCATGGTAACATAGACCGGATAAAGGTAAGATGCGGGAATCAGGTTGCTCCGGCGGAGAAACACCCCGAGTGCAATCATAAGTCCCATCATAAAATAGCTGCGCAGGTTAAAAAACGCAAGGAAAAACTGCCTGTCGCCCTTAAGACCGAGAATGCGCCGAATGTGCTTAGAGGATATCTTGCGGAATAAAAGCAAAAAGAAAAGCAATCCCCCAAACAAAGAAGCAATCAGTTTCAGAACAAAAAAACCGTCGGACGGATCGGACATACGCAGGGCTTTGTAAAAGAGCATAGCTCCGGCAAAAAGCCAAACCAGAAAGGCGATACAGAGCAAAGCCCGCTTCGACAGCGAAAAGGCTATCAAACATCGATTAAAAAAAGAACGCCGACTCATCGAGATGAAAAGGGATTAAGACGCAAAGCGTTTGCGACGTAAAACAAAGAAGACAAGCCCTGAAAACAACAAGACAGCCAAAGGAAGCAGAACATTAAGAAGCTTCCAGAAAAGAGCCTCCGAGAGTATTAACTTCTTATTGAGCAATCGCAACTTAAGACTCCGGGAGCGCAACTCCATCCACCCGTCGTGATCGCTCAGATAGAGGACGGCATTCCGGATAAAATCCTTATTGCCGAACAACTCCTGACTGTAACGGTCGAAGCCTAAAGGCAGAGTGGTGCTATCGCTTGCAAGGCCGGTGGTTTCATTACGGATAATCTCGGCATTGGCCACAACAATCTGGCGCGTAGCTTTACTGCTGCGCAACAAAGGCTGCGTATGCTGCAAGTCCGGAGGAGGCATGCGATGCGCAAAGTTCGAATCGAAAACCCCTTCGAGCAGGAAAGCTACAGCTTGGTAAGAAGCATTAAAATAGCCTTTATCGTCGGGCTGGGGCTGCAAACCCAAATCAACCTTAGCCGGAGTGGCAACGATGTGTGTATTGCCCGATGTAGCCAAGAGCAGATGTGCCGTGAGGCCCTTCCCATCCCCTACCAGACTGAGCGACGAAGGGAAATCGGCACGTACTTCGGTGAGATTTCGCGTGATGGGATGCTGTGGAGAAGTCAGCAACAAAGGAGCATAAAACCACGGAGCAGGCTCGAAATGCGGCTTTTCCCCCGAAGGAGCGATATTTATCGGCAGGTTGACGCATTGCACATCCTGCAAAACCACCGGATTGATACGCACTCCGTAGCGGAAAAGCATATCCGAAAGATTCAAATCCAAGTCCATCAAAGGAGAAATTCCGGATTTCGAAAGCTCCTCGCGGGCAAGACGCACACCATCGATAAGCCACAACACCCGCCCGCCTCGCATGATATACTGGTCGATGATGTATTTCTCGCTTTCGGTAAAAGCCTGCTTAGGCGCTGCAACAATCACAACTTGGTATGGGTCCAAAATAGCAGCATCGCTCCCCAGACGTCCCCGGTCTATTTGAAAATAGCGACTCAGAGTTTTAGAAATGTCGTAGGTCTCTGCTTCGGAATATTCGCCGTGACCTTCCAGAAAGGCTATTTTAGGAACGCCTTTTTGAGAAAGTCGGCGCAGTGCATCTGTAATTTCAAACTCAAGGCTTTCGATGGAGGCATTCAGATTTTCCTCTCCCGAATAAGTCCGGATGTTCTTGAGTAAGGAAACCGGAATTTTTTTGTCTTTGTAAGCTATCTCAACCCAGGGAAAGACAAGATTACGGATGGCTTTCCCCTCTTTATCGCGTTCGTAAACGGCCGTAGGCGTCAAGCCTCGTTCGGAAAGTTCGAGGTGTCTGGCGCTGCGTTGCTCGGAGTCTTCGGCCTGCGAGGGGTTGACGGAGCGTAATCGCAAGCTTGAGGAAGAACGCGCAGCCAACTCTTCAAACAAATCAATGGTGGCTTGTCGCAGGCGAAAGAAGCCGGGATTCAAATCTCCATCGAGGTACAGCGTTACTTCGAGCGGAGCATCCAGATCCTGCATCAGCTTCTCTGTAACCGGGGCCAAGCTGTAACGCTTTTCGGAGCTAAGATCCAGACGAAATACGGGAAAATACGACAGCAATACAAGCAGCGCAAGGCAAACGAAAACTATGAGGTATCTTTTCATAAATGAGGTGTTTCAGTCGTCCCAACCAATACCTTTGTAAGCTTGAATGTCATCCGGCATATCTTCTTCCTCGTCGGAGGCAATCGAATCCATATCGAAAAAATCGCTGTCGTCTATCTCGGGAGTTTCGAGCTCCATGGGCCGGTGAAGCATGTCCGAAACACGGTTTGTCTCGCGATTCAGTTCCTCCCACAGTATATTTTTCAACTCAGCAATACCGCTACCGCTCACAGCAGAAATAAAGACCGATTTCACGTCTACGGGCAGTTCCTTACGCAAGGCTTCGGTCAGCTCCGGGTCGAGCATATCACTCTTGGTAACAGCCAATACACGTTGCTTATCCATCAGTCCGGGGTTATATTTTTTCAGTTCGTTGAGCAGGATGCCGTATTCTTGCCGGATATCGTCGCTGTCGGCCGGAACCATAAAAAGTAAAATGGCGTTACGTTCGATGTGACGCAGGAAGCGTAGTCCCAAACCACGCCCTTCAGCTGCCCCTTCGATGATACCCGGAATATCGGCCATCACAAAAGACTGGTGATCATGGTACGATACAATGCCCAAGTTGGGAACAAGAGTCGTAAAAGGATAATCCGCTATTTCGGGTTTAGCCGCAGACAAGACGGATAAAAGGGTCGATTTTCCGGCATTGGGAAAACCGACCAGGCCGACATCGGCCAAGACTTTGAGCTGCAATACAACGCTTTGCTCACGACGCGGCTCGCCGGGTTGTGCAAAACGCGGGGTTTGGTTGGTAGCCGTACGGAAATGCCAGTTGCCCAAGCCGCCACGCCCACCTCGCAAGAGGATGATTTCCTCTCCATCTTCTACAATATCACAAAGGAAGTCGCCGGTCTCAGCATCATAAACCATTGTACCACAAGGAACTTCGATTACAGCATCTTTCCCATCCTTACCAAAGCTACGACTCCCGCTACCGCATTCACCATCACCGGCAAAAATGTGACGGGCATACTTAAGGTGGATGAGCGTCCAATAATTTTTATTCCCACGCAGGATGACATGTCCGCCGCGTCCGCCGTCGCCTCCGTCGGGACCTCCTTTAGGGATGAATTTCTCACGATGAAAATGAGTGGAGCCGGCTCCGCCTTTACCCGAACGGCAATATATCTTTACGTAATCGACAAAATTGGATTCGCCCATAATCTTCTTCCTCTGTGCTTTAAAATTATGTGCAAAAATACATTTTATTGCCAACTTGTCCAAGAAGCAAGCCTCAAATGAGGCACAGAGGCCTTGGTGGAGAGGGTCTTTGGCATTTGTGAATAGATTCGTATCTTTGCCGGCTCGAAAAAAACATAGCTAACAGTAAGAATATGGCTCTTCAATGCGGTATCGTGGGTTTACCCAACGTCGGAAAATCAACACTTTTCAATTGTTTGTCGAATGCAAAAGCCCAATCGGCAAACTTCCCTTTCTGTACCATCGAACCCAATGTGGGAGTTATCACGGTACCTGACGAACGTCTCAACCGGCTGGAAGAGCTCGTTAAGCCACAACGTGTCGTCCCGACAACGGTAGAAATCGTAGATATCGCCGGACTGGTAAAAGGAGCCAGCAAAGGCGAAGGCCTTGGAAATAAATTTTTAGCCAACATTCGTGAAACCGATGCCATCATTCACGTGCTGCGTTGTTTCGATAACGACAACATCGTACACGTAGACGGCCGGGTGGATCCCGTTCGCGATAAAGAGATTATCGACACCGAGCTGCAATTGAAAGACCTCGAAACGGTCGATAGCCGCATCGCCCGCGTACAGAAACAAGCACAAACGGGAGGCGACAAACAGGCAAAAATCATTTACAACATCCTGCTTCGCTACCGCGAGGCTTTGCTACAAGGCAAATCGGCCCGAAGCGTGAGTCTGGGAAAAGAAGAAAAGCCCTTTGTAAAAGATCTGCATCTGCTTACCGACAAACCGATTCTCTACGTTTGTAACGTCGACGAGGCCTCTGCAAAAGACGGAAACAGGTATGTCGAAGCCGTTCGCGAAGCCGTCAAAGACGAAGAGGCTGAAATACTGGTCGTGGCCGCAGCCATCGAGTCGGATATCGCGGAATTGGAAACCTACGAGGAACGTCAGCTTTTTCTGGAGGAAATCGGACTCAGCGAATCGGGAGTAACCCGACTCATCAAAGCAGCATATCGCTTACTGAATCTGGAAACCTACTTTACGGCGGGTGTTCAGGAAGTACGGGCATGGACCTACGAACGCGGATGGAAGGCTCCACAATGTGCCGGTGTTATCCACAGCGACTTCGAAAAAGGATTTATCCGTGCCGAAGTGATCAAATATGCCGATTTCATTGCCCTCGGCTCCGAGGCTGCCTGTAAAGAAGCCGGAAAAATGAACGTCGAAGGCAAGGAGTATATCGTGCAGGACGGCGATATCATGCACTTCCGCTTCAACGTATAAGCGGGATCCCACACGCAGCAAACCAAGCGAAAGTTTCTTGAAGGAAGAGCTTTCGCTCCTCGGACTGTGTTAAAACTTTCCGAATTATTGCCATCTACACATGGCAATTTCTCAACAAAATCATATCTTTGCATGCTCTTTTCTCCCAAACTCCCGAACTCAAGGGTTGAGAAAGGAGAAAAGAACGACTGCATTGTATTTTATTCGCACATAAACACATGAAACTTTTAGATGATATAATGAAGCGTGCCCAAAGCAATCCGCAACGAATTGTTTTGCCCGAAGGCACCGAGATTCGCACCTTGAAAGCTGCCGACATCATTTTGAAGGAGCAAGCAGCCCGACTTATTCTAATCGGGAATGAAGGTGAGATAAAGAAACTCGCACAAGAAAACAAACTCACACACATCAATCAGGCGCAAGTAATAGATCCGGAAACACATCCGGAAATGGAGCGATACGCCCAACTGCTCTTCGAAATCCGGAAAGAGAAAGGAATGACACAGGAAGAAGCCCGGAAACTGGTTAAAAACCCACTCTATCTGGGATGCCTGCTTATCAAAAACGGGGA
The DNA here is from genome assembly GCA_001653155.1 of Porphyromonadaceae bacterium H1. Taxonomy (GTDB): domain Bacteria; phylum Bacteroidota; class Bacteroidia; order Bacteroidales; family Paludibacteraceae; genus H1. The sequence goes on from BDEJ01000043.1 coordinate 89,445, forward strand.
TGCCGACGGAGAATTGGCCGGAGCGCTTAATTTCACGGGAGATGTTCTTCGTCCCGCTTTTCAGATTGTGCGCACGCTACCGGGTATCAAGGTCGTTTCGGGAGCAATGTTGATGTTTACGCCGGCTAAACAGTACGGAGAAGACGGTCTGCTGGTGTTTGCCGACTGCGCCGTAAACCCCAATCCGAGCGCCGAAGAATTGGCACAAATTGCATTATGTACGGCCGAAACCGCTACGAAGCTAAGCGGGATGGAGGCACGTGTAGCCATGCTCAGCTTCTCATCCAAAGGTAGCGCTACACACGAATTGGTGGATAAGGTGAAAGAAGCCACCCGAGTTGCTCAGAGCCTTGCTCCCGGACTGCTTCTGGACGGCGAACTCCAGGCCGACGCAGCTCTCGTACCCTCGGTAGGACAGAGCAAGGCTGCGGGAAGCCCCGTGGCGGGCCGTGCCAACATTTTGGTATTCCCCGACTTACAGTCCGGAAACATCGGATACAAGCTGGTACAGCGTTTCTCCGGAGCGCAAGCCGTAGGCCCCATCCTGCAAGGTATGGCCGCCCCGGTCAACGACCTCTCGCGTGGCTGCTCGGTAGAAGAAATCGTACACATGATAGCCATCACCGCCAACCAGGCAATGAAATAAAAACAAACTGCCGGAGTCTTCCTTTTTGCAGACTCCGATACATTAAAACAGAAGAAAAATTATGGCAGAAACCATCATTGAACCCATTGAATCCTACGGTTTGAGCAAACGGAGTAAGGTGAGAACCTTATTTTCGCGTATCGGCATTGTGGGCTGCGGGAAAGAGGGCAGCGTAATTGCCACAACAGCTGCACTGAACGGTGTGGAAGTCGTTTTTTTGGAACCTACGCCCGAAAAAATCAGTAATGCTTTGCAACGCATCGAATCCAAACTGGATAAAAAAATAGAAAACTGGGGCTTGACCCTCAACGAGAAAAAAACCACACTGGGACGCATACGAGGCACAAGTCGTTACGAGGATCTGAAGGACTGTGAGTTTGTTATCGAAGCCATCCGCTACGATGAGAACACCGGTGAGCGCCGTGTCAACCAGCGCAAAGAGGTTTTTAAACTTTTGGAAGAAACCCTTTCTCCCGAAGCCATTATTGCGAGCAATGTATCTACCGTAGTAGTTACCGATCTCGCATCGGAACTTCAGCATCAAGAGCGCTGCATCGGCGTACACTTCCTATCGAATGCACCCGAATCGCAAATCATCGAAATAGTTCGCGGATTGAATACTTCCGACGAAACTTATGAGAAAGTTTGTCAGTTTGCCCGTTTGATTAACCACCGCTACGTAGCGGTAGCCGAATCATCAGGCTTGCTGAGCTTGCGTCTTTTCCTGATACAACTGAACGAGGCCTGCTCCATCTTGATGGAAGGTCTTTCAACCGTTGAAGATATCGACGAAGTGCTCACTGTTGGCTTTGGACACCGTCAAGGAGTATTCCGGACAGCCGACCAGATGGGTATCGAAAAAATCGTAAACCTGCTTGAAAACATGTATCAGGAGTACGGACAGGTGAAATACAAACCTTCACCGGTATTACTGCGCCTCTACCGCGCCAAACACTACGGAATCAGTCGCGGAAAAGGGTTTTATACCTACGACGAGTCAAACAATGTGCTAAGATAAGGAGGAGAACAGAGGATTATGAAAATATTGGTTTTAAATTGCGGCAGCTCATCGGTTAAGTACAAGCTGTTGGATATGAACAGCAAACGCGAACTCGGATCGGGTGGCGTGGAAAAGATAGGGATGAAAGGTTCTTTCCTGAAACACACCCGCGAGGACGGACAGAAGGTCATACTCGAAGGCGAAGTACTCGAGCATCGTACTGCCGTGGAATATATATTGGGAGTGCTTACCAGTGCCAAACACGGCTCGATAAGCAGTCTCGAAGAGATTGATGCCGTAGGACATCGCGTGGTACACGGCGGCGAAAAGTTCAACAGCAGCGTTCTGATTACGGACGAGGTAATACGCAAAATTGAAGAATGTATCGACATTGCACCGTTGCACAATCCACCCAATCTCGAAGGAATACGCGCCATCGAAGAATTGCTGCCGGCGCTACCGCAAGTGGCGGTTTTCGATACGGCCTTCCATCAGTCTATGCCCGACTACGCCTACATGTACCCCATCCCCTACCAGCTCTACACCAAGTACGGGATACGACGCTACGGATTTCACGGGACCAGTCACCGCTATGTATCCCGCCGTGCCTGCGAGTTTTTGGGCCTCGATCCGCAAAAGACCAAGCTCATTACCGCACACATCGGAAACGGCGCCTCGATTACCGCCGTAGAGAACGGACGCTCGATGGATACCTCCATGGGCTTCACTCCTGTAGAAGGACTGATGATGGGTACCCGTTCAGGTGATGTGGATTTGGGGGTAGCAAGCTTCCTGATAGAAAAAGAGATGATTGGAGCCGCTGCCGCATCGACCCTTTTCAACAAGCACAGCGGGGTATTGGGCGTATCGGGCGTATCTTCCGACATGCGTGATATCGAATCCGCCATACGACAAGGTAACCAGCGTGCCAAGCTGGCTCTCGACATGTACGAATACCGCATTCGGAAATATATAGGAGCGTATCTGGCTGCCTTAAACGGAGCTCAAGTCTTGGTTTTTACCGGTGGCGTAGGCGAGAACCAGACCGGAACACGACAAACCGTATGCGAGGGATTGAGCTTTGCCGGCATCCGTATAGACCCCGAAATAAATGCATCCGTACGTGGACGCGAGGCGCTCATCAGCACCCCCGAATCCACAGTACAGGTAGTAGTAATACCCACCGACGAAGAATACATGATTGCCTCCGATACACTCGAAATTGTCCGAGAACGATCCAATTGAGGCTTTTAACAGCACTGCCATGACATCCGACGACAAGCGCCTCCCGATACATCGCTGGGCTGCCGACGACCGTCCCCGCGAGAAAATGCTGGCTAAGGGCAGCAACAGCCTTTCGGATGCGGAGCTGCTGGCCATACTCATTGCTTCAGGCAATCGCGACGAAAGCGCCGTAGAATTGGCACGGCGCATCCTACAACATTGCGACAACAACCTCAACCGGCTGGGGCAGATCTCCATCAGAGAGCTTTGCCGCAAATTCAAAGGCATCGGGCAGGCCAAGGCCATCAGCATAAGTGCTGCCCTCGAACTGGGACGGCGCCGTAACATAGGACAATTGCCCGAGCGCCCCCGGATGCAGTCCAGCACTGAAATCTACTCTTTCCTGCAATACCGGATCGGCGACCTGCCACACGAAGAGTTTTGGGTACTGTTGCTTGACCGGAGCCTTCGTCTGATCGAAGCCCGCAAGTTGACTCAAGGGGGAAGTGCCGAAACCTCCGTAGATATAGCCCAAACGCTCAGAACCGCTCTTGAAGTATCGGCAGCTGCCATAGCCGTAGCACACAACCATCCCTCCGGACGGCTCAGCCCGAGCGAACACGACCGTCGTATCACCCGGCGCCTCCAAGAGGGTTGCCTCGCCATAGGCATACAACTTGTCGATCATCTGATAGTAAGCTCCCAAGGCTACTTCAGTTTTGCGGACGAAGAAGGGCTTTGAGCAACGCAGAAAACTGAGAATCAAAACCTTCTACCCACCCACTCTTCTATCCAACTCCTGCAAAAGGAGTTAATTCGGTAAGCATTCCCACATCCTAAGCGAAAAATTACTAATTGAAATTTCGTAATTAAATCCTACCTTTACCGCCTGATTCGGAAAATACAGCAAAAAACGATGTCCTTTGTTTTAATTATTACGATTCTCTGCGCGGTAACTTACAGTTTTTTTATTGCCTGTTTACTATGCGGCTGGAAACGTATAAGACCTTTTGCATACGACAAGAAAAACTCCGCTCGACTCTCCTCGGGAGCTGTTTCCGTCGTAGTGGCCTGCCGAAACGAGGCAAAAAGGCTACCGATACTCCTCGCCTGCTTGAAGAAACAAAGCGTAAAGGATTTCGAACTGTTGTTGGTAAACGACCACTCCACGGACAACACTTGGGAAGTGATGCAGGCAGCAGCTCTCGAGATTCCTCGAACACGACTTATCAATGCCAAATCTCCGGGCAAAAAGAAAGCTCTGCAAGAAGGTATCGAAGCTGCCTCTGGAACTTTCATTCTCTGTACCGATGCCGACTGTCAGCCGGGAGAACACTGGATAGCTTGCATCGAAAATTTTCAAATTCATGAAGACTGTGATCTGATTATCGGAGGTATCAAAGCTCTCTCCGACAGCCGACTCTTTTCTCGCTTGGAAGAGGTCGAATTTCTCTCCCTTCTCACAGCCGGAGCCGGAGCTGCGGGTATCGGTCAAGCGATACTCTGTAACGGAGCCAATCTCGCTTTCAAGAAAGAAGCCTGGCTCCGTAATCGCAGGAAACTCCATCCGGAGTTTCGTTCGGGCGACGATATCTTCCTCTTGCAGAGCATCGCTGCCGAAGGAGGACGAATCCGCTACCTCAAAGCCCCCGAGGCTCTTGTAGCTACCCCTTTGACAGGTAGAGTTTCTGCTTTCTTCCGGCAACGGATTCGCTGGGCTTCGAAATCACCCGCCTATCGCAAGCCGGCTCTCATAGCCAGTGCCTGCATCGTTACCGCAAGTGCAATTTTACAAGTCTGCCTGTTTATCGGAAGCTTCTTCGAAAGCGCATACGCCTTCCTGTTCGCAGCTTTCTTCCTCCTGAAGTACCTGCTCGACACTGCGCTACTCCATCAGAGCCGACATTTTTTTGGACTCAAAAAACTCTACATACCGGCCTTCCTCCTCTCCCTCTGCTATCCTTTTTACATCGTTGCCGCAGCGGCTACTGCCCTTCTTTTCAAAACAGAAAAATGGAAGTAAAATTTGCAGAATAAAAAAAAATACTTACCTTTACCGTCGACAACCTGAAACATTAATTAAAATCTTGCAAGTATGTCGATCAACAAAGTAATCTTAGTAGGCAACGTCGGGAAGGATCCGGAAGTACGCTATCTGGATAAAAACGTGGCTGTAGCAAACTTCCCTTTGGCTACAACCGAGCGCGGGTACACCATGCAAAACGGAACGCAAGTGCCGGAACGCACCGAATGGCACAACATCGTCGTATGGCGAGGCTTGGCCGAACTGGCTGAGAAATACATCCGGAAAGGTACACAGCTCTACGTAGAGGGTAAATTACAAACCCGGTCCTGGGAAAAAGACGGTGTAAAACGCTACGTTACCGAAATCTACGCTGAGAACGTTCAGCTCCTCGGTAAACGCTCCGATTCGAGCGATAGCTCCGCAAACAACTCCTCAGCAGGACACACTTCCAGTCCGGCTCCTGAGAGTGAAAGCCCGATGGAAAACATCGAAGACGACCTGCCCTTTTAAAGCGGGGGAGGAAAATTACACCTCCTGAGTCAAACGAAACATCAAAGGCTTGTATCCAGTTGCGGAACAAGCCTTTGATGTTTATACAAAAAAGAAACCGTATGGAAACTTTCTGCTTCGCATACGGCTTACTTTCTTTGATGTATTGGAAATCTTACTTCAATTTTTCCAAATTAATTGTAACTTCGTTGAATTTCAAGGACATTTTTTCTCCCTTGTTGCTTACCGTTCCTGTAACATCGTTGGTTGATTGCCCTTTATCGTTTTTAATACCCTTAATAGTAATTGTTCCGGTCTTACCATCTTGAGATACAACGGACCAGCTACTACCGGTTATATTCACAAGACCACTTGCTTCAAATGTAGTTGCAGTAAAACTTGCAGTCCAAGAGTCGTTATCACTATCTTTACCGGAATACTTTTGTATTTTAACAATATTGTTTTTAAGAACAACGGACATATCTTCTGCTTCCGGAGCACAAGACTGGAAAGAAACAACAGCGGCAAAAGCCACTAATAAGGGAAACACTAGTTTTTTCATTTTTCTAAATTTTAATTGATTTATAGTTCGATTTGTTTTTAGTCTTCAAAGCCCATCTTTCTTCTTTTTTCTCTGGCTTTTTCTTCTTTAGCTTCGTCCTTAAGTTGCTTCAAGGTCTTTACTTCTTCCTCTACTACAGCCGGAACTTCTTCTTTTTTCGGTTCTTCTTTTTTTACGGCTGGTGCGGCAGGCTTTACAGCAGCTTTTTTTACAGCAGCTTTTGTAGGAGCTACCTTTTTAGCAGCAGCTTCGGCCATAGCCAAGGAATCGGCTACAAAAGCTTCGCGCAACTTGAGAGAGTCGGCCACAAAAGCAGCACGCACCGAGTCGGCATAAGCTTGTTTGGCCTCAACGGCAGCAATGGAGTCAAGACGAGCCTTTTCGGCTGCTTCTTGTTTGGCCTTGCTGTTACCACATGAAGCCGTAAGAATCATAACTGCAAGCGCAGCAAATAACATTGTTTTTTTCATATAGTTTTAATTGTTTTAGTTTACTTTCCTGCTCTGGAGGCTTTGCAGGTCTTGCCTTAGATGTATTTTTATTAATCCAAAAATCTTTTCATAACGAAACAAGCTCTTAAACAAAGTACAGCGCAAAGTTACATATAAATAATTTAACTGACAAAAAGTTAACGATAAAACCGAGATTTTATTACATCTGCATACACAAAGAGGAAAACACAGATATTTTTTCATTGCTTGCTAACTGTTTTTACCCCGATGAGACGATCGTAACGCTCGCCCCAAGGACGGTAATATACGTAAATCGCATACTCATTACCTGTTTGCCAATGGCTTCCTTCCACTCGTTCTACCGAGACCTTGCCTGTATTCTTGGAAACAAACCAATATTGATAATTGTATCCGCCTTGCTTCAGCAGGCTGTGGTAGAAATATTTTTTATTTTCAAAATCATATTGCATACGCGACTCGGCTCCTATCAGGTTGTAGTTTAAATCCCCCCCGATATAGACATCTCCATCAAAAAAGGGTTCGGCTTCCAAGGTGAAGAAAACCCGGACATAATCCGACCCGGTATCCGAATCGCGAAAACCTTCTTGTGTATTGATAACACTACGTCCGTTCACATCGGGTTCGAAGCTGTAGAAACTTCCGTTTCGCAGCAAGTCGGGATAGAGGAAAGCATCGTAATACGGACGATCATAAGCTATTTTATCCACCCCGATACCCACTGTATATAGCGACGAAATATCGAAACGACGATACTCGTTACCTCCTTCAAAAATAAGCTTGGGATTGTTGATGTAACTAAGTTTAGAGGCTGCAATGAAGGTGGGTTTGATATCGGTCACTTCATTGTCGCTGCGTCGATTCTGACGTACCGTAACCTTCAGGTCTCGGTTGGCGTCCAATATATTGTAGCCCGAGAGGTTGATGTGAAAATCCAGTTGTTGCAAGCGACGGTTAAGCTCTACATCGGTATTTCCACGTATCGTAGCTACAACATCGACCTTCGGTTCCACTACGGAAAAACAAAACTGAGCGACCGGAGTTTCGGGCTTATCTTCAAATATCTGCAACACGTAATTCCCCGAAATGCGAAACTGCATATCCCGATTGGGTATTTCGAGTTTATAATGTGTGTAAGGAATGGCCGTAGCATTGGAGATACGGCTGTCGTTGATCTGCAGCGTAGTGAATCCGTTCAGATACTCCATCTCACTGATGTTCGAGCGTGTCCAGTCGGCATTGCAATGAATCACCCGATACGTATAGAAACGGTTGTCGTGAGACAACTCGTCAAAACTCAACTCAATGACATCTTTCCCATTAAGCTCTAACAAATCGGAGGTATAGGTATCGCCACTAAGAACAGCTCGTAAAGTCTTTATCTTGGGATCAAAGATACGGGTACGGAAGACCTCCTCGCGAGCCAGAAGACCTCTCGGAACAAGAAAAAGAAAGGAAGCGACAAGAACAGCTACCAACTTCATTCCATACCTACATACAGCAATTTGCATAAACAGCGAATGATGAAAAATGCCCCAAACAATTGTCGTGCCAAGTTGTGACAGGAAACCCCAAAATCGCAGTCGTACAACTAAACTCTATCTGGTGAATAGCAGCTCACGGTATTTAGGCAGGGGCCATAGTTCATTGTCCACCACCAGCTCCAATTTGTCTATCTGATAGCGAATGGAAGGGAGAAAGGGCAGGACCTTATCGTGATAAGCCACAGCCTTATCTCTTTCACTTTCAATCTTATTCGCAAATTTACGTTCATTTACCATAGCCGATACGTCCTGTCTGATCGCTGCAATACGCTCAGCAAGCTCTTCGGCCAAAGCCATGTCTATCTCGGCCATCTTATTGGCCTTATCCTCCGGATAAACCTGCTTGATTTTATATATATTATCGAGAAGCAGGGCCTGATATTTAGTCGCAACCGGAATAACATGATTCATCGCCAAGTCGCCAAGAACCCGCGCTTCTATCTGTATTTTTTTTGTATAGGTCTCCCATTTCACCTCATTGCGGGCATAGAGTTCTTTTTCGGTATGCACTCCGGTTTCGACAAACATCTTGATACTTTCCGGCGCCGTGTAAGCTTCAAAAATAAGAGGGACGCTCGTCTGGCAATCCAAACCTCGTCTTCGAGCCTCTTCCTTCCACTCGTCGCTGTAGCCATTGCCGTCGAAACGAATGGCTTTACTCTCCTTAATATACCTTTTCAGCAAGTCGAAAACCGCTTTTTCTTTCGAGACTCCCGCAGCAATTTTAGCATCGTACTCAGCCTTGAACTCATTGAGCTGAGCTGCTACAACGCTGTTTAAAACAGTCATCGCCGAAGAACAATTTGCCGAAGAGCCTACGGCCCGAAACTCAAAACGATTGCCTGTGAAAGCGAAGGGAGAGGTTCGGTTGCGATCGGTATTATCAAGCAGCACTTCCGGAATGTGGGCAATGCCAAGTTTCATTTTCTTTTTGGCATCTACTACGATAGCTTCTTCACTGGTACTGTGCTCCAGCTTGTCCAGCACAGAGGATATCTGAGAGCCCAGAAACACGGAAATTATTGCCGGAGGAGCCTCATTGGCTCCCAAACGGTGCGCATTCTGAGCCGACATAATAGATGCTTTAAGTAAGGCATTGTGCCGATGCACGGCCACTAAAGTATTTACTAAAAAAGTGATGAAGCGCAGGTTTTCCTCGGGATTCTTTCCAGGGGTGAGCAAGCCAACACCGGTATCTGTACCTAAAGACCAGTTGTTATGCTTCCCCGATCCGTTTACTCCGGCAAAAGGTTTCTCATGAAGCAAAACCCGGAAATCGTGCCGACGGGCAACGCGCTTCATCAGAGCCATTATCAGCAGATTTTGATCTATAGCCAGCCCCGTTTCACTGAATATGGGGGCCAATTCAAATTGATTGGGAGCTACCTCGTTATGCCTTGTTTTAAGCGGTATGGCATATTTATAAGCCTCATATTCAAGATCCTTCATGAAAGCCTGAACGCGCGTAGGAACCGAACCGAAATAGTGGTCTTCGAGTTGTTGATTTTTAGCGCTCTCATGTCCCATCAGAGTCCGTCCGGTGAGTACCAGATCGGGGCGGGCTGCATACAACCCGTTATCAATCAAAAAGTACTCCTGTTCCCAGCCTAAGTAAGAATATACTTTTTTTATTTTGGAATCAAAAATCTGAGCAACACTCGTAGCAGCCTTATCCACAGCCGATAAGGCTTTCAGCAGCGGAGTTTTATAGTCGAGAGCCTCACCCGTGTAGGAAATGAATACGGTAGGGATGCACAAGGTATCGTCAACGATAAAGGCGGGCGATGCAGGATCCCAAGCGGTATACCCGCGAGCCTCGAAAGTGTTTCTTATTCCTCCGCTGGGAAAACTGGAAGCATCCGGCTCCTGTTGAGCAAGAATCTTGCCTGAAAACTCTTCTATAATATTTCCTCCGGGCACATCTGCATATTCAATAAAAGAGTCATGCTTTTCGGCTGTCCCTTCCGTAAGCGGCTGAAACCAGTGCGTATAGTGAGTAGCTCCCATTTCAATAGCCCAGTTTTTCATCCCGGCGGCCACGTGATCAGCAATGTCTCGGTCGAGAACGCCCCCTTTATCAATGGCGTCACTAATCGTTTTCAAGGTCTCTTTGGAAAGAAACTTAGACATTTGCTTGCGGTTAAAGACATACTTCCCGTAATATTCGGTTAGCGACTTATCCGGAGCTACTACAGGAATGGCCTTCCTTTTAAAAGCTTCTTCCACTACTTTAAATCTCAACATTGGCATGATTTTCTTCTTTTACAAATGGCTGTTTTTAACGAGACTGTCTCTTTTTGGAGGAAAGACATCCAAAAGCGCAAAATTATAACAAAAATGACTGAAATCCATAAGGCAAAGGATATTTTATTTCAATTTTATTTCCTCCCTCGAAAGTAGAGCCGATAGGCTTTACTCCCTCTCTAACGAAACAAAAAAACACGTGCCAAAGACGCTTTCTGAAATTTTTCCGCAAGCAACTCTTGCCCAAATCCCGTTTTTTTTATATATCTTTGCAATTTCAAATTTTTTCTTTGACTGAAAAGTTATGAAAAGAGCAAACAAAATTCTGTACATTTCGCAAGAAATTTTCCCGTATTTACCCGAATCGGAACTGGCGAACATGGGGCGCTATCTCCCTCAAGCAGCGCAAGACCTGGGACGCGAAACCCGGACTTTCATGCCTCGCTTCGGAGCTGTAAACGAACGACGCAATCAACTGCACGAGGTCATCCGCCTCTCCGGGATGAACCTCATCATCGACGACACGGACCACCCCTTGATTATTAAGGTTGCCTCAATACAGTCTGCTCGAATGCAGGTTTATTTCATCGATAACGAAGACTACTTCCAAAGAAAAAACACAATAGCCGACGACGACGGAACAGAATACGAAGACAACGACGAACGCAGCATTTTCTTCGCACGCGGGGTGATGGAAACGGTCAAGAAACTCCGCTGGACACCGGACGTTGTACATTGCCAAGGCTGGATGACCGCATTGATACCTCTCTACATCAAAAAAGCTTACAACGACGAACCTTTCTTTAAAAACTCGAAAATCGTTTACTCCCTCTTCGACGACAAGTTTGAAAACAAGTTCCGCCCCATATTCAATGAAAAGTTACTCCTGGACGGCATCACAAAAAACGACACGAAAATACTGCGAAACTCCAAAGATATTGACTACGAAACATTGACAAAACTCGGTATTTATTTCTCCGATGCGGTCATCGTGTCGACTCCTAACCCCAATGCTGAACTGCTCGAATACGCTACACGACAAAAAAAGAAGATACTTCCTTACGTCGCAAAAGAAGACTATGGCGAGGAATTTGTGAATTTTTATGATAGTTTGGTGTAAGACTTTACTCTATTTGTCGTTAATTTTGCGGCACTAAAAAACAAGCTTAAATGAGACGTTTTCTTTTGGGTGTGTTCGCACTCTCAGTTCTTTTTCTTGCATCCTGTAAAAACGATGTGCCCGATATCGGTTCAAGCATTCAACCCGGATCGGATCTTATTGAGTTTGCTGCCGACACTTTCCATTTGGCGACGGACACCATGCTAATAAACTCCATCTACACCCTGCCGGATTCTTTCTTGTTGGGATACTTTCACAATGAGAAATACGGATCGACACAGGCCGAAATCTTCGCTCAGTTGAAAGCTCCCATTGGCTTTGTCTTTCGGAAAGGGGTGAAAATGGACTCTGCCGCTATCGTGTTTTCATATTATTCGTGGTTTGGCGACGGAAATTCACCGATGCGAATCAACATTTACGAAATGAAGGGAAAACCCTTCACATTTTCGGGGCTTTACCCAAGCAGTATAGATCCGAGTGAGTATGCCGATTTCACAAAACCTTTGGCCTCGCAGGTTATCCTCCCGAAAGATACAATGCGAGGAGATTCTACTCAAGTATTCTTCAAACTGTCGAAAGAATTTGTACAGCGCTTTCTGCCCGACACAGCGAAAAATACGACCTACGCAAGCGATGCCAACTTCTTCAACTTTTTCAAGGGTATTTATATAAACTCCGACTTTGGGACTTCGGCTTTGCTGGCCATTCGAAACATCCGACTGAACTATTACTACAGTTACAAGGTAAAGACAGCGGACAGCACTTATACCATTTCGCAGGTACTCTCTTTCCCCGCAAACAACGAGGTTCGGCAAGTAAACCGGATTTTACACCCCAACAGAAAAGAAATGCTTGCCCCTGAAGCAGGCTTGACCTATATTTCATCTCCCGCCAATATCTTCACACGGGTAAGAATCCCTATCGAACGCATAGCCGCCCGCATTAACGACAGCATCCCCAATGCTAACATCGTAATAAACACGGCAAACATTAAAATGGAGATTGCAAATCGCGATAATTCGAAGTACGGCATCCCACTACCCAGGTACGCAATGCTGATTCGTGAAAAGACCTTCAGATCGATGCAAAAAAACAAGATACCTACGAGTCTTACGGATACTACAGCCGTTTATGCCGAACTGGACTCTGCCAAACACTATGTATTCGATTTGAGACGCCTGCTGGCTACAGAACTGCAGCTGGCAAAGAAAAAAGGACAAGCTCCATCTCAATCTCTGGATATGGTACTGATGCCCTTCACCCCTGTGCACTCCAAAGTTTCAGGCTCAAGAGAAAATATAGCTTGGGGTAAACACATGATCCCCATGAGTGCAGCCACAATACGAAGTGGGGCAAATACGGAGAGTCCCATGAGGATAAAAGTGGTATACAGCGGCTTCTGATTACAGCTTTTCCCGAAGAAACACGAACCGGCTCCTTTGAGCAACAGGCATCCTCACAATTAGGTATCCTTAGAAAAGAGGATTAAAATCAGCCTTGCGGCAGGACAGTTTCCCGGCCACACAAGACCTTTACCACAAGCCTCAAAATACCTAAAAATGATTATTGCGGAAAAAATTCCGTAATATATTGCCGCATTGGATACAATATATTACCTTTGCAGGGTCATTCTTCCACGACAGAACTGCTTTATTGCAGCAAAGAGGAAGATATATGTCATAATTGCACCAAGCTAAATAAAATCTAAAACTAAAATTTATGTGGTTAATCGACTCTTCCATCGGGCGAAAACTCATCATGAGCATCTCCGGAGTTTTCCTCGTATTGTTTCTCATCTTCCATAGCCTGATGAACTTCACGGTGATTCTCTCTCCTGAGACTTACAATCTTATTTGCGAAATTTTAGGAGCCAACTGGTATGCCATCGTAGGGACATTATTACTTGCCGGAGGTTTTGTAGTTCACATACTATATGCGACCTACCTAACCATACTCAACCTCCGTGCGCGAGGCCGAAACCGCTACGCCATCAGCGATAAGCAGGAAGGTGTTTCATGGGCCTCTCAAAACATGTATGTACTGGGCATCATCATTGTAGGCTTTCTGCTTATGCACATGTATCACTTTTGGTACAAAATGCAATTTGCCGAGCTGACAGGCATTCAAACCGGCATGTTTGATCCGCACGACGGAGCGGCCTATGTAAGCGAGCTGTTCAGCAACTGGATTTATTGCGTCATATACATAGTATGGCTAATCGCACTGTGGTTCCACCTGACACATGGCGTATGGAGCTCATTACACACATTAGGACTGAACAACAAAACATGGATGCCCCGCGTAAAAGTAATAGGCAACATTGTTTCCACTCTTGTTGTGCTCTTGTTTATGGCAGTGCCCGTTTATTACCTCTTTGCAAACCTGATTTGTTGCTAATACTAACGCTAATAAAGAATTTTGAACCATGGCTAAAATAGAAGAATCTGCAACGACAGAACAAGTTACGACAGAACAACGTATTATTACAGTTCAAGATGCCAAAATACCGGAAGGGCCTTTGGCTGAAAAATGGACACGCTATAAATCAAGCCAGAAGCTTGTAAACCCGGCCAACAAACGCCGTCTGGATGTTATTGTGGTAGGAACCGGATTGGCCGGAGCATCAGCCGCGGCTTCATTGGCCGAAATGGGCTTTAATGTTCTGAACTTCTGTATACAGGACTCTCCTCGCCGAGCACACTCCATCGCAGCTCAGGGAGGAATAAATGCGGCGAAGAACTACCAAAACGACGGAGACTCAATCTACCGTCTTTTCTACGATACAATTAAAGGAGGAGACTACCGTGCTCGTGAAGCCAACGTATATCGACTGGCCGAGGTCTCAAACGACATCATCGACCAATGTGTCGCACAAGGAGTTCCTTTCGCTCGCGAATACGGAGGATTACTGGATAACCGCTCTTTCGGAGGGGCACAGGTTTCGCGTACTTTCTACGCGAAAGGTCAAACCGGACAACAGCTCTTATTGGGAGCCTATTCCGCTCTAAGCCGTCAAATAGGCAAAGGAAGCGTGAAACTCTTCCCGCGCTACGAGATGATGGATGTAGTCATTGTAGACGGACGCGCCCGGGGTATTATCGCCCGCAACCTTGTAACCGGAAAACTGGAGCGCTTCTCGGCACACGCCGTAGTAGTAGGTACCGGAGGTTATGGAAATGCCTTCTTCCTATCGACCAATGCAATGGCATCGAACGGTTCGGCAGCCATACAAATGTATAAAAAAGGAGCCTACTTTGCGAATCCTGCCTACGCTCAGATACACCCGACCTGTATTCCGGTCCACGGCGATTACCAGTCAAAGCTGACCCTGATGTCCGAGTCCTTACGTAACGACGGACGGATTTGGGTTCCTAAAAAGAAAGAAGACGCCGAGGCCATTCGTGCAGGCAAGCTGAAACCTACCGAAATAAAAGAAGAAGATCGCGACTACTACCTTGAACGTCGTTATCCGGCTTTCGGTAACTTGGTACCTCGCGACGTGGCTTCACGCGCAGCAAAAGAACGATGCGATGCCGGATACGGTGTCGGTAACACCGGTCTGGCTGTTTATCTGGACTTTTCAGATGCCATCAAGCGCTTGGGCGAGGATGTTGTCCGCGCACGCTACGGCAACCTCTTCCAGATGTATGAAAAAATTGTAGACGACAACCCCTATAAAACACCTATGATGATTTATCCCGCCATCCACTATACCATGGGGGGAATTTGGGTTGACTACGAACTGCAAACATCCGTTAAAGGTTTGTTCTGCATCGGTGAAGCGAACTTCTCCGACCACGGCGCGAACCGTCTGGGTGCATCTGCACTCATGCAGGGCTTAGCCGATGGATATTTCATCCTTCCCTATACGATCCAAAACTACTTGGCCGACCAAATTCAAGTTCCTCGACTCAGCACCGATGCCCCCGAATTCCTCGAAGCTCTCAAAGCCGTGGATGAGAAAATCAATAAGCTGATGAAAATACAGGGCGAACGCTCCGTAGATTCAATACATCGGGAGTTAGGCTTGGTAATGTGGGATTTCGTCGGTATGGGACGCACCAAGGAAGGCCTCGAAACCGCTCTCGAAAGAATTAAAGAGATCCGCAACGAGTTCTGGAACAAAGTATATATTCCCGGCAAGTCGCAAGACTTTAACGTGGAATTGGAGAAAGCCATTCGCTTGGCGGACTTTATCGAAATAGGCGAACTAATGGCACGAGATGCTCTGATGCGTGAAGAGTCCTGTGGAGGACACTTCCGGGAAGAATACCAAACTCCCGACGGGGAAGCCCTGCGAAACGACGAGGACTTCTCGTTTGCATCGTGCTGGAAATACACCGGTGAGGGCAAAGAGCCCGAATTATGGAAAGAACCTCTGGAGTACGAATTCGTTAAACGTCAACAACGTAACTACAAAGCCTAAAAAGCTTCGGGAGAATAAAATACAAACCCTGATCAAGCCGCCGACGAGCCAAAGGCAGTGGGCAGCTTGATCTTCACTCAAAAAACAATGGAAAAGAGTATCAATTTAACGCTTAAAGTTTGGCGGCAGGCAAGTCCGACAGCAAAAGGAAAATTTGAAACATATTCATTAAAAAATATATCCACCGATGCCTCCTTTCTTGAGATGATGGATATCCTCAATGAACAACTGGTAAAGGAGCACAAAGAGCCTGTAGCCTTCGATCACGACTGTCGCGAAGGCATCTGCGGCATGTGCAGTCTCTACATCAATGGACACCCCCACGGACCTGATGGAGAAATAACGACATGCCAGTTACACATGCGTAATTTTCACGACGGACAAACCATCACTATCGAGCCCTGGCGCTCAGCTGCTTTCCCCGTTATCAAAGACTTGGTGGTAGACCGCGGTGCCTTCGATAAAATTATTCAAGCAGGAGGCTTCGTATCGGTCAATACCGGTGGAGTGCCCGACGGAAATGCAATCCCAATTCCTAAAGATAAAGCGGACGAAGCTATGGATGCAGCCTCTTGTATCGGATGTGGCGCCTGCGTGGCTGCGTGCAAAAACGGATCAGCCATGCTCTTCCTCTCAGCCAAAGTGAGCCAACTGGCTTTGCTGCCTCAAGGTAAAGTGGAAGCAGCCCGACGCGCCAAGGCTATGGTTGCAAAAATGGATGAACTCGGCTTTGGAAACTGTACCAATACCGGGGCTTGCGAAGCCGAATGTCCTAAAAACGTTTCGCTTTCAAACATTGCCCGCCTGAACCGCGAATTTTTGAAAGCCAAATTTAAAGATTAACTGCCGCTTCAGAAGAAATGAAAAGCGCAAGGGAATAATTTCTCTTGCGCTTTTCATTTTTGCAAATAAAAAAAGCTGCCTTTCAACAAGGCAGCTTTATGTCAATATTATTACGTTTAAATTGGCTTAGAACGAAGCGCTGATTTGATCTACCCAAGCAGCAATACGGCTGTCGGTTTGATCGCTTTCATTATCTTCATCCAAGGCCAAGCCAACAAATTCATCGCCTTCCACAGCAGTAGAAGCGTCGAAAGTGTAATCGCTAGCAGCTACACGACCTACCAGATTGGCTCCGCTATCTTTTACAGCTGCATACAAGCTTCCCATACCATCAACAAAAGTATCGGAATAAGAAGCAGAGTCACCAAGACCGAAAAGAGCCACTGTTTTACCGGAGAGATCAGCTTTCTTGAGCTGAGAAACAAAACCGTCCCAATCGTCTTGTAAATCTCCCAAACCCATTGTGGAAGTACCCAAAATCAAGCCGGAATAATCTTTCAAATCATCAGCCGATTTAAGTTTCGCAACATCAATAACACTTACGTCTTTTCCTGATAGTTTAGCAGCTATTTTTTCTGCTACAGATGCGGTGTTGTCCGTAGACGACCCGTAAATAATTGCAATTTTTCCCATGTGTGTAATGTAATTAAAAATAAATAATCGCTTTATAAATATTCCGGTGCTTTTTTCGACCGGTCATATCTTCCCAATAAAAATAAAATCACAAATATATGTATAATAAACTTGGATTTCGATACCTAATTATAGGGATATTTTAGCCCCTTCGGGCAGTCAAAAGAATATATTTCGGAACAACAGAATCCAAAACAAATTCGGGAGCAAGGACTTGCCTCGATTTACTAAGATACCTATTTATTGGGATAAAAACAAAACGGCGCGAATTTTCAACGCCGCTTTGCTATTATTCACAAAAACTGCTGTGAGTCAAGAGAAAACTCCTTATTTCACAGAGTCCATATGGGCAATCAAATCCAAAACTTTATTGGAGTAGCCCCACTCGTTGTCATACCAGCTCACGAGCTTTACAAAGTTTCCGTTCAGAGCAATACCGGCACCTGCATCGAAGATAGAGGTACGAGCATCGTGTATAAAATCTGTAGATACTACGGAATCCTCAGTATATCCGAGAATGCCTTTCATCTCATTCTCCGAAGCAGACTTAACAGCTGATTTTATTTCTTCGTACGTGGCCGATTTTTCAAGACGAACAGTCAAATCCACAACCGAAACATCAGCAGTAGGAACACGGAAAGCCATACCGGTCAATTTTCCGTTAAGAGAAGGAATAACTTTACCCACAGCTTTTGCAGCTCCGGTTGAAGATGGGATAATATTATTCAAGATCGAACGTCCTCCTCTCCAGTCTTTTGCCGAAGGAGCGTCAACTGTCTTCTGTGTATTGGTTGCTGCGTGAACCGTAGTCATAAGACCTTCCACAATACCAAATTTATCATTGATCACCTTTGCCAAAGGAGCCAAGCAGTTGGTTGTACACGATGCATTAGACACAACATTCATGTCTTTCGTGTATTTATCCAAGTTTACTCCACAAACGAACATAGGAGCATCTGCAGAAGGAGCAGAGATAACTACTTTCTTAGCGCCACCTTTCAAGTGAGCCGAAGCCTTTTCCGTTGTAGTGAAAACACCGGTAGATTCTACCACATAGTCAGCTCCTGCAGAACCCCATGCTATGGCAGCAGGATCTTTTTCGGCAAAGAATTTTACTTCTTTTCCATTTACGAGCAATTTTCCGTCTTTGTTTTCGGCAGTACCTTGAAATTTACCGTGTACGGTATCGTACTTCAACATGTACAACAGATAATCAATATCCAGGAAAGGGTCGTTTACTGCAACAACTTGCACATCATTTCTTTCTTGAGCTGCACGAAAAACCAAGCGTCCGATGCGCCCAAAACCATTAATACCTACTTTAATCATTTTAGTTTATAGTTTTAATTTTATAATCACCCGCAAATTTACAAAAATCCACAGGAACGACAAAAAACCAGCTGTTTAAATTATACTATTTTCGAAAAGAGGGAAAACACAACAAGAGAACCTGCTTCTTTTTGAGAGAAGAGCAGCGGGCGACAAGAAATTCCACCGAGACAATGCCGGCAGATGTCGAAAAAGGAGGGAGTTCCTCAATAAAGGGAAAGAGCTAAGACTCTTCTTCCTTCTTCTTATGCGTATTTATACCAAACAAGGTGTACAAGGGACAAAAGCCGATAATAGCAACAATCGTAAGGAAAAGAGCCAAAACCACCAATATGATACCGGGAATGCCCGTAACCACATTTTGCCCGAACAGAAGGATACATACCGCTGCAAGGACGAGCCGGATTACGCGATCAGTCATGCCTACATTTGTTTTCATAATACTAACGTTTTAATGAATAGATACATATAGAACGCTCTCAGAGGGGAGAGAGCCTATTTAAGGCAACAAAGGCAAAAATATATTTGCCAACGAAGTTAAACATTATCTCACGAATAGCCAAACAAATTAACTCAAAAGTTTTCGTTGCTTCGGTTTTCTTCATTATCTTTGCTTCTCATAAACACATTTAAAACTTAATTAAACTCATGGAGATTTCCGGAAAAATTATTGCTGCGCTGCCCTTAGCCTCCGGAGAAGGCAAAAATGGCACGTGGCGCTCACAAGACTACGTATTGGAAACTTTCGACCAGTATCCTAAAAAAGTCTGCTTCAACTTATTCAACGATAAAATTACGCAATTCCCTCTTGCCATCGGAGACGAGGTTACCGTAAGCTTCGACATAGACAGCCGGGAGTATAACGGAAGGTGGTACACAAGCATCAGAGCTTGGCGAGTTGAGAAGAAAAACAACATGCCGAACAGGGCCACTCCACCGGATTTCGAAGCCCCATTCCCGACAAGCCCTCCTTTCGAAACATCAGCACAAACTAACGAAGAAAGCGATTTGCCTTTTTAAAATCGGCGTTCGCAAAGGAATAAAAACAGAGCCCGATGAAAAAAGCGGAATCAGAAACAATAAACATCCGATTAATGACCTCGGAAGAGACAAGAGATTGTTGCAAGCATCTGCAAATTGATTACGCTTTTTATACAATCCCCCGGCTGGGACGACTGCTGCTGGCCTCCACGTCGGTAGGGCTCTGCTATCTAGCTTTTTCGGATTCCGACGAGCTGGTTTTGGAAGAGATGAGAGCTCTTTTCCCAAAAGCAACAATAAGAGCTCAAAAGAGCGAGCAACAAAGGATTGCCGTAGAACAGCTTAAAAAACAGCATCTTGAGGGCGAACAGCAGAAACTGACACTACACCTCAAAGCTTCTGATTTTCAGGCTCAAGTATGGAAAAGCCTATTGCAAATTCGACATGGAAAACTGAAAAGCTACGCAGAAATAGCCGCAGAAATAGGACTTCCTAAAGCCTGCCGTGCAGTAGGCAGTGCTATTGGTAAAAATCCGGTATCTTGTCTCATCCCCTGCCACCGCGTAGTACGAGCGGACGGAAAATACGGCAACTATCACTGGGGCGCCGAGCGAAAAAGAATGCTGATAGAGCAAGAACGCCAAGAAACAGAGGAAACAACAAAAACAAAAATATTATGAGAACTATACCTCCCTCGGAATTAGTCATCAATGATGATGGCTCAGTATTCCACCTTCACATACGGCCGGATCAGTTGGCCTCAACGGTCATCCTTGTAGGCGACCCGGCACGCGTAACAGTCGTTGCCAAACATTTCGACCAAGTAGAGTGCGACGTCTCAAATCGAGAATTCCACAGCATAACCGGTAGCTATAAAGGGAAACGGATCTCTTGTATCTCCCACGGTATCGGGACGGACAATATCGATATTGTGGTAACGGAGCTGGACGCGTTAGCCAACATCGACTTCACAACACGTCGGGTCAAAGAGCAGCAGCAGAGACTGACCCTCGTACGCTTGGGAACATCCGGAGGACTACAGGATATAGCTCCGGTAGGTTCCTTTGTCGTTGCAAAATACTCAATGGGATTCGACGGCCTGCTTAACTTCTACAAAACGCCCGATGGACTTTTGGAAGAGGACTTCGAAGAAGCCTTCTGCAAACATACAAACTGGTCGAAACGCCTGCCGGCGCCCTATGTAGTAAAAGCAGATGAAGAGTTGGTCGAGCGTATCGGACACGATATGATAAAAGGAATAACTATTGCCGCTCCGGGATTTTATGGACCGCAAGGACGCTATGTACGCGCCGAACCGGCATTCCCCAACTTGAATGAAAAGATACGGACATTCAAACACAAAGGAGAACTAATAACCAACTTCGAAATGGAAAGCTCGGCTTTAGCGGGGCTGGGAAAGCTTCTTGGACACAAAGCCATGACGGTCTGCGCCATTATTGCCGGGCGTGTAACACACAATATGAACACCAACTACAAGGCATCAATTGAAGATCTCATCAAAATTGTTCTGGATCGGATATAAGCCTTGAATCCAAGTTATTCGTAAGCAAAACAAAACACGATCACCCTATGCACAAGAGAACCTTATTCAAGAATTCGGACTGGCTTTTACTGCGTGCCATCATTGCTATATCCGCCGGCATTCTGCTTTTCATAAAACCGGACTTATTGGCCCAAAGTGTAATCTTAGGTGTCGGTGTTCTGTTTATTTTATTCGGAATTGCCTTCCTGCTCATTTCCGGAAGAAAGAACCAGAGAAGCACGGTTTTTTACTTTGTCGCTTCGGGATCAATAGCAGCAATAATTTCAGGAGTAATACTGATTATTGCATCCGACTTTTTTGCTCGATTCTTTATTTTTGTTGTTGGTTTATCGGTAGTTATACTATCTGTTGTGCAGTTTTTCGAAGTTTTTAACATGCGAAAACTGACGCCGCCTCTTTCTGTATTTGCCTATCTCAACCCGCTGTTACTTACAGGATTCGGTGTTTTAATCATGCTTAATCCCAGCGGCATACACAACCTGATTGGTTATTTGGCATCTTTTGCTCTTGTTTACTACGGAATAGCAGGCTGTTTCTTTGCCTTTAAAATACGAAAAGCTCTAAAGAAGCTGCTCAAAACGGAGATCGGAGCATCAACGGATAGCATAAAAGCAAACCAGGAGGAAACAGACAAAAGCACCTTACATGAATAATATCGTTTGCGCAATCTCTAGCCCTCCGGGAGTTGGAGGCATAGCTGTAATACGGCTTTCCGGATCAGGCTCTATTGAGCTTGTGGACACGGTATTCTGCAAGCCGAATGGAAAAAAGCTCAAACAGCAAGCAGCCAACAGCATCCATTTTGGAACTATAAAGCAAGGAGAATCCGTTTTAGACGATGTTTTAATAAGTATTTTCCGGGCTCCTCATTCATTTACGGGAGAGGATACTGTGGAAATCTCTTGCCACGGCTCCACCTATATTCAACAGAGTATTCTGCGTTTGCTGATTGACAAAGGAGCAAGACTTGCCGAAGCCGGCGAATTTACCCGCAGGGCCTTTTTGAACGGAAAAATGGATTTATCACAGGCAGAAGCTGTTGCAGACCTGATTGCCTCCGAATCGCGGGCTGCTCATCGGATGGCATTAAACCAAATGAGAGGCGGCTTCTCCGACGAGCTGAAAAAACTCAGAACGGGACTCCTTGATTTCGTATCACTTGTAGAGCTGGAACTTGACTTTAGTGAAGAAGACGTAGAATTTGCAGATCGTGGACAGCTCAAAGACTTGGCCTCCCGTATTGAAAAAAGAATAGCAGAACTCACACGCTCCTTTCAAATGGGGAATGCCCTGAAAAAAGGCATTCCGGTCGCATTGGCAGGCGAAACAAATGCGGGGAAGTCGACCCTGCTGAACACCTTGCTAAACGAAGACCGGGCAATCGTGTCGGAAATACACGGAACCACACGCGATGTAATTGAAGAAAGAATATCAATCGAAGGCGTCAGCTTCCGGTTTATCGACACTGCCGGCATTCGCGACACAGAAGACACAATCGAGAAGTTAGGTATCGAGCGTACTTATCGTAAAATTGAGCAGGCAGACATCGTTCTTTGGGTTATAGACAGCACTCAGGCCAGCGAGCACATCGAATGGCTTACTCAGCAAATAGCGGAAAAGACCGAAGACAAAAAACTCATACTAGTATTCAACAAAACAGACAAAATCTCCGGCGAAGAGCTGAAGATATTATATCAGCTTTTCGATCGTTTCAATGTCGAACGCATACATATATCAGCAAAAAAGAAACTCCATATAGCCGACTTGGAAAAAGCCTTGCTCCGCGCAGCACAGCTCCCCGACATACAGCCCGGAGATGTGGTGGTAAGCAACGAACGTCACTACGAATCCCTCTCGAAAGCGCTTGTCTCGATACAACGGGTCATCAAGGGAATCGATGAAAATATATCGGGAGATTTTCTGTCGCAGGATATCCGCGAGTGTATGAACCACCTTGGAGAAATAACAGGACAAATATCTACCGACGAAATACTCGGCAATATCTTTTCTAAATTCTGCATCGGCAAGTAATCGCTGATTACTAACGATAACAAAACATCACCAAATATCACAAAGGCACTCATAATGAGTGCCTTTTCTTTTACCCTTTCTGTTCGTTAGGCATCGTTCGATGCTGTTCTTTCGCTCATTTCTGTACCGCATTTGTACCGCACGCTCCTCGCCCGCCCGACAGCCCCTCGCGTATATACCGAGATGCTGGACAAAGTTGAATATGGTTAAATATGGGGCATTGCTAATTAAATATATATTTATATCTTTGTGCAAAAAAATATGAATTGCCCC
>BDEJ01000044.1 GCA_001653155.1 Porphyromonadaceae bacterium H1
CGACCTCAACGAGGACAACGACGACCTCAACGAGGACAACGGCGACCTCAATGAGGACAACGACGACCTCAACGAGGACAACGGCGACCTCAATGAGGACAACGACGACTTCGACGAGGACAACGACGACTTCAATGAGGACAACGGCAGCCTCAACGAGGACAACGACGACCTCAACGAGGACAACGACGGCCTCCACGAGGACAAGGAAATATGAATCTTAACGGGTTGCGGGATATGGGAAAGCACCCAACACCCAATACCTAAAAAAAACAATTATTTATTCACTTTTAAAAAATGCAATTATGAAACGAAAAAGTTTGAAAACGATGGCGATGTGTATCATCGCAGCGGCGGGCTTCCTGGCCTGCAAGCCGGGCAACGCTCCCGAAGAACCCAAGTACGAATACGACGTATATGTAGTAGGAGAAGAGGGAAAATTAGGAGAACTCGCAGCCATGCTCTGGAAAAACGGCGAAGCTACCGTCCTTGCCGATAAATCGAAGAACGCCCAAGCCCATTCCGTATTTGTGGACAAGGAAGACGTTTATGTAGCCATACATGAGAGAGTTAAAGCCGTACTTTGGAAAAACGGCAAAACTACCGAGCTCGAAGACGGAGCTATCCTTCACTCCGTATTTGTAGCCAATGGTAAAGTATACACTGCCGGGCATAGAGTACCGGAAAAAAACTACACCATAGCTATGCTCTGGAAAAACGGCGAAGCCATCAAGCTTACCGACGGCAAGGAATGGTCCGCAGCCTGGTCTGTATTTGTGGATAAGGATGATGTTTATGTAGCCGGGTACAAGGGCTCGAAAGCCCTGCTCTGGAAGAACGGCGAAGCCAGCGAACTGAGCGATGGTTCGAAATGGGCCGTAGCCCGCTCCGTATATGTCTCCGACGGTGATGTCTATGTAGCCGGATGGGAGAAGAAGGGAGAGAAGAATGTAGCCAAGCTTTGGAAGAACGGAAAAGCTACCGAACTGAGCGACGGCAAGGAAGATGCCGCAGCCTTTGCCGTATTTGTTGCCGACGGCAATGTATATGTAGCCGGGTATGAGAAGGAGGGAGACAAGCAGGTAGCCAAGCTCTGGAAGAATGGAGAAGCCACGGCTCTGACCAACGGCAAAAGGGAAGCCGTAGCCCGCTCCGTATTTGTTGCCAGTAGCGATGTGTATGTTGCCGGGCGTGAAGGCTATAAAGCCATGCTTTGGAAGAACGGCGAAGCCACGGAACTGAGCGACGGCAAGAAGGAGGCCACAGCCTGCTCCGTCTATGTGGTCCGTCGCGAGGCGGGGAAGAAGTAGCGGGTTGTGGGTGTTGAATAAAAACAACCCAAGACCCAAGACCCAAGACCTGAAAAAGAAGACAGGAGGCTGCACCGCAGCCTCCTGTCTCTCTTTCAGGGCGGGTAGGGTTAACCGGCTTGGTAGTCGACACAGGCGCGTGCGGTTTTCACCTTGGCAATGTAGGCGGCTACTCTTTGGTGTTCGGGATGCACTTGGTAGGCGTTCAGGTCGTCGAAGCTATCGAACTCGCAGTAGAGCGCAAGGTGGTAGTTATCCTGCGGGGCTTCGGAGGCATTTATCCCTACTTCGATGCGCCGGAGCCCGGCGATACGGCTGCTGAGTTTCTCAAGTTCTTCCTTAATGATTCGGGCGTTCTCGGCCCGGTTTTTTCCTTCGGCGTTTTCAGCCAGGTTAAAAAATACGATATGCTTTATCATAGCTTTTTTATTTATATAATGCGGGTTGTTTTCCTGGGTTCTTTTTCGGATAGTCGATAGTATAATGCAGGCCGCGGCTTTCCTTGCGTAGCAGGGCTTGCTTGATAATGAGGTAGGCCACGCTGATTACGTTGCGCAGTTCGCATATTTCGCGCGACACGACGGAGCGTTCAAAAAGGTCTTCCGTTTCGCGAAAGAGTATTCCGAGGCGGGTCATGGCCCGTTGAAGGCGGAGGTTGGAGCGCACAATGCCTACGTAGCTGCTCATAATCTGTTCCACCTCGCGGAAGCTTTGGGTAATGAGCACCATCTCTTCGGGCAGGGAGGTTCCCTCGTCGTTCCAGTCGGGGATGCGGTTGTTGAAAGACAGTCCGCTGATTTGCCCGGCAGCATCTTTCACGGCCGCATCGGCATAAACAATGGCCTCGATGAGGGAGTTCGAAGCCAAGCGGTTGGCTCCGTGCAGCCCGGTGCAGGAACATTCCCCGGCGGCATACAGACGCCTGATGGAAGTCCGGGCCTTCAAATCGACGGCAATCCCTCCGCAGAGGTAGTGTTCGCAGGGAGAAACCGGTATGTAGTCCTTCGTAATGTCGATCCCTCTTTCGAGGCATTTGCGGTAGATATTCGGGAAATGGGCGCGGGTTTCCGCCGCGTCTTTGTGGCTCACGTCCAGAAAGACATAGTCCTCGCCGCGTAGCTTCATCTCATTGTCGATGGCCCGCGATACGATATCGCGGGGAGCCAAAGAAGCGCGGCTGTCGTATTTCTGCATAAACTCCTTTCCGTCGCGGGTACGCAGTACGGCTCCGTAGCCTCGCATGGCTTCGGTTATGAGGTAGGTGGGCCGCTCGCCGGGGCTGTAAAGGGCCGTGGGATGAAACTGAACAAACTCCATATCTTTCACAACTCCCCGGGCACGGTGTACCATGGCTATGCCGTCGCCGGTGGCAATTTCGGGATTGGTGGTAGCCTGATAGACACTACCGATACCGCCCGTAGCCAGCAGAGTTGTTTTGGAAAGGAAGGTGTGAATGTGATTGCTCGTCTGGTCGAGCACATAAGCGCCGTAACATTCGATATCGGGTGTTTGATGGGTCACAATCTGCCCGAGGTGGTGCTGGGTCAGTATCTCGATGGCGAAAAAATTCTCGAAAACGCGGATATTCTCCTGCTTCCGCACCCGGCGAATGAGGCTTTCCTGTATTTCGTATCCGGTATTGTCCTTATGGTGCAGAATGCGATATTCGGAGTGGCCGCCTTCTTTGTGCAGGTCGAAGTTGCCCTCGGCATTCCGGTCAAAATCAACGCCCCAGTCCAGCAATTCGGCTATCTGCCCGGGGGCTTCGCGAACAACCTTTTCGACGGCCTCGCGGCAACAATGTCCGTCGCCCGCCACCAAGGTATCGTTGATGTGCTTCTCGAAACTGTCGGGGGAATAGCTAACCGAGGCAATGCCGCCTTGGGCAAAAGCCGTATTGGATTCGCTCAGGCTCGTTTTACAAAGCAAGGCAACACTCCCGTAACGCGCAGCTTTGAGCGCAAAAGAGATGCCGGCAATGCCGCCCCCGATAACCAAAAAATCAAATCGATAGGTCATTTTCTCAGTTTAACGTAATCTATGGCGTGGTTCTGACTTTTGTGGAGGATGAGCGTTGCCCGTTCGCGTGTGGGCAGAATGTTCTCCCGGAGGTTCTTCAGGTTAATCTCGCGCCAAATGGTAGTGGCCAGTTTTTGAGCTTCCTCGTCGGTAAGCTTGGTATAGCTGTGGAAGTAGGATTTGGGATTGGCAAAGGCGCTTTTCCGGAAACTGAGGAAGCGCGATACATACCAGTCTTCGAGCAGGTCTTCCTCGGCATCGATGTAAATGGAAAAATCCACAAAATCGGAAACGAAAACACGGGGCTTATCGGCCGGATAATCCATGCCGCTTTGCAACACGTTAAGTCCTTCGAGGATGAGGATATCGGGGCCTTCTATTTCCTGATAGTTGTTGGGCACAATGTCGTAGGACAGGTGTGAATAATGGGGTATTTTTAATTTCTGCTTGCCCGATTTGATGTCGCGTACAAACTCAATGAGGCGTTTGATGTCGTAAGACTCGGGGAAGCCTTTGCGCAGCATCAGGCTGCGTTCCTCCAACTCGTTGTTCGGGAAAAGGAAGCCGTCGGTAGTCACCAAAGCCACTTTGGTATGTTCCTTCCAACGGCTAAGCAGGGTTTGCAGTACACGGGCAATGGTGCTCTTTCCTACCGATACGCTACCGGCAATACTGATGATGAAGGGGGGACGTTTCTCCTGTTCCCGCAGGAACTTCATCAACACGTTGTGGCGCATGATGGAAGCACGTACGTAATGGTTCAGCAAGCGCGAGAGGGGCAGATAAATGTCTTCCACATCCGCGATGGATATCTCGTCGTTGATACTTTTCAAGGCGTCGAGTTCGTTTTCGGTAATGGTGAGAGGTTCCGAGTCGCGCAGCGAAGCCCACTTCTCGCGCGAGAGTAAAAGGTATGGATTGTCAATCATTGTCGTGTTACTGTCCGAAGCGCAAAAGTAGCTATTATCTTTGAGCTTGCCATATCCCGATTCAAGTTTTTTAGGAGCTATCTGCATCAGCCTTCGCAATTTTTCAGGAAGAGGCCGGCCGGAAAGAATCCTCGAAAGCCTTTCGCAAGGTATTTTTCAGCTCATCGAGCCGAAGAGGCGCTCCCAACTCCAGCTGCATGGAAGTAACGCCCCGGTCGCGAAATCCACAGGGATTGATACAGTCGAAGTACTCAAGTTGCGTATTTACGTTGAGCGCCAAGCCGTGCATGGTTATGTAGCGTGAGCTGCGCACCCCGACAGCACATATCTTACGGGCTGCGGGGCCATCCGGATCGACCCAGACCCCCGAGGCCGAAGCCATACGACCGGATGAGATTCCGTAGGCCGCCAAACTGCGAATAACGAGCTCTTCGAGGGTGTGTATGTAGTCTTTAAGCCCCATAGCGAAACAGTTTAAATCGAAAATCGGATAAAAAACCAATTGCCCCGGCCCATGATAGGTGATGTCGCCCCCGCGGTTGCAACGCACAAATTCAGCTTGCCTCTTGTACAACTGAGTAGAATCGATCAGCAGGTTACTTTCCTTACCGCTTTTCCCCAAGGTATAGACATGGGGATGTTCGCAGCAGAACAGGTAGTTTTCGCTTATTTCCCCGCAGCTCTTCCGGCGCAATTTTTCGGCAAAGAGGCTTTCCTGTTTTTGCCAGGCCTCAAGGTAGGGAATTAGCCCCCAATCGAAGTATCGGAAAGCAGTTTTCATTTCCGTTTGTTTTTGGAGTCTTTCTTCTGTTTCGGCTTTCCTTTGGGCTCAAAGTCCACGGGGCTAACTTTGGTCATCAGATTAAGTATCTGCGCTTCGCGTCGTTTGATATAAGGTGAGGGCCGATTAGCTTTGAAGCGTCGCGGATTGGGCAGGCAAGCAGCTATCCGGGCGCATTCCGAACGACTGAGCTGAGAGGCTTTTTTGCCGAAATACGCCTGTGCCGCAGCTTCGATACCGTAGATACCATCGCCCATCTCGATAACATTGAGGTAAACTTCCATAATCCGTTTTTTGGACCAAACAGCCTCTATAAGTAGGGTGAAATAGGCCTCGAAAGCTTTTCGGATGTAGGAACGCTCAGGCCAAAGGAAAACATTTTTAGCCGTCTGCTGCGAAATAGTACTGCCACCACGGATGCGCTTACCTTGTTTGTTGTGACGTATGGCTTTATTGATGTCCGCCATCGAAAAGCCCCAATGCTCCATGAAAAGATTATCTTCCGAAGCAACTACCGCCTGCGGCATGTGAGGTGAGATGTAGTCAATGGAGACCCAGTCTTTCTTCCAACGCGGCATCCGGGAATCAAGTAAGGCTTCCCCGGCACGAATATACATGAGAGGAGTGACCCATACCGGAACAAAACGAGCCAACAAAACCCACAACAAACTAATACCCACGAAAAGTAAGAGGCTGTTGCGCAGGAAACGGCGCAGCCTCCGAAAAAACGAAGGCTCACCGGCTTTGCTTTTTTTGTTTTTTCTCATATCATCCGAAAACAGGTAAAAAAACCTTACAAAGATAGCAAGAAATCTCGACAGAGGGGAAAAAGGAAGAAGAGAAAACAGAGTTATTCGCAACAGGCAAATACTCTCCGGAAGGAGAAGAAGTAAATACGAAAGTTTTTAGTATTTTTGTCCGGTCGCATGTTAAAATGCCGTTTCGCAATCCTGCCATACGGGACATCGGTCAACAAGAAAACACATAACAGCATGAAAAAGAAAAAGCACTTCGCGAGAAAATCATTGAAATATGTATTGTTTCTCATCCCGGCAGTTCTGCTTGGTTACTATTTCTGCCCCGAAGCGAAGCTCCCCGAAGACGCCTCGATCGACCGTATCGTAGTGCTGAAATCCGAACGGAAAATGCAGGTTTATTCCGGCGAAAACCTGCTGAAAACCTACCCCATCTCGCTGGGCTTCGCTCCCGTAGGGGCTAAAGAAGTGGAAGGAGACGGTAAAACACCCGAAGGAATCTACCAAATCGAAAGTAAAAATCCACACAGCGGATACTACAAAAATCTGGGCATATCCTACCCCTCCGAACAGGATCGAGAGCGGGCCGAGAAGTTGGGGCAATCGCCCGGAGGCGATATAAAAATACACGGTCTGCCGAAAGGACGGGAAGCCATCGGCAAATTCCATCGCTACTTCGATTGGACAGCCGGCTGTATTGCCCTCACGAATCCGGAAATGGAGGAGATTTACAAGCATACAGCCGTAGGATGCCGCATCGAAATACGCCCCTAAAATAGACATGCTGCAAAGCAACAAGATGAAACGAGTCCTGATTATAACCTATTATTGGGTTCCAAGCGGAGGAGCCGGTGTGCAACGCTGGCTGAAATTTACCAAATACCTTCGCCAATTTGCTTGGGAACCGGTAATCTTTACACCTGAAAATCCGGAATATCCGTCCATTGATACCTCCTTCGAGCGAGACATTCCCGAAGGAATCGAAATCATAAAAACCCCGATTTGGGAACCTTACAATTTCTACCGGATACTGACGGGGAAAAAAGGCGAAAGAATCAACGCCGGCTTTATTTCCGAGACAAAAAAAAGGAGCTTAAAAGATAAACTCTCCATCTGGATAAGGGGCAATCTTTTCATACCAGATCCACGACGTTTTTGGATAAAACCCTCCATCCGTTTTCTGAAAGACTACCTGCAGCATCATCCCGTAGATGCCGTCATAAGCACCGGCCCCCCCCACTCCATGCATCTGATAGCCCTCGGAATAAAAAAACATTTTCCGGCACTACCCTGGATAAGCGACTTCCGCGACCCTTGGACCGATATCGATTTTTACGACGAATTAGGCTTGACGCGGATAGCCGACGCCCTGCACCGGGCTCTCGAACGCAAGGTAGTGCAACACTGCGACTGTCTTGTAACGGTATCGGAAAGCGGACGCAAAGCTTTTCTTGCACTCGAACCGAAACGAAGCGAAGTGATAAGTAACGGATTCGATACCGAAGACATCCCGCAAGGCCAAGTCGACCGAGATGCTGAATTTTCGATTGCCCACATCGGTACGCTGAATCAAGCTCGCAATCCCTATACCCTCTGGAAAGTGTTGGGAGAACTTTGTAATGAAGATGCAAACTTCAAAAAAGACTTGTGTATCAAATTAATAGGAAAAACAGATTTCTCCGTAGTGGAATCGCTAAAGCAAGCGGGCCTTTCCGACAGGCTCCGGCGAATCGACTATCTGCCTCATGAAGAAGCTATCCGCCAACAGCAGGCATCGCAGGTATTGCTGCTGCTCATCAACAAAAGTCGCAATGCCCGGGGCATACTTACCGGAAAATTCTACGAGTATTTGGCCTCAGGACGCCCGATATTGGCGGTAGGCCCTCATGAAGGCGATGCGGCAAAAGTACTGCACAATACGGGAGCAGGAATCATGGTCGATTTCGACAACGCAGCAGAAACCCGGGATGCCCTACGGAAATTATATAAATCCTATAAAGAGGGAAATCTGGAAGTGAAAACCAAGTCGACAGAAGCCTATACGCGCCGCAATCTAACTGAAAAATATGCCGAATTATTAAACGAACTAAGTCTTGAAAACAATGAAACATAACAGTACATGTAAAGTGATTGCCGGCTTTCTGATTTTGCTCGCTAATCTGATTTTGCCAACGCAAGCTCTCGGCCAAGAGCAGGAAGTGATACAGAAATCCGATATGTTACAGCAACTTTGGCGAAACACGCGCATTGCTTATCGAATCAACAAAACGGAAAACTACCGCTGGAATAATTTCTCTTTGGGAACGGGATACGGAAGGGTTTTCGAAACAGAACCGAAGTTATCGTGGCAGATAGGCTTGGATTACAACCGGAGCCGTTACCATTTTTTTCATCCGAGCGCCTACTCGCTTATCAGGAACCGGGTACAGGCGGAAAGCTCCTCGATCAGCATTCCGGTAAGTTTGGAGTACGACCTCTACCAGCAACTCTATAGCGGAGTAAAACTCTTTACCGGACCGGTGTACGAATTCATACTGCATGTATCAACCGACCGGAACAGCCTTACTCCGGAAGACTTTGTGCGAAACCAGTTCGGTTGGATGCTGGGTGGCAAAATACAATTACTCGGTTTTTTCAGCCTGCGTCTTTCCTACGAATATTACCCCACGGGGCTTTTCCGGGATGGCCAGCTGAACCGTTCGGCGTTACTCATCTCCTTAGGCTTCTGAAATCCTTCAAAAATACCCGGATTCGGATGCAGGCAACTACCGGTTTTCAGCCCAAGCTTGCAGTGTTTAGCTCTCGCTTACTTTTTCCGTTTGTTACCTTGTAAGAGCTTCTGCTCTAAATCGGGACGCTTCATCCGCCGAAGATCTTGACGGATGGCTTCGCGGTACTCGGGTTTATACCAGAAGAAAAACTTGCGCTGCTGAAGCTTCTGCTCCTTGCTGCGTGCCGTGTACACCGGTTTCAGGGTATAAGGATGGTAACCGGAATAATATATTTCGGTAGCAAGAGTCATAGGCGTAGGCGTAAAGTCCTGTACCTGTTCGAGCTGAAAGTCCAGCTCTTTGGTACGTAGGGCCAACTCGGCCATGTCTTCGTTACGGCTCCCGGGATGGCTTGAAATAAAATAAGGAATAAGTTGCTGACGCAGGCCTGCCTGGCGGTTTATAGTATCAAAACGTTGCTTGAAACGGCCGAAATTGTCAAAAGAAGGCTTGCGCATGATGCTGAGTACCGTGTCGGCCGTATGTTCGGGAGCAACTTTCAAACGCCCGGAAACATGCTTGGTAACCAACTCCTCCATATACTCATCGAGACTCCGGTTTACTTTCTCATCTTTGGTACGATGCAGGAACATGTCGTAGCGCACTCCGCTCCCGATAAAAGATTTCTTAATGCCCGGCAAAGCATCCACAGCACGGTAGATATCAATAAGTGGCTGATGGTCGGTGTTAAGGTTAGAACATACTTTGGGGAATATACAGGAAGCTTTGCTGCAACGCCGGCATACCTCCATATCGATTCCTTTCATGCGGTACATATTCGCCGAAGGCCCTCCGAGATCACTGATATAGCCTTTGAATCCGGGCATACGGGTTATTTCTTCCACTTCGCGCAAGATGGAACGGGATGAACGCGAGGCAATATGCTTACCCTGATGGGCTGATATGGTACAGAAAGCGCAACCGCCAAAACACCCCCGGTGCATATTGACGGAGAATTTAATCATTTCGTAGGCCGGAATGGTTTTTCCCCGATATTTAGGATGAGGCAGTCGCGTATAAGGCAAGTCAAACGAAGCATCGATTTCGGTTTCGGTCATCGGCTCATAAGGCGGATTTACCACCAAACAATGCCTCCCTACACGTTGCAACAAGCGCCGCGCACGGAAGCGATTCGATTCGGTCTCGACGTGCCGGAAGTTAGCCGCATAGAGTTTTTTATCCCGCAAGCAGTTTTCGTGCGAAGCCAATTCGATATCTTCCCAAGGGGAAGATGGCGCCTCCCCCGGACTTAGAAAAGCCGTCTGACGAAGGTCGGTAATCTTCTCGATACGCTCTCCGCTCTGCAAACGAGCAACCAACTCGGTAAGCGGTTGTTCGCCCATGCCATAGACCAACAGGTCTGCTCCCGAGTCAACGAGTATGGAGGGTTTAAGGCTATCCGACCAATAATCGTAATGCGTCACCCTCCGCAACGAAGCCTCGATGCCACCAATCACGATCGGAACATCGGGGAAGAAACGTCTCAACATCCCGCAATATACTACCGTTGCATAGTCCGGACGCATCCGGGGCCGCCCGTCGGGCGAATAGGCATCGTCGCTGCGCAGGCGTTTGTTGGCCGTGTAATGATTTACCATCGAGTCCATGTTGCCGGCAGATACGGCAAAAAATAAGCGTGGCCGTCCCAATTTCACAAAATCGCGACCATCATCCTGCCAGTTGGGTTGCGGTACGATGGCCACACGCAAGCCCAAAGATTCGAGGAGACGCCCCACCACAGCCCCTCCAAAGGCCGGATGGTCCACATAGGCATCACCACTGAAAAGAATTACATCCACTTCGTCCCAACCCCGGGCCTGAAGCTCTTTCCGCGTGGTAGGTAGAAAATCGGAAGTTTCGTACATCTTAACTTTTGATCGATAAAAAACGAGGCAAACTTATACAAAAAAGCCGAGATTGATACACTCTTGTCCATAAAAAATCAAGACTCTTTCGCAGCACCCTATGAGAAATAGCTAATTCTCACTGTCAACCAAGGGGAGATGGGAAGAAGAAGTTAAGTAGGCTCTAAAATAATTCGTATAAATTGGTAATTCCTAATTGATTCCACGCCCTCCGAGCTATAACTTCGTCCCCTTTTAAGCATAAGGGGAGCTTCGATGAAAGAGTTAAGAACAATAGCTGAATTTCCTTTTAAACAATAAGGGTACATTTTTTATTCCCCAAAAACAGAAAAAAACAGGATCGGAGTCCGTCTTTTTTCTTCCAATGCACGTTCACAAGGCTTTTTTTGAACATTTGAAGGAAAAAATACCAGTTCACAAACCGGATTCCAAAATAAATTATTACATTTGTCGCCGGGATTGCTTCACAAAACAACACAAAGTGTTTTGCCTCATAAAAATCCGTAATTTCTAATTCGTAATTCGTCACTGCCATGTTGCCATCGGTAAAAAAAGCCAGACGCCCCTCGTCCTCCTCCCGCAAGCTGCAGGGAAGGCTCGTTTTACCCCCCCCATTAACATTTATAAACATATCCTGCCGTGGCTTAGCCCGTCCTGCGTGAGACAGCCTTTCCCCCACGTGGGAAATTCCTTCCCCAAGATGAAAAAAGCTTTGTACGGCATCCATGCCGCGAAAGCACTCTATAATCAAATTGATTTACTAACCTCAAAAGCAAAAAATTATGACAAAAAAAATCGTATGCTGAACAAATCTCCCACCGGAGGCATTACCATGACCATCACCGGAGCGCTTACGGGCCTTGATTGTAGAAGAAACGGGGATAAAATTACAGCCATAGATGTGAGTGGCAATGCCGATTTGCCCAAGAATATTGTTCACAACGTGATTAAAAAGAAAATAAAGAGAGAATTTTAATGTACACAAAATAAATAAAAATCAACTTTTAGAAATTATGAAAAAGATTTTAAGTTTTAAACTGCTGATAGCAGTCGCATTAATGATTTTTGCCGTTTCTTGTGAGGAAACAAATAAACCCGAAAAAATAGCAGTACAAAAGGTTACGGTTAGTCGAACTACAAAAACTCTTATTGTAGGAGAGGATTTTACTATTAAAGCTACTGTTGAGCCAAGTAATGCTACAAATAAGGAGGTTAAATGGCAATCCGATGATTCCGATGTGGCTTCTGTAGATACTAATGGTAAAGTAAAGGCTATTAAAGCAGGTACTGCTACTATTACTGTTACTACAGTAGATGGTAACAAAACGGCAACATGCCGAGTAACTGTTGAAGAGAAAGGTAGCGATATTACTCTTTTAACTAATAAAAGTGTTATTATAGAGGATTTTACCGCAGACTGGTGCGGACCTTGTTATCAGGGAATGAAAAACATACAGAAAGTATTGAAGGATTTTGATGATAGGGTATTACTTGTTTATCATCATATTAATGATAATTTTGGCATATCTGAAAGTGCTATATTGGCAAACGCCTATAAAGTAACGGGCATACCCGCGTTTATGGTTAATAGGACACCCGGTATAGGTGAGGCGGGTATTCTTTTTCACCCGGGTTATCTTACTAAAGCTATGATTGACAAACAATTGGCAATGGAAAATTCGGTGCTTATCTCTTTAAAAACCACTTACAGTGATTCTTCCAAAGAGCTTAAAGTAAATGTTTCGGGTAAGTTGCTCAAAGATTTTCCTAATGCAAGACTTAATGTATATCTTGTTCAAGACAGTATAGTTGCTAAACAAGCTGGTGGAGGTAATAATTATGCTCACCGCAATGCTCTACGAAAAGTTTTATCTCAAGATGGTGTTTGGGGCGACCAACTTGGTATAACAGTCGGAAGGTTTTCGAAGACTTATACTTATACCATACCTGATAAAATAGGTAAACTTGCTACAGAATTGAATAAAATGTATGTTGTGGCATTTGTTGCGGAACATCACTCTACTACTGAAATGAAAAATAATATAGTTCATAATGCTATTATAAAAAAGATTAAATAAATTCATATAAAAAAACAAGTAGAGACGAGCAAATTTGTAACTGTATGGGCATTACTCGAGGAGAGATAGAAGATGCCATAAAAGCTAAAGGACTGAAAACCGTTGAAGAGGTAGGTGAAGAGACATCTACCGGAACGGTTTGCAGAGGCTGCCAAGACCAAATTCAAGAAATTTTTGACGAAATCAACAGCTAACTTTAGCGATTTTTATCTGAAGAAGAGGGTGTGTCAAATCAAAAATCGCACCTCCTTTTTTTATGCACAAAGCCCCGGCTTGAGAAAGTCGGGACTTTGTTATTACCTAAAGAATTTATATCTTTAAGGATAAGAATTCTATTATGACAAAGATACATTTTCTTCCTTACAGTTCCCCTACCAAACGGTACTTTTTCCGCAAAGAATCGATGAAGATATTGCAGAAAATGACCCGATGCGTATGGTTGATGCCTTGGTGGAAAACCTGAATCTTGAAAGTTTCAAAAAGTTGTATCAGGAATCAAGCTATTAATATCTTTAACCAAGGAGGAAGTGCTGCGAAGTCAATTACGAATTATTGCCTAAGTCATCCGGGCCACGCTCCTCCTCTTACACATAAGGGGACATGGGAAGAAGAAGAAGTTAAGTAGGCTCTAAAATAATTCATATAAATTGGTAATTAACAATTGATTAAACGCCTTCCGAGTTATAACTTCGTCCCCTTTTAAGCATAAGGGGAGCTTCGATGAAAGAGTTAAGAACAATAGCTGAATTTCCTTTTAAACAATAAGGGTACATTTTTTATTCCCCAAAAACAGAAAAAACAGGATCGGAGTCCGTCTTTTTTCTTCCAATGCACGTTCACAAGGCTTTTTTTGAACATTTGAAGGGAAAAATACCAGTTCATAAACCGGATTCCAAAATAGATTATTATATTTGCCGTCTCTCGAAAAGATCGAGAGATTTTCGGAAAATCCTCGCCAGCTTTTTAGGGATTCCTTGCCGGGAAAAAATTTTTTCATCAGGCAGCAAAAAAAAATCCTTCGATGAGGGAATGGGAACGACATAAAAGAAGTACAAAAAAAATTCTTGAAAAGAAGAAAGATAGTATTTAAATAAAATAAACAGTAAGCAAAATAATTTTAATAACAAAAATCAAAACAATGACAAAAATTAGACTTTTCACTATGCTCCTCCTGCTCGGAGCGATGGTAGCAGGGCAACTCGCGGCACAAACCGTAGATACAAATAAGAAAATCGTCCTCAGCGTAAAGCAAGGGGAAGATATTAGCCTTGACTTCCGAGCCCTAACCGCAAATACCAAAATAAAGATAGAGAGCGGCACTACGCAACAAGAAATCACAGTAGGTACGAACTGGGCAGGCTTCCAAAACTACCGAACCGGAGGCATTACCATGACCATCACCGGAGCGCTTACGGGCCTTGATTGTAGAAGAAACGGGGATAAAATTACAGCCATAGATGTGAGTGGCAATACCGATCTTACTCGGTTGTATTGCTTGAACAATAAATTAAACTCGTTGGACGTAAGCAAAAACACAGCTCTGACCGAGTTGTATTGCTCCAACACTCAACTAAAATCGTTAGATGTGAGTAAAAACACGGCTCTGACCGAGTTATCTTGCTCCAGCAATCAATTAAAATCGCTGGATATAAGCGAAAACACGGCTCTGATCAAATTGTATTGCTACGGCAATCAATTGAGCTTGTTAGATATAAGCAAAAACACGGCTATCAAAGAGTTGGAGTGCTTCAACAATCAATTAAGCTCGTTGGATGTAAGCAAAAACACGGCTCTGACCAAGTTGTCTTGTAGCGGCAACAACTTTACGACACAGAGTTTCAACGATCTGATGTGCTCGCTACCGGCACGCGAGACAAACGACAATGCGATGTTTTATCCCTTGAAAAATACATCCGACTCGAAAGCTGCTGCCTTCCAAGCAGCCAACTCCACGATTGCCAAAAACAAAAACTGGGGGGTTCTTTATGCTATCAACAAAGCCATACCCGCTACTACCGGAAGCTATGCCTGTCCGGCGCCTGTAGATGAGACTAAGAAAATCGTCCTTACCGTAAAACAAGGGCAAGATATTAGCCTTAATTTCCAATCCTCAGCTGAAAATACTAAAGTAAGGATAGAGAGTGGCACTACGCAACAAGAAATCACAGTAGGCACGAACTGGGCAGGCTTCCAAAACTACCGAGCCGGAGGCATTACCATGACCATCACCGGAGCGCTTACGGGTTTTGATTGTAGAAAAAACGAGGAGAAAATTACAGCCATAGATGTGAGTGGCAATGCCGATCTTACTCGGTTGTATTGCTTGAACAATAAATTAAGCTCGTTGGACGTAAGCAAAAACACAGCTCTGACCGAGTTGGATTGCTCCAACACTCAACTAAAATCGTTAGATGTAAGCAAAAACGTAGCTCTGACCAAATTATCTTGCTCCAACAATCAATTAAAATCGCTGAATGTAAGCCACAATACAGCTCTGAAATACTTGTGGTGCTACAGCACTCAATTGAGCTCGTTGGATGTAAGCAAAAACGCAGCTCTAGAAGAGTTGGATTGCTCCAGCAATCAATTAAAGTCGTTAGATGTAAGTCGCAACACTGCTCTGACCAAGTTGGATTGCTACCGCAATCAATTAAGCTCGTTGGATGTAAGCAAAAACACAGCTATCAAAGAGTTGTCTTGCCACGGCAACAACTTTACGACACAGAACTTCAACGACCTAATGTGCTCGCTACCGGAACGACAAGCAAGCGACAAAACGAGGTTTTATCCCCTATATGATGCTTCCGACTCGAAAGCCACCGCCTTCAAAGCCGCCAACTCCACGATTGCCAAAAACAAAAACTGGAAGGTGCGTTATTGGAATGGCGATGCAGACACACCCGCTACTACCGGCAGCTATACCTGTCTTTCGACTTCGATCGTAGAAGCCTCTGCCCCTGCCCTCTCTCTCTACCCCAATCCCGTGGAGAATGTGCTATACATCAGTACAGAGGAAGAAGTCCGCAACATATATGTATATAACGTATATGGCACCGAAGTAGCTTCCGCCGCAGGCGCGAAACAACTCTCTCTCCGCCACCTGCTCGCAGGCGTATACCTCGTACGTGTGGAAACCGACAAAGGCAGCACTACACAGCACGTAGTGAGGAAATGATATTTAATTCGTAATATGCAAGGGCGAACATTAGTTCGCCCTTTTTAATTTTTGGGAGGGCAATAACACCCTTTTGAATCCGTAGAGACGTATTAAAATTACACCTCTATCCACTGCTTAGGCCCGGTCTTTAAAGGAAGCGCTTCAATGTCATTTTTCTCTTCCTTCTGTGAGATTCCTGCTGCTCTATAAGTGCTTTGTAGGCTAAGTTTCGTAACCCTTGTAATCCCGGTAAAGAAGCGGGCTTCCCTCTGTCAGATGAGGGAAGCCCGCGCTTACAAAACTTCTCGTTCAGGCTAAAAAACAACAAGCAGTTTTTCTTTCTATGCGGTGCATTTATTTCATCAGTTTAACACTTTGCGATCCGCTCCGCAAGAGGTAAAATCCTGCGGGAAGGGATGAGGTGTCGATCTGATTTTCGCCGGGATAGAGGCTGAAGTTCATCAACACCCGTCCGGACAAGTCGGTAATGGATGCTACAGCTTCTCGATTTGCATATACGCGTAAGTGATCCTTGAATGGGTTGGGATGCACGCTGAGCAGCGAAATCGATTCGATGGAGGTTCCCTCCGGCCGGGTAGCTCCCAGATTATCCATACAGAAATAAGCCGGGGTATTCAATCCGTAATCGCCTTTACGCGAACCATCCATCCGGATTGTTATGCTCTTCACCTTACCCAGAGGGCTGAGGTCGATCCACTTCCAGTCGGTGAGCATGTAGTGCTCTGCCTCGTTAGTCGAACGGTAGTCGGCCAAATAATATTCGAGAGTAGAATTGCTGTTTGAAGCTGTTTTACCGGTGAATATTATCTTGAGGAAGTCGCCTTTTTTGAAGGGATCTCCTGCAAAAGTATCGCCTTTTGTCATGCTGTGGTAGGTATAAGCAGCATTAGTAATAAATACTCCCGGGACGATTTCACCTTCGGAATTGTTGCTTATACCGATTTCGGTTTTCGATCCGAGGGTATACACTACAGCAAAAGTCTTGCTGTCTTGTGCTCCTTTTCCGGTTACCGAGCGGAATTGATGCGTTAATAAATTCGCCGGATCGAAATCCGTAGCAGTCTCGTTGGAGTAAGCAAAGCCTCCCCAAGACTTCCATTCCTTGATATAAGTATTGGTAAAAGAATAGGAGCCGCTGTAGAAGATAGATTCCATATCTTCGGTTTCTTTTTTCCACCAGTAGCTTTCGGGAGCCAGATAGTTATCTTCAAAAGTAGCTGCGTAACTTTTTCCCGTTACAACAAGATCGGTATAAAGCGTAAGACTTTGTTTATCGGCCGTTTTTACCGTCAGATGGTATTGCTGCGAACGGTCGGCCGATACGTTCAAGACGGAGTCGGTCGAAATTTTTTCGTTCATCTTGTTATACCATTCGTAAGTATAAGGATAGATGCCTCCTTTCACTACAGGGAAGATTTTCTCCGTAACTCCGGCAGCCACCGTAGCCCATTTTTCGGGTAGTTTTACATCCAGCGGGAATATGTATTTTGGGGTACGGATGACCTCGCTTGTGAGTATATCGGATTTCGCTCCGAGGGCAGTCACAAATAGGAAGTAAACACGGTATTCCTCTTCGGCGTCGATACCTTCGAAGAGCGAAGTGTAGTCTTGGTTTTTGCTTAGCTCAACAGCTGTTTCGGCCAGCAAATCTTGTTCCGAAGCAGCAGGAGCATTCTTTTTCAGCAGTACGGTATAGAGCTTACCGGTTTGACTCCATTTACTGATTACTTGCAAAGAATTGTAGGTTACATTACCTTTCTTCGGATAACCTGCAATCATTTCGGGCTTAACGGCTACCAAATCCTCATACTCGTAGGCACCTATAGTAGGAGCTGCTCCTCTTGTTTTTTTGTCTATGTCGTTTGTAACAAAATCAAGTGGTTTAGCTTTCTGCAGATTGCCCTTGGCTTTCAAAGAAAGCGAGGTGGCTGACAGGAACTGCGCCTGCTCCACAAGGGAATTGGTTTCGCCCGATGCTGTTTGCCAAGCGTCAAAGGCATCAATAGCTGCACCACCGTAGGCAAAGGTGCTGCCCGAAGTGTAAAGTCCATTGTTGGAGAAACTCACACCGGCAAAAGCAGCAGCGCTATTGACACGGTACACATAGCCTCCGGCATTGTTCTGGAAGAGGTTATTTTCTACCGTAACGCTCATATTCGGTTCGTTTGCTTTTTTTATGTCAATTAGTATCGGTGCGGACTGTTGAACTGCCGTACTTTTCACGATGTTCACCGAGTTGTAAGCAATATCGGTATTGGTCAGCCCATCTGCAAAGAAAATACCGTAAAGCGGTGAACCTTTTGCATTGTCGATGATGATTTCGTTGTTATACACGCGGTTGCGTCCGGCGAGCGTTTCCTCACTGTCGCGGCGGCGCAGGTATAATCCGTTTACTGCCCCGCTGGTGGTATTGTCGGCATAAATTCTGTTGCCGCGGATAATGGTGTTGCCCATCATTACTGCGTCGATGCCTTTGAAAGTGCTTGTTGTAGTGCCGCTTACACGAATGCGGTTGTTCTCAACAATACCGTCGTGCTCCTTGGTAAGATATACGGCCATATTACCCTGGTTCGTAAACTCGTTGCCCGCTATGCGCGCTCCTTTCTGTTTGGGTAGCGATACGTTGGCGGTTCCATAGATATAGGCGCCGGTATATCCTCCGTCCAGCTTGCTGTTCTCCAGCCTAAAGTAGTCGCAGTTCCGGTAAGGCTCACTAAGCCCTTCCACCCGTACCAGAGCAATGTTGCCAGAGGAATACGAAGTGGATCGGGGAGCCTGTATCATACAGTTTTTCACCGTTACGTGGTTACTTACGTTTCTTACCAGCACCACAGCGGGGTATTTAGCCTTGTTGGTTTTAATGCTGAAACCTTCAATGTTCAGGTAGTCGGCGCCGTCCACCGTAAATATTCCCGGCTTGTCGCCGTTTGTGCCCGGAGCGGTGTTTACCTCTATAGTCACCTTGTTGTAGTCGTTGCTTTTCGATTTGAAGGTGATGGTGTTTTCGGCTGAAGCACCCGGAATATGGGGGATTTTCACCAATTGGGAGTAGGTGCCGTCTTCTACCTCAAATACTACCTTCCCATCTATCCCCTGCTGCATAGCGGCGATGGCGGCGGCAAAGGTGTTGTAATTAGCTCCGTTGCTTGTACCGATGCTGTAAGTACCTTTGAATCCGTCTTGAACGCTACGGCCGGCAACAGCATTTTCGGTAATCGTAAGAGGCGTTTCTGCCTGTTTTGCTGTTGTCAATTTTGCTTTCAGCACATTGCCGGTGGCAGCTGTTGAGGCTACATCGTAAGTCAGCCAGAACACATATACGCCGGCCTTGGTAATGGCCGTACTTCCGTTGAAAGTAAAGGGAGCTTGCGTAAGAGCGGCAGCGTAAGGGCTTGCCGTACTGAAAGCATCCTCCGTACCACTGTGGTAAAGTGTAGCGGCTGCTATATCGGCAGCGGCGGTACCCTCGGTGTCGAAGGAGAAGGTATTGAGGTTGATGCTTCCTTTGTCTCCGGTCACTTCCACTTTTATTTTGAGCATCTGCTCATCTTTGGCTCCTCGAAGCAACTTATCGGCGCTTACGGCGGTAGCGTTTACACTGCTTATGCTAAGCGGCTGTGGGGTATAAGAAATTACCTCTATTTCCCAGCCGTCGGGACTGGTTGATACGCTTGACGGGGCAAACTTAACCGTGAGCGAACCATCATCGGCAGTGGAGAGGATGGGTGCCGGCAATCTGCTATTGAGGTTACCTTTAAGCTCTGCAATTTGAGGTCCGTCCACTCCTCCGTTGTGCACATA
Organism: Porphyromonadaceae bacterium H1; assembly: GCA_001653155.1. GTDB lineage: Bacteria > Bacteroidota > Bacteroidia > Bacteroidales > Paludibacteraceae > H1. The sequence goes on from BDEJ01000044.1 coordinate 19,488, forward strand.
GAATTTATGTCCGTTGGTAGTTTGGAAAGATTTGAAAACCATCTTGATCACTTTTCCGGGCTGAGGAACAAAGGTAACCGTGCCCTTGGCCGCTGCGGTGTAGGGACCATCGGGGCCGCCGTTGTCGTAGAACATCAGCGAGGAGGCTACTTGTACGGTATGCGTGCCGTTTTCGAACTCATAGATGTTTTTGATGATACGTAGTCCGTCGGGGTCTCCGACAGTCGGTGTTTTCAGCTCGTTGTCGATTTTGAGGCTCTCCAGTGCCGCATCAATAACTTGGTCGGAGGCAAGCACATCCTTCATGTCGTAAGCCACCCAGAAGTAGTTTTTGCCTTCGGCAAGAGCTAGCGGGGCAGTCGGAGTAATACTGAGGCTGCTGCTTGCGGGTGCAAGCGCTTCGCCAAGCAAAGTTTTGGTATCGAATGCTTTGTTGTCCCCGGTGGAGAATACCGATACTTTCTTTATCTTATCCTGCGAGCCTTTCAGATTCAACACCAACTCATTGAGAGTAAGCGGCGATTGATCACCCGTAGTAAGGATCTCGATACCGATTATCTCCTGATTTAGCGCTCCGGGTTTCACGATGTTGGTATTGGTTTGGAACGCGCTGCTTCCGGTAAATTGCATCGGTTGCGGCAAATACTCGCTCACAGTAGCATGCCAACCTTTGCCCGTTTGATAATTGCTGGTGGTATTGGCATTGAACAGAATGGTCAGAGCGCCATCGGCAGACTTCGAACGAATCGTCTTGCCGGGGCCGGTCGATTTGTTATTGGCATTGACTTCCCACAGTTTTTCTCCGGAAATGGTTTTTCCACTGAATATTTGGAATTTGGCTCTGGTTTGATAAGTATTGGCAGCATAGACAACCTCAAAATCGGCAAAGTTTATTTCCATGACCTTTCCGTTCGTTGCCGGAACGAAAGTAACGATTTGATCACCTTTCTCTGCTTTGTATTTGGGGTTATATTGACTCTGTGGAGTATGTGTAAAACTCCAGCTGCCGGAAACGGTCTTTTCAAAGCGACCAACAGTGGAAATATACTCGTTCTTAACGGTGCGGTTGCCTTCGGGTTGCGGCGTAGCCACGGGATGCGCTGCACCCGACACGGTAACGGCGGTACAGCCGGCATCCATTGTTTGTCCGTTCGTGGCATCGGCTTTCAGGTCGTAGGCCAGCCAGAAATAGTTGTTGCCTTCGAATAACACTTGTGGTGCGGAGCAGCTTATCTCAAAGTCATCGGCTGTAATGTTTGCTTCTCCTACTTTATGAGAAGTGGTAAAACTGTTGTTTTTCCCGGTGTAGTAAAGGGTGGCTTTCTCTACCTGTGCGAAAGTGCTGTTGGTGGTAAAGGCAAATTTTTCGGCAGAGAGTGCATTCAGGTCATCGGTGGTTTTGACGTTGACCGAGAGAATGGCCTGATTCTTATCGCCGGCACACACCGTACCGGAGGTGTATTGGGACAGCTCCACGGTGTTGAAGGATTGAGGGGCAATTCAATATATGCACTTTTGTAAAAAAACACAAAAGCCTTGGTTCACA
>BDEJ01000045.1 GCA_001653155.1 Porphyromonadaceae bacterium H1
TTGGGCTCTATACCTCAACGGGGTAACCCTCGCTCATAATTTATTTAGGACAATATTGGCCTCAAAGAGAAAAATTTTTCACGAAACACGAAAACCTTCAAGGTTGCAGGGAGTTTTTTTATCTTTGTCGGCGGGTATGATGGATGTTTCGTTTCTTTACTTCTAAAAAGCATGACGAATATATTGCAACAGGAAATCAAATATCTTGCGGGAGTAGGCCCTCGGCGTGCGGAGTTGCTGAACAAGGAGCTAAATATACGCACGGTGGAGGATTTGTTGCGTCATTATCCTTACAAATACGTGGACAGAAGCCGTTTCTATTATCTGCACGAAATCAGCAGCGATATGGCCTTTATCCAAACCAAAGGGCGGATTTTGCGCTTCGAGAAAGTGGGCGAAGGACGTTCGCAGCGTCTAACGGCAATTTTTACGGATGGGCAACAAAGCATAGAACTTGTCTGGTTTAAAGGGATCAAATTCGTACTTGATCGCTACAAACCGGGGGTCGAATATGTATTGTTCGGAAAACCGAGTTTCTTCAACGGACGTTACAACATGGCACATCCCGAACTCGATTTGCCTTCGGAACTTCCTCCTCCCGACCGGATGGGGCTCCAACCCTTCTACCATACTACGGAAAAGATGAAAAGCCATTTTCTCAATTCAAAAGCTTTTCAGAAAATTGTGGCTACGGCGCTCCGCCAAGTGGAATCCAACATTACGGAAACTTTGCCGGCATACCTGCTTAAAAATTTTGCGCTGCTGAACCTGTCTCAAACTTTGGCTAACATACATTTTCCGGCTAATGGGGAATTGTTGAATCGTGCCCGACAGCGTCTCAAGTTCGAAGAGCTGCTCTATGTACAGCTCGATCTGCTGCGTCAGGCAAGCTGGCGTGAGCAACATCTTAGCGGATTTGTATTTTCTCAGATTGGAGATTACTTCAACCGCTTTTACAAAGAATACTTGCCTTTCGAGCTGACCGGAGCGCAAAAGCGGGTTTTGCGGGAAATACGCAAGGATTTAGGCAGTGGAAAACACATGAACCGGCTGCTGCAAGGCGACGTGGGGAGTGGCAAGACTCTGGTAGCCCTCATGGCCATGCTTATTGCTGTAGATAATGGCTTTCAAGCAGCCCTTATGGCTCCCACCGAGATATTGGCTACGCAGCATGCCGAGAGTCTGAGCTCTTTATTAGGCGATTTGGGGTTGCATGTCGAGTTGCTCACCGGTTCGACAACCGCCAAAAAGCGTGAAAAAATACACGAGGCTTTGCGTTCGGGCGATTTGCAGATCCTCATCGGCACCCATGCTCTGATAGAGGACGACGTCCGGTTTGCACAACTCGGGTTGATTATAATAGACGAGCAGCATCGATTTGGGGTTGAGCAACGTGCCAAACTTTGGCGTAAAAACACACAGGCTCCTCATATATTGGTGATGACGGCCACGCCTATACCTCGAACCTTGGCTATGACCCTTTATGGCGACTTGAGTGTATCGGTCATCGACGAGCTGCCTCCGGGACGAAAGCCGATACAAACTTATCATTTCTACGAAAACAAGCGTCAGACAATTAATTCTTTTATTGCAAAACAGATACAAGCCGGGCGTCAGATATACATTGTATACCCTTTGATTCAAGAGTCGGAAAAGATGGATTTGCAAAATCTTGAAGCGGGTTATGAATATGTGCGCGAGAGCTTCCCTCATTGCCAAGTAAGCATGGTGCACGGCAAACTGAAGGCGGCCGAAAAAGATTATCAGATGCAGCGCTTCGTAAAAGGGGAAACGCAGATCATGGTAGCTACAACGGTAATTGAAGTGGGAGTCAACGTGCCCAATGCATCGGTAATGATTATTGAAAATGCCGAGCGCTTCGGTCTTGCTCAACTTCATCAGTTGCGCGGACGTGTAGGTCGTGGTGCCGATCAGTCTTATTGCATCCTGCTGAGTGGTTTTAAGTTGGCCGCCGATACGCGTAAGCGTCTCGAAATAATGTTGCAAAGTAACGATGGATTTGAAATTGCCGAAGCGGATCTGAAGCTGCGAGGTCCCGGCGACTTGGACGGAACCCTGCAAAGTGGGCTGCCGTTCGACCTGAAAATGGCAAATCTGGCTCGCGACGGACAGATGCTCGAAATAGCTCGAAACACTGCTCGCGAAATTTTACAAAAAGATCCGCAACTGGCAAAAGATGAGAATGCCATCCTCCTCCGGCAATTGAAGAAATCGCGCTCCGCTGCGTTAAATTGGAGCATCATAAGTTAAAAAACGATTTTTTTCTTCCGAGCCCCTGAGCTTTTGACTACTTTTGCTCCGCTATTTTTTTGCCATCCTAGGCAAAATCGTTTTCGTTTTCTACTTTTTTAGTCAAAACACCTTAACAATTCGAACTTCCTGATGGAAAGAACACTTGTCATACTTAAACCCAGCGCCATACAGCGTGCTTTAGCCGGTGAAGTCATCCGGCGTTTCGAACGGAAGGGACTCAAACTTTGCGCTATAAAAATGATGCAGCTCAGCGACGAATTGATTCAACAGCATTATGCGCATCTTGTAGATCGTCCTTTTTTCCCTCGAATAAAAGAGTCGATGCAGGCCACCCCGGTAATAGTATGCTGTTGGGAAGGGATTGAAGCTGTTCAGGTAGTACGCGACTTGGCCGGGACGACTAACGGACGTAAAGCAGCTCCCGGAAGTATACGGGGTGATTTTGGCGTGAGTGTGCAGGAAAACATCATACACGCTTCCGATACGGTGGAAAATGCAGCAATAGAATTGAATCGTTTTTTTGGCGCTGATGAAATTTTTGACTACCAGCAAAGCGCTCTCAACTTCATATATGCCAGTGATGAATTGTAATCCCAAATACCTCTATATAGCTCCCATATTCCTGTTTTTTTCCTTCATTCAGTTGCTACCTGCCGCCGAGCCCGACCAAAACAAGCTAAAATCCGAAACGGAAAGTTATTTGCCGGCTCCTTCCGAGAATCGCAGAAAAATGCCCGGAGCACGTTTTCGCAAGGTAGTAACGCAGGCAGTGGCTCAGCGAGCCGAGCACGACAGCATTGCGCTTCAGGAAATGAACATTTATCAATCGATTTTCGACGACAGCTCGGATGACCTTATGGAGAACCATCCGGCTGACGACATATACCATCATATTTGGACTCGTGAACGCCTCAATCCTTACGCTATCCCAATCGACAGTATGCCCGATTCCGTGCGCATTTTTTGCAAAGATTTTGTAGCTCCCGTCCATTCAGGCATTATTACTTCGCACTTCGGTCCTCGGCGCTATCGCTACCATTTTGGAACCGATTTACGTGTAAAAGTGGGAGACTCTATCCGTTGCTCTTTCGACGGGAAAGTCCGTATCATCGACTACGAGCGACGTGGATATGGGCATTACGTGGTAATACGGCACAATAACGGATTGGAGACTGTTTATGCCCACTTGTCCAAAACGCTGGTAGAGCACAACCAAACTCTGAAAGCCGGGCAGGTACTCGGCCTCGGAGGTAATACCGGACGTTCCACCGGCCCCCACCTCCATTATGAAATACGTTATTTGGGGAATGCCATTAATCCGGTGCACATGGTGGATTTTGCTCAAAACAAAATGCATGAGGACTCTTACCTGATCACTCGAAATACCACTTTTTATTATAATAGCCACCTCAAAGAACTTCGATCAGCCAAATACTATACCGTACGGCGCGGCGACACGCTTGGACGCATCGCACAGCGGAATGGTACCAGCATAAATCGCATTTGCCGTCTCAACAACATATCTCGGAAAAAGACCATACGTCCTGGGCAACGCCTTAGAGTACGCTAATCAATTGTTGAGAAAATAAAACTCCTCTTTTAGAATTTTCAAAGCACCTACTACTCTTTCATCGATGTCCGAAAAAATTTTTATCGGACGGCAATAATAAAAAAAATCAAGGCTGACTCCTTTTGTGGGAGAATCAGCCTTGATTTTCATTTCAATTGTCTCATGCGGCATGACATAAAAACACAAAAGCTGCCCATTTCACAATAATAAATCTCCCCTTCGCGCAAAACGAAGGGGAGATTTATTGTATGTGGAGAAACATTAGAGCTACAGAGTTCCTCGTTTAGTTGGGGGCTATGACTCGGAGAATTGCATCAGGTAGGCTTTGATAAAAGCATCCAGATCGCCGTCCATCACGGCCTGTACATTGGAAGTTTGATAGTTGCTCCGGTGATCCTTTACACGACGATCATCGAATACGTAACTGCGTATCTGCGAGCCCCACTCTATCTTTTTCTTTCCGGCTTCGACTTTGGCAGTTTCCGCACGGCGCTTTTCGAGTTCCAGTTCGTATAGCTGCGATTTGAGCAGGCGCAAAGCATTGTCCTTATTGCCGAATTGGGAACGGCTCTCGGTATTCTCAATTACAATTTCATCGGGCTGATTGGTCACGGGGTTGATAAACTTGTAATGCAAGCGCACTCCGGTTTCCACCTTGTTAACATTCTGTCCTCCTGCTCCCGACGAACGGAAGGTATCCCAACTAAGGCCTGCCGGATTGATTTCGATCTCGATGCTGTCGTTAATGAGTGGCACCACGAATACGGAGGTAAAAGAGGTCATCCGCTTTCCTTGTGCGTTGAAAGGCGATACACGCACAAGTCGGTGTACGCCGTTTTCGCTTTTGAGATAGCCGTAAGCCATTTCGCCTTCCACCTGCAGGGTTACGGTCTTGATACCGGCCTCGTCGCCTTCCTGATAGTTGGTTACTTCGCACTTGTAGCCCTGACGCTCACACCAGCGTTGGTACATACGAAAAAGCATCTCGGCCCAATCTTGGGCTTCGGTGCCTCCGGCTCCGGCCACAATCTTAAGTACCGCACCCAGCTTGTCTTCTTCTTTAGAAAGCATATTCTTCAGCTCAAGGGCTTCGGTTTCCCGGAGGGCTTTCCGGTAAGCCTCGTCTACCTCCTCTTCGCTTAAAGCGCCTTCGCGAAAGAAGTCGCAAGCCAACCGCAATTCTTCGCAGGCTGTTTTGACGGTCTCATATCCTTCTATCCAGCTTTTCAGCTCCTTTACCTTACGCATTTGCACTTCGGCAGCTTTCGCATCTTCCCAAAAATCGGGAGCTTGCGTACGTAATTCTTCTTCTTCAATTTGTATCAGTTTCGTATCGACGTCAAAGATACCTCCTCAACGCATCCTCGCGTTCCAACAAATCTTTTAGTTGGTCTGTAGTAATCATAAAAATAAAACGTAATTAATTAAAAATAAAACAATAAGCGTATTCTAAGCCTCGTTCCGTTGCCATTTCACCTTGCGGGATACGAACATGATAATGCCCAAGATTACGAAAAGTCCTATGTTTCCAATAAGTAAAGCCATATTCTCCAACTGAAGAATGACGTATAGAAAAACATAAAGCAGGGATAATACAGCAGCCAGAATGGCCGTAGGCAGTCCTTGCTTGAAAATGCTACTGCCGTAAGCCGTAATCAGCGATACGGTAGCAACACTAGCTATGACGTAGGCCCAAGTGAATCCTGTATGCTCCGACAATGACAACAACAGACTGTAGAACAGTACCAAAGCAATACCCACCAACAGATATTGGATGGGATGTATGCTTTTCTTCGTGAAAACTTCCACAAAAAAGAAAACCACAAAAGTAAGCACGATAAACAGCAAAGCATATTTCGCCGATCGCATGTTTTGTTGGTAATGATTGACCGTGTCCACCAGATTCACCCCAAAGCTGTTTTCACGAAGAGAGGATAGCTCATTGTCGCTCCACGACTCGGGGATGCTTCGGTTGAAACTCAAGACACTCCATTCGGCTTTGAATTGCTCCTTATCAAGTGTATATTCCGGAGAAAAAGCTCCGATGAAAGACGGGGCCTGCCATTGACCTTCAACACGAACCTGCGTATTTTGAGCAATGGGAATGAAGTTGATCTCGCTGCTTCCGTTCAATTTCAGGTTGCAGGAAAATTCGAGCTTCTCCGAAAGCTTATCGGCAACAACAAGCCCGTTTAGCTTTATTAGAAGCGACTTTCCCTCGATACTTTCTTCGTAGCCCTTGTAATCGTACTCATTACTCCTCGCTGCTACGATTTCATTTTTTCCCACAAGATTGCCGGCAAAAAGTTGATTCTTCTCTCCTACGCTGGCTTTCAATTCCCGACCGTTTAGCTTAAAGTCGATATTCTCTCGGATACCACGCAGGTCGGTAACGCCCAGGAGGAGATATGCATCCTCGAAATGAAACATACAGCCTTCTTTCGGGAGCGACTCAAGTCCTTCGAATTCGCCTTCGATATGAATGTCGCTTTTATACAAAATAGCTTTATAAATGCCGTAATAACGTTCTTCAGGCTGCAGAAGGCTTGTAATCTTAACGTCTTTCGGGGTGATATAGAGTTGGTGTGGCTCCCAGCTTCGGATGGTCTTGCCTTCGGAGTTTTGTCTGTAGACCTCCTGAGTGTAAGGTATCACCAAAGTCGGAGGACAAAGAGTCTGAGCTAAGGACCATTTGTTATTAATTTTTTCAACTGTTTCGATGCTGCGATGTTGTCTCTCGCTTATCAAATCCTGCAAGATAGCCCCCGGTATAAGCAACAGCAGGGTGAGAACCGTAATTATAATTCCTTTGAAAGTAAGCGAATCGGTAAACTTAACATGTTTCTTTTCCATATCCTGACACTTAGTTTTATTAATAAAATACTTGATGCTAAAATAAACTGCAAAACCAATCCCCAGAAGGACTAGAAACAGTATGGCAATAAGATAGTATGTAACCACAAGCTGAATTGAATATCGAATTTAATGATTAGCCCAGTACGAAGCAAGGAATACACATAGAAATCCTAAAACAAAGCCGGCCAAAGTTTGCAGGGGGGTATGGGCTTTCAACTCAATACGTGACAATGCCACCAATGCCGTCACACACAGTAACACGGCAATAAAAAGCGAAGGATTTATGGCTAAGCTGTAAGATACTCCGCATACAAAACCCAGTAACGCCCCCATGCTGCAAAGATGTGCGCTTATTTTCCACTTGATGTTAATCAATGTCATCAAAACAAGAGAGAGCACCGATCCAAAGCCCATAATGGCAATACTCATCGGCAAATGCAATATCTTAAACAGGAAAAGAGCCCAGAAGATATAAGACAACAAAGAGAATAGATAGGGTAAAGTGCGTTGTTCTTTCTTGTGGATAAATATATCGCTGATTTCACCTTTCCACATCAGCACAATGATGGGAATGGCCGGAATCAAGCAAGTAAATACAAAAGTACCGGTCATAGCCATTGTGCGCCAAAAAGCAGGCAGGATTGCAAAAGCCTCCAGTTGGCACATCCAAATCATACCGTAGCTGGTAATGAGCAGCGGTTGAAATACGAAGGAGACAATTTTAAGAAAACGTGTCATTGTTACTTTCCGGATAAATATATTTGCTGAAAGCTTAAATTTCTTTACGCAAACGGGCAACCGGTATGTTGAGCTGCTCGCGGTACTTAGCCACCGTCCGACGGGCAATCGGATAGCCTTTTTCTTTCAGCACTTCCGATAGAGCATCGTCGTTCAACGGCCTCCTCTTATTTTCGTTATTGATACAGTCCTGCAAAATTCGCTTGATTTCCTTGGTCGAAATTTCCTCTCCCAAATCGTTGGTTATAGCTTCCGAGAAAAAATGTTTCAAGGGATAAATACCAAATTCGGTTTGCACATACTTGCTGTTGCTCACCCTCGATATGGTCGAAATATCATAACCGGTCTTGTCCGCAATATCTTTTAATATCATCGGTTTCAGATAAGCATCGTCGCCTTCGATAAAAAACTCGTACTGCATTTCCACAATGGCCTTCATCGTTTCCAGTAAAGTTTCTTGGCGCTGACGTATGGCATCGATAAACCAACGGGCCGAATCAATTTTTTGTTTGGTAAACAAGATAGCCTCTTTGATTTCTTTACTCCGGTTTTGCTTGTTGGCCGAATAACTACTGAGCATTTCGTTGTAGGTGTTGCTGATTCGCAACTCAGGGATATTGCTGTTATTCAAGGACACATGCAGCTTTCCGTTGTTGTTCTCGATGATAAAATCCGGCACCACAATCGACATTGATTTTTCAAGCAAATTCCCGCTCCAAGCATTACCCGGTTTCGGATTCAGGTGTTTTATTTCGGTCAAAGCCGCTTTGAGAGTCTCGCTATCGATGCTCATCGAACGAGTAATTTTATCATAATGCTTTTTCGAAAATTCTTCAAAATAGTCTTTTACGATTGTAATGGCGGTATCCGTTGTTTTATTTTTTTCCTTTCGCTTCAACTGCAACAAGAGGCACTCTTGTAAGTTCAGCGCCCCTACCCCTGCCGGATCGAGCTGCTGCACCACTTTTATCAAGCGCTGCATTTCTTCGTCGTTGGTTGTGATGCCGGATAAAAAAACGATATCGTCAACCATGGCTTCAGCCGTACGGCGCAAGTAACCTTCCTCGTCGATATTTCCGATAATATATTCGACAAGAGCATGTTCCTGAGGATTGAGCTGTTGTATCAAACGTTGTTGTTCGCTTAGGTATTCGTGGAAAGTCATCCCTATCGAAAAGGGGATTTCTTCCCGTTTATCATCCTTGGATATATTGTTGATTCTCAGTTTGTAATCCGGTATTTCATCATTCACATCGTAGTCACCGTAGTCGTAATCATCCAAGAAATCATCACTTTCGACATCTTTCTCTTCGTAGTCCGTATCGATGTCTTGTTCGCTCTCGGCACTTGCTTCCCGACCTTCTTCCAATGCCGGGTTTTCCTCAAGTTCTTGCTGAATACGTTCTTCTAACTCAAGTACGGGTATTTCCAGCATCTTTACGACCTGAATTTGCGCAGGCGAAAGTTTTTGTTGTAATTTCTGCTGTAATTGCTGCTTAAGCATAGTGTAAATAGTGCTTCGAGCGCAAAGATACAATTTTTTCAGAGAAAATTATATCAACCCAAACTATTCAAACAGCAACTTCCCGAAGCATTCCGGATGATGGAAGTCGGGCTTTTCGGATTGGATGGGGCTCCACGTTACGTAATGCGGGGAATCCGTATCGTCGGCGCATTTATTGAAATTTCCGAACAGATATTCCGGAAGCGCTTCGGGGTTGAGACCGATTAGTTCAAATGGTATTTTCAGGCTTAAATCCCACTCGAACATACCTTCCATTTCTTTAAACACACGCGTCCCTAAAGACGAATAGCGTTTTACGAGCATGAGTTCTTCGGAAGAAAGAGGCCTCACGGCTTGGTTCCGGCTTTTTCGCGTAGCAGCACGGCAAACGCCGATACAGTTAAATTCAAAATTGAAGTAATATTCACTGCCGGGCACACGGCAAAAGAACTCAACACAACTGTCTTTGTAAACCGGTGACTGATCTTCGGAGTAAATCGCCTTTAACATGCTTCCGTGCACGTTAAATTTGATAAAGAGGGCATCTGAGGAACGAGCGATGTAAAATACGGTAATGGGTCTGTAGGCATATTGCGGAGCCCAATTTAATTGATCCACAAGATCTTGAGAGGCCTGTTCGTCCTCAAGAATGCTTCCGGCATCCTCGATATTCGCTTCGTTTAATTTCGGAAGGTATTTGATGCGTATTTGTTTCATCGGAACGGGTATTGTCTTTAATATTTCATCTCATATTTTTGACATCAAGCTGCAGTGTTGAGGGAAAAGGCCAATGGCAAAGGACTCAGCTTGAATGAGTAAAACAATAGCATCTTCGGATTTTTTTGAGCCTCTTGTCGGATTCGAACCAACGACCCCGAGATTACAAATCACGTGCTCTGGCCAACTGAGCTAAAGAGGCAAAAAAGGGTAAGCACCCATACATCGCACCGCTACGACCTCCTACCCTTGCTGCGGTCAAGCCCTGGGGGAGTTCAGAGGGAGCTGGTCGTGTAGGACTTACCCGACTGCAAAAGTAGTTCTTTTTCTCAAAACAGCCAAAAAACTTATTATATTCCCAGGAAAATTCCCGTATAGAAATTAGAATGAGGCAGTTATTTTAGCTTATTTTGTGTCATTCGCCTTGGCTGCGTCCGGAACTTTCAGTTCGGGATAGCTGATTCGTGTATGATACATGTTCTTTATTTTCTCCTTAAAGACGGATTTGACAAGCTCTACGTCTTGGAAACTGATGGGAGAATCTTTAAACTGTCCATCGGCAATCTGGCTATCAATCATATCCTCGACCATAAAGTCGATGCTTTCGGGAGTATATTCCTTGAGGCTGCGCGAGCGAGCTTCTACGGCATCGGCCATCATCAGTATGGCAGTTTCTTTGGTGTTAGGCCGTGGGCCCGGGTACATGAAGTCGGCTTTATCAGGTTTTTGCTCGGTGCTTTGGTTCATACAAGCATTATAAAAATATTTTGCCGTGCTTGTTCCGTGATGTGTGGCAATAAAATTAATAATTTGCTCCGGCAGGTTATTCTTTTTGGCCAGCTGAATGCCATCCGGGACATGGTTTATAATGATACGGGCAGCTTCTCTCGAATCCATATTAAGTAAAGGGTTATTACCCCCCATTTGATTTTCTGTAAAATAATAGGGATTTTTTATCTTCCCTATGTCGTGATACAGAGCCCCGGTACGCACCAAAAGGCTGTTGGCATTGATCTTTTTTGCAGCCTCGGTTGCAAGATTGGATACTTGCAGAGTGTGTTGAAAAGTACCCGGAGCCTCTTCGGCAAACTTGATCATGAAGTCGCTGTTGATATTCGTAAGCTCCAGTAAGGTTATGTTGGATATTAATCCCAATAGTTTTTCGATGAAAAATATAAAAATATGAGCAAACAATACAATGATGCTACTGATCGCAAAATAAACGATCATCATCCAGTGAATACGCCCGAAATCACCTTCGCTAATCAATTCGAAACCTAAGAAGGCAAAGACGTAACTGATAAAAATATAAAAGGCGCTTTGTGCCAACTGAGAGCGCTGGGATAAATCCCTTAGACTCGAAACGGCGGTCATACCTGCTGTTATTTGCAAAACGACAAACTGAAAGGGGTTGTCCATGATAAAAGAAATAATCAAGGTCGTTATGATGTGGACGAAAAGCGCCGTACGAGAGTCGAAAAATACGCGAATAACAATAGGCAAGAGCAAGAAAGGGACAATATAGGGATTAAGCTGTGTATAACTGAGGATTAAAGCCGTAAGCCCAACGATAAAAATCATCATCAGAATGATTAAGAGCAAGTTCCTGTAACTTTCAAATATACGAGTTCTGAAAAGATACAGATAAAGAAGCAAAAGCACGATAAGCCCAAACACAATGATCACCTCTCCCAACAACACAACAATGTTTTCACCGGTCCTTGCATTTTGATTTTCGTATTCCAACTTTAACGAACTTATAATCTGATAACTACGTGGTGATATTACTTCCCCTCTATCTATGATTTTTTCTCCGGCCTGCATCATTCCATTTGTTCTCGAAAGGCTTTTGAGTATCTCTTTATTGGAAGATTCGGAAGTAATGCTGTCGTAGTGTAAATTCTCCATCAAATGGGTGTTCAAATTGTAAGCTTTAAGACTTTCTCTAAGTCCTTCGGCTTCTCGAAAAATCTCCTCGTAAGCGCTTTTAGGTGTATGCAGCTTGCCAATGGGGATGTTGCGAACAATGCGGTTAGGCATGATACAGACAATCTCCTTTTTTTCGTCTTTTCGTAGTCTCTGGTAGTCATCAACAGAAACTACGCCCTGAGAATATATCTGCTGCAACTTGCTTTTCAAATAATTAATTTCCACGATACTTGCAGGTTCGTGATTGGCAGACAGTATCCGTATTTGCTGTGAAACGACCGATGAGTCCATCAAGTAATAAGGCTTACTTTTCCTCAACAATTGCTTACGCTCCTTGTCAAGCTGCTCCTCCGTTTTATAAATAGGGAAGTCGAAGGGGGCCGTAAGCATATCGTAAGTCCAGGGTTTTCCGGCTTCAAAGTGGTAGTTAAAATTTCTTTTGTCGGGATATAATTGAATAATAACTACTGCCAAGGCCAAGAATAGTATCATTTTGAAAAATTCCGGCCATTTCTCTCTTTTTATTTTGAGTTTCATAAAGCTTCGCTTGTAAGATGTCTGAATCGGACAATTAATAAACCAAATGGTAAAAGTAATAAAAAAAATAGAAATTAGTCCAATGTTGTCCTAAATATTTAGATAAACATCAAAAAAAGAAGTAGAGCTAAGGAACAAAATGTTACCTTAGTAAAGAGTC
>BDEJ01000046.1 GCA_001653155.1 Porphyromonadaceae bacterium H1
CCGATAAAATCAATCCTTACCTATTCCCTAATAGTTGCATTTGCTAATTGAATTTACGACCCTGATTTTAGCCGCTCAAAAAGAAGGCGTTTACAAGAAAGTTCGTATCTTTGCGAATTAGGAAAACTGTGTTATTTCATATGGCGAAAATAAAGGATTTTGCAGTTGTAGATTTATTCTGTGGTATTGGCGGGCTAACGCACGGCTTTATAATAGAGCAATTTAACGTATCAGCAGGTGTCGATTTTGATAATACTTGTAGTTACGCTTACAAAACTAATAATGATGCGAAATTTTTGTATAAAGACGTAACAGAGCTAACAGCTAAAGAATTAAACAGCTTATTTCCTAAAAATAAAAGAAAAATCCTTGTCGGTTGCGCCCCATGTCAACCATTTTCTATTTTCAACTATAAAAACAATAATAATGCAGAAAAGCAAGCAGAAGATTCTAAGTGGAAACTTCTATACTCTTTTGCAGATTTAATCGAAGCGACACAGCCTGAAATTGTTTCAATGGAAAATGTACCCCAGTTGCGTAATTTCAATGGGGGCAAAGTTTTTAATGACTTTGTTGAACGGTTGGAAGCAAATGGTTACTATGTTTCATATGGTGTTTTCAATGCGCAAGATTATGGCGTGCCACAACGTCGGAAGCGCCTTATTTTGTTAGCATCAAAACATTCTAAATTTGAATTAATCCCGCCAACTCATAAAAATAATTATGTAACCGTTCAACAAGCGATAGGACATCTGCCTGAAATAAAGGACGGAGAACATTCCGAAGATGACTTTCTGCATTTCGCTCGAAAACTTACTGACATTAGTAAAAAAAGGATTAAGGCTACCCCCGAAGGCGGCGGTTGGCAAGATTGGGATGAAAGTTTGCTTTTGGAATGTCATAAGAAAGAAGGCGGACAAATGTATAGAAGCGTATATGGTAGAATGGCATGGAAAGATGTAGCCCCTACTATGACTACTTATTGCATAGGATTGAATAATGGAAGATTTGGCCACCCGAAGCAAGATAGAGCTATTTCGCTACGGGAAGCTGCAATTTTACAATCTTTTCCCGAAAGCTACGATTTAATAGACCCTGATGCGATATTTAATATGCAAATTCTCGCCCGGCAAATAGGCAACGCTGTTCCCGTTGGGTTGGGACAAGCAATTGCAAAGAGTATAAAAAATCATATAAGAGTGATTAACTGATGGATAACCCCGGAAAAAATACATTGAAATGGCGGTTTGATGTCAGTACATTCAGGCTGATAGGACGAGAACTGATAACCGACCGTATTACCGCATTATTCGAATTAGTTAAGAATTGCTATGATGCGAACGCCCAAAACGTTCATGTTGAGTTTCATAATGTAGGCACAAAGAACCCTAACAGTAAAATTATTATTCGAGATGATGGATTAGGAATGACATTATCCGATATAAAGGACAAATGGATGGTGGTAGGAACAGCAAGCAAAAGAAAAGAAAAAATTTCGCCTGCACCATACAATCGTCGTTATGTAGGGGAAAAGGGGATAGGAAGATTCGCCGTTGATAAACTTGGTGCAAAAATTCTTATTAAAACGAAAAAAGAAAATGAACCCAACGACCTAAATGTGCATATCAATTGGGACATGTACGAGCAATTGGAGAAACAATCGCAATTAGCGTTATTCACCGATGTAGAAAATACATATCATTACACTAAATCGGAACAACCGAGTGCAAAAGGAACAAGTATTGAAATATCGAACGTAAAAGAAATTTGGACGCAAAAGGATATCCAAAAATTATATAGAGAACTTACCAAAATAGTTTCCCCTTATTTTCCGCCAAAACCGCCTTTTGACATCTTTGTATATTCAAATGAACATAGCGACGAGTTTAATAATAAAAAGGTGGTGGCAGATGTGGTAGATTACGCTTCCCATAATGAATCTATCATCTTCAATGCTGAAACCAAACAACAGGAATATTTATTTTTCAATCAAGAAACAAAAGAAATAGAGAAACGGACGACTGATTATAAAAGTTTTGGCCCGATTAAAATGCAATTGTATTATTTTAATCGCGACGCAAAGGCTAAGTATAATAGCGTTTACAAAGATGCCGACTTAAAAATAGATGGCGTAAAAATATACCGTGATGGGCTGATAACAACCCCTTTTGCTGAATTTGAAGATAAACGAGAAAATAAAAGAGATATTCTCGGCATTGACAAGAAGTTGTGGCATGGAGTTTTTGATAAAGTAAGTACTCGTGAGATTATCGGAATAGTAGAAATTACGAAAGAGAATAATCCGCAAATAATCGATGCAACCAATCGACAAAACTTTGTTGAAAACAAAGAATACAGCGATTTGAAAGACTTTATCATCGAACAATTGAATGTATTTGCGGAAGTAAAAAAGTACGAACGAGTGGAGCGCAAAAAACTGGTTGATGATAATTTACAAAGCGCCGCCGAAGATACCACCGATTTTATAAAAGAACTCGACAAACTCGCAAATGAGAATCCTCAAATAAGACCTCAAATAGAACAGGTTAAAAGCAAGGCGAAAAAAGTAAAGCAGTCGGTAAGCGCGGGAATAAAGGAAAAAAAGAAAGACGAGAAGGAACAAGCCCGCAGAGAGAACATATATTGGAGTTTAATGTCTTTACAGGATTATGCGGCGCATGTGGCTCATGCTGTAAGAACTTCATTGGGAAAAATTAAGAGAAAAGCGGAATTTTTTAAGGATAGATACCCAGATCCTAAGTTTGAGGATTATTTTAAACAATACGCCATAGACATATATTCCGAAATGGGTCGGCTAAATAAAGCTGTAGATTTTATGCTTAGTTACGCAGGTGCGGATATTGAATTTGAAGATATTGATTTCAAGGGATTAATAACCAATCTCTTTAATGAATACGCCTATCGCTTTTCACAGGAAAATGTAACTTCTCAAATAGACATAGGAAAAAACTGTTTGATAAACTGCAATCGAAAGTTTATCGAAGATATATTTGAAAATTTGATTGATAATTCTCTGAAAGCCCTAAAATCAAATAAGGATGACAGAATTATCAAATGTACTTCTGAATTGGGAGATGATAAAATTGTGATTTTCTTTTCCGATAATGGACATGGGATATCCGATGACGAAAAAGCAAAGATTTTTGACATTTTCCATACAACAACAACCAGTCAAGGCGGAGCGGGTTTAGGTCTTTATATTGTCAAAACAAGGGTGGAAGCGTTAAAAGGAGAAATAGAGGTTGTCAAAAATGAATTTCAACCTCATGGAGTGACTTTTAAAATTACATTCCCTTTTAAAAAATAACGCATTATATGAATAATACGGAAATTGTAATTATAGACGATAGTTTCGATATGTTCGACCCATTGGTGGTTGAATTGAGGGAGCATTTTCCCGCAGCGAATGTCACCGTAATAAACAATCCCGACGAAGGATTGAAATTTGTTTTGGCGAACCTGTCCAAGAAAATCATTGTATTGTTGGATTATAACTTCAAAACAGGACAGCCCAAAGGACATGATATTTTGCTAAAGATACGGGAAGTAACATCTTTAGTATATGTAATCATAATGACTGCCAAACAATTCAGCACAATACCCCATACGGAATTGGTTGATTTTGTAAATAACGACGCTTTGGCAGTTGTTCAGAATACAGCAGATACGGCGGAAATACTTAAACTTGTTTCAAAAGCGGCTCAACAGCTTAGTGTTAGAGTTGATTGTGTCTTGGAACAATGGATATCGAACCATTCTGAAGACAAACAAAATGAGCCCTATTTGACTACATCAACAGGGGAAACCTATACATTAAAGGATATATTAAAAGAAATACGCAAACAGTCAGATTTTGGGAAAAAGATGGAGCGTAATATAATAATGTTAGCCATTGATTTATTAACTCGTGGAAAAAAGCAAGTAAGTAATGATTAATATCGTTATTGCATTTGACAATCAAAACGCATCTTTAGGGCGATATTTTGAAGATTGTCAAAAAGACATCGCCGCCCTTTTGGAAGAACAAAAACATTTAGTTAAGTCATTTTCACCAATCCCAAGTCCTAAATGCAATGTGGCTTATATAGATGTAAATATCCCTCCACTAAATCCCAATCCATTTCTTTTTATTGCTTATACACATGGTATAGATAATGGGCTAAGATGTAACGGCGGTTCTTTCGTATCTACGGATAACTGTGTCCACTTTGCCAATTCCCTGTTTTATTCTACAGCATGTCTTATTGGAAGAAAGTTAGCGCCCGCATTAATTGAAAAAGGTTGCAGAACCTTTATCGGATTTAATGAAGAAACAACAGTGATATTTGAAGACCCCGCATATCGGCAAACTTTTATTGAATGTGATAATTTCGCTCTTAAAATGTTTATGACTTCTAATAAAACCGTAGGGCAAGCCTTCGAGTCAATGAAAAACCATTATACAAAAAAAATCGACAGAGCCGTTGAACTTGGGGAAGACATTGTCTATACAAGTTTTTTGAGAGAAAATAGGGATGCGTTAGTTTGTTTAGGTGATAAGAACCTGAAAAAAGAAGACCTTTTCGTCCATTAGTAGATTATGGATGTCTTTTCTAAATCCAAGCGTTCTGACATCATGTCGAAAGTGTCCGGGAAAGACACAAAGCCTGAAGTTTTAGTCAGAAAGTTTTTATTCTCAAAAGGATTCAGGTATAGAAAAAATGTAAAAGACTTGCAGGGAAAACCGGACATCGTGTTACCTAAGTATAAAACGATAATATTTGTTCATGGTTGTTTTTGGCATGGTCATGAAAACTGTGAGGCTGCAAAACTACCTGCTTCTAACATCGAATACTGGACTAAAAAGGTAACCTCAAACGTAACGCGAGACTCACAAAACATTCAGTCGCTAAAAAAAACTGGATGGAATGTTATTATCATTTGGGAATGTGAATTGAAAGTGAAGAATAGAGAAAAAAGATTAGATTCATTAGTAAATGAAATCCTTGATAAGATATGATTCTACATTTACACACTCATAACTTCTATACTTTTTAAATCCCAAAATTCCAAACTCGTCTTATTGTCGAAAAATAGGACATAGCAATTTCCCCCATTTTTGGAACTCGGATATAAAATCCCATCTATTTTTATATCGGAAATTTCAGGAAAGACATACCTAAAGTATTCTGTCATAATTTGCGTAGGAACATATTCGATGAGACTATCGCACAGTCTTTTGCTTATTTTTTATTATTACAGTCCGCTAAACCATCATTATCTACTCCCAACTCATTAACTATTACGTGTTGGAATTATTTCTGCTTGCGCACAAGCCCCCTTATATCAAATCCTCTTCTTCCGGAGGTTTTTCGGCTGTTTGTTTTAGGAGTAATTTCAAGTTTTTGTCAGGTCGTTCGAAGAACGTATCCATATTGATGTAGTACATCAGAACGATTCTTACCATCGTGGCTAATCCCGATAAGTTCCAAGGGCGTGTAAGTCGTCTTTGCAGAGGAGTGTCATAAGCAGATTGGATATGAGTGTCACCCAAACTTGTATCTTGATGGCGTTGGCACTTTCTCCATAAAAGTATCTGAGCGGGAAATTCTGCTTGATTTGCTTGAAGAGTGCCCCTATGAGCCATCGCTTGCGGTATATTTCTACGCTGGTTCCAAGTGTCATATCAAAATCGTTGGTCGGCAAGCTCACGAGTTTAGGCCGCCTGCCCCTTTTGATATCCACGTATGTATACAATACGCACCTTATGCCGGGCACTCCCCTTGTTGAACATCACCGTTTGTTCCCGGTATCCCATCAGCCCTTGCCGGTCATATACATATAGTCAAAGTAATTTGTAGGCGAGATTTTCTTCGTCTTGCTGACCATACACCACGCCTCGCATAGTGAGTTCTTCAAACTTCCCATAGTTGATGTAGGCTCTGTCCAAAGCCACAAACTCTCCGTTGTGGCAATCTGAAGTAGAAAGCATAAAGGAGTCGTTGGTGGCAGCGGAGGTAAACCGGACGTCGCAGGGTACACCTTGGTTAGTATGAATCACGGAATGGACCTTCATACCTTCCTTCTTCTTGTCAGACTTGAGGCGGCGTCCTACACTCTTGAAGACGAGATTGGAGAAGAGAGTAATGGTGGTAGAGTCGATGAAGCAAAGTCGTTTCATCCGATTCTCTGTCTGATTTCTTCGGCTGTCCGAGGAAAGGGCTGCCTTGTTTTGCTCGTAAAGGTCACGATAGCCATCTCAGAGAACGTACTGGAACGTCGGGCATTGGCATCCGACAGAGTGCTGCGTCTGGGAACTGTTTCCAAACCGATGTGTCCGAATTTACGCACTTCAGCCTGCATAGAAGCCTCTATCTCACGTAGAGAGTCGAAACGCATAATGACGAAAGGATTGTGAGCAGATGATGCCAACCGTCGAACGATTTTATATAGCGTTCACCATCATATGTTCGACTCATTAGAACAATTTTATCACGATCAAGCGATTTTATCAACTGACCATAAACCGACTATCCGAAGAAATGTGTACTTTTACCCATGGTTATACTTTTTTGTTTGGCAACTCAAAGATAATCAAAAGGGCTGATATCTCGTGAGAAGTGTCAGCCCTAAATTTTATACGGTAGAAAAAGTTTTAGCGGACAGCAATAAAAAGACACAACTGCTTATGATATTATTTCACTCAATATCTGATAATTATACGCTTTTAAGGAGCAAATAAATACTAAAAAACAAAAACAGTGAGATTTCAAAAAAGATTGTAAAGAAACGAATCGGCGTACCGTAGCCCTAAAATACCGTCATAAAACAACAGCGACTGTAAAAGGTCGCTGTTGTTTTATCATCCAAAGCAGGAGGATTTTTGTGCCTGAAAAACACATAAAAGCTCTAAGGCATTAAATCTTCAATGCTACGACTAAAGATATTCTCTTTACTTATGTATCTGTCGTAAAGAAGAAACAAACAGTTCAGCAGCAGTAGGGCTATAAAACCCGACAAGCCGGTTACACCGTTACTGAGATCGTTACCGCCGGATACATATAAGAGGGCGAGACCTCCTATGGCATTGTTACTTCCGTGGAAGATGGCTGCAGTGAGAACCGATTCCGACTTTATCACGATGTAAGTCATCATAGGGCTGAGTAATATACAGAAAACAACCATCATTCCAACTCCTGCAATCGGGTGTTGCGGATAGTTGTGTCCTATAAGAATCAGGGGGAAATGCCACAATCCCCATACTGTCCCCGTAATCAGGGAAACCGGTATCAACTTTTTATGTTTTAACTCTCGGAGCAAATAACCCCGCCAAGCTAACTCCTCTCCCAAAGCGAAAAAAGCATTTATTGTGTAAGCGGCTACTATGCCGCCCATCAGCTGAATGAGTAAAAAGATGAAAGGCGAGAAGTGTTCCGTCATTTTTGCAAATTCTTCCGCCTGATCCGCCGAAAGTCTGGAGTAAAGTCCTTCGCCTGTTTCCGAGAATGAAATGCCGGGCAATAAGATGTTGATAAGCAATGTAAGGAAAGTATACAGGACAGGAATAAATCCGGCTATGAGAAACCAAGGGTTAAAATGAAATGAAACTCGTAATCCGTTAAAAATTTTCTCTTTGTGAAGCAGTTGAAGAATAAGGGCGGAGATGGCAGGCAAAAGCATGTATAAAGCAGCAAAAACAATATAAGCAACTCCTTGTGCTCGTAAGCCTAATGCGATGGCTACTCCCGCCACAAGCCAGCTAAACAAACAAGTTACAATAATAAATTGAAGGGATCTCTTCATGAGGCAAGACTATAAAGGAGAGTTTGAATACAAAAAAAATTAAAAATTGGAAACAACAAATCGTATTACTTTATGTTATCTTTTCTACAAAAATATGTTTTTTTTTCAACCTTCCAAAAAACGGAAAAATAAGTTGTCTTTATTTTTCTCATTATTTTGCACGTATTGTTGCAAATATGAAAATAAATAGCTTCCTTTGTGGCTTCGGAAAAGAATATATACTTTCTCTCGCAGGTTTACCCACTGTTTTTTCCACGCGACAAAGGACAGACATGTTTTTAAACCCTCCGTTTGTTTTTATACTGTTCTTTGGACCATAGTTTATTTATTTTCAATCTTTATTTATTTATGAACATTTATTTTGGTAACCTGAGCTACAAGGTTCGGGAAAACGATCTTCAATCTATTGTTGAAGAGTATGGTCGGGTAGACTCCTGCAAAATCATCAAAGATCGCGACACCGGTCGCTCCAAAGGTTTTGCCTTTGTAGAGATGCCCGACAATGCAGAAGCGCTGAAAATGATCGAGGAACTGCACGAAGCCGAACTCGACGGGCGCAACATCATCGTTCGCGAAGCACGTCCGAGAGCCTGATGCTCTAAACAAAAGAAACACTTCCCTCTGCAGGGAAAAAAGAAAACCGACGAGAAGATAAAATTCTCTGTCGGTTTTTTTATAGAAGCTCTCGGAAGCTTCTGCTGCATGCTTTTTTTCATTATCTTTGCAACGCTGCTTTTCATCACTCGCAGCCTCTCCATTTACACAGGATATGAAGCAACTCCAATACGGTCTTAAAGGCATTTTTGAAAACAGTTCTGCCTGGCTGAAGCTTATGCTGCTTATCGGCCTGTGTATTGTAAGCGGCTCTTTCTTCATGCTGCTGGCCTTGCTCTTCCTTCAACCCGATGTGTCGAGTACGGAAAGCTTACGGACTCTGCAAGCTTTGCAAAGTTTTGCTATCTTCGTACTGCCGTCTTTTTTCTTTGCCTGGCTCTGTAATTCCGATAGTCTCTCATACTTGTATGTGAAAAAAGGGAGGACACAACCCATGGACTACCTCTACATCTTGTTGTTGACTTTTGCCGCAATCCCTTTTGTAAACCTGCTGAGCGATATCAACCAGCAAATGCAACTCCCCGAATACCTCGCAGGCCTTGAGGTTTGGATGCAAAAACTCGAAAAGCAAGCAGAAGAATTAAGTACGAAGCTTCTGCAGGCTGAAACGGGATTGTTGCTGCTTGCCAACCTGCTGGTTCTGGCTCTGCTTCCGGCTATGGGCGAGGAATTGATTTTCCGCTCAAGCTTCTTCCGTATCTTCGCCTCCTTGCGCAACAAACACCTGCTGGTTTGGCTCGGCGCTTTAATATTCAGTGCTATACACTTTCAATTTTATGGTTTCTTACCGAGGTTTCTATTGGGAGCTGTTTTGGGTTATCTTTTACTGCATAGCGGAAGTATTTATCCGGCTGTAGCGGCTCACTTCTTTAATAACGCGACCATTGTTTTTTTCAGCTACTTGAAGTATACAACAAGTTTAAATATCGATGTCGAACACATAGGAAGCGCTTCGGAATGGCCTCTGGCCTTGATTTCGGGACTGAGCATCCCAGTTTTACTCCTGTTTCTGAAAAGAAAATGGCAAGCACGCCCTCTTCGAGATCAGGATAAGAATCCGGCTTTACAATAAAACAGCTTTTTATCTGTTTTTAATAGGGTGTTGTTGCAACAAGAGAGTAGGGAAGAAGAGGGAATAAATAAAAAGAATGAAATAATAACAGACTCCAAAAGAAGTCGAGAATTAAATCTATAAGACTTTGTTTTGAAAAAATATATTTTACACGGTATTTCGATAGTTTGTATGCTTTCTTTCCTCTGGGCGTGCTCCACGAAAAAGAATACATGGCTATCGCGTAACTACCACGCTGCCACAACACGTTACAACATCTACTTCAACGGTCAACAAAGCTACGAAGAAGGGATGCGCCAAATAGTCGAATCTGCGGAGGACGATTATTCGGATTTTATAAATATGTATCCCATCAGCAGCAGTCAAGGTACTTCGTCCGGAGGGGGCAGCATGGAAAAAGCCATGGAAAAGGCTCGTAAAGCCATCAAGCTTCACTCCATTAAGAAAAAGCCTCGAAAAAATCTCAAAAAGTGGAAAAACCCTAAATACAGAAGTTTTTACGAGCAGCAGGAGTTCAACCCTGTGCTGAAAGAAGCTTGGATGCTTTTGGCGCAAGCTGAATTTCATAAAGGAGACTTTCTGGGCTCGACAGGAACTTTTTCCTACATCTCCAAACACTATGCCTACGATACCGACATGGTTATACAGTGTCAGCTTTGGACGGCACGCGCTTATACCGAAATGGGCTGGCTCTACGAAGCGGAAGAAGTGCTCTCTAAAATAAACCCCGACCATATCAGTCGTAAGAATACAGGCTTATTTGCTTCAATAAAGGCGAACTGGTTGATGAAGAGCAAACGCTACGAAGAAGCTATACCTTTTTTGGAATTAGCCGTATCGAAAGAAAAAGACAAAAGACAGCTCTTGCGTTTCAATTACATACTGGCACAACTTTATCAACATAAAGGGAATAACGCAAAAGCCTATGAATACTACAGCCGGGTCATCCGTAAAAATCCTCCTTATCTGCTCGACTTCAATGCACGCATGAACCGCATACGTTGTAACGAAGACAACCTCAGCGCCGTACGCAAAGAGCTCAACCGGATGATTCGTAACTCGAACAACAAAAACTACCTCGACCAGCTTTACCACGCTCTGGGAAATACCTATTTGCAAGAAAAAGATACCGTTACCGCCATTACATACTACGTAACGGCAGCCGATACCAGCGCCCGATCCGGAATTGAAAAAGCACTCGTGCTTCTTACTCTGGGAGACTTGTATTATGAGCAAAAAAACTACACACCGGCTCATGCCGCTTACGAACAAAGCGTAAGCATACTGCCTAATACCCACGATGAGTATGCACGAGTAAGCCGCCTCTCCGAAACCCTCGGCGAATTGGTTGCACAACAGGAAATCGTCGTTTTACAAGACAGCCTACTGCATCTATCCGAACTATCGAGGCAAGAGCAACTGGAAGTCGTTAATAAAATAATAGAGCGTGTCGTTGCCGAAGAGAAAGCCGCCGAAGAACGCGCCGAAAGAGAAAAGCTGATTCGTGAAAACGAAAGCACAAGCGACGATTTGCTTCCTTTGGGGATGACACAATCAAGCAGCGACTGGTACTTTTACAACCGGCAGTTAATCCTGGCCGGACAACGGGAATTCCAACGTCGGTGGGGACGCCGGAAGCTGGAAGACAATTGGAGGCGGAGCAATAAATCAACCTCCTTTGCGAATACCTTTTATGAAGAAGAAAAAGCCGTAGGAGGAGAGGAGGAAAGTGAAAATAGAGCCGAAAACTCCAAGGATAGCATTTCGAATACAACTACAGACAATAAAAAACCGGAATTTTACCTCAGTCAAATACCCAACAACCCCGAGCAAAAAAAATCAGCTCTAAGTGAGTTAGCCACAGCACTCTTTCAAATGGGACTGATATACAAAGATAAGATCGAAGATTTTCCAATGGCCGAAAAGACTTTTGAAGATTTCGTTCTACGCTTCAAATCCGATGAACGAGTGCCCGATGCTTATTTCCAACAATACATTATGTGTACCCGAAAGAAGGATAAAGTTTGCGCAGAAAGTTACCGTTCGAAACTAACCTCGCAATATCCTCAAAGTAAGTACGCACAAATACTGGTACACGACGATTACGCCGAACGCTTCCGTAAGATGCTTGACGAGCAGGACTCGATATACGGCGCAAGTTACCGGGCCTATTCCGGAAACGACTTTGCTAAGGTCTTTGAAAATACGGATTATATGCGTAAGAACTATCCACTGTCCACACTGATGCCGAAGTTCCTCTTTCTGGAGGCGCTCAGTATCGGAAAAACCGGATCGGCCGAAGGTTTCGATACAAAACTTTCGGAACTTTTGGAGGCTTATCCGGAAAGCGATGTCAGTGCTATGGCTAAGGATCTGATAGCACTCATCCGACAAGGCCAAGAGGCACAAAGCGGAACTTCGCATGCTTCACTCCTCGCACGTCGAGAGGGGAATGGCACAAGTCGTCCTCAAAATGAAGACGGTAATCAAAGCCATACTTTCTCCGAAGAGAAACAAGGCAAGCATCGCCTTATCCTATTAACACAAGCAGGAGTAGAAGATTTCCACCGCTTAACCTACCAGCTGGCCTCCTATAACTTCTCGCGTTTTATGATAAAAGAGTTCGACCTCCAGCAAAGCCGACTCGATAGCCTTCAAAGAATCCTCTCAGTAACCGGTTTCGAATCTTTTGAGGAAGCCGGATGGTACAACAACTCCTTGAGGAAAGACCCTTTCATGCAAGAGGCTCTCAAGCACATGCAAGTGGAAAGCTTGATTATCTCGGAAGAGAATTTTGCTTTACTCCGAAATGGAGCAACACTGAGGGAATACCGAAACTTTATCGGCACGCAAGCGACTCAAGTAGAAAAAGAAACAATGCCGAAAAAAACAAAAACTGAAAAGCGTGTAGATATTCGTACTATTGAGTTACCCGCTGTAAGTCAAGATAAAAAGGTGGAAGCAGTACAAACAGAAAAAGACTCCGTAAAGAAAGAAGAAAGCAGCGAAGCGCCTCTGCCGCCCGCACAAAGTATCGAAGAGCAGCCCCTCTTCAAGGGACTCTATGCCTATCAGCCCGAAGAGCCGCATCATATCGCCATATACATTCTCGCAGGCACAGTCGATACGGAAAAACTGCGATCGGCTTTCGAAGCCTATAACTCACAGCATTATAGCATGCTCAATCTCAGCTTTAGCTCCGAGACAGTAAACGGAAAGCAAATTTTACTTATCGGAAGTTTTCCCGGTGCCGATTTGGCCAAGTCTTACTTCTTAAGAATGATTAAGGAGAAAAGCCTGTTTACGGGAATGAAGGGACTAAACTATCGAAATATACTGGGTACCCAGCGCAATCTCAACGTAATGATGCAGCAAAATGCCCTCAACAGCTATTTTGAATTCATGCGCGAGTACTACCTCAAGTAAACCCGGAATCAACGTCAGGACAAGACAGTCATCCATTTTTCTTCATAAAGAAAGTCGGAGTTGCTGTGCGTATATTTCGATTTCTCGTTTTGCGGCAAGTAATTCTTTCTACAAAAAAGTAAGGGCAGAGAGTTTTTCTCTGCCCTTACTTTTTTAAGTTATTCTTTTTCTCTATTTTACATATACCTCCAACAAGGATGCTTGCCCCGATAACGGAGTTAGTTTCACACCGTGCAAGGCAGCTGGAAGAAGTAGGGTATCTCCCTTTGTAACACTTTCCGTTCCGGAAGGACTTTCAATTGTAAAATCGCCATCAAGACACATATAAGCCACAAAAGAATCGATATGCGAGTAATCGCGCTGCAATTCCCGATCGAAACGCAACAGTCCGGTGGTGAAAAACTCGCAGTCCACGAGAGGAGTCTCTTCGTTTAACCGCGCTTTGTATTGGGTTTTGGGATTCGGAGAAGCTCCAAAGTAAATAACATCCAGGGCCTCTTCGGTATGCAAATCGCGTTCCTGCCCCTTGTCGTCCTTGCGTTCGTAATCGTAGATACGGTAAGTGATGTCGCTACTTTCCTGTATCTCAGCCACTACGACACCTTTTCCGATGGCATGCACCAAGCCGGCGGGTATGAAAAACACATCACCCTGTTTTACCGGCACTTTCTGAAGCAAGTCTTCCAATTTCCCTTCAGCCAAGGCTCGAAGATAGTTTTCCCGGCTACATGCTTCTTTGAATCCGATGGTGAGCGCTCCATCCGGATCGGCCTCGAGCACATACCACATCTCCGTTTTTCCAAAAGAATTATGACGTTTGCCTGCCACTTCATCGTTGGGATGTACCTGAATGGAAAGGTCGTCGTTGGCATCAATTAACTTGAATAGCAAGGGAAAGGAATTTCCGAATTTTTTATACAGCCTCTCACCTACAAGAGCTGCCTTATGTGTTTCGATAAGTGCTCGCAGGTTCTTTCCTTTCAAAGGCCCATTAGTAACTACCGATTCATCACCGGGATAACCCGAAAGCTCCCAGCTCTCACCTAATTGTTCTGACTGCGTATTGCGGCCGTAGCTGTTTTTAAGTTTACTTCCTCCCCAAATTTTATCTTTCAGAATGGGAGCAAATTTTAACGGATAGAGGAGCTGTTCGTTCATTGGTTTTCGTTTGTAGTGTTTCGCATTTTTTCCAGATGTTTTTCCCAAGCCCACGCACTGCGTAAGGTTTCATCGAGTGTCTCGGTAGCCTTCCAGCCCAATACTTTATTGGCATACGAAGGGTCGGCCCAGACCTTTTCGATATCTCCCTCGCGACGGCCAACAATGCTGTAGGGGACTTTCACTTTATTCACCCGCTCGAAGTTACGGATAATCTCAAGCACGGATAAGCCGACACCGGTACCTAAGTTGAAAGTTTCGAGCTGCTGCTCGCTCTTATCATCCAACATCCGTTTCACAGAGAATACGTGAGCTTTTGCCAAATCCACTACATGTATGTAGTCACGGATACAGGAACCATCGGGTGTGTTATAATCATTTCCAAATACTTTCAGTTCGCTGCGAATACCAATAGCCGTTTGCGTTACAAAGGGCAGCAGATTGTTCGGAACTCCATTGGGCAATTCACCGATCTCAGCGGAAGCATGCGCTCCGATGGGATTGAAATAACGCAATATAATGCCTTGAAAACAAGGGTTCGCATGTACCGTATCACGGATTATTTCTTCAGCTATCTGTTTGGTATTACCGTAAGGCGATAGGGCGGGCTTTATTTCGGCAGATTCTGTTACCGGAAGTTGATCGGGCTGCCCATAAACAGTACACGAAGAGGAAAAAACCAGTTTTTTTATCTGGTGGATGGGCATCAACTGCAATAAATTGATAAGTGAAACCAAGTTATTCCGATAATAGAGTAGGGGTTTCTCTACCGATTCACCCACAGCTTTACTGGCAGCAAAGTGAATCACGGCATCGATACCCGTATGCTTTTCAAAAGTTCTATCGAGGCTTACATAATCCGCACAATCCACGTTTTCGAAAGCCGGACGTATGCCCGTTATTTTCTCAATTCCGTTCAGTACATCAATATTCGAATTCGAGAGATTATCAACCACAACAACCTCATAACCCTCTTTCTGTAATTCAACCACCGTATGCGAACCGATATATCCTGTTCCACCGGTAACTAAAATCTTTGCCATATTTTTCTTCTTTTACTTGAACAACTTTTCAGGATATACTTTCCGGCGCACCAGCTCATTGATTTTCAATACTACTTGTGGGCGATCTTCGGCATAAGTTACACCAAACCATTTCGAAGGCGTATCCAAGACCTTGCAACTAACCTTACCCAAGGTTATCAACTCGTTTACGGTCAACGGTATGTAGAACTCCGACTTCAACTCCTGTCCGTGTTTCGATAAAAAATTCTCGAACGACTTCAGCGAGTAATCAAAATAATCGGGCGTAAAACCCCACATATTCATCGAAACCGGCGTATCAAAACCGATGGACACCTCGTCGCCCTTCTCATCGAGATAGATAATGGAGCCTCCTTTTTCTTCAATGTGCGTACGCTCTACTACGTTTTTCAGATAGTGATCGTGATCAACCACACAAACACCCCGGCTGACCGCTCCACTCTCGGATAAGGTGTTGCCGACCCGGTAGCCCACCATGCAATATTTATTTTTCTCTCCGGCAACAGATTGGAGGAACTCGGCCAGCACCACAAAGGACTCCTGACCGTAAAAATCATCGGCATTAATAACGGCAAAGGGCTCACGAATCGCATCACGCCCCATCAACACGGCATGATTGGTACCCCAAGGTTTTTCGCGTTCAGGATTGTAATTACAGCCTTCAGGGATCTTATTCACATCTTGGAATACAATATCAACATCTATCAATCCCTTGTATTTGTTTACCACAATCTCTCTGAAGTCTTTCTCGAAGCTGGCGCGTATCACAAATACAACCTTCCCGAAACCGGCTCGTATGGCATCATAAATTGAGTAATCCATAATGGTTTCACCTCCGGGTCCCAATCCGTCCAATTGTTTCAGACCTCCGTATCGGCTTCCCATACCTGCCGCTAATACAAATAATGTAGGTTTCATTTAGTCTATATTTCTTGTTGTAATATATTTTGTCGGGCTGTCCGGTCAATCGTCCGGGGTCAAAGCCCTAACAAGGTGCAAATTTAACCATTTGTTTTGAATTATAGAAAAACAGATTGAGTTCTTCAAAACCGATCAGCCTTAAAACAAGGCAATAAAAAAGAGCATCCGAAAACGGATACTCCTTCTCAATCAAAACCACAATCAATTATTATTCAGCAACATAAGCAGCCCCTTGGTTGTAAATGCTTAGATTCAACACAACCAGGTACTTTTTATACTGTTCGGGGGTTAATATAGCCTTCATATTGGCCAGATTGAAACGGAGCGCCTTGTCTATCTCACCCGAATCATCCTTGGCCGTTTTCAACTTTTTCTCAGTAAGAGTAAACACATATTGCAAATTATCTTCCTGAGAATAGTTGGTTTGCAAATACTTCTTCATCGAATTCAATGTGCTTCGGTCATTCAACTTCGAAAACACATCGTAACTACCGGCTGCAAATGCAGGAGTCATCCACGCAAGAGCTACTGCAGCCACACATACTAATATTTTTTTCATAACTTAAACAATTAAAATAACACGTAATAATAACACAATCTTTGTATACCTTATAAAAACAAAACAAACAAAGAATCTCCGTGAAAATCTCATGGTATCTTTGTTTGTTATTTAAGGACAAATAGAATTCTAATTTGACGCTGCAAAGATACATGTTTTACAACATAAAAACAAAACTAAAGTGTTATTTTTTTTAACATTTTGATGTTTTTGATATATAAAACTCTGATAACAGGGCGGTTAGAACAAAAAAGAAATATTCGAAATACAGTATGTTATCAGCCCAAAAGAGAGGCATGGGAGGGTATCTCAGGCAGAAAACGGTATCGCCCCGTAAGTTCATCCACACAGCAGGCATAGTGTTCGAGCCCATTACTGAGCATAAAATACCGAACTTTCAGCTGATAATTGTAAACGGCAACTTGGTCAAAAACTTCCTGTGAAATAGCAACATGCGGAGCTTTGAACTCCAAAATCAAACAGGCATTGGCGTTTTTGTCGAACAATACGGCATCGCAACGTTTGGCCATTCCGTTCACCTTCAGGGCTTGCTCCACGGAGAAACGTGCCGCCGGATAAGCTTTTTCCTCCGTCAAAAAACGAAGAAAATTTTGGCGTACCCATTCCTCGGGAGTAAGAGCGACGTAACGCCTGCGATAGGTGTCGAAAATTAAAAAACCCTTGCTCGATCTTTTGACTCTGAAGTCGTATTGAGGAAGATTTAGTTGAAACATTTTTCCTTCCTTTGCCTTACTGTATGCATTTTTTTCAAAAATCTACCCCCAAGGTTCAAGAAAAGGCGAAATAGCGTGAATGATTTGTGAGTCAGTCGGTTCTGATTTTGGAGCCTTTCGGTGCAAAACCTCGAAAAGACGGGGTTATATAGCAACTTCGGACAGAGCAGCCTTACCAAAACATCACCGCCTCCTTTGCAAGTGAGGATTAGGAAATGCGGTAACGAACAGCGCAAAATCCGATTTGAACTTCAGGGATTACCTCCTGCAAAGGTACTTCGATGAAAGGAAACCGGCAAATAAATTGCGGATTGTTTCTTTACCATTGAACGACAATGTTTTGCATAGCAACAAATAAGCTGACAATGAATCGTTTTGTAAACCGTAAAAAGTCAGAGTTATGCGTAAGTATGTTTAAGGCTCCGTTCTAGCTCAAAAAGAACGCACCCAAGAAGCATGCTTCCGTTCCCATGATGTTGTCGTATCAGCATTGACGGCACCATTGCCAAATACAAGGAAAGGTATCTTGGCTCTTACACTTTTCCTGCATTGCTCCGTCTGTATTCCGTAGGTGTGACACCGTAGGCGTTCTTGAATGTCCGCACAAAGTTGGAATAGTCGTTGAATCCGCATCTGTCGGCTATCTCTCCGAAACTCATCTGCGAGTCTCCGTCAAGAAGGCTCCTGGCTTTCTTGATTTTCACACGCTGGATATAGACCGTCGGGGTGCTGCTGGTGATGGCATTGATCTTGCGATAGAACTGCCTGTCGCTCATGCACAAGGCCGATGCAATCTGCGATACCTCAATTTCCTTTCCGCGACTGAGCTGGAGGTATATGACATCAGACACCTTGGCAAGGAAGCGTCGCTCAACATCGGTGAATTGCATCTCCTGCTGCTTATCCGTACCGGTGTTGCCGAACTTGTCACGCAGACGGCGATGGCGGTCGAGCAGTTTCTCCACCCGGGTGCGCAGTTCGTCGGCGTTGAACGGCTTGGCGAGATAGGCGTCGGCTCCGGCTTCCAATCCTCGTATGCGTTCCTCCTCCGTAATCTTCGCCGTGACCACGATGATGGGAATATGGTCGGTGATCTCGTTACCGCGCAGCTGCCGGCACAGCTCTAATCCGTCCATACCGGGCATCATCAGGTCGGTGATGATGAGGTCGGGCACCGAGTCGAGCGCCTTGTCTAATCCCTCTCTGCCGTTGGCGGCGTAGCTCACGGAATATTGGCCTGAGAACTGCGAGCCGATATAGGCGGCGATGTCGCGGTTGTCCTCGATGACTAACAGACGGCATCGGTCGTCGTCGCCCTCACTGTCTGCAGGAGTCGCTTCCGTCTCGGTCAGGAGCGGCGCGCGCTCCATAGGATGAATAATGAACCCGGCACTATGGGCTTCGTTCCTTATCGGCACGGCGATGTGGAAAGCAGTACCTCTTCCCACCTCGCTCTCCGCCGTGATGCTGCCCTCCACGGCGTTCACAACCTGCTTCACCAGCGCCAGTCCCACGCCCGTACCCACGTGTTGCGCCTCGCTCTCGCCTCGGTAGAACGGCTCGAACACGTGGGCAAGCGTCTCCTTGTCCATGCCTTCACCCGTATCGGATACATCAATGAAGAACCGTTCGCCCTCGCGCCATGCCGTCACGCTCACCTTGCCGTATTCGGGCGTGAACTTGAAGGCGTTGGAGAGCAGGTTGTTCATCACCTTATTGATATAATCGGGCACGAAATCCATCGCCACCGTTTCCTTGGCGAAGAACTGCAGGTCGATATTCCTGCTACGGGCATAGTCGCGCCAGGTCTCCACAATCATGGTGAGCTGCGCCGTGATGTCGCCGTTGCGCCAGTCGGCGTTGCCCACCTCCGAGCGTATCTTCGAGATGTCCAGCAGTTGGTTGATGAGCGCGAGCAAGCCCTTGCCCTGCCGCTCGATGGTCTTCGCCTTGTCGCTCACTCCTTCTGCTTCGGTGACTTGCAGTTCGCGACTCAGTCCGAGTATCACGGTGAGCGGCGTGCGAAACTCGTGGGTGATGTTGGTGAAGAAGTTCTCGCGCAATGCCGCAAGCCGTTTCAACGCCAAGTGGTTGCGGCGGCGTATTCTCGACGAATAGACGAGCACACCCACGATGAGCAGCAGAACAGTCACCAAGGCGATGCCGCCAAAGACAACGAGCCGCTGCGCATCGCGGTCAAGCTCTTGCTGCCGAAGCAGTTCCTCGGTCTTGAATCTTGCGTTCTGCTGGCTCACCGCCTGTTCCATGTCGCGGTGATAGATGGAATCTTTCAATGCGGAATAGCGCACAAGGTGGCGGTCGGCCTCGGCAAGGTTGCTGCCTTTCAGCGCCTCATAGAGCCCCTTCTGCGCACGGCTCTCGTTGTACTTGTCGTTCTGAGCGGCAAACACCTCGGCTGCCTGCTTGAAGTATTGGGCTGCCTCGGCGTGTGCGTCACGGTGGTTGAGCAGTTCGCCCATCTGGTTACGACAGATGGAGAGCGACCTGACGTTGCCCACCTCCTCCAATATCGGCATGGCCTGCTTCAACGAGCGTTCCGCCTCGGTATATTGCTCCAGCGCCATCTGTGCCGAAGCCATCTGCGAGAGGCGTATGCCCACCTTGGCTCTGTTGCCTCGCAAGGCATCAAGTTCGTAGGCACGCCGGGCATAGTCGAGGGCCAATTGTTCTTTGTTCATGACATGATATATTTCCGATGCCATGCCATACTGGATGGCCATTCGATCGGAATCGCGTGCGGCGGTGCTGTGCGTGATGGCTTCGAGCACATAGCGTTCGCCGTCTTTCAGTTGCTTCGAGGTCAGGCAGATGCCTGCCAGCGTGTTGAGCGATCTGCTGATGCGACTTTCGTCACCTGTCTTGCGGTCGAGGGCAAGACTCCTGCGTACATACTCCACGGCACGCGCATAGTCTGACATGCGGAAATAGTTCACTCCTGTCAGGTGCTCGCAGTCGCTCTGCTGTTTCATGTCACCGACGCGGTAGGCAAGGGGCAGTGCATGTTGTACGCAGCGCAGGCTTTGTTTGTAGTCCTGTGTCTCCCAGAAGTACATACTCACCCAGTACCACAGCATCATTTCCACGCTGTCGGCAGGTGTGCGGGTGGTCGCAAGAAATCGTTCGTCGGTAATCTCTTCCTGATAGAGGAGATCGAAAATATGATTGGCCGAGGCTATGCGTTCCGCTCCGTCCTGCTGCTCATAGTCTTGCAGCAGCCGGCTCATGGCCTGTCCCTCTTCCGAGGTGGCTTTGTTGCTTTCCGTGTGCTTCGACTCGTCCGGGGTAAAAGATGCTGTTTTCTTTCCGCATGAAACGAGCAGGAAAGAGATTGAGATAAACGCCGCTAATGCGCTTGAAATAAATTGTCTGTGTTTATTAAAAGGTTCGTGGTGAGGCTGTAAAGGGGCTTTAAGGTCGTGTTTGCAGCACTGCATGTAGGTGATGATGTTCGTGTTGTTCATGGGTTGTTATAAATAAGTTGCTCAAGGCATACAAAGGTACGATATTTATGTGCCGCTCGGAATTGTCATCCTGCTTGTCATAATAAGAAAGATGCCCGAAATTCTCAAGTGATGTGCGGATACCGTCGAAGAGCTTGCGTTCGCGCATGAAAATCCAAAGGCTCTGCATGCTCCCTTGCGTGCTGGCTTTCACCTCTATGGGAAGTATCTTGCCGTTGCTTACTTTGAGGTAATCCACTTCCGCCTGACTGTTCCTGACATGATTCTGCCAATAATGCAAGTCGGGTTTCATAAAGCAGTCGCCGTATTTCATCATCTCCAATCCGGCAAACATCTCGGAGGCACTTCCCTTGTTCACAAAATCCACCTCGGTAGCCATAAGAATGTCTCCCGCAGGAATGTTGAGCATGGTCTGCATGACACCCAGGTCAAAGAAAAGATACTTCACGTAACTTTCATTTTCCTCTGCTCCGAGTGGGATGCCATGTGCGTCCGTATGCTTCACGGGGGTTACAAGTCCGGCAAGCGTAAGCAGGTGCAAGGCCTCTTTCACCACCGTGGATTTCGTGTCGCGTGCGGCTGTGGCATAAACGAATTTCTTTCCAGCCTGCAATGCTGTCGAGCGTAGCACCTGTCTGAGAAGAACAGGCGAAAACCGTTTCTTGTATTTGGAAAAGTCGTCGCTGTATGTGTCGATAATTTCATTGTGGATACGCGACACCTCTATGTAGCTGTGCGTTTCCACCCATTCCGTCACGGCTGCCGGCATGCCTCCTACGAGATAGAACGAGCGCAGCTGTTCTGTCAAGGCTTTGTGTGCCGATGCCGTCAGAGGGTCGCAGGCCCTTGCCTTCCGTTTGAAGTCAACAGTGAGTCCAAGCCCCTGAGCCATGAGAAATTCGTCGAACGAGAACGGATACATATACAGCGAACGTATCCTTCCCACAGCAAACGACGGCAGTTCCTCCAAGGCAAACTCCAGCAGCGAGCCGGCGGCAATGACGTGCAGTTCGGGATAGTCCTCCTTGAAGTAGCGCAGAGCCATGACAGCCTCCTTGCTTACCTGAATTTCGTCGATGAAGAGGAGCGTCTCGCCCGGTATGATGGGTATGGCAAGCGTACCGCTGAGTTTTTCGCACGTAGTCTTCACGTTGATGTTCTCTGTGAACAGTTGCCGCAGATCGGGGTGCTTTTCAAGGTTCACCTCCACAAAGTGGCGGAATTGCTTTCCGAGTTCTCTTACGGCAGTAGACTTGCCCACCTGACGAGCGCCCCGTATCAGCAATGGTTTGCGTCGGGCATCGTTTTTCCACTCGAGCAATTTGTCGTCTATGTGTCTTTTGAAATAAGGCATCTATCTGTATTATGATTGCCGTTTAGAAATGATTTGCGTACAAAATTACGATTAAATTCTGAAAACACAATCAAAAAGGGAAAGAAATTGTCTAAAATCAGTATCGAAATAAATGCAACTTCAGACAGAATAAGCAGCGAAAACGCTGTTCCCGATTTTCATGTTGTGGTCGGAATCTTATGGATGAATCCCCTGCAAGCCTCTTTTTTCCTCAAAAAATCAGCAATTGTTAACATCTGTAAATATGTCAATGCAATTCGTTTGTAATCAGCGTATTGCGAGGATAAAATGTCCGATAGTGCAAGATGGGCTACATGCAGAATGTCCGATGGTGCAAGAATTTTGGCAGGATTTGCAAGGTCGGTCAGCCCCCTTCGTGCCTAATTTTGCACCATGACAAGCAACAGAGACGAAACACGCTCTCCTACGTATGAAAACATTCCGGCAACTGTTCAAATTATAAAAAGTATGAAGCGGAAGAACGACAGTAATCCCAAGCAACATGACAAGGAAGACTTAGGCTTTCTTGACGACCGCATGCAACTGCTCGACACGGTTCGCGAGATGATCGACATCGAACTGGAGCGGCGCGGAGTGAACATCCGGGGCAACCCTCCGCCGCACCGCTCGTTCTGGCAACGCATCATGAGCATCTTCACAGGCAGCCTATCCGGCAACGAAGATAGGCAAGGTATGGAATGATTGGCAAGATGGGAACAGATTTTTTCGCTATGCTCAAAACAACACGTGTAAGATTTACTCGCCTGTCGGCTCATCAACTCGTCTGCCCGACAGGGCACTTAGGAATGACCAAAGAGCTTCTTAAGGAAGGCAAAACAGTATTATTAAACCCTTTAATTCAAACAATTATTATGTTAAATCCTTTAATTCAAACAATTATGAAAACAAATTTACTACGGAACATGCTCGCGGCGACAGTCGCGCTGTTCACAGCCCTGTTTGCCCTGCCACAGACGGCGCAGGCGAAAGACTTCTACGCCATCTACATTGCCGACACGCAGGTAACCTCCGACAACTGCAACGACCTCAGCGTGATTGACGGCGTGAGCGGAACGGTGAACTACGACCACTCCACCAAAACGCTAACCCTCGACAACGCCAGAATCAAGTTAGATATATATGGCGGCTATGGCGACAGGTACTATGGCATCTATTCAGAAATCGACAACCTCACGGTGAAACTTATCGGCACAAACACGATAATGACGAGAAGTTCAACCATCTTCCACACCAAGCCGATGACCATTACGGGCGGCGGCACGCTCAACGCAGAGAGCCAAAATCGCTCCAGCATCATTGTTGACGGAACCTCACTCACCATTGACGGCTGCACCGTCAATGCCAAAGGCGGATGGGGCATTATTGGAAGTGCTGTAAATGGGGCCAAGACGCTCATCATCCGTAACGCCACGGTAACGGCAGAGGGCAGGAACGCCTCCATCCGCTACTTCAATACCTTCACCCTCGACGGCTGCGCCATCACAAGCCCCGCCGGCGCGGTGTGGAACGCCGAAAAGAAAGCCGTGTACGACGCTTCGGGAAATATCATCAAATCCAAGGTGACCATCGAGCCGGTTACCACCTACGACCTCGAGATTGCCGGCACGAAGGTAAACTCCGCCAACTGCAACGACCTCAGCGTGATCCCCGGCGTGAGCGGCACGGTGAAGTACGACCACTCCACCCGCACCCTCACCCTCGACAACGCCGCCATCAACGCCGGCGGTGACCACAACTGCATCGCTTCATACATCGACGGCCTCACGGTGAAGCTCACCGGCACCAACACGGTAACGGCGGGAAAGACAGCCGTCGTCCACGCCCGGCCGATGACCCTTACGGGCGGCGGCACGCTCAACGCAGAGGGCACAAATAGCTGTGGCATCTTTGTCAATAAGACCTCGCTCACCATCGACGGCTGCAACGTCAATGCCAAAGGCAGATGGGGCATTGTAGGAAATGACGGCTCCTCGGAAACCCTCACCATCCGCAACGCCGCGGTGACGGCAGAGGGCACGGAGTATGGCTCCATCCGCAACTTCAATACCCTCACCCTCGACGGCTGCGCCATCACAAGCCCCACCGGAGCGGTGTGGAACGCCGGGAAGCACGCCGTGTGCGACGCCTCGGGAAATATCATCAAATCCAAGGTGACCATCAAGCCCGTGACTTTCTACGACCTCGAGATTGCCGGCACGAAGGTAAACTCCGCCAACTGCAACAACCTCAGCGTGATCCCCGGCGTGAGCGGCACGGTGGAGTACGACCACTCCACCCGCACCCTCACCCTCCACAACGCCGCCATCAACGCCGGCGGTAACGAAAAAGGCATCTATTCACAAATCGACAACCTCACGGTGAAGCTCACCGGCACCAACACGGTAACGGCGGTAACGGCGAAATCTGCAGCCGTCTTGCACACCAAGCCGATGACCATTACGGGCGGCACGCTCAACGCAGAGAGCACAGGTTACCCCGGCATCTATGCCTACAAGACATCGCTCACCATCGACGGCTGCACCGTCAATGCCAAAGGCGAATGGGGCATCGCAGGATATAACGGCACGACCGAGACCCTCACCATCCGCAACGCCACGGTAACGGCAGAGGGCAGGGACGGCTCCATCCGCCACTTCAATACCCTCACCCTCGAGGGCTGCAAAATCACAAGCCCCGCCGGAGCGGTGTGGAACGCCGAAAAGAAAGCCGTGTGCGACGCCTCGGGAAATATCATCAAATCCAAGGTGACCATCAAGCCCGTGACTTTCTACGACCTCGAGATTGCCGGCACGAAGGTAACCTCCACCAACTGCAACGACCTCAGCGTGATACCCGGCGTGAGCGGAACGGTGAAGTACGACCACTCCACCCGCACCCTCACCCTCGACAACGCCGCCATCAACGCCGGCGGTAACGAAAAAGGCATCCATTCACAAATCGACAACCTCACTGTGAAGCTCATCGGCACCAACACGGTAACGGCGGTATATACACCCGTCTTGCACACCAAGCCGATGACCCTTACGGGCGGCGGCACGCTCAACGCAGAGAGCACAAAAGACTGCGGCATCTATGTTTTCAAGACCTCGCTGACCATCGACGGCTGCATCGTCAATGCCAAGGGCAAATGGGGTATTGCAGGAAATGACGGCTCCTCGGAAACCCTCACCATCCGCAACGCCACGGTAACGGCAGAGGGCACGGCCGGCTCCATCCGCGACCTCCGGACCCTCACCCTCGACGGCTGCGCCATCACAAGTCCCGCCGTCGCTGTGTGGAACGACGGAAAGCACGCCGTGTGCGACGCCTCGGGAAATATCATCAAATCCAAGGTGACCATCGAGCCGGTTACCGCTTACGACCTCTGGATTGCCGGCACGCAGGTAACCCCCGACAACTGCAACGACCTCAGCGTGATTGACGGCGTGAGCGGAACGGTGAACTACGACCACTCCACCCGCACCCTCACCCTCGACAACGCCGCCATCAACGCCGGTGACTATCGCGGCATCTATTCAAAAATCGACGGCCTCACGGTGAAGCTCACCGGCACCAACACGGTAACGGCAGAGGCAAGATATGTAGCCACCATCGGCCACACCAAGCCGATGACCCTTACGGGCAGCGGCACGCTCAACGCAGAGGGCACAAATAACTGCGGTATCTATACCGACGAAACCTCGCTGACCATCGACGGCTGCACCGTCAATGCCAAGGGCAAATGGGGCATCGCAGGAAATGGCGGAACCTCGGAATCCCTCACCCTCCGCAACGCCGCGGTAACGGCAGAGGGCACGGACGGCTCCATCTGCGACCTCCGGACCCTCACCCTCGAGGGCTGCAAAATCACAAGCCCCGCCGGAGCGGTGTGGAACGCCGGGAAGCACGCCGTGTGCGACGCCTCGGGAAATATCATCACCGACAAGGTAACCATCACCCGCGATACCAACGGCATCGAAACCGTGACGGTCGACCTGCCTGCCGGCAAGCGCGGCGTGTATAACCTCCAAGGCCTGCGCCTCGGCGACAGCCTCGAACACCTGCCCGCGGGAGTGTATATATATAATGGTAAGAAAATCATCATCAAAAAATAAAAGGCTCACCCCTGCCCCCTTCCGGGGGTGGGGGAAACCCTTCCCCTAAGCCCTCAAAGAGAAAAGAGGTCTCCCCTAAGCTATCCAAAGGGAGGGGGCCGGCGGGCGAAGGGGACTGTTGCAATAACGTCAATAACAAGCAGAAAATATTAACTCGATTTTTAAGCATAACATCAAGGAAAACCTCAACCCATAGCAGGATGGCGTAGAACTCAAATAAAAGAACATCATATAAAGAATGAATAACAACAACCCGTCTCCGCAAACGCAGTAAGTACACATCCTTGCCTGTTTGCGGAGACATCATTTTATCGAAAACGTGAAGTTTACGGCGATTTTATTTGTGCAACCAGAGAAAATCGAGTACTTTTGCAAGTAAAATTGAGTAAAATCATAATTAGAATTGAGTAAATCTATCATTAGAATTGAGCATGAACTATATTCGCAAACCATATCACACGCTGAAAGCACGCATTCAGGAGCCAAGGCATTTTATGCAAGTATTGGCAGGGCCGAGACAAGTGGGCAAATCGACCCTTGTAGGACAGGTGTTGCGGGATGTAACCATCCCATATTCGGTAGAAGTGGCAGATGCCGTCGAGCCGAAAGACAGCGACTGGATACGCCGGGTGTGGGAAGGGGCACGAACCACCATGACGTTCCGCGGAGAGGCTGAACGCCTGCTTGTAATCGATGAAATTCAGAAGATTGACAATTGGAGCGAGGCGGTCAAGAGAGAATGGGACGAAGACACGCGCAAGCACGTCAATCTCAAGGTGGTACTGCTGGGAAGTAGTCGGCTGTTGCTCAAGAGAGGACTCACAGAGTCGTTAGCAGGACGTTTTGAACTTATTCGCCTCGGGCATTGGAGCTATCAAGAGATGCAC
This sequence comes from Porphyromonadaceae bacterium H1, assembly GCA_001653155.1. GTDB lineage: Bacteria > Bacteroidota > Bacteroidia > Bacteroidales > Paludibacteraceae > H1. Next base: position 27,170 of record BDEJ01000046.1, read on the forward strand.
GATGCTTTTGAAGTAACACTTGACGAGTATATCTACTTTGGAGGCTATCCCGGTGCTGCCCACATGATGGATGACGAAAAGCGTTGGCGTAAGTATATCAAGGATTCGTTAGTGGCTCCCTCTATCGAAAAAGATGTACTGATGACCTCCAATATCTACAAGCCTGCCCTCATGAAACAATTGTTTGAGTTAGGATGCGGTTATTCTGCCGAGATACTTTCGCTAACAAAACTGATGGGACAACTGCAGGATGCCGGCAACGTGACCACCTTGGCTTCGTATTTGGAGATACTCGACCAATGTGCCTTGCTGACGGGATTGCAAAAGTATGCCCATGATGATGCCCGTAAGCGTGGTTCCATTCCTAAATACCAAGTGTACAACAATGCTTTGCTGACGGCCTACAAAGGCAGGTCGTTCCTTACGGACAGAACGGACACGACGCTTTGGGGACGATGGGTGGAGAGTGCGGTAGGCGCTCATTTGCTGGGCATGGCAGAGGAGACAGACTATCAGGTATATTACTGGCGAGAGCCTGCAAGGAACAAGGCAGATAAGGACAAAGAGGTGGACTTTATCATCGTAAACAAGGGTGAGGTGACCGCTATTGAGGTAAAAAGCGGTCGTCGGGGAATGAACTCAGGTCTTCCTGCCTTTGTGGAAGCATTCCACCCCAAAAAATCTTTTGTCGTGGGTTCGGGAGGCGTTTCGTTGGAAGACTTTCTGAGGTGCGATATAGAGGCATTGTTGGGATGATATTCTTTATATTTCGGGACTATCCAAAATTTTGTGTAAACTCCAAACTACAGGATTTAACAATACTATTATTGATGATGTCTTCTCCGTTGTCCGCAAAGATCTCGATAGTCGGTTTCCCTCCGTTTTCCTCTATGGATAAGTGTTCGGAGGTTTCATATAAGGTTTCTCCGTCTGTGATAATGATTTGCTCATTATCTTCAAAACAGACTACATCCTCACCTTGCCACGACTGAACAAGGGAAACGGCTTCCTCGTAATTCTCGGCCCTTACTTCAAATCGAGTGCCTTCCCAACAAGTAACCTTTCTGTCTTGGAAAAATCCGAATGCTTCCATTGCTTCTATTTTATATTGTGGCTAAAATGATTTCTTGGATATGAATGGGTTCGACCTCTGAAAAGAGATAGGAGATAAATTCCTTTCTGTCTTTCCGATTGAATTCCTTGTACAGTTTCCCAAAGGCGGATATGTTTCCGTTGAGCTAAACCGAACCATATACTCGAAGATGTTGTCCACCTCGTAGTATATGCATTGCTGTACGATTGTTTGGCTTCTTCTTTTCATATATCTGTCTGTTTAAGAAATGAGTATCCAAAGTATTGCCCCAATGATGAGGGCATAAGCCAAGATGTACGCTGCGATTACCAAAGTGATGCTAAGGAGTAACCGAAAGAGGATTTTTCCTGCACATATCCCTGCCAGCTAAAGCCAGTACTTCCGCAACAAAGGAGAGAGCCTGCGAGTGTAAGAGCCACCCAATTAATATTCTGTATCTCAGTTTCATTTTGTCTGTTTTTTGCTTTATTAAGGAGGGTTTAGGACACACAAGGTTTACGGCGAGAATACTACCTGCCATGAAATGGAAGTGTGGAGATTTGTCGTCGTAACGGCTTGCCGCCCCGACCTTTTTTATCCGTGAAAGCCCGGAACTACCTTTGCCGCTGACAACGAACAACCGAACCCGATGCGATACACATGGAGCAGAATGTAGAGAGGAAAACCGGAAAGGACAGAGCAAAAATGAAAGGCAGCCATAATCGTGAGGAATGAGACGAAAAGGATGAAAGCCTTTGTCTGAACAGACAATTATTAGAAAAGAAAAACGAAGAAAGTTTCGTCTTTCTCCGCAGATAGTATTACCTTTGCAATAGCTTATTCGAGTTATGCAAAGCGTTGTGTGTCATTGCAGAAGATAGGTCGCCAAATCATTACCTGCTGCATTTCATAACTCATAAGGCTGTTCATAGCCAATTACTTAGGGATAAATGATCGATTTTCAGCAAAAATAAAACAAAATACAAATGAAAACAAAAAAAGAAATCGTTGAAAACTGGCTGCCCCGCTACACGAAACGGGATTTAAAAGATTTTACAGACTACATACTACTCACCAACTTTACAAACTATGTAGAGCTCTTTGCCGAATGGAACAACGTTCCCGTACTCGGAAAAGACGGCAACATGCCCAATGCTTCCGCCAATGGTATCACCATCATAAACTTTGGTATGGGAAGCCCCAATGCAGCAATCATCATGGATATTCTAACGGCTATTCAACCCAAGGCTGTATTGTTCCTCGGGAAATGCGGTGGCCTAAAGAATAAAAATACCCTGGGCGATTACATCCTGCCCAGCGCCGCCATCCGTGGAGAAGGAACCTCAAACGACTATTTTCCGCCGGAAATACCGGCTCTCCCGGCATTTAGTCTGCAGCGCGCCGTTTCGTCGAATATACGGGACTTCGGAAAAGATTACTGGACAGGAACCGTATACACAATGAATCGCCGCGTGTGGGAGCACGATGAGAAATTTCGAGCCTACCTGCGCAGCACAAGGGCGATTGCCATCGATATGGAAACGGCTACGCTCTTTTCCGCCGGATTTTACAACGGAATACCGACCGGAGCATTACTCCTCGTATCCGACATGCCCCTGAAACCGGATGGCATAAAAACCGCCGAGAGCGACCAAAAAGTAACCGGGAATTTTGTGGAAGAGCATCTGAAAATAGGCTCTAAATCCCTCTCATCCATAATGAACAACAGCCGTACAATCAAACATTTGAGATTTGAATAAGCCCTAATGCCGAAGCAAGCAACATACGAAGAGATACTTTCCGATTTAAAGCAGAAGAAATACGCAGCAGCCTACCTCTTGATGGGAGAGGAGGCCTTCTACATCGACTCCCTATCCGATTACTTCCAGAATAACGTACTGGGAGAGAACGAGCGTGAATTCAACCTCAGTGTGCTCTACGGCAAAGAAACCGACATAACGACAGTTATCAATTCTGCTAAACGCTATCCCATGATGGCCGAACACCAAGTTGTAATCGTCAAAGAGGCACAGCATATAAAAAATTGGGACAGTCTGCAATACTATCTTCAAAAGCCTCTGAAATCAACAATTTTGGTGCTGTGTTATAAATATGGAACTCCCGATAAAAGAAAGAAGTGGGTACAGGAAATAACCAAAGGAGGTGTTGTTTTCGAATCACCCAAGCTGCGCGACTACGAAATTAGCGGATGGATAAAAAAACACATCCAAAACAAAGGGATGAAAGCCGACGAAAAAGCAATAGCCCTCTTGAGTGAGTTCTTAGGAAGCGATTTAAGCAAAATCGTCAACGAATTAAACAAGCTTTCGCTCGTCTTGCCGAAAGGGACGGCAATAAGTCCTGATCTCATCGAAAAAAACATTGGAATAAGCAAGGATTTCAATGTATTTGAACTCCAAGCGGCTCTTATCAACAAAGATGTGATGAAAGCCAACAGAATCATTCGATATTTTAGCGAGAACAAAAAAACAAACCCAAGCACCGTTGTTTTATCCCAGCTTTTCAACTTCTTCAGCAACCTGATGATATACCACTACCTCAGTGACAAAAGCCCCGCATCCGTTGCTTCCGAACTAAAGATAAATCCATATTTTACAAAAGATTATGCTAAGGCGGCACAGAGTTTTGGGGCCTGGAAAACAATGAATATCATATCCTACCTAAGAGATGCCGATGCACGAACCAAAGGCTTTCAAAATCCGTCAACCGATGAGGGAGAAATTCTGAAAGAACTCATATACAAAATATTACATTAGACAAAAGAGAAAAAGCAATTAATTCATTGTCAAAAAAACAGCATCGGAAGCAGGATAGTTTTTAGGGTGAGCCCCAAACAGGTTTCGTTTTTTATACTATCTTTGCAGCTTGATTTATTGCTTTTTCTTGTCTATGTGATCAGGAATGAGCTCGTTATGAACCCAGTTAATTTCATTTATGTCAATAGAAATCAAAGAGGTACAAACAAAAAAAGACCTTAAAAAATTTGTTCGTTTTGCAACAGAACTCTACAAAGACAACCCCTATTTTTGCCCTCCGCTTGAATTTGACGAACTCAATACACTTAATCCAAAGAAAAATCCGGCATTCGAAACCTGCGATCACATTTTCTTCCTGGCTTACAAGAACGGGAAAGTAGTCGGGCGCATTGCCGGTATTATAAATCGCTTGGCCAACGAAGCTTGGAAAGTAAAAAAGCTGCGTTTCGGATGGGTCGATTTTATTGATGATTTGGAGGTATCTAAAGCCTTATTCGATGCAGTAAAAGAGTGGGGGAAAGGCAAAGGTATGGAGGTCCTCAACGGGCCGGTCGGGTTTACCGATTTCGACCACCAAGGACTTATGTTAGAGGGATTTGAGGAGAACTCGCCCATGGCCAGCCTCTACAACTACGAATATTACATAAAACACTTTGAAGCATACGGACTAACGAAAGAAGTCGATTGGATCGAATTCAAAATAACACCACCGCATGACATTCCGGAGCGAATGGAGCGTGTGGCCCGGCTGGTGATGTCCAAATACCATGTAAAAGTAGATAAAGTTGGTTCCGTCAAAGAGTTGAAAGAGAAATACGGATACAGTTACATGGATGTGATTGATGAGGCTTATCGACCCCTGTACAACTACTCACCGCTCAGCGACAAGCAAAAACGCTACTATGCGGACATGTACTTTCCCATGGTGAATTTCGATTTCGTATCAATCGTCACCAACGAACACGATGAAGTAGTCGGAGTGGGAGTAGGGATGCCCAATATCTCGGATGTCCTCCGTAAGTGCAAAGGCAAACTCTTTCCCTTTGGTTTTATAAGGATACTTAGAGCATTGAAAGCCCAAAAGATGAATGCATTTGATCTCTTACTTATAGCCGTTCGACCGGACTACCAAAACAAAGGAGTAAATTCCCTGTTCTTCTACGATCAAATTCCATACTTCAATAAATACGGAATCAAGCAAGTGGAAACTACGTCTATTTTGGAGACCAATTCAAAAAACATTGCCAACTACGAGCTCTTTGATAAGGTTCAGCACAAAAAACGGAGAGCTTATGTTTTGAATATTTGAATTCTTCAAAATTGGGAGTGAGGTATATTGAGAAGAAAAACATTTTCTTCACAAACTTTTCAACATCCTATTTTACATAATATAAATTATAGGAAATATTTTTACTTTATTTGCGTCGTGTTAGAGAGCTAACGCGACGTTCTTTTTGTTTGTAGTGTTTAATCTTAATAAAATTATTTGTATGGTTCAACGAAGTAGAAATTTGAAGCAACTTGTAAGTTATTTAAAGACACACGGTTACAAATTTAACGTTAGAGGAAATCAGTATGTTTATTTGTTTGATTGTGAGTTTGTTTTGTGTTTTCCTAGTGAAAGTGATTTAGTTCTTATTGATTCCCTGAGGAATAAATATCATTTTAGGGTTTATCGGTTTGATCGTGTTTTGCTTGTTCTTCGAAATCGTCGTTTTCAAATTCTAAAGAATGAAGTTAATGATGTTGATTTGTCTCTTTTTGCTGTTACTCCTGATGTTCTTTCTAATATATCTGCTAATATGTCGCTTACGGGTAATTATATTCCTGTTTATCGATTTGTTTGATTTTTGAGGGTTTACGCTTGTTTCTCTGTAATCTGTTGATTCTTCCTGCGTTGACCTTTATGCTTTGGCTTGTCTTATGTCCCACAATTCAAATTTTTTTATAAAATGAAGATTGATTATTTTGATGTGAATTCTCGTTTTTATCGTGTTAAGTTCGCTTCTTTATCTGCCACTTCAACAACTTTTTTTTCAAGAACTTTTGATAAGCAAAAATTTGCTTTTGTTGTTCCTAAAGTTAAGGATGAGTTAGGTAGGGATGTTGATTCGAAGCCCCCTATTTTTCAAAAACATTCTGGCGGTTTATCTGTGAAAGCTGCGCGGAATTTAAGAAAGTCTATTAATGCTCTTTTGGTTGGCGTTGATGAAAATATTCTTTTGGATGGTAAGGGTAAGGATAAAATTTCTTTTATTACTCTTACTCTTGCTAGTTCTCAGGTGAAAAAGATTCATTTTTCTTCTATTGATTGGTTTGCTACTGATAAGCAAATTAAAAAATCTTGTCTTAACCAGTTTCTTACTGAGCTGAAGGAAACTCAGGGAGTTAAGAATTTCGTTTGGGTTGCAGAGAAGCAATTGAATGGTTCTATTCATTTTCATATTTTGGTAGATCGCTTTGTTCCTTATCAATGGGTTCGATCTAAATGGAATACTATACAAAATAAGTTTGGCTTTGTTGATCGTTATGCTTCTAAAATGAAAAAAATGTCTGAGTCTGATTATATTGAGTTAAGAAAGTCTGAATCTCGGGCGTTTTCTGATAGTGTTCTTTTGAAATATAAGAAAGCTTATCAAGAAGGGGTTCTTTCTTCGTGGATGAATCCTAATTCTACTGATGTTCATAGACTTTCGAGTGTTAAGAATGTTGCTTCTTATATTTGCAAGTATATGTCTAAAGGGGTTGTTGAATCTGATTCGGAAAGAATTAAATATGCGACTTCTTTGTGTTCTGAGTATAATTGTTCTCCTGTTGTTATTGATGAATTGTATACGATAAGCGGGCGTATTTGGCAATGCTCTCAAACTGTCTCTAAGGCTCGGAGGTGTGTTGTTTGTTGTGAGGGGGATTATGAGGATGATGTTAAAAAGTTATGTTTGAGTGATGTTGTTGTTTTTGATGATAATGAGCGTTTTATTACTATTTTGCATACTTTTCAACAATTGAAGGATTGTTGTAAGCGTATTTTTGAGGACTTTGTTAGGTATATTCGTTTTCGTTTCTCTCCTACTCCTCTTTTTCCCCTTGAGGGTGCTTTTTATTATTCACTCTAAAAGTGTTTTTTTTATGGCTAAACGTCTTTATTCTTGTATTATATTTTTTTCTGATCGTTCTCCTGTTAAATATCGTACTGTTTCTAATTTGTACGGTCTTTGGAAATATTGTCAAAATCGAATTTCTTCTAATATTCTTTATTTTAATGTTTATGATAAAAAAACGCGTTTGTTTATTTCTCAATTAAAATCTTTATCTCATGTCTATGATTTCCAAAGTTCCTGTTAATCGTTTTTTGTCCGTCAAAGATTTATCTGTTTTTTATGGTTGTTGTGTTAGGACTGCTCAGGCTCGTTCTAAAGAGCTTTGTGATTATTTTAATCTTAAGGGTAAGAGGCCTTCTGTTATTCACTTAGCTAAATATGAGGGGTTAACAGTTGATGAGGTTTTGTTTCTTTTGAAAATGTAGTTTGTTTGTTCTTTTTTTTTGTGTGTTATGTCTGAATCTTTTTATTATCGGGATTGGTATTGTTGTTTTTCTGATCTTGCATGTTTGTTTTTTGTGTTTTCACCTTTACAATTGGAGCTCCCCCTTTTTTCTCGTTCTCCTGATGCTGTCTTTGTGACTTCTGAGAGGTGTATAGAGTTCATTGATTTTTTTATAGATTCACTTTCTGAGGTAGATTAAGTATTTGTTTTTTTTAAAAGTAGTTTTTTTTATGTATCGAAGTTTTTCTTATAAGGGTTGGTATTGCGCTTTTGATTCTTTGGGTTGTATCTTTTTTTTGTTTCCTCCTCAGGAAATGGCACTGCCTGTTCTTTTTCGTTATCCTAAAACTGAGTGTTTTACTCCTGATCAGTGTAGAGAATTTATTGATTCTTATTGATAAGAAAAAAGCGGGTTAGATTTTTCCTTTACTCGCTTTTTTTCTATCTCTTTGTTTACACCTTTAAAGACTTATTTTCCTTTACTCGCTTTTTTTCTATCTCTTTGTTTACACCTTTAAAGACTTATTTTCTTTTGTCTTTTTTTTTGTGTTGTTTAGCTCTGTTTAGTTGTAATCTTTAATAATCGGCAATAATCGGCAATAATCGGCAATAATCGGCAATAATCGGCAATAATCGGCAATAATCGGCAAGTGTTTGTTCTAATTGTTGTTTTTTTGTTTCGTTTTTAGTTTGTATTGTTTTCTTTTTAAATATATCTTTAATATGCTTGTTAAAAAAATTGCTAATCCTGCTGGATCTGTTTCGGGTGTTCTTTGTACTCGTTCTTGTTCTTCTTTGATTTTTCGCTTTGTTATTAATGAGCGTCTTGAACAACATGCTGAATTTGATGTTGTTGGGGCTGTCTCTAAGTGTAATCCTAAGTTAAGGATTGATTTACAGGATAATAAAACTGGGGCGGTTTCTTCTGTTATTCCGTCTTTGCCTCTTTTTGATTTAGGACAAGTTTCTACTTTTGGCGAGGGTGTTTGCCCTGGTGAGCTTTATTTTTTGCCTATTTCGGGGGATTCTTCTAATAGAAAAAATGCTATTTTTGTTCTTAATGTTCCTGTTCGTTTGGCTCTTTCTGGTAATTTGGAACTAAATAGTGATAAATTTCTTGATATTCAGCTTTCCGGTCTTTCCGCAGGTTTAACTTCTTTGGATATTTTTGCTCTTGAAAGCAATTCTTTCTCTTCTGTTCAGTGTTCTTATAATAAACTGAATATTCCTGCGGGGGTTGCTCGTGAGGTCTTTTATACTAAGGGGGTTGATTTTCTTTTTCTTGGCGCTGGTTATACTGAGCTTCAAATGACTTATCCTAATGGTTTAGTGTCTCGGTTTACTCCTGAGGAAGTTTCTTTTCTTGATCGTTTTGCAAATGATTCTTTTATTGAGGTTTCTGGTTCTAGTAATTCTGCTGTGAAAGCCTCTATCCCTCTTTTTTCTCGTTCTTCTTTTGGTGGTTCTGTTGTTCCCTTGAATGGGGCTGTTAATGTCGAAATTATTCGGGATGCGGATGCTTCTAAATCTTATGAGTTTTTTACTCTTGATTATAAGGAAGTTTCTGTGTCTGATATTCTTCAGTCTAAGCTTGTTCCTAATTCTTTGGGGACAACTGTTAACCTTGACGGCTCTTTGAGTCTTAAGGGTGGTGAGGTAGATAGTCTTCTTCGAAATATGAGTTCCGCTACTATTTATTTGAAACGTTAACTGTTTGTTTTATTTATATTATGGCTTTGGCAGCTTCTTCTTTGGCAGCTTTGGGTGCTTCTCGTGTTGGTGGTTTTGATTTGGGGGCTTTGATTGGAGGTATATTGTCGGGGGTTGGTAATGCTCTTTCTGGTAGTTCGGCTCCTCAGTATCCTCAGCCTCCTGCTATTCCTCAGGTTCCTCAAAAGAATTTTGATTTGTCTTTGTTTTGGTGGGTTCCGTTGGTTTTTATTGCAGGTCTGTTTGTTTATTTGTTTAAAAAATGATTTCTCCCCGGTCGTCTCGTTTGTCTTCTGTTAGCGCCTCTCGCAGTCGTCAGTCTCGTGTTAATGTTGTTGAGGGTTCTTCTGTTGTTGAAAAGAAAGGAAAACTTGAATTTTCTGAAGGTACTTTTAGTTCTCGTTCTTCTGGGACTTATTTAAGTGGCAGTAGGTTTATTCCTAATCCTGATTATAAACCTCTTGGGAATACTTCTGTTGGTCCTGATGCTACTTCTCGTTCTTCTGAGTCTAAAGGCCTTGTTTTTCCTGGTTCTTTTGGTTCTTTGGGCAATTCTGTAGTTTCCGGGTTTTCTAATTATTGGTTTTTGTTGCCTCTTTTGCCTTTGGTTTTTATTTTTCTTATTCGTCGTCGTTGATGTCTTCTATTCCTTATAGTTCTGAATATAGGTCTCGTATAGGTGGTTTGCGTGGTGGAGAACTTGCTGATGTTAGGGAAAAACATCGCTCCTTTGTTGAAGCGGAGTTTATTCGTGATTTTGGGTTTGTTCCGTCTTCCGAATCTGAATATTATGAGGCTAAACCTTTTTTTGATTTGGGTTTTAGAGGGGATCAACTTCGGGCAATGTTTTTAGAGTCACGGAAACAATCTTTGTATAATAATAAGGGGGCGTTTGCTTTTTTTTACGATTCTCGTTTTCGGGTTTCTCTGTTTTTTGTTTTTGTCTTTTGTTCTTTATATTTATTGATAAAAAAATAATTTTTTATGGCTGGTTATTATAATCGTGGTTTTGTTTCGGGGTCTGATCGTGGCGGTAATAGTTCTTATTATCGTGGTGGCGGTTCTTATAGTGGTGGGATGCGGTCTTTTAGGAAGCGTTCTGGTTGTTCTATAAAGCGTGCGGATGGTGGTCGTGTGTTTCTCTATGGTTGGCGTTTATCTCGTGGTTCTTTTTTCTCTTTTACTGCTTCTGAAACTAAAAAATCTAAGGATTTTAAAAGTAAGAGCGGTAAAACTTGGCGTACTTTATTGGTTGTTATTACTAATAAAAGTACTTTTCAGAAGGTTTTTTGTTCCGGTCTTTATGATGTTCAAAGGGAGCGCTTGTATATCAAGGATTATAATTTGATTGCTAATCCTTCGGCTCCTAATGGTGGTTACTTTGGACAGCATTTGAGGCGTGAATATTCTCGTTAATTTTTCTTCTTTTTCTAATTTTTTAAAATAAATAAAAATGAAAATTGTTGATCTTGTTTTGAAAAGTCTTGATAAAATTCAGGATGTTGTTCGTGTTGTTAAAGCTCTTTTGTCTGCATTGGAAACATTTACTAATGAACTTAAGAAATCTGAGCGTTCTGCTGTTGATTAGAGAAGAAATACTTTTTTTTTTAGTTGGATATGAAATATTCTGTTGATTCTTTTTGGGGGGCTTTGTTTTTTTTTCTTTTAGTCCTTTGTTTCCTCGTTTTGGTCTTTTATCGTTTTTTTTATGATGTTGTAAGGAAGCAAATTGTTAAGGATGTGATACAGGATTTTTCTGATCCCAATTATATTTCTAAGGTTGTTTCTGATGTTATTTCTAAAAGTAAAAAATGAAAGTTTATGAAAGTTTTTGATAAGATTAAGGCGTTTTATTTGGCTAATAAAAAAGCCTTTTATGTCGGTCTTGGAGTGGCTGTTGTTGCTGTTGTTGCTTTTTTTGCTTCAAAAAAAAAGAAGTTGAGATGGAAGTAAAAAAATTAGGTCGTGGGCATGTTGGTAATAAGAATGCCCGCGGCTATTTGAATAATAATCCTCTTAATTTGAGACATTCTGTTTTAAATCGCTGGCGTGGTTTGGTTGGTGTTGATGGTAAAAATTTTTGTCAGTTTGATTCTGTTGAGAATGGTTTGCGGGCTGCTATGATTAATTTGCGTACTTATATTAATAAGCGTAATATTAATACTGTTTCTTCTATTGTTGGGTCTTGGGCTCCTGTTTCAGATGGTAATTATAATAATGCTAATTATATCCGGTATGTGAGTTCTTTTGTTGGTGTTGCTCCTACTGCTGCTCTGAGTTTCGATTATTCTACTATTTCGAAGCTTGTTAGTTCGATGGCTGTTTTTGAGAGTAATTATACTCCTTCTTCTCTTGAGTTGCTTTCTGCTTGGAATAGTATTTAGTTTTTTTGTTATGAGAATGATTAAATCTGTTTGGATTTATTTGTTTGTTGTTTCTTTGTTATTGTTCGTTTTTGTTCGTTTTTTTTCTTTTTTCAAACGTTTCTTAGGTTTTGATATTCCTAAAGCTTTTGATTATGAAAATAACGTTTCTTCTCCTGTTTGGACTGCTGTTTATAGTAAAAGTATTGCTGATAGTCTTTTTAATTCTATGAATCGTGTAGGAACTGATGAGAAAGTCTTGACTGATATATGTACTTTGTTGGAAGGAACTTCATCTGATAATGTTCGGGCTGTTTATTCTGCGTTTGGTAAAAGGCGTTATTTCTGGTTTGCGGGTACTGGTTTTTTAGGTAATCCTTTGAATTTGTCTGAGTGGCTTAATAAAGAGCTTAATCCGGCTGGAGCTTTGCTCTTGAGATTTAGAATCTTGTTCCAGAGAGCTGGAATACTTGTTTGATTGGTTGATGTTAAGAGTAAAAAAAAAGAGGTTTTTAGCCTCTTTTTTTTACTCTTAGTCTCTTGTAAGTATTATTTTCTCTTTTGTGCTTTCTTCTGTTAGTGAAAGTTTGTGTTCTGTTATTGTTCCTTTGTAAGAGTTCTTAATATCGTTTATAGTAATGTTTATTCTTATTTCGTTGTTGTTGGGCCAATAGTAGTATTTTCCTCTTGATGTTGTTTCTATATTGTTCGGGGTTATTAGTTTAAATAAAGCTTCTTCTTTTGTTGTGAATTCTATGGTTAATGTTGAGTTGATGTTTTGAAAATAAGTTTCGTTTGAATAGCTTCTTCCTTTTAGATTTTTGTTTTCAAATAGGTCTTTGCAACTTAAAAGGCATGTTGTTAGCAATAATAATGTAAATGTTTTTTTCATTGTCTTTCTTTTTATAAATTTGATAAAGTGAATAATTTAAATGAGTATTTGTTGAGTTGTTCTGCAAATATAGTAATTATTGATAAGCTTTTTACTGTTGATTTTTTTCAGAGTCTTTTGATAGCTTTTATTCAAATATTTGTTACTATTGTCGTTCGTTTTTTGTTTAATTATTTTGTAAATAAAAAGAAATAATATGCGTTTTTTAACTTTTACTTGGCAGCATTTAATTCAGCTGCTTGCTCTTATTGTTGAGTTGTTGAAACTTTTTGTTAAACCTAAAAATAAAAAAGTATGACAGATTTTTTACTTGGTCAATATCGCCTCTCTTTTGCTCGTCTCTTGGGGGTTTCTCCTGAGTCTTTAAAGATTGATTTCTTTTCTGATTCTTTTTCTAATTTGGGAAAATGTGATTTGTTTTTGTTGTTGGGCTTTGCTGGGGATCATTCTTCACTTATGTCTCCAACTTGTAAAGTTCTTGGGTCTTTTTCTTTTTCTTCGTTTTTTGATTTGGCTCAGTTTTTGTCTTTTTGTCCTGTTGTTGTTGATTCTTTTGATTTTTCTAATATTTCTCTTCCTTTACAGTTAACTGGTTTTAGGGTTTCTATTATTTGATCTTTTCTT
>BDEJ01000047.1 GCA_001653155.1 Porphyromonadaceae bacterium H1
CAGTTAACTGGTTTTAGGGTTTCTATTATTTGATCTTTTCTTTTTATGTAAAATATATTTATAGGGTTTTTCTTTGTCTTTTGTTTTTTTTTGTTAAAATTCTTCTTGTAATATAAATTATAAGAAAAATCTATTTATCTAAAATAAGACTGATGTATTCGCGCAAAATAGACAAGGAATAGGCACCGGCGTATTTTTGCAAAAAACCGACAGCCGCATTATGGGCATTTTCATCGGCAGCATCCGAAATGATTCTCACAACTACCAGAGGAATGTGATAGTCGTCACAAACTTGGGCTACAGCAGCGCCTTCCATCTCAACACAAACAACCGAAGGTAAATGGCGACTGAGCGAGATTTTATCTTCCTTTTTGGACACAAAAAGATCACCGCTGGCAATGTCACCGATAAGCATCTTCAAGTTTTTGATATCGTATTCGGCTAAGGCTTTTCGAAATTCTTTGTTGTTTCTCAGAAAGTTATGTATTGCCTGCGACATATCAAGGATATTTTGCTCCGAAGTCTCAAAGGACGTTTTTCCGGTCAAAGGGATTTCAAAACGCCTCATTAAGGGTCTGGCATCCATATCATGCTGAAAAAAACGCTGTCCGATGACAATATCTCCAACATTCAATTCTGGAGAAATAGCGCCGGCCACTCCGGTAAAAACGATCTTATCTACAGCAAATTCCAGAATAAGATTGCTGGCCGTTGTAGCCGCAGCCACCTTGCCCCAGCGGGAAAAAACGGCAACAACCGGCTGCCCGTACAAATTGCCTCGATAATACAAGCGGCCGCCCCGTTCCACAATTTCCTTATCCTCAATACAGGCAATCACTTGATCGACTTCTTCGGGCATAGCACCCATAATTCCTAAAAGCATGGTTCTTAGATTTTTAGTTGTTTTTCAAATATAGCAGAGTAAAAATTTGAGGTATTGTCTCAGTATTGCCGCTCTCCGAATATGGAGCTGCCGATTCGGATTATTGTGGCTCCTTCTTCTAAGGCTATCGGATAGTCATCCGACATCCCCATAGAAAGTTCCGAAAAATAATTCTTATCCTTGAAATACTCCGATTTTAGCGTATCAAAAAATTGCTTCAAAGCTCGCATTTCTTCACGTATCTGCCCGATGTCTTCCGTTAATGTGGCCATTCCCATCAATCCCCTTATTCGCAGATTTTCCATTACAAATATCTTATTTTCAGCAAACAGGGCAAGTACTTCCTCCTGAGTGAAGCCAAATTTGCTCGTTTCCTGTGCAATATGCAGCTGAAGCAAACAATCGACACAGCGCCCCAGCTTTCTTCCCTGGTCATCGATCGCAAGCAACAAGCGCTCGCTATCAACAGCATGTATCAAGTGAACGAAAGGAAGTATATATTTTATCTTATTACTCTGCAAATGACCAATGAAATGCCATTTTATGTCCTTAGGAAGCGACTCGTACTTACGACACAGTTCCTGAACCCGGCTCTCCCCAAAATGCCGCTCGCCCGACTGGTAGGCCTCCATTATAAGCTCCTCGGATTGGAATTTCGAGACACAAACCAACTGAACATGAGGAGGAATGCTGCTACGAAGTGATGCTATTCTCTGTGCTGTATTCATATATTCAGCTCTTTCTTGTTAATAAACTCTCCCCTCTCCTATTTTTTTCTATTCAAAAATTGACTCGACAGGATCACAAGTAACATAATCGGGATTCAAGTATATGCGTTCGGGATTTTTACCTTACTTTTGCAAAAGCAGAAAACTATACGGATGAACATGCAAAGATACGCTAAAAAAGCAAGTAAACTACACGAAAAAGTAGAATTATACATCAATAAGGAAGAACTTTTATCCCCCGGTGCAAAAGTAATTGTGGCTATCAGCGGTGGTGCGGATTCAGTTGCCCTCTTGCATATCCTGCTTGCCTTAGGCTACCGCTGCATAGCAGCTCATTGCAATTTCAATTTGCGAAGAGAGGAGTCCGAGAGAGACGAACAGTTCGTTCGCAACTTCTGCCTTTCGCTAAACGTAAAAACATATCATACTGATTTTAAAACAATTGAATATTCAAAAAATCGTGGAATATCCATAGAAATGGCAGCAAGAGAGCTTCGATATGCCTGGTTTGAACAGTTGGCCGAAAAAGAGCAGGCAGCAGCCATCGCCGTAGGACATCACGCGGATGACAATGCGGAAACACTGCTGATGCACCTCGTCAGAGGAAGCGGCCTGAAAGGACTCACAGGCATCCCTCCGCGAAACAAAAAGATCGTTCGCCCGCTGTTGAGCTGTAGCCGGCAGGAAATACTGCATTATCTCAAAGAGCATAATCTGAACTTCGTTGTCGATTCGAGCAACCTGACATGCGACTATCAGCGCAACAAGCTCAGAAATTCAGTCATTCCTTTAATGCAGGAAATCAATCCTTCGCTTGGAGAAACTTTTCAACAATCGATAGCATATTTCCGGGGAGCCTATGCCCTATACGCAGAGGCCATTGAGCAAATAAAAAAGAAAATCTGCACGGAGGAAAACAGACTTTTGAAAATAGACATCGCCTTGCTGAAACAGCAAAAGGCTATCCCTACGGTATTGTACGAGTTGCTTCATCCCTATGGCTTCAATCCGGCAACTGTAGCGAAGATAGCGGCAAGTATTGATAAGGAAACGGGCAAGCAGTTTTTTTCAACAACAGGCTACCGGCTGACAAAAGACCGTTCGCAACTTATAATCGATGAGCCATCCGGTAAAACGGAAAGCAGATGGATTGACGAATCGGAGCACAGCGTTTGTGGAAGTCCGAACTTGCAAATCAAACGCATCAAGCGGACGGAGGATTTTCTATTCTCAAGAGAAAGTCACCGTGTGCACATCGATGCTTCTAAACTGCAATTCCCGCTGAAGCTAAGACCCTGGCAGGCCGGCGACTTTTTTTATCCCATCGGGATGAAGCAAAAAAAGAAGCTCAGCGATTTCCTGACCGACATAAAGCTGAGTCGGCCCGAAAAAGATGAGACGCAGGTTCTTGTTTCACAGGAAAATATCGTATGGGTTGTCGGGCATCGACTTGATGAGCGTTTCAAGATAAGCGACCGGACGGAAGAGATCATAGAAATCACAGTTCAAACGGACATCTGAGACCGGTTTATGCTTCATTACTTTAATCCCGGGCACGAAGCGGCCGTCCTCTGCGGGAGCCCCTACTACACGCCGCCTAAAAACGTGTTGCAACTGCAACGCGATCTGTCTTTCCTGCCGGCCTGGTATGCCGCCGATGGCGACTTCGTATGGGTCGAAGAACTCTTGCCGGCAGCTTTTGAACAGGAGCTTACAACAAGTTTCCAATTGAAGGTAAGCGCCGTAAACTCGACCAACATCGCATCTTACAAAGAGCTTTTATCGGGAAGTGAGTTGCAGCTTTGGGGAATATCGCCTGAAGCCATCCGGCGCTTTGAGATGCGGGAAGAAACAGATGGCTTAAAACTGACTTTGCCGGAATGGAATCCGGCTTTGGCGCTTTTCTGTCACCGGAAAAAAGCATCGGAATGGCTATCGCAAATATGTCAGAGCATACCGGAGATAAATCCGCAGCTCCTTCCGCGCTTCTTCGGGTCGCTAAACGAGGTGGAGCAGCTGCTGGAGGAGGAGAAAGAGGCTCTTTTTCTCGCCAAAGCGCCCTATTCCTCTTCGGGACGCGGCTTGCTCTGGCTCCCCAAGGAATCCTTAACACGCAGCGAAAGACAGATACTGCAAGGCATTATCAACAAACAGGAAACGGTGGCTTTGGAATATGTCCGCCGGAAAAAGTTGGACTTCGCCATGGAATTCATGTGTCGGGATGGAGCTTGCAGTTTCCTTGGCTACTCCCTCTTCGAAACCGACCAACGGGGAGCCTACCGGGCTAACCGCATTGCGACGCAAAAAAACATAGAACAGGAAATAATCCGGACGGCCCAACTAAAGCAATTACTGGAAAAAACGAAAGATGTCCTGATTCGAGAAGCTAACAAAGAATTACCATCCCTGTACAAAGGATTCTTCGGGGTGGATATGATGCTGTATGAAGATGAGGGGGAACTTCGGCTTCACCCCTGTGTGGAGCTTAACCTCCGCTCCAATATGGGAATTCTGGCGCTCGGTCTGGAAAAATACATAGCAGCGGGCTCGCAAGGATGCTTCAGAATCGAATATCTGAAGTCCGGGGCTATGCTCATGGAGCAGCATCGAAGCTACGAAAAGCGCTATCCACGCTGCCTCTCGGAGGGAAAAATCGTATCCGGCTACCTCCCACTCTGCCCGCCTCGACCCACAGGGCAGTACTGGGCCTATGTCCTCGTTTCCGAAGGCGGCCCTGCAGTCGAAGCTGAACCGAGAGCCTGCGGGAGATAAAACGAGGAGGATTCGACCGTTGATCATCAAGTCCAATCCTCCTCTCAACATGTTGTTTAGAAGTGCATAAAAACTTAGACTTTTTGTGCAATTACAATCATCTCATCGCCAATTTCCAGAAAGGACAACAGTCTATAAAGAAAATTATGCCCTAATACAATGAGTCTTAACTGCCATTTCGGGCGTTTCGTAGTTTTATTAAAATATTCTTGTCGCTGCAGTTTGCTTTATTGCTTCTTTATTTCTTTTCCTATCGTAAAACGAATACATTAGAAAAAGTTTTATTTCTATGGAACTTTTTATCCTTTTTACCTTAAAGCCTCGTGTTTCTAAAAGAGTCTTTGCCGTATCTTTAGATAGGTAATTCACGTGATCCAAGCCCATAGCCTGCCATTTTTCCTCTTGTTTTTTAGCTATGTAGCTATCTATTTGAGGTACCTGAAAAATGAGGTATCCCCCTTCTTTCAACATTGAATGACATTTTTCGACAGCTTCGTCGCATCTGTCGATATGCTCCAGCACATCCCACATCGTGATTATATCATAATAATTTTCTTTCGGTTTGTAATCAAAAAAATCGATGCATTCTACCGGTAGTTTCAAATGCTCTTTTGCGTAACTAAAAGGCATCTTTGCCATTTCAATTCCTTCTACCTCGTACCCCAAAAGACGACCAGTATGTAGAAAATGCCCCCATCCGACCCCCAAATCAAAGAGTTTACCTCTTTTACAATATTTCCGTATGAGCGAATAGCGTAATTTATGTCGTTGAATCTTCAACCAATCGTTTCCTGCTATAACAGCTCGTAAAGAGTCCTCATTTTTATACTCAACGTAATTGATTTGGGAGCGATAAAAGGGAGGAATAAATACAAAACCACATTTTTGACATTGAACAATATCCGCGTTTTCTTTTCGGAATTTCTTTTTAAATGTGCCTTTGTCCACATTTTTACACACACGACAGCAAATATCTTTCAAGACTTCTTCTTTCATAAAATTTTGTATTCAGATAAAGATAATAGGAAAGATTTAATTGTAAATTCTTATCCTCATTATATTTGTTAGACTATTTAACTCGAATCATTTTAATATCCTCAAAACCGGTAATACCATAATCAACAGGACTGAAAGCCTTTATGACTATGCTGTCGGAGGATAAAAAACGGATTTGGTGACGGGTGACTTTTTTGTTTGCTTCTATATCCCAGAGTCTGGTAACTTCTATCGAATCCTTTCCGACTATTTTGTAGGATGCCAACAATTCTTCGGGATTGAATTTGTGTTTCTGTGCTATGCTGTTGTCTCCAAAGTGCAGCTCAGAACATCCTTTGCATGGCTCTACTTCGATCCAGATCCCCATAAGCCTGCTTTTCATTGTTTCCTCAACATGCTCTGCCCGGCAACTTGCACAAGCAATAAATACCATCAGATATAAAAACTTAGCTGTTTTGAGATATATCGGAATCGCTGCTTTCGGGTTTTGTACATAAACCATGCTTTTTTGCAGCCAGAATTTGAAAAACTTTTTCATAAGGCTTGAGAATTTAGGTATAACGTGAAAATAACATTCCAAAGATACAGTATTTTTTTAAGAAAAATACTCTTGTATAAAAAAAATTACAACTGAATATAAAAAACGGAGGCTGTTTTTTCAAACAGCCTCCCGTATGTATATCGAAGTCGATAGTTTAATTGTTTTCTCCGGCAAATATATGCTTGGCATAATTCACATTCATTTTGTCGAGAATGCCACGCATGGAAGCAATACGCATTTTAAATGCTTCGTAATCTTTCAGTTCGACCGGTGTCCATGCCACTTCGCTCAAGGCCGTCATACGGGGCAATGCCATGTATTCGGCCTGCTCGGTCAAGGGAATGTATTCGGTCCATAGGTTGGCCTGAACTCCCCAGATAAGTTGGGCCTGTTCGGGATTGAGCTCAGCCGGTACGGGATCGTAGGAATACACACGCTCTACCGTAGTCAGACAGCAAATACTGAAGTAAGGTTCCTGTGTTGCAGCATCGATGGAGTCCTGATAGTGGTCGAAATAGCAATATCCTCCGGGAGTCATGATGGCTTTATGTCCCAACTTCGCGGCAGCAATACCGCCTTCGGTACCGCGCCAGCTCATCACGGTAGCATTAGGCGCCAATCCTCCTTCGAGAATTTCATCCCATCCGATGATTTGTCTCCCTTTGCTGTTGACAAACTTTTCGATACGGCTTATAAAATAGCTTTGGAGTTTGTCCTCCTTGCTGTGTTTTCTTCCATCCACGGGGCTGGCTTCGATGTCGTCCTTCAGACCCAGTTGTTTGATCACAGCTTGTGCCTGAGCCGATTCCTTCCATTCTTTTTTAGGAGCTTCGTCGCCTCCGATGTGAATGTACTCACTGGGGAAAATATCCATAATTTCAGTAAGAACGTCTTCGAGGAAACGGAAAGTTTCTTCTTTCGGGGCTAAGATTTGATTGAATACTCCCCACCATTTACCCACTTCGTAAGGACCGGTTCCATTGCCCAATTCCGGATAGGAGGCCAATGCCGCCAGCATGTGGCCGGGCATATCTATTTCCGGTATCACAATGATGTGTCGATCTGCAGCATACTGTACGATTTCACGAGCTTCGTCCTGTGTGTAAAAGCCACCGTAACGCTTACCGTCGCCTTTGAATTCGGCATTTTCGCCCCCCGAATCCGGGAAGTGTTTACGGATGGCCGTTTCGGCGCGCCAAGCCCCCACTTCCGTCAATTTCGGATATTTCTTAATTTCGATGCGCCAACCCTGATCTTCGGTCAGGTGCCAGTGGAAGCGGTTCATTTTATGCAAGGCTAACAAATCGATGTATTTCTTGATAAAATCCAATGGGAACATGTGCCGTCCTACATCCAAATGCATACCCCGGTAAGCAAAACGAGGCGCATCGTTGATAAGGGCTGCCGGTATCACATAGTCCGTTTTCCCTGCCGAGTTTACAACTTCAAGAATCATTTGTCGGAGGGTTTGCAAGCCCAGGAAGACTCCCTGAGCAGTCCTCGCGCTCACCGAGATGCGTTCAACGCCTGCGTCGATGCGATAAGCCTCTTCACCCGTCAAGGTAGTGTCGAGCTCCAGTACGATACATGCAGGAGTTTTAGCAGGAGCAGTTTCAAGCACATTCAAGCTCAATCCGCTTCCCAGTTCGATATATTCTTTCAGGAAGGCTGCCTCCTTAGCCAACTTAGCATCTGTAAGGATGCAGCTATTCTCAGTAAGCAACATCCGTCCCTTACGCACTTCCAGTTGTTGAGGAAGCGGTATCAATTTATAATCGGCCATTGTATTGGGACTCTCGGCATAGGGATTTTTTGAAACGCACGAGAGAGTTACAAGTGCCACAGCAAAAGCAAAAATACATTTTTTCATGTTTTTACATTGTGTTTATTAGGTGAGTAATTGGATTAAATTTCCGGTAAAAATACAAATAATTTTGCAGTCCAACAAAGATACTCATGTTGCCAAATCGGCTTTTTTGCGTAAGTTTGCAGCTATTAAACACCATAATAATATGCACAGGATATTAGCCCTTAATCCCGGATCGACATCTACCAAAATAGCCGTTTACGAGGACAGAAAGCCTCTTTTCGAGCTCAGCATTACGCATACGGCTGACGAATTGAAAGCTTTTACATCCTTAAATGAACAGTATCCTTTCCGACGCGACTTAATCATACAGCAACTACAAGCCCATAGCGTATCGATATGCGAATTGTCGGCAGTAGTAGGACGCGGAGGCCTCTTGCGTCCGATTGCCTCGGGGGTTTATGAGGTAAACGACAAGATGCTGCAAGATCTTCAGGAAGGACGTTACGGTCAGCATGCCAGCAACCTGGGAGCTCCCATCGCACGATCCATCGCCGATAGCGCCTCAAGCGCTTGCCGTGCCTTTATCGCCGACCCCGTAGTCGTTGACGAGATGCAGGAAGTAGCACGCATAAGCGGTCTGCCTCAATTGCCGCGGCGCTCCGTTTTTCATGCCCTAAACCAAAAAGCCGTAGCTCGGAAATACGCCGATACTTGCGGCAGTCCTTACGAAAAGCTCAATCTGATTATCGCTCACTTGGGAGGAGGCATTTCCGTTTCCGCACATCAATTTGGAAAAGTTATAGATACCAATCAAGCCCTCGGTGGAGCCGGCCCTTTCTCGCCCGAACGAGCAGGAAGCATTGATGCGGAAGCCTTGCTGAGGATGTGCTTCAGCGGAACTTATACCGAATCCGAACTGAAAAAACTTCTCATTGGGCGGGGCGGTTTGGTAGCTCACTTGGGAACAAACAACCTACAAGAAGCGCTTGCGAGATCGGAAGCCGGCGACCGCAAGGCCTCTCTCGTCATCGAAGCGATGGTATACAACATAGCCAAAGAAATCGGGAGTATGGCCGTAGCACTCGGGCACAAAGCAGATGCCATCATTCTTACCGGAGGAATAGCGCACAATCAAGCGGTAACCCAACGCATCGAAGCGATGGTTTCTTTCCTGGCTCCTGTAGTCGTTTTTCCGGGAGAGGACGAACTCGAAGCGTTGGCCATGAGTGGATTGCGTGTGTTACAAGGCGAAGCGCCTCAAAAGTACTAAGTCGACTTTCTGAAAAAACAAATAAGAAAAAGAGAAAAGGTTTTTGTCAAACAAAAAAAATGATTACTTTTGCAGCCGCAAAGCAACGGGATGTAGCTCAGCCCGGTTAGAGTACACGTCTGGGGGGCGTGTGGTCGCTGGTTCGAATCCAGTCATCCCGACAAAGAGAAAGCTGATAATTCTTGATTATCAGCTTTCTCTTGTTAATCACGAGCCATTCTCTCAGGGCAGGAAGTAAAACTCACTTCGATTCATTCGGTTTCATCACCACTCCTAAATTCTTCCTGCCATCCGTCTTTACAACAATGGGATTTGTGAAGCGTACATGCCGCACGAACTCCGACTCGTAAACAGCAGCTAAGCCGTTAAGAAAATCGACATCGAAACTCCCATCTCCACAAAAAGGATTGATGGTAAAATAAGCTACCCCCAAGGAAGTCAGATTCTGAAAGAAGTGCGTGCCCTGACTGGGGTCGATGCGGTATTGCGAAAGCCCCGACTCTACAATCACACGGGCAAAACTAATGTGAGGCCACTTTACCGGAATTCCCAACCAGGGATCGGAAGAGCCCCAGCGTCCGGGCCCAACCAACACATAATGCCTGTTTTCATCACCCAATTGCCGGTTCAACTTTTCTATCTCATACATAATGAGCTGATTTTTAGAAGCATTAAAAGATTCGGGCTTTACATACACCAAGTCGTATAAATCGTTCGTAATGCCGTGTCCCAAAGCATTTTTACAAAAAATAATAGTATCATCACCGGCAATGGCCCCGATGTCCTCATTAACAAGTTGCTTGCTATCGACAATGGGGCGAATCTGTAGCATGTAAAAATTATGCTGCTTGCGAGGAGAATAATCCAGATTCACCGCAAACTCTATTTCGACCGGCCGCCCCATTTCACTTTGAGCTATATGCAAAATTGTTTTCAGAATATCGGCAAGAGGAAATACGTTGTGCTGTAAGATATTGGCAAAAGTCAGCACTTTACGGCCCTCTTCGTGGATGTTGTCGTAGATAGCCTGGTCGTAAGCGTTAAAAGTAGATGCAATATACTGCAAAGATCCGTCTTTTACGGCATCCTGAACTCGGACTTTCAACAAGTTAAAGCCATCATCAGTCTGAGGGATAAAGGTTTTCTGCTCCAAATCAAGGGCATAGAACTGAGTCTGAGTTTCACGCAAAGCCATATCGAGCGTACTGGTTTGCAGTACATTGCCGGGATATGCCGGTGAGAAGCGCAAGGTATTTCCACCATCCACAATATATTTTCCCAAGCCCATAGCTATGTTTGCAATACCGTCTTCCGATTTTTCTGCTCCTATGGGATAGTAGTTTAGCGAACGTACAACTCCGGAAAAAGATGGATAAAAACGACTCCCGTAAGCAATCCCACAAGTTTCCTGCAATACTACAGCCATTTTCTCTTCATCTATCACATTTTGCGTAGCCGACATGTAAGATTTACTGGCACGGTAATACACTGAGGCATACACAGCCTTTATCGCCTCGGTAACCATCATCAGCATGTAAGTACGACTTGCCGCATCGTAAGGCACCATGTAAGTAGAATAAATACCGGCAAAAGGCTGATAATGAGAATCCTCGAGCATACTCGAAGAACGCACGGCCAAGGGGGCGCTCACCGTTGCCAAAAAGGCATGGAGGTCTGCAAGGAGAGATTTCGGTAAACGAGCTTTGAGAAAGTGCTGCAAGACGGCTTCATCATCCATATCGGACAAAGCAATGGAATACAACTGATTCATTTCCATAAACTCGGTAAATATATCAGTGGCTACCACCACCGTACGAGGAATAGTTATGTGCGTATTACCAAAATCCTCAAAAACATCATTCCGCTTAATCATGGCATCTATAAAGGCCAATCCCCGCCCCTTTCCGCCCAAAGAACCGTCTCCAATCCGGGCGAAATTCGAATAACGGTCAAAGCGATCGCGACGAAAAACGGCAACAATACCTCGGTTCTTCGTTTTCCGATAAGTGACGATAGCGTCGAATATCACTTGACGTACCTGGGTCAAATCATCGCTCTCATCACTCACCTGATCATCTTTCAAAGATTCGGCCAGAGGAAACATAGCTCGTGAATACAGCCAACGGGAGATATTATTACGGGAAACGTGAAAGAATAAGGTTTTATCGCTAATCTCAAAAATACAATTCTGCAGGCCTCTCAAATTCTCTACGCGAGCCTCCTCTACTCCCGTTTCGGGATTCATAAAAACCAAATCTCCGAAACCGAACTTACTTGTTATATGTTCGCGAAGCTCCAATAAGAAAGCTTTGGAATTTTTGTGCAAAAACGAAGCATTCAGCTCTTCGGCGCGCATCTTGTTTTCGACGTCGGTCGATTCGATAATCAAGGGAATATAACGGTCCGAGTTGCGTATCTCCCGGCATAAATTGATACCAGCTAACTTATTTTTAACCCCTCCTTGTGTGTAACTTACATCCGTTATCACGCCCAGCATATTATTTTTGTATTTTTGATAAATACGCATAGCCTCCTCGTACGAACGAGCCAAAAGGATCTTCGGACGCCCCCGCATACGCAACATCTGCTCATGTTCGTTAAGCGCCTCGGTCATAAAAGAGCGTGACTGCTTGAAAACGAACTTATACAAATGAGGTACAATGGAGGAATAAAAACGAATGGAATCCTCCACGAACATAATAACCTGAACTCCAACGGAATTCACGTCCTCCTCGACGTTCATACTATCCTCGATCAGTTTGATGATAGCTAAAAGGATATCCGAGTTTCCCAACCAACTGAAAACGTAATCTATAGCACTTAAGTCTTCGTTGGAAATCCGGCTCGAAACAGCATGAGAGAAAGGCGTCAATACAACAATCGGAATGTTACTATAAATCTTTTTCACCTGCTTGGCCCATTCGAAGGGATTAATACTGTCTCCACTCGGCATGGAAATAATCAAATCGAACTGCTGCCTGCCTTGCAACTGCTCATTAGCCTCTTCTTCACTCGAAACCAAGGTAAAACGAGGAGGATAACGCAAGTTCAGCGCTGTATATTCGTTAAAAATCTGTTCATCGATACGACCATCTTCTTCGAGAGCAAACACATCGTACTTACTGGCATACAACAATACGTTATAAATCCGATGTTTCATCAAGCTTGCAAACGAAGTATCCTTGAAGTAAAATCTTTTTACATTGGAAGTGTTAGGCATCTATACATCTATTTATTAGAAAATTATAAAACGTAGAATAAATACTAGCAATTAGGCAGGTAAAAATACATTAAAATATTTGATTATGACAAATAAAAAGCATAAACTTGCACAGCAAATTACTATTATTAAAGGTAGATAAAGAAAGAAAAAACAATCAACAAAAGCACACATAAATATTTATTTTCATATTTATTCATCATCATTTCTTTTAATCTTACAAAATACCAAAACGTATGAACATTGACAGTTTTATTCAGGCTTTAGAAGCCAAGCATCCCGGCGAACATGAGTATTTACAAGCTGTTCGAGAAGTATTATCTACAATTTCAGATGTTTACAATGAACATCCTGAGTTTGAAAAGGCCAAAATTGCCGAACGCCTTGTAGAACCCGATCGTATCTTTACTTTCAAAGTACCTTGGGTTGACGACCGGGGCGAAGTACATGTAAACTTAGGTTACCGTGTACAATATAATAATGCAATTGGCCCATATAAAGGCGGACTACGCTTTCACCCTTCGGTCAACTTATCCATCCTGAAATTCTTAGGATTCGAACAAATATTTAAAAATGCCCTCACAACCCTACCTATGGGAGGAGGTAAAGGCGGCTCGGATTTCAATCCCAAAGGAAAATCCGATGCAGAAGTTATGCGTTTCTGTCAGGCTTACATGCTCGAATTGTGGAGACACATAGGTCCGGACACAGACGTTCCGGCCGGCGATATTGGAGTCGGCGCACGCGAAATCGGATATTTATATGGCATGTACCGCAAATTAGCCCAAGAAAACACCGGAGTGCTTACCGGAAAAAGCCTTGAATTCGGAGGCTCTCTTATCCGCCCCGAAGCTACAGGTTTTGGTGGCTTGTACTTCGTGAGGGAAATGCTCCAAACCGCCGGCATCGATATCAAGGGAAAAACTATTGCTATTTCCGGATTCGGAAACGTAGCTTGGGGAGCCGCAACCAAAGCAACCCAAATGGGTGCCAAAGTAGTTAGTATATCCGGCCCGGACGGTTATATTTACGATAAAAACGGAATATCCGGCGAAAAAATAGACTACATGCTTGAGCTCCGAGCCAGTTGTAATGATGTGGTAGCACCTTATGCCGAAAAATTTGATGCCGAATTTATCCCGAATCGTCGTCCTTGGGAGCTAAAAGTAGACATTGCACTACCATGTGCCACGCAAAACGAACTAAACGAGCAGGATGCTCAAAACCTAATAAACAACGGCGTACTCTGCGTAGCCGAAATATCCAATATGGGATGTACTCCTGAAGCCATCGACTTATTCTTATCCAAGAAGATTATATATGGACCCGGAAAAGCCGTAAATGCAGGAGGTGTTGCCACTTCCGGTTTGGAAATGACGCAAAACGCCATGCATATATCCTGGTCGGCAGAAGAAGTAGAAACCCGCCTGCAGCAAATAATGAGCAATATTCATGCACAATGCGTGAAATATGGACGCACAGAAGGCAGTTCCTATATCAACTATATGAAAGGTGCTAATGTGGCCGGCTTCTTGAAAGTAGCCAAATCCATGCTGGCACAAGGAGTCTTGTAGAGTGCATCCATAAGTAAAAACAAGACATAAGCCGAGCGCTTATTCTTTATATAAAAGAGGCCGTCATCCTGAAGAGAGATGATGGCCTCTTTTATGTTACAATCCGAACATTGATAGAAATGTAAAATACAAAATAATTTACATTTGGAAATCCACCTTAAAGCACAAATGTAACCTTAAGTTTCATGTAAAATAATAAACATGATATACAGATGAAAATGTGTGAATTTACAATTCTACCGAACATCTGTCCGTATCCTCAAAAATCAACCACAAAGACATGAAAACCAATCATTTACACTAAAAATATGATTCTGTACTTTACAGCTACCGCATTTCTGCGTTTACAATAGTAAATACAGACAAAAATAATACAACAAACTATTGATAATCAGAATATTAAAATCAAATATATAAACCTGAGATTTATACATCTGAGATCCGGTTGAATAATGCTTATAACTACATTGTATATAGATTATTAATACGAAACCGAGTCGTAGAAACCGACATTTTACCGAATATATGTATGTCATCTCGGAAAATACATTTGTCCGATTCAAGAGCACATTTGTATATTTATTTTTGTCGTTTTTTTTGTTTACTTTTGTGTCATCAAAAAATTCCTCTATTATTCATCTAAAAAATAATCCTGATGACGGAAAGAAGCAGAATTGAGAAAGTAATGGAACATTTTGAAATGAATGCACGCCAATTCGCAGCATCGATTGACCTAAATCCTTCAACTCTCTCTCATGTTTTAAGCGGTCGAAACAATGCGAGTTTGGACATCATGCAAAAAATTCTGAAAAAGTATCCCAACCTGAATCCTGCATGGCTTATTTTGGGGGAAGATAGCATGTTCCGAAAAAGAAGCGATTCTCATACGCTTAACTTATTCGATTTTGATGATTCAACTCGCTATATATCAGATCAAAAACAGACTCAAAAAGAGGAAATAAACAACACTCAGCAAGATCAGATCCGGACAATGCGAGAAACAACTCCTTATTCATCGGATCATAAAGCAGCGGAGCTGCCAACGAGAGAAAACGTATTCCCTCTTCAAACTCCTCCCAAAGCGATAAGCAAGATAATAGTTTATTATAGCGACAATACTTTTGAGGAGTTACAGAAATAAAGCGTATAATTAATCTGCGACAGAACTGCTGCAAGCAATAAATATTTCATTATTTTTGCAGTCTAAATAATCTGGAATCTCTAAAATCCCTACTTTAATAAAGAGTTCCTGAATTTGAGAAAATAAGTATTTCAAAAACATTAAAAAACGCATTAGAAGCACACCTGTAGCTAAAATAATACCCCAACAAGAAGACATGAAGAAGTTTATCCTTGATCTGGAATTAAAAGAAAATAGCATCTTAGACAAGAAACACTTTTTACTTAAACTTACTTCTCCTTCGCCTCTGCCTCCCATGCTTCCCGGACAATTTGTCCAGGTCTTAGTTAAGAATTCGCAAGAGGTTTTCCTACGCCGGCCTGTTTCCATCCACTATGTAGATAGAGAGCGAAATGAATTGTGGCTTTTAATACAGGTAGTAGGAAAAGGAAGTCAAAAACTGTCGGAATTATCGCCCGGAGCTACTGTCAACTTATTACTCCCGCTTGGAAATACATTCACACTCGATCCAGTGCCTCAAAGCCGCCTCATACTTATCGGCGGAGGTGTAGGTATAGCCCCTCTTCTTTTTTTGGGGGCTTATTTAAAGAATAACAATCATCAGTGCAATTTCTTATTAGGAGCTCGCAGTAAAAAAGACTTGCTGCAGCTAACCGAATTCGAAAAGTACGGAACAGTCTATACCACAACCGAAGATGGTTCTCATGGAGAAAAAGGCTATGTTACGCAACACTCGATTCTGAAAAGCAAGAGTTTCGATATGATTTACGCTTGCGGGCCTACTCCTATGATGAAAGCGCTAGCTGAATATGCATCTGAAACCGGTGTCTATTGCGAAGTTTCTTTAGAAAACACAATGGCTTGTGGTATTGGCGCCTGTTTATGCTGTGTTACGGACAGCCTTGACGGACATCTATGCGTATGCACCGAAGGCCCTGTTTTTAATTCAAAACGATTAAAATGGTAAAATTAAGCGTAAATATCGGCGGAGTAGAGCTAAAGAATCCCGTGATGACAGCATCCGGAACTTTTGGCTATGGTTTAGAATACTCTGATTTCATCGACATATCGAGAATAGGGGGTATTATAGTGAAAGGAACTACCATTCGCGAGCGCCAGGGCAATCCCTACCCCCGTATGGCAGAAACTTCATCCGGTATGTTAAATGCTGTGGGTCTGCAGAATAAAGGCGTCGACCACTTTGTAAGCGAAATATATCCCAAGATAAAAGACATTGATACGAATTTCTTTGTAAATGTCTCCGGTTCTACTATCGAAGATTACGTTGCGACTGCCGAAAAGCTGAACGATTTGGAGAAAATACCGGGAATAGAATTAAACATCTCCTGTCCCAATGTCAAGGAAGGGGGCATGGCATTTGGGACGAGCTGCGCTTCGGCCGCCGAAGTAACAAAAGCCGTCCGAAGAGTATACCATCGCTCCTTGATGGTGAAGCTATCCCCCAATGTGAGCAACATATCCGACATAGCCCAAGCCGTTGAATACGAGGGAGCAGATTCGGTATCCCTTATCAACACCTTGTTGGGAATGGCTGTAGATGCAGAAAAACGAAAAGCAATTTTATCAACCGTAACAGGAGGACTTTCGGGGCCGGCAGTTAAACCCGTTGCTCTCCGAATGGTTTGGCAAGTATCCCAAGCGGTAAAAATACCCGTCATAGGATTAGGAGGGATTATGAGTGCTCAAGATGCTATTGAATTTATACTTGCCGGAGCCACTGCCGTTCAAGTAGGAACAGCAAACTTCATAGATCCATGTATTTCCACGAAAATCATCGATGGAATTGAAGATTACTTAGTCAGAAATAAGTTCAATAACATTTCGGATATCGTGGGAGTCATATAAGTTAAAGGTTCCTTCTCCTTTTAGGGCAAAAAGGGGGTTATTTTCCCGGACGGCGATATGCAAAAAACGAGGGTGTTTTAGAAAAGATGCCACGCTGTTTGGTCCTTATATCTTCGACGATATAAAAAGCCTCGGGGTCGTAAGAAGAAATCAGCTCTTCTACAAATCTCATCAACTTTCTACTCACAACTGTTTCGACTACATCAACCTTTCCCAAAGCTCCCTCTCCTTGCATGCAAGTAGATCCATGCCCTCGGGAATTTAACAAAACAGCCAATTCCTTTCCGCTCTTCTTCGTAAATACACGGATCAAAACAACGCCGAGCGCCATCCTGCGTTCAATGTACATCCCGACATAGGTTCCGCTGGCATATCCTCCCGCATAAGCCAAATAAGCAACAATATCATTGGCGCGAGCCAAAACCTGAGATATAATTACAATCCAAATAAACACCTCGAAAAAGCCAACCAGCGGCGCTTTGTATCTTTCCCCCTTAGAGACAAAGATTATACGCAAAGTACCCAAGGTAACATCGCATATACGACCGAAAAAAATCATAAACGGCAATAGCCAAGGATAGGTATCAATAAACTCAAACATCAGTATATTCCTTTCGTTATAACACAAATAAAAATCAGCCCCTAAAAAATCACAGCGATTCTTTGGGCTGATTCAATGTAAGGGAGCCAAGTAAGCTCTATACAGCTTTAAAACTCATATCCAAACTGTCTACAGAATGAGTCAAAGCTCCGACAGAGATATAATCCACACCACATTCGGCGTATTGCCTAAGGGTTTCAAAGGTAATGCCTCCGGAGGATTCTGTTTCGTAGCGCCCTCCTATCATATCGACAGCCTTACGCGTATCCTCCGGCGTGAAATTATCCAACATAATACGATCAACTCCTCCCGTATCCAGAACCTGAAGGAGTTCATCAAAATTACGAACTTCTATTTCGATCTTCAGGTTTTTATTCTTTGTTCTGAGGTAGTCTTGTGTACGTAAAATTGCATTCCGTATGCCTCCTGCAAAATCGACATGATTGTCTTTTAAAAGAATCATGTCGAAAAGTCCGATTCGATGGTTGACCCCTCCTCCGATGCGTACCGCTTGTTTTTCCAGCAAACGCAAACCTGGTGTTGTCTTTCGGGTATCCAAAACCTTCGTTTTGGTTCCTTCAAGCAATTTTACATAATCCCGGGTACGGGTTGCTATACCGCTCATACGCTGCATGATGTTCAACATCAATCTTTCGGTCTGGAGTAAGGATTGTACCTTTCCTTCAACATCGAAAACGACATCACCGGGTTTAACCTCCGAACCGTCTTGAATGTAGCGATTTACTTTTAAATCGGGATCGAAAGCGTGAAAAATTTCACAAGCTACCTCAACACCGGCTACAACACCTTTTTCTTTAATAAGAAGCTGCGATTTCCCGATTTCCTCGGATGGAATACAAGCTAAAGTTGTATGATCGCCATCACCAATATCCTCGGAAAACCATAACGGAATCATCTTCTTGTAATCTTCCCGGCTTTCAATCATCGCTCAATTCTTAGTTGTTGGATATTAGCACCATCCGCTCCCCGAACAAGAACATAGACCCTGTATACGGCATTGCTCGTATTCAAGTTTCCAATGACAAAACTTGAAGCATCCTTTGTTCCGCTATGAACCACCTGAAAACCACGAGTAACAGGATTTTCTTTAAAAAAGTCGGAAACAACCGAGGCTCCCTGCTGCTTACTGTAAATGTCACTTTTATCGGGTAAAACCAACTCAACCGTAGCATTAAAAAAATTGGATAATTGAACGGCATTCCCTTTATCCAAGGCGGCTATGATTTCGGGCGAGACTGCATTCGTCTGCCCTAAAGCCCCGGAAGCAAATGGATGCAGAGCTAAAACAACAAAAACGACAAAAAATAATTTAACTGATCTCATGTATACTTTTAATTAATTATTTTCCTATTTAAACTTTAACATTAAGGAGAGAATAAAAAGACGCGCTCCATCTTCTCTCGATTTTCTGCCATAATTTCAGTTCGAGGATCATATTTCTATTCCTCGAATAAAAGATAATTACTAATTTTGATGCAAAATTACATCATTTATTTCATTCATGCAGGATGCAATGAAGTAGTCTATGTAATACAAATAACGCGCCAAAATACAACGAATTGAAAATAAGGATTATATATATAGGCAAAACGAATGACCCTAATTTAATTCAGCTTGAAGAGATTTATAGGAATCGGCTAAAATTCTACATTCCGCTTGAAAGCATCGTTATCCCCGAATTGAAAAAGGTAAAAAATATATCGATTGCGGAACAAAAGGAAAAGGAAGGGGCCTTAGTCATGAAGAATCTACATAGCGACGATGAGGTAATACTCCTCGATGAGAGAGGAAAGGCATTCACATCCAAAGAGTTTTCTTCATTTATAGAGAAAAAACAAATCGCCAATCAAAAAAATCTGGTATTCATAGTAGGAGGCCCCTACGGATTTTCGGAAACAGTGTACAAGAGAGCCAACGCTTTACTTTCCCTGTCAAAAATGACATTTTCACACCAAATGGTGAGAGTTTTTTTTATTGAGCAACTCTACCGAGCCATGACAATTTTACGAGGAGAGCCCTATCATCATGAATAAACACTACCGGTCACAACTCAGATCGACCCTTTTTCAAACTCTGTACATAGGAAAACGAGGAAAGATTGCACTTGCTATCTTATGTCTATGCCTTGTCTCAGGAGGAGTTTTCGACTGGCTTAACAACACCAGTCTAAACGACCGGTTGGACATTAAGCATTTTCAAGAAGAAGTATATCGTCAGGAAAGAAAGTCGTTGTTGAATCTCAAAAAAATGAAGCAACATGTGGCTTCAACGCAGATAAACTTCGCCTCTCTAATGAGTGATTTACATTCAGCAAAGAGTTATATCAGCTATTATATTTTTAAAAACGACAGCTTAATATTCTGGTCCAGCAACAAACTCGATGTACGCGAAGAGCAGCTTCCTCTGATAAAGCAAAGCCGTTACATGAGTTTTTTAAACGCAGAGTGCATCGTACATTGGGAACACGAGAAGGGATATGACTTGGTATCCGTAATTCCGATAAAACACAAATACTCTTTGGAAAGCAAATTATTAAAAAATGATTTCTACCCCAACTTTTCGAGTTACAATGGAGTTGTTAAAATAATAAATAACGCCGTCGGCGACCGCAATGCAATATTTTCAGAAGACGGGAGCTATTTATTTACATTGTCGGAAAACTTACCTTTGAGATCAAATCGAGTTTGGGCGGACCTTTCTTTTGTTTCTTTCTTTATTTTCTTCATCATATTTTTCTTTTGTTACGCCAATTTTCCACTATTTATTTCCCGGTCTAAAACAATAAGTTTAAAACTTTACCTATTTATCAGCCTACTATCGGGAATAGCCCTACTCTTCTGCTTGAGATTTAACATCCCGAAGGGAGTTTTCAACAGTCGGCTGTTTTCTTCCGAATTGTATGCTTCCGGTAATTTTCTGTCTTCGTTATCACATCTTAGTATTCTTTCCTTCTATTTAATAGCTTCTGCAAATCTATTTTTTCGATATGTAAGGATATTCAGAAGAAAAAGAACCTTATTCCAGGAAGTATGTCTTCAGACACTATTTGTAGCTTATTTTTGCATTACCTACTATCTTTTTCACTCCATCATTTTTCACTCTACTTTGCCGATAAGCATAGTAGCCCTTCCCGAATCGTATTATTCGATTTGGATACATTTCTTACTGCTAACATGGGTACTTGGAGGCATGCTGCTGCATGTAAAGATATACGGCAAGATGAAACAAAAAGCGAAAGCAGTAAATAGCGAGCTACAGGCTATTGTGATCAATTTCTGCTTTTCAGTCATTCTGTATGTGGCGGCACCAGCTTTATCCATAAATTTCGGTCTGCTTTTCTCCCTATCCTACTTCATGTTATGGACATTTTTATTCTTAGGAATAAAATATTTAGGGAATCAAACGGTAATTCTAAGAACTTCTTTTTATATGTTCGTATATACCCTGATCATCGTTATCAATTTATATATATATGAACGAGAAAAAAGAGAAATACAGTACAAAACATTTATTGAAAATACAAGCATCTATCAAGCTATTGAAAACACGGGATTTGTAGAGACTCTTTTCAAAGCTATTGATCACGAAATCAAGCAAGATGAAAACATATTGGCTTTACTAAAAGAAAGTAAGCAAAAAGAGCTTGAAACTTATCTGAATGAGACATATTTCAATGGTTTCAAGAACAATTATAACATAAAAATTTGTGCTACAAGTGCCGGATGCCGTACTTCAAAAGATTATGATGAACTCATAAGCAAAATAGGGCAACGCCTTGATAGTACCAACTTTTATGTTTTACCGCCAATTTCTGTGGATTTGTTGTATATCGGGCGTTTCACAATACCGGAACCATCTCGTTATAAATCACTTAACCTATACATTGAGTTTTTAGTAGAAAAACGCTTTAGCAGCTATAGCATAGCCAACTTGCTTATAGACAAGGAAACGACAACATCGGCACTAAGAAACGTGGAAACTGCCGTTTATATTGATAATGAACTGGTTGGATGGTCGGGAAAAAACAGATACCCGAATAATACAGGATGGATAACTCAAAACGCAAAAAAATGGTATTCTTTTGATTATCAGAACAAAACACATTATGTGTATCGAACGGAGGAAAATATTATTTACATCATCACCGAATTGCGAGATTATTCATTCAGGAAGTACATGACTTACTGGTTGTATATCTTTTTTATATACGTGTCATTGTGTTGGATGTTTTTATGGGTTTTTCCTATTTCGTCCAATAAGAAAAGATGGTATAGATTAAGCTTATCTTCCAAATTTCAATACGTATCTTTCAGCCTATTCATCATCAGCTTTATTTGTATATTCTTCATTTCATCGAACTTTCTGCGAAAGCACTATGAAAGTATCGAGATACGAAACATAGAAAATAAAAGGAGTTATATTCAAAAAAGTTTACAAGATATCTATTACTGGAATACGGAACTGGAGGATAACATAAGTAAATCTCTAAACGCGAGCCTACAGGATCTATCCTATACATTTCAGACAGATATACACATATATGATAATAGAGGTATCCTCATAGCAAGCTCTCAGCCGATTATTTTCACACAAAGATTAACAAGCGACCGCATATCTCCTCTTCCTTTTTTTGAGAAGTTGAAAGAAAGTACTTTATACGAAAGCATAGGAAACTTACGCTTTTTATCTTCGTATAGCCGATTTTATAATGGGGATTATTTGCCGATAGCTTACATATCAATCCACCGTTATTACAACGAGGATCAAATGACCTCTGAAATCGAAAATTTCTTGCGATTCATCGTGGAAATTTATATAATCATCATACTAATATCAATGGCTTTATGGCTCTTTTTAGGACAGCAGTTATCCGCCCCGCTCAATTTGCTTGAGAAAGAATTGAAAGAGATGAGTATCGGGCGAAAAAGCAAAAAAATAAGCTATAAATATAACGATGAAATCAGGCGATTGGTAGATCAATACAACCAAACGGTAGATAAATTGGAAAAAAGCGCCGCCTTGTTAGCAAAATCCGAACGTGAGTCGGCTTGGAAAACAATGGCTCGGCAAGTAGCTCATGAGATCAACAACCCTCTGACACCAATGAAGCTATCCATACAGCAACTCCAACGCAGCAAGAAATACAACAAAGAGCGCTTTGATGAGTATTTTGACAAGGCAACGAAGATACTGATTGAGCAAATAGACAGTTTGTCTTACATAGCAACATCCTTTTCTGCTTTCTCGCGCCAACCGATAGAAGTACAGCTGAGGCGAATAGACATAGCCTATAAGCTGTATTCGGCATTTCAACTTCTCTTTGCAAACGAAAGGGAAATGGAAGCGGTGTATATCGGTGAACAAAGTGGGATATTCATCGAAGGAAATCCAGAGGAATTATTACAAGTATTTAACAACTTATTCAAAAATGCGAAACAATCTTTGATCGATCAAGAGCATAAAAAAATAACCGTAAGCATCGAGAAAAAGATAAAGAATGTCATTATCAAGGTTTCTGATACCGGAATAGGCATATCTCCCGAAGTTGCCGCTAAGCTCTTTACTCCTAACTTTACAACCAAAAGTTCTGGTATGGGCTTGGGATTAGCTATCTCGAAGAAAATTGTAGAAAATTCGAAAGGAAAAATAGCCTTCCGCAATAACGAAGATGAAGGTACTACTTTCATCTTAAGCTTCCCTTTGTATAAAGATTAGCAAAGGATAAAATTATGGACATTTGGGTTTAACTCAAAGCACAAGCCATTGCTATGCTGTAAAATTTAGAGTCGATACTTTCACTGCGCGAAGTCAACACCACCGGCTTAGAAGTTCCCTGAAGAATACCTCCCATCTCAGCTCCGGCAAAACACATCAATCCTTTGTAAAAAGGATTTGCCGATTCAAAACTTGGGAAAATTAATATGTCCGAGTCACCCAAAACAGGTGTTGCCACATTTTTTATACTTCCCCGCTCCTTATCAACAGCCAGAAATATATCCAAAGGGCCATCTATAATCACATCGCCAAATTCACCCATTCGCCATTTTTTCATGATTTCAGCATAATCTTGCATATACTGAATTTTAGGATTGGATTTCTCAGTAGCATGTATCAATGCAATCTTAGGCTGGGTAATTCCGAATTTCTGAGCAGTACGAATACTGTATTTAATCATCATGATCCGTTGCTCGACCGAAGGGGAAGGTATTACTGCCGGATCGGAAAAAAATAAAAGCTTGTGATAGCGGGGAATCTCCAAAGCTCCACAAAAAGAAAGAATATTACCGGGAGGCAGTAGGCCGTTTTTTTTATCCAACACAGCTTTGAGCAAAACATCGGTATTAACCAGCCCTTTCATAAGGACGTCGGCTTCACCTTTTCTGACCATACGTACGGACTCGATTGCAGCATCACGCACGTCCGGTACATCAACGACATGAATGTGGGGAGAAGGACGGTTCTCGAACAGACGGGGGGATTCGATGGACGCCACATCGCCGATAAGGTATGCCTCGGCAATGCCCATTTCAACTGCCCGTATAATGGCATCAAGCGTATGGGAATCTACAGCATTGGCAACCACAATACGTTTTCGACAATTGAGACTCTTGAGATGGTCGCTCAGCGCTGCAAAAGAAGCAATAGAATCCATGAAGCAATCAAGAATATGTTGAAGTGTTGGGTTACTACCGTTTTCTGTTTCTCATAGCCTTTTCTTGCTCCCGTTGCATTTTCTCAAGGCGTTCCATAAAGCTGCTTTTCTTTTTAGCAGTTTTACTGTTCTTCTTAGCGTGTAATTCAGCCCGAAGCTTCTCTTCATTAATTGTTACACGGAAGAGGTAAGTTTGTCCGATCGAGAAAAGGGTCGATAGGAAATAGTAATAAGTAAGACCGGCAGCATAATTATTGAAGATGAACATGAACATAATGGGCATAAGATACATCATCCACTTCATCATTCCCATACCGGGTTGATCCGCAGCTGTTGGTTGCAGTGCTGTGTTGAGCTTGTTATATAGCAGTGTAACGGCCGTCATCAACAAGCAGAACAGACTGATGTGATTGCCAAAATAAGGTGTAATAAGAGGTATGTAAACATCCCAGCTGAATATGGCATCGTAGGAAGATAAGTCCTTTACCCAAAGGAAATTTTCCTGACGTAGCTCGATGGAAGCAGGAAAAAAGTTAAACATGGCAATCAAAATAGGCATTTGCAGCAACATGGGCAGACAGCCGCTCATCGGACTAACCCCTACTTTAGAGTAGAGCTCCATAGTAGCCTTTTGTCTTTCCGTTGCTTTCTCCGCGGGTATCCGAGCATTTATTTCATCTATTTCGGGTTTTAATACACGCATCTTAGCACTTGACATATAGGATTTATAGGTCATGGGAAAGATGATGAGCTTGATAATAATAGTCATCAATAAAATGATAACCCCAAAGTTGCCGATGAACAAACTTAAGACGTTAAATATCGGAATAATGAGAAAGCGGTTTAGCCATCCAAAAATCCCCCAACCCAGAGGCACTAACTTACGAAGCTGAAGTTTTTCGTCCGAAGGCAAATCTTTGTCGTAGTCATTAAGGATTTTATACTGATTGGGCCCTAAGTACATGCGGAAATTCGTGCGAGACTCTCCTTGAGGATCGAAAGCCACGGTCATATCGGAAGCATAGGACTTTAAATAAGAACTTGTTTCGGGCTCTACCGTACTGTTCAGGTTAGCAGAAGCGAAACCTTCCTCAGCAATAAATACGGAACTGAAGAACTGATCTTTGAAGGCAATCCAATGCAGGCGGTTAGGAACACGTTCTGCATCGTTTTTGGATTCGCTTAACTTCTCCACATCTCCCGTTGCAAATTTATACATCATTTGGGCATAACGGGCTTCGAACTGCCGTCCTTTCTCCTGTTGACGAACCTTCATCTTCCAAAGCATCTCGAGCGAGTTGGTTCCGAAGGGCATAATTTCATTCATCTTCTCGGCCTTAATCTCAAATCCGAGCATGTAATCGTTGGGAGTAAGAGTATAGATAAAATCAATATAGGCATCCTTCGAGGTTTTCAAGCGAAAACCAAGCTTCTGTTTGCCATCTGCGGCCGTTTTAGAGGATTCAATGGCTTCGAAGTATAAATCGGCGGAGGAAACAACCCGATTGTTACTGGTTACAAGCGTAAAAGCCATTTGACTCTCTTCGCCATTGAATAAAACCAAGGGCAAGGAATCATGGGTTCTGAAGTTCTTAAGTTCGGCTCCGTAGAGGCGCCCTCCCTTATTTGTAAAGGTTAATTTTAGCAGGTTGTTTTCAAGGGTATAAAATTCTTCCTTACCAAGGGCCGAGACGGCAAAATCTCCGAATGCATCCTGCGATACAGCATTCATCGTGGTATCCGACGAAGTTGATGCCAAAACATCGTTGAGTTGGGTTTCCCTGTCTGTCGTTTCTGCAAGGTTACGAGCATGTTGCTCAACAAGTGCTACGGAATCGTTGTATTTTTTCTGACGCTCGATTTCCTCCTGAGAAGGACGATTGAGAATTGAAAAACCAGCGAAAATAAGGGCTATAAGGGAAAATCCTATAATTGTATTTTTATCCATTACTGTATATTATATTCTCCGATGTTTATTATTTCCTTGTTTCTTTTCTTAAGATATGGCTGCTTTTATAAAATCAACAAAAAGCGGGTGAGGCTGAACGACGGTGCTGCTATACTCCGGATGGAATTGCACTCCAATGTACCATTTATGGGATTTCAGCTCTATAATCTCAACTAAATTAGCCTCTTCGTTATAACCACTGCACAGCATCCCGTGTTTCTCGAATTCATTTCTGTATTCGTTGTTAAATTCAAAACGATGCCGGTGGCGTTCGCTGATATTCTCTTTCCCGTAAATGGCATATGCTTTACTGCCTTTTTTAAGTTTGCACTTATAGGCTCCCAAACGCATGCTGCCTCCAAGATTAAGGATATTTTTTTGCTCATCCATGATATCAACTACTTTATGCGAGCTGCTTGGGTCAATTTCGGTGCTGTTTGCATCGATATATCCCAAAACATTTCGGGCAAATTCGATAGACATGCTTTGCATACCCATACAAATACCCAAACAGGGAATATCGTTTTCACGGGCATAGCGTAAGGCGACCAATTTTCCATCCATACCTCTCTGTCCGAAGCCGGGCGCTATCAGTATCCCATTTAAAGCAGAGAGCTTCTTTTGCACATTATCATCATTCAGTTTATCGGAAAGGATGTACTCGAGCTTCAACTGTCTGTTGTTGTAAGCACAAGCCTGAATGAGGGATTCGATTATTGACTTGTAAGCATCGGGGAGTTGCACGTACTTACCCACCAATCCGATGTGTACCTTCTCTTTGGCATTCTCGAGTTTTTCAACAAAGGAAATCCAGCGACTCATGTCCGCTTTTGGAGTTTTATTCAGGTCAAAGCCCATTTTTGTCAGGATAACTTCATCGAGTTTTTCCTGCTGCATGTTCAAAGGTACACGATATATGGTAGGAACATCTATCGATTGCATAACAGCATTTTGATCGACGTTACAAAACAGGGCAACTTTTTTCCGCATTTCCTGCGGAATATCATGTTCGGTTCGCAGCACCAGAACATCGGGCTGCACTCCCTGCTCTTGCAGCATCTTTACGGAGTGTTGCGTTGGTTTGGTTTTCAATTCTTTTGCCGCAGCCAGATAAGGGACGTAAGTAAGATGCACGATCAGACAGTTCTTACCAAGCTCCCAACGCAGTTGGCGTACACTTTCGATATAAGGCAAGGATTCAATATCGCCCACCGTACCTCCAATTTCGGTGATAACAAAATCAAACTCGGATTTACTTCCAAGCGATTTGATGTTTCTCTTGATTTCATCGGTAATATGCGGTATCACCTGTACGGTTTTTCCTAAGAAATCGCCCCGCCGCTCTTTATTTATCACATTTTGATAAATACGACCGGTGGTAACATTATTCGCCTTATGGGTTTCAACGTTCAAAAAGCGCTCGTAATGCCCAAGATCCAAATCAGCCTCATGGCCGTCTACCGTAACGTAGCACTCACCGTGCTCGTAAGGATTGAGCGTTCCGGGATCAATATTGATATAAGGGTCGAGCTTTTGATTCGTAACCTTAAAACCTCGAGCCTGAAGCAACTTGCCCAAGGATGCTGCAATAATTCCCTTTCCCAAGGAGGAAGCTACTCCGCCCGTAACGAAAATATACTTAGTTTCTTTCACGTTAAACTGCTATTAATCTATCCTAAGAACATCATGACATTAAAGCCTGCAAAATTCGGAAAAAAAAATGAATTTTGAAAAAGGCGGGGAAAAATCCAATACAAGCAGCCGGTAATGGAAAAGCAAGTAACTCAACCATCAATCAGCCCATAAGCGAAACACAATGAAGTTCGTTAAATATCCATAAAATACACCTTTCTTCGAGGGGTATAAAATACCCTGACTTTAGAAGCGGGTATCCCGATAGAGGAGATCGCTAAAATGATGGGACAGGCCTCAATTTCCAGCACGCAAAATTTATGCTCAAATCACCGACCTAAAGATTGCAAGGGATATGGACAGACTTATGCAACAATAAGAGGTATATAAATTATAAAAAGCTTGCTTGTATTAGTGAAGCAAGTTCTTTCTGAGTGTTTACGAAAAGACAAGAAAGTACCTGCAAATGCTTTATATTTAGTGCTATGTTAGTCCTTCCAAAACCACCAGTTCTGTTTTTCCTTTTCCCGATGCTCTGGTGGAGTCTGTGCAAAATATACGGCACATCTGAAAGCATACAACACGCAACGGTCTTGCACCACTCCGGCATAGTCATTGGACAAAGCAAAGAGTACTTCGGGGTCTTTGCCTTTCAAGTCGTCAATAGAGGATATTCCGATATTCCACAAATCAGTTGCAAGCGATTTGCCTATTCCCGGAATTAGCGTTAATTCTTTAATGATCTGCTCTTTGGTCATTGTGTCTAACGAACTACATGACAAGGTTTCCCTCGTCGTTAATCTTCCAAAAAGGATTGTAGGCTACCTCGAAGACATAACCGTCCAAATCCTTGAAATAGCCGCTATAACCGCCCCAAAACGCTTTCTGAGCAGGTTTCACAATGGCTGCCCCGAGCCGTTCGGCTTCCTGCATCACGGCATCAACTTCCTCCTCCGATGTGGCGTTATAACTGATTGTCATACCCGAAAAAACTGTCTGCTGATAACTCAACATGGTGTCTTTTTCCAATTCTTGCAAAGGATATAACCCCAAAATTATCCCACCCAAAGGGAACAAGGCATAAGTTTCCTGACTTTGTTCCGACTTCTTCCATCCCAAGCCCTCATAGAAAGCCAATGCCTTTTGAAAGTCTTTTACTCCTAATGTGATTAAAGTGAATTTCTGTCTCATAAGCTATACATTATAGAATTTGCCACTTGTAATAAACTCATTCGAGGCACTCTGCTGTATCCCAAGATTATATCTTAACAGACCTTAGCATCCAATCGAACTACAGTCGCCTGCGTTTGTTTTTGCGAGTTGTTTCGGGTACGCTCTTACTGCGAAAGAGCAAAGCCGCTATCGAAATACCGATAGCAAGAGTAAAAAGCAAGGATAAAGTAAGCATCATATTATGCATTATCTCAGGGATGAGCTCGGCAGATAATTGGGAAGCCGACATGTCGGTAAGTTTGATGCTACCAAGCATAGTCCGGTAAGCGTACAAACCGGGAATCATGGTGATACAAGCCGGCATAGTAAAAACAACCGAAGGGTGATACACTTTATGCGAGCAAAAAATACCGATTACACCGACCGAAAGTGAAGCGATAAGTGTAGCGCTTATCAGACCGACATCGAATTGGAGAAGGACGAAGCGGAAAGCATGCGCCCAACCTCCCAACAAGCCTGCAATCCAAAGAATGCGGGCCGGAGTCCCGAAGAGAATTCCCCAACAGCATGCCACAACAAAAGCCAAGGAGAAATCGAGCAAAATGTGAAATAAGAAGCCTATTTCCATCGTTCAAAAATTATCAATTCCAAGTAAGGCAATGCTCAAAGCCATGCCAACAGCGATACACAACAATATAAAAGCAGCAAAAAGCGCCCGATTCCAAGCAGAGGTTAGATAGCCTTCGATCAGATCGATGATGGAGTTCACAAGAGGCACTCCAGGAACCAAATAAAGCACAGCGGTTGCGAGTGTGGCCTCAGGAGAGCTTCCTATACCGAATAAAGTATCCATCCCGGCAATTAAACTGGTAACAAAGGAAGCCACCACAAAGGAAATCATGGGGTTAAATTTCCATTTAACGATGTGTACGCGAACGAGCGAACCCAAGGAAGCCGCTAAAAAAGCAATACATCCATTCAGAAAAGACCCTCCAGCCAACAAACAAAGACAGGCACATGAAAATCCTACGGCAACAGCAACCAGCCAATCGTTGTAGTTCGGACTTTGTGCAATGCGTCGCGCTTCTTGCTGAGCTTCATCAAAAGAAAGCTCTCCATCGGCGACCTTCCAGGTCATGCGGCTGTATTCGGTAAGTCGCTCCAGATGTACGCTGTGCGGAGGAGTGTTCTTATAGCGCGTCAAGGTATTCCCGGAGGCATCTCTTACGGTTATCAACGCAGCATTGAAGGTGAGGTTAAGCTCTATGCCGAATCCCCATTTCTGAGCCAAGCGTTTCAGGTTCGTATGTACACGTCCGGAATGCGCTCCGGCAGCTATCAAAGCAGTAGCGACATCCAAAGCTAAATCGGTAAAAGCATCGATGGAAACGTCCGTATTCATGTATATATCCCAAGCTAAGGAGAAAATTAATATCCGAGCACTTTACTCAGAATGGCTTGACGAATGTAAAGGCCGTTCTGTGCCTGTTGGAAATAATAGGCCTTAGGATTACTGTCCACATCGGGATTTATCTCGTTCACTCTCGGAAGAGGATGTAGTATGCGCAGGTTCGGTTTTGTATTTTCGAGCATATTGTCGTGCAAAGTATAGATGTTTTTTACACGCTCGTATTCCATCAAATCTTGAAAACGTTCACGCTGAACACGGGTCATATACAGGATATCGGCATCGTTAAAACTATCGGTCAATTCGGCTGTTTCAACAAAAGGAATATCGTTCTTCCGGCAAAAATCTTTGTATTCTTCGGGCATTTTCAGCTCATCGGGGGCGATAAACTTAAAGCGCGGTTTGAAATGAGACATGGCGATAATGAGCGAGTGAACGGTACGCCCGTATTTTAAATCGCCGACCAAAGAAATATTCAGATTCTCAAGGCCTCCTTGTGTTTTGCGTATGGAATACAAGTCAAGCAAGGTTTGTGAAGGGTGCTGATTGGCCCCATCTCCGGCATTGATAATCGGTATGGGTGATATTTCGGAAGCATAGCGCGCAGCACCTTCGAGGGGATGGCGCATCACGATGGCATCGGCGTATGAGCTAACCATGCGGATGGTGTCGTTGAGGCTTTCTCCCTTGGAAGAGCTGCTGGTAGCAGCATCTGAAAAACCGATAACCGAACCGCCTAAACGCACTACTGCTGTTTCGAAGCTGAGACGGGTACGGGTGGAGGGTTCAAAAAAGAGAGTAGCAACAACTTTTCCCTGAAGGATTTTACGATTGGGATTGGCCTCAAAACCTGCTGCCGATTCGAGGAT
The DNA here is from genome assembly GCA_001653155.1 of Porphyromonadaceae bacterium H1. Classification (GTDB taxonomy): domain Bacteria; phylum Bacteroidota; class Bacteroidia; order Bacteroidales; family Paludibacteraceae; genus H1. The sequence continues at coordinate 31,106 of BDEJ01000047.1, forward strand.
TTCGAGAATTTCGTCCTTGCTGTAGTCGGCAATAGTAACCAGACTTTTGGTATCGCGCATAAATCAATATGTATGTTAGCTGTGAATAATCAAGCTGAATCCCCATACCGGAGGAGCACACAAAGATACAAGTTTTTTTTCGTTCTCTCACACAAAGCCGGAAGAAACAAAAAAGGGCTGCTCCTTGTTTTCACAACTGAGAAGCAGCCCTTAAAACTTTGTTGTTATACCGTTTTATTTCTTCAGTACTTTTTTATAACCGTACACGGCCAATTCTCCGAGTTCTTCTTCAATACGAAGCAACTGGTTGTATTTAGCCATACGGTCGGAACGACTCAAAGATCCCGTTTTGATTTGTCCGGAGTTGGTCGCCACGGCAATATCGGCAATGGTAGCATCTTCGGTTTCACCCGAACGGTGAGAGGTTACGGAGGTGTAACCGGCACGATGCGCCATTTCAATAGCATCGAGGGTTTCCGACAGAGAGCCGATTTGATTCACTTTGATGAGGATGGAGTTGGCGCATCCTTGCTCGATACCTTTTTTCAAGAAGTCCACATTGGTAACGAAGAGGTCGTCTCCAACAAGTTGACATTTGCTTCCGATTTTGTCGGTGAGCAATTTCCAGCCTTCCCAGTCGTTTTCGCTCATGCCGTCCTCGATGGAATCGATAGGATATTTGCTAACGAGTTGTTCAAGATATTCTGCTTGTTGAGCCGAGTTGCGTTTAGCTCCTTTCTCGCCTTCGAATTTGGAATAGTCGTAAATTCCGTCTTTGTAAAATTCAGAAGAAGCACAGTCCAAACCAATCATTACATCTTTTCCGGGTTTGTATCCGGCCAGTTCAATGGCTTTGATGATGGATTCCAGAGCGTCTTCGGTACCGTTGAGTGCGGGAGCAAAACCTCCTTCGTCACCCACTGCAGTACTAAGCCCACGGTCGTGCAATACTTTTTTTAGTGCGTGGAATACCTCAGCTCCGCAGCGCAAACCCTCTTTGAAAGAAGCTGCTCCTACAGGACGAATCATAAACTCCTGAAAGGCAATAGGAGCATCGGAGTGCGATCCTCCGTTGATGATGTTCATCATCGGTACGGGAAGCGTATAAGTATTGGTTCCGCCAATGTAGCGATACAAGGGTATGTCCAAATAATTGGCTGCCGCTTTGGCTACAGCAAGGGAAACTCCCAGTATGGCATTAGCTCCAAGTTTGGATTTGGTTTTCGTACCATCAAGGGCAATCATCCGCTTGTCGATAGCACGTTGCTGAAGAGCACAGATTCCCTTCAAAGCGGGAGCAATTACGTTGTTTACATTTTCGACGGCTTTGAGCACACCTTTACCTCCGTAGCGTTTTTTGTCGCCGTCACGCAATTCGATGGCTTCGTTTTCGCCCGTTGAGGCGCCGGAGGGAACCGATGCACGGCCGAAAGCTCCGCATTCCAACATAACATCCACTTCTACTGTGGGGTTACCGCGAGAGTCAATTACTTCGCGAGCTACAATCTTTTCAATTTTACTCATCGTTGTTTTTATTTTAATTAGGGTTATCTTTTCCGATTTTATTCGGCAAAAATACGAAATTATCGGCGTACCTTAAAATGATTTTCAAAAATTACAGGAAGCTTACCGAAACTTGAGCAAGCCAAGCTACTGCTGCAAGGATTCACAGAAATAGGCTCTTAACCTACAAAGCGGCAGGAGGAAAAGCAAACGGCCCGCAAGCTGATGCTTGCAGGCCCTTGTCTTAACAACAAAGAGAGTGTCATTTTTTTTTCAAAGCGGCGTACACTTTCTCGTAAACGGGAAGATGAAGTCCATGTTTTTCAGCCATCTGCAATACTACTCCGGCAAGAGAATCGACTTCGGTACGCTTTTGAGCTTTGAAGTCGCTGTGCATGGACGAGGTAGTAGTAGCGGGCAAAACTTCAAGACGACGCAAAATGCTGCTTTTAAGTAGCTCCGCATCGATTTCTACAGCCTCCGCTTCGGCTACTTTCAGCAGCTCGTCCAATAAGGCAAGGAGCTGCTCCCGATGCCCTTCCTCAAGCAACTCGACAAAACTGCAATCGAAATACGAAGTGAGCGATGCCGTAACGGAAATAAAGGCAAACTTTTGCCAAATCTCCGTCAGTATTTTATCGGATAGTGTGGCGTTTATCCCCGATGACTTCAGGAGTTTTTCGAAATATTGCTGCTTATCGTTTATCTTCGTATTACCGAAGATAAGTGCATCTTTCGTTCCGCTTATTTTAATGACACCATCTTCAACAATGCGTCCCACAACGTACACGCAACCGTACCATACTTCATTCTCAGGCAATAGTTTCCGGATGCGAGGAGTGATATCAATGCCGTTCAACAAGGGAAGAATAACGGTATTTTTCGACAAGCAAGGTTTAATTTGCTCGATGCTCTCTTCCAGGTCGTAGCTTTTGGTTGCCAAAACGACGTAATCGACCACGCCGATTTTTTTCGCATTGTCGGTACACAACTTGGGTTGCGCCGTGAAAGTACCTCGCTCAGTTTTCACCGTCAAACCAATTTGTTGCATGGTTTTCAAGTGTTTGCCTCGAGCAAAGAAGCATATTTCCGTTTCGGGGTTGTAAATATTGTTCTTGGCCAGCAGGCCTCCGTAGTAACCTCCTACCCCTCCGATTCCGACTATCAAAATTCGTGTTGCCATTGTTTCTGTGTTTTTCTGTTTTCCTTCCGCTTGAGGGAAAGAGCATCATTCAACAATTTATTTAACGCATGTTCTGCCTCTTTATTTTTCCTGCATCAATCTAATGCAACGTTCAAGGGCATCCTCCCAATGAGGGATACGAATGCCGTAAGTCGATTTTATTTTCTCTTTATTCAAAACGCTGTAATGCGGGCGCAATGCTCGCGTTGGGTAATCCTTAGTTTCAATGGGAATCACAAGACAAGTATTCCCGACCAAACGCTGTACGCGACAAGCTAAATCGTACCAGCTGGCAACGCCTTCGTTCGCATAATGATAGAGACCCGGCAAAAATTTTCCGGAATCTATTATGTGGAGAATCACTTCCGCCAGATCGGCAGCATAGGTGGGGCTGGCTATTTGGTCGAAAACTACGTTCAGCCGGTCACGCTCCCGCCCCAAACTCATCATTGTCTTCACAAAATTGGCAGCGAAGGAAGAATAGAGCCACGAAGTACGTAAAATCATCGACTGCGGACATACCTGCATCAATAAATTCTCTCCGTCGAGCTTCGATCGGCCGTAAACATTTTGAGGATCAGGCAAGATATCTTCTGTGTAAGGCCGGTGATTTTTCCCATCAAAAACATAGTCGGTCGAGATATGAATCATTTTTGCATTACTCTTACAGGCTTCGGAAGCCAATAGAGCAACGGCATCCCGATTGACACGAAAACACAGCTCGGGTTCATCTTCCGCTTTATCTACAGCGGTGTATGCAGCACAATTTACGATGTAATCCGGATTGAGATCGGAGAAAAAGCTCCGGACAGCTCCTTCGTCCGTAATATTCAGCTCGTCCAAATCGGTAAAAAAGATATCGAGATCGGAATAGCGAGCTGAAGCACAACGTATTTCGCACCCCAGCTGTCCACGGCTTCCGGTAAGCAGTATTTTTTTCATTCCTAACTCTACTAAAAATTCATCTCAGCTTCGACAAAAAGAGGGTGTTTGCTGTCTTTAGGCGAGACAGAAACCGCTTCGGCTGGGATCCGCCAGTCAATATTCAGATGCGGATCGTTGTACATAATGCCGCGTTCGGCAGCAGGATGATACAAGGCATCGCATTTGTAACTAAAAAGAGCTGTTTCGCTCAATACGGCAAAACCATGAGCAAAACCCTTAGGGATAAGCAGCTGTAAGTGATTTTCAGCTGAAAGCTCTACGGCAAAGTGTTGCCCGAAACTGGGAGATGCATTGCGTAAATCCACAGCAACATCCCAAACCCGTCCTTGGAGGACGGATACAAGCTTGGCCTGACTGTGAGGGGCAAGCTGATAGTGTAAACCCCGTATCACTCCGTAGGAAGACTTCGATTGATTGTCTTGACAAAAGCGGATGTTGAGCCCTAAGTCTTGAAACGTTTTTTCGTTGTAGGTTTCGCAAAAGAAGCCCCGAGCATCTTCGAACACACGGGGTTTTAAGATGTAAAGATCTTGAATAGGGGTTTTTATAAGTTCCATGAAGTAAAGCCTTTTCCCGAAAAAATCGTTTGTCTGTTTATTTCTCCTGAGCTATCTTGCTGAGATAAGTTCCGTAGTGATTCTTCTTCAACGGTTCGGCAAGACGGAGCAATTGCTCACGGCTGATGTAGCCGGAGCGGAAGGCTATTTCTTCGAGACAGGCGACCTTGAGACCTTGCCGATTTTCAATAGTAGAAATGAAAACGGATGCTTCGAGCAAACTGTCGTGGGTTCCGGTATCAAGCCAAGCCATCCCCCTACCCATGATTTTCAGATTTAAACGGCCTTCTTCCAAGTAAAGACGGTTGAGATCCGTTATTTCCAGTTCTCCGCGCTTAGAGGGTTTTAGGCTCTTGGCCTTCCCTACTACATCGTTGCTGTAAAAATATAAGCCTGTTACGGCATAGTTAGATTTGGGTTCAAGGGGTTTCTCTTCGATACTGAGCACCTTGCCGTTCCCGTCAAATTCGGCTACTCCGTAACGTTCAGGATCGTTTACATAATATCCAAAAACAAGTGCACCGTCTTCCAAGCGAGCTGCTTCCCTCAAGGTACGAGAAAAATCGAAACCATAGAATATGTTATCACCCAAAATCATGCAGACGGAATCGTCGGCGATAAAGGACTCTCCAATAATAAAAGCCTGTGCCAATCCGTCGGGCGAGGGTTGGATAGCATATTCAAACCGAAGCCCCAAATTACGACCGTCACCCAACAGGTTTTGATAAAGATGAATGTCCTCAGGTGTCGATATAATCAGTATTTCGCGAATTCCGGCCAACATCAGAACCGAGATGGGATAATAAATCATCGGTTTGTCGTAAACAGGTATAATTTGCTTCGAAATGCTTTTGGTAATCGGATAAAGCCGTGTACCCGACCCTCCTGCGAGAACAATTCCTTTCATGTTTGTATTTTGTATTACGATGTAAGTTAAACGAGGTACTTTCTGCAATTGATTTCCAAAATTACTGATTTTTTCCGGGCTTCAAAAGTTTTATTCAAGAATTCTCTTTCCGGTTCCGACCGTATTCAACTCCGAAGCCTTAATTATGAAGCAAAAAATTACGGACGAATCTTCGTGTTTCGGCTCAGACTCCCACACTTTATTTCCAACTCGTAATTCAGGCAGGATTTCTTTCCAGATTCTTTTTATGATACAGGAAAGCGAAAAAGCAAAACAGTGTCAGTAGTCCCGAAAGGCTGTAAGCCCAAGTTTTGGATAAGCTGAAACCTTCGGGAGCAAGCAGTATGTAGCTCGACACAACGGCCGTCATGAAAAGTGCAGGCAAAAGGGTTATTGCATAGTTTTTTCGCATCCGAAGTTGATATACGGTTATAGTCCAGAGTGTAACAGCCGCCAAGGTTTGATTAGCCCAAGCGAAATAACGCCATACCACATCGAAATTAACCAGAGTAAGGGCATATCCTATAGCAAAAAGCGGCAGGGTTATTAATAGGCGGTTGACAATAGGCTCTTGCTTGATTTTTAAAAAGTCGGCCACAATAAGCCGGGCGCTCCGAAAGGCGGTATCTCCCGATGTAATAGGTGCTGCCACCACTCCCAACAGAGCCAATACTGCTCCCAATTTACCCAGAAGCGAAACGGATATTTCGTTCACCACCCAGGCGGCATTACCTTGGTGTGCAGTCATTGTATCGTTCAGCTCGCGCACGCCTCCGAAAAAGCTCATTCCGATGGCTGCCCAAATGAGGGCTACCACACCTTCGACAACCATCGCACCGTAAAACACCTTACGCCCCTCCTTTTCGTTCTTCATACAACGGGCCATCAAGGGAGACTGCGTAGCATGAAAACCCGAAATAGCACCACAGGCTATGGTAACAAACAACATCGGAAAAACAGGGAAATGCTCGGAATCGTGGTGAAAGTTCTGCCAGTTATCCCAAGATAACTCCGGTATCCGGTAACCTTGCCACAATAAAGCCACAATCAAGCTTAAAGCCATAAACAACAAAGCCGCACCGAAAAGCGGATAAATACGCCCGATAACTTTGTCGATCGGCAACAAGGTAGCCAATACATAATAAATAAAGATAGCCCAAAGCCAAAATTGCATTCCGAAAGCCTCGGGAGTAATGCTGCTCAGAATCTTAGCCGGCCCCATGATAAATACCGCTCCCACCAAAATCATCAATACCACCGTAAAGAGGCGCATCACCTGTTTGGCCGTGAGGCCAAGATAAATACCAATAATTTCGGTAATACTCAAACCTTTATGCCGAATAGAGAGCATACCGGAGAAATAGTCATGTACGGCTCCGGCGAAAATCGTCCCCAGCACAATCCACAAAAAAGCAACAGGCCCCCACATAGCTCCTGCCACAGCTCCGAAAATAGGGCCCAGACCGGCAATATTCAAAAATTGAATCAGAAAAACCCGCCACCAAGGCATCGGAATGTAATCCACTCCATCTTTCATGGCAAAGGCCGGAGTCTGGCGTGCAGCATCTGTTCCGAAATCACGCTCTATAAAACGCGAATAAAACACAAAACCTAAAACAAGAGCCAGCAGGCAAATCAATAGCGTAATCATGATAATCTTAATTTTTTCGGGGTCAAATTTAGTAATTTTACTCCATCCGGACACAGCCATGCCAAGCGCCCCGAAAGTAAGGAAGGACAAAAAAAGAGCAAGCGCACTCAAAGACAGTCTGTAAGCTGCAAACTATGAGGAGGAAAAAATTTTGTGAAACAAGAAAAAAAGATTACCTTTGCACCGCTTTTTTGAGAAAGAAAGTGTGATGGGAAAATAAGCGTCGAATCACTTAAAACAACACAACGCTTATATTTTGAGTAACACAAAAAATAACAAAAAGAGATGAAAGTATTCGAATTAAAAGGAATCGAAAGAAAAGAATTGGGCAAAAAAGCCAGTAAAACAGAACGTTCTTCCGAACAGATACCTTGCGTATTGTACGGTGGAGGAAACAACTTGCACTTCACCGCATCCATGAGCGATTTGCGCAAACTGATTTATTCTCCCGAAGTTTTCGTGGTAAACTTAGATATCGACGGAAAAAAAACAAAAGCCATTCTGAAAGATATGCAGTTTCATCCGGTAAGCGACAATGTACTGCACCTTGACTTTTTAGAGGTGTTTGAAAATAAGCCTGTGGTTGTAGAGCTTCCTGTTAAACTCACCGGATTGGCCGAAGGAGTGAAAGCCGGGGGTAAACTCAGCCTCGAAATGCGTAAACTCCGAGTAAAAGGCATCTACACCCAACTCCCCGAAAATATTACATTGGACGTTACGTCCCTCGGACTGGGTAAAACCATTCAGGTTGGAAAAATTTCCGTAGAAGGTCTGGAAATCATGAACGCAAAGAACGCTGTAGTAGCTCAAGTAAAACTCACCCGTGCAGCTCGTGGTGCAGCGGCAGCAGCGAAACAATCATAACAGATGAAATATCTAATTGTCGGGCTGGGCAATATCGGTTCGGAATACCACAACACCCGCCACAACATTGGATTTACGATATTGGACGCTTTTGCCGAAGCGTCCAATGTTTTTTTTGAAGAAAACAGATACGGCTCCCTCGCCACCGTAAAGCTGAAGGGAAGGAATCTGCTTTTACTCAAACCCTCAACATTTATGAATCTAAGTGGAAATGCTTTGCGCTACTGGATGCAGAAAGAGCACATCCCCATAGAAAACATACTGGTGTTGGTGGACGACCTTTCGCTGCCCTTCGGCAGTCTGCGCCTCAAACCCAAGGGATCGGATGCAGGACACAACGGCCTTAAGAACATACAGGAAATACTCGGTCATAGCAATTATGCTCGCCTGCGTTTCGGTATCGGCAACAATTTTCCTACGGGCCGACAGATCGAGTACGTATTGGGCTCTTTCACTCCCGAAGAACAAGCAGCCCTGCCCGAACGCGTAAAACGTGCAGCCGAAATCATCAAAAGTTTCTGTCTTGCCGGCCTCAGCCATACGATGAACGCTTATAACAACAAGTAAGAGTCGAAGCCATGAAATCGGAGGTACGAATCGACAAATGGCTTTGGGCTGTGCGTTTGTTTAAAACACGCTCACAAGCAGCCGAAGCTTGTAAAAAAGGAAAAATCCTGATAAAGAACAGCGCGGTAAAACCATCGCGTATGATAAAGATTGGGGACGTCATCTGCATCAAACGAAATCCGGTATTATTTTCTTTCGAAGTCTTGGCTTTAAGTGAAAACCGCATGAACGCCAAACTCGTACCCAACTTCATGCGCAACGTAACAACTCCCGACCAGCTGGAACTGGCCGAATTCGGCCGGCTGGCAGCCGCCTCCGGACGCGAACGAGGGAGCGGACGACCCACCAAGAAAGAGCGTCGTGACCTCGACTCCTTCTTCGAGCCCGTATTTGTAGACGAAAATGGCGATTGGGATTTCGAAGATGAAGAGCCGGATATTTAAGCAAGAAATGTCTCAGTTAAGCTTAGTTCTATGTACATAGCCCAAAAATTAAAAAAAGAAAATATCGGTGAATACTTGCTCTACATGTGGCAAATAGAAGATTTGCTACGAGCCTTTCAGCTGGATATGAAGCAAGTAGAAAAACACATCATCCAACCTTATGCCTTAGCTCCCGAAAAAAGCCAGACTCTGTATGCATGGTACGAAAGTCTGATAGACATGATGCGCAGGGAAGATGTGCAGCAAAAAGGACATTTGCAGTTGAACAAAAACATCATGCTCGAGCTGAACGAGCTACACAACGAACTGCTCCGCACAGGAATAAAGCCGGACTATAACGCCAAGTTTTATCACATACTCCCGGCTATCCTTCATCTGCGTACACAACAAAACGACAGCTCAATCAGCGATATTGAGGTCTGCTTCAACTTCCTCTACGGAATCATGACTCTAAAGATGAAAAAGCAGGCGATAAGCCCAGAAACCCAACGTGCTCAAAACGAAATATCCAAATTCGTAGTACTCCTATCGCAAAACTACCAAGGCTTCAAATCCGGAATACTTAACTTTGACCAAGCAGAATAAAGCTTCAAAATCAGGCTTCAAAAAAACTGAAATTTACATTCCCATAGCGACGTTGTTCGCTGCAGTTGAGATGCTTTTGAAAGTCGTATTTAGCAGGATGTTCCAAAACGAAAAGGCCTCCATCGGCAAGCAAATTTTTCGAAAAAATCCAATCGGGCAGCTCCGGTAAAGCAGGTAAATCGTAAGGCGGATCGGCAAAAATGACATCAAAACGCCTGCGGCAGGAAGCCAAAAATTTGAAAACATCCGTCTTTATCACCGACAGGTTCTGAATATTCAAATCAACACAGAGTTTCCGAATGAATGCAGCCTGACGCTCCTGCTGTTCCACAGAGACCACACTGCGGCAGCCACGTGAAACAAACTCAACTCCAATACTTCCCGTACCGGCAAATAAGTCCAAGACATCGATTCCTTCGAAATCGATGCGGTTATTGAACAGGTTAAACAAACCCTCCTTTGCAAAGTCAGTCGTAGGACGAGCGCTGATATGGCTCGGAGCGGAAATCCTGCGTCCTTTAAATTTTCCGCTGATAATTCGCATGCTATATAATTTTATCTTCGATGTACGTTCACGAAACGAGCAGCCAGGGTAAGTACTTCCTGGTGCTTTTCGGCATGATGAAAATGCACGGAACACTTCTCAATATCCATATTCAGTTGCTCGAAAATGTTCAGAATGTGGTAGACACAATCTTCGGAACTACGGAATTCGTAAGTATTCATTATCTCGACCTGCCCTCTGTTCTGAACAAATACATCTATGCGCTCTTTTCGAAAAACCAGGTGCATTTCCTGTGATTTGGAACGTTCAAGCGATTCGGAAAGGAATACGGCAATATGATGTTCGATATGATCCGCAGCAAAACGTTGCAAGGCTTTTTTTAAGGCAAGCGGCCACTCAAAAATCAAAACAACCCCCCAGTCCTTCAAGGAGTTATAGGAAACAGTAGCATTTTTTTCGAGTCCTGCATGAAAACCAAGTAAATCGACAGCTTCATGCGGAGAAAACACAACATCAGGTATAAGCGAGTAATTATCAGACTCATACACCCAACGCATATGCTTGTAAGAAGCCTGCATTTCAGGTTCTACGGCCAGGCAGCGGACTATTTCATTCTCCGAAAGATCGGCTAAACGGAGTTCAATGCTTCTTGAAGCAAGTATCCGGTTTGTATCGTGCTCAAAGGTTGAAAAACAGCACTCGTTTTTCCGAATCCAAACCGTCAGATCTTGTTTAATCACCGGGATCATCTATTCTCAAGTTAATAAAAAGCAAGTTTCGTTCTTCTATCCCCCGATTTCAAAATATAAATCCGATTTCGAGGCAGGTCGTCTATCCTTATCACATTATTTTTCGTGTGTATCTCGCGGATAAGTTGTCCGTTGAGATCATAAATATACAACGGAATATTGGTAAAGGGAATATAGCAGGTAACGCTTCCGTCCGTATTGCGAATCGACCAAAGCTTTTTGTCTACAAGAGGCGGTAAATCGGGAAGCTTTACTTTGATTTCGTTGGAGTATTCCGAAACAGTCTCGGTATCTTGAGACTTGTCGCGCCAAAAAGCCTTTACCTTATAGGCATAGAGCTGTTTTTCAGACAAATCAGAAACAAAAAACAGCGTATCCCGGAGCGGTAAATCCTTCAAGACAAAAACGGTATCGGAGCTTGCCGGTATTCGATAGACCGAAAGATAAAAACCCGAAACATCGGAACTTGAAGTCCAAGAAGCTGTAAAGCTATAGGCTGTTACGTCACGGGCAGGCAGGGCTTCCGGCCTTTTTTGGGGTTTAAAAGAGAAATAAATCTTTCCTGCACGTTCTTCGATGTCTCCCAGTGTTTTTTGGATGGGAGTGCCATCTCGAAGCTTCAAAGAGCAGCTTGTAATCCCTCTCATACCGGGGAAAGGATCTCCGGACAGGTTTCTATTCGAAGCTTTTCCGTCCGCCTCCAAAAGATCGACTCCCATACTCAAAGGATTGTTATTTACGGTGTTATCACTCCAATCCTTTTCGTTATAATGTATCCGGGTCAACAGCATACCGTGTCCGGGTAGGAAGCGATCCCAGGCTCTAGCCTGTCTGTTCTCAAGGAGGAAAAATTGCTCAGGCTTAGGATCCCGACCATCCATATTATGCTTTCCGGAGCGGCTTATGAGGTAAGTCGTATTAGTAGTTGTGAGGGTATCGAGTACGAAAGTCGCAGCATTATCTATCGTTAGAGGAGCAATCCAATTCAAATAAAAGCGCTCATAGGCCGAATACGAAGGAGGAGTATGGGTATTATTCAACGAGTAGCCCAAATCCATCACGCTCCAGTATGAAAGCGTATGATGGATTGTGTTGATGTCTGTTGAATAAAAATCGGGCAAACCCAAGACATGTCCGAATTCGTGAACGAAGGTACCGATTCCGCAAAGCGTCCATTCCGCTGTTTCATTCTTCATCATCAATTCGGAGCTACAGGCATAATCGTAAACACTAAGTCCGGCATAATGCGACTCCGAAGACAGTTCCGATTTGTGAGGCCAAATTGCATCTGAAGCGCCACCATCCGCCTCATTCTCACCGGCATAAATAACAAACACATTATCAACAAAAGCATCGCCGTTACCATCGTAGTTCGAGAAGTTAACTCCATTCGAAAAAGCCAGATTGCAGGCATCTACGACCATTTGCTCCGGATTTGCATCGGCACCATCAACATTTTTTCCGTAAAAAGCCCTGTTCTTTGGAAGGGTATAAGGCCCAAAGACATCGAATTCCGGCAGAAAAGCACCCATAGAAGCATCCCGAAAGTAATCACGTACCGAGCCGGTCGCTCCATTTGCGGCATAAGCCTTCTCGTTCAACATACGCTCAAAAACCTGTTTGGGAGCGGCTGTAGTAAAAAATTTATCGGAAAAATTAACCAGAATAACCAAGGATCGGATCGCTCCCCGCGAGGGATGAGCTTTGAAGTTTTTTCGCTGCTTCCCTGAAACGGATTTAGGGAACAGACCTTGCTTCCGCCGCAGCATTCCGAGCGACTTTGTCGTAACGGCATGCTTTAAATCCTCTTTGGAGAATTCTCGAGCCCGAGAAAGCCTCAAGTCGGAAGCAATCAAATTTCCGTCCTGATCCATTTGAGCGTAGGTCCAGTACCCTTCCGCATCGTTTTCCAGAACATGACCATCAAGTGTCTGAACATAATGGAAACGCTCGTCTCCCTGCATCCGAATCCAAACCACCGATCCGTCCGGCTGAATACTCCGCATCGGCGTCGGTCTGGCCGGAACGGCACAAAGCCTTGTGGACCACAACAGCAGCAAAGCAAAAAGCAAGATAGAGCTTCGAAACATGCGTTCTATGTCTTAAATAAATAAAATTTTGATAAAAGTGCCCCCAAGGGCTTCGTCAAAAACTTACAGCCATTTCTTCCGTTTGAAGTAGAAAATAACGAATCCGGAAGATGCCAGCATCAAAACCAGAGCCAAGAGGTAACCGTATTTAAAATTCAATTCCGGCATGACACTAAAATTCATACCGTAAATGGAAGCAATCAAAGTAGGTGGCATGAAAATAACCGAAACCACGGTAAATATCTTGATGATACGGTTCTGTTGTATGTTTACCATACCCAAGAAGGTATCCTGCAAATAGTCCAAACGATCGAAGCCAAAACGGGTGTATTCGAAAAGAGAGTTAACATCCTTAATAACCATGGTAAGTCTGGAAACCAAATCTTTAGGAAAGAAGTCGCTCTTGAGCATGTTGGAAACAACCCGCTGCTTATCGATGATATTCTGGCGAATGATGGTTATCTTTTCTTGCAGATCCTTGATTTCGAGAAGAATATCCTCATCCATTTTGTCATCGTTGGTATTCATCGATTTACTCAAAGTAGTAATCTGGTCGGTTACGTCTTCAATCATATCCGCATCGTATTCGACTCGGGTTTCGAGGAGGGTAAGCAGTACGTGGAGCCCGGACGGAAAGTTCCGGGTGTTGGCATAAATCTTACGAACGGTTTCGTTAAAGGATTTCAGTTCGACATTGCGCACGGAAACCAGAATACCGTTCTTAAGGATAAAAGACACCGGTTCAAGCTGATAGTCGAGCGTCAAGAAATTGGAGTTGGCCACAATGCTATCGTCGGTCTGTATGTAGCGCGAGCTCATTTCAATTTCCTCAATTTCTTCGTCTTCCTGTATGTATATCTTGAGGAATTGTTCCAGTTCGTTTTCGATAGCCTCCGAGGCATCGTTCAGGTCGATCCAGATGAGATCGGTAAGTGATACTTTCTTGAGGATATCAATGGTTTTGGAGATTTTCAACCTCCCGTCTTCGTGGTAAAACAATCTTACTTCCGACATATTTTCTTCTCCTTTCCTGTTTTTAAGGGGCATTCAGGAGAAAACAAACAGTATTCCCGGATGCCTCCGATTAATGATTTAGTTGTTCCGCTACGCGCTTGGTTAAATCTACGAATGCCGGCACATCCAATTGTTCGGGGCGCTTATCAAAAAGCGAATCGGCATACATGGAGTTTTCTTTCGGTACCAAGGTTTTGAGCGAATTGCGCAAGGTCTTGCGCCGCTGGTTGAAGGCTGTTTTCACCACTGTTTTAAACAGTTTTTCATCGCATCCGATATCGTGAACATCATTGCGTGTCAGGCGAACAACAGCCGATTTGACCTTAGGCGGAGGGTCAAAAACATCTTCGTGAACAGTAAAAAGATAGTCCACCGTATAAAAAGCCTGCAGCAAGACACTTAAAATACCGTAGGTACGGCTTCCTGCAGGAGCAGCGATGCGTTCGGCAAGCTCTTTTTGCAGCATCCCGACCAAACAGGGGACGGAATCTCTGTATTCCAGCAATTTAAAAAATATTTGACTGGAAATATTATAAGGAAAATTACCAATTATATAAAAAGTATCGGGGAAAAGGGACTTTAAATCCAAGCCTAAAAAATCGGCATGAAGAAGTTTTAGTTGAGGATAGTTTTTTCTGAGATAATGAACGGATTCGACATCAAGTTCAACAGCCGTAAGTTCTGCAAGAGGATTTTGAAGCAGAAATTGCGTCAACACACCCGTTCCGGGCCCCACTTCGAGTACGGAGGAAGGTCTGTCGAGTGGCAGGCATCCGGCAATCCGGCTGGCTATTTCCATATCTTTGAGGAAATGCTGCCCCAAGTGCTTTTTGGCTTTTACTGATGTCATGCTGGTGGTCGTCGGGCATAAAAGCAAATAATTCAGATATTTTCCTTTCCGATTCGATAAAATAAAATATAGGTCGTATCTTTGCGAATTGAAAGTGGCCTCCTCCCTTTGCGAAGGAGCACAAAAGTATATAAATTTGTTCGAATGTACAAAATAAACTGCAAAAACAATCGGAGGCGAAACCGAGCTTAAGGAAACTCATGAAGCGAATGTTTATTTACATAGGCTGCGGTGTGCGCAAGGTAATTGACTTTTTTTATCCTCCTTTCGAGCGTTACGTATCCTTGCAGTTTTTTCGTTATGCGGTGTGCGGAGTGAGTAACCTCCTATTCGACTGGATTTTATACTATTTCATTTTCAATTTCGTTTTGCGGCAACAGATGCTTTCCCTGGGTTTCGTAACCCTCAGTTCACACATCGCCACTTTCGTTTTGAAGTTTCCGATCACTCTTCTCTCCGGCTTCCTGCTTCAAAAGTACGTTACCTTCTCGACTTCCGGAATACGAGGACGGATACAGCTATTTCGCTACCTCTTGGTTGTCACGGCCAACATCTTGCTGAACTATGCCGGACTGAAATTGCTGGTAAATCAACTCGGCGTCTTCCCTTCGATAGCCAATGCAAGCATTTCTGTTTTTACAGCGGCTCTCAGTTACGTACTGCAAAAATCCTTTACCTTCAAGCAAATTCAACACTGAATCCGGCAAAAGCGATGTTAAGTCGAGAAAACATATATGCAGCTGTAAAATGGTCTTTTGCGATAGCGGCTTACGCTTACTTGGGCTATAAACTCATCAGCCTCGATAATTATGGCGAAATACTGGAGGCTTGGAGGGCAGTATCGGCCGAAGGGTATGCCTATCTTTTTCCGGTGCTACTGCTGCTACCGGTCAACCTCTACCTGGAGGCTTGGAAATGGAAAAAAATTGTGCAAAACGCCGCAAAAATTTCTATATGGGAAGCTCAAAAGGCTGTTCTGGCAGGTATTTGCAGCGGATTTTTCACCCCCTACCGAATCGGTAATTTTGTGGGACGAATCCGTTATTTGCCACCGGATATGCACAGCCAAGGTTTTAGTTTCAGTGTCGTGAATGCCTTGACGCAAAATCTGGCAATTTTGCTTTGCGGTATCCCGGCTTGTGTGATTTTTTTCCCTTTTTTCCGAAATCAAGGCAGGGAAATCGACACGGAAAGTTATCTGCTGGCTTGCATCTTCAGTTTCTTCTTTTTTACAGCCCTATACCTCTTGATGCCTTACTTAGCCCGAAAAGTCTCGCATCCTAAATTGGAGCGTTTCACCGCTTGTCTGTCGGCTTACACTGTGCAACAGCAAGGTCTTTTTCTGGTGATTTCCCTATTGAGGTATGCGGTATTTTGCCTCCAGTTCTTGTGTATGCTCTACTTTTTCGATGTACGGCTTAGCTCCGGCGAATCGCTTCTGGCTATTCCCAGCAATTATCTTTTCGTAACAATTACCCCCTCTTTTGCTTTTTCGGAAGCTGCCTTGCGCGCCTCCTATGCAGTTGCGACTATCGGAGTATTCTCGGAAAACACCTTGGGAATTGCCATAGCTGGAATTTCCATTTGGTTTATCAACACCGTGCTACCGATGCTTCCGGGAAGCTACTTTTTAACTCAAAAAAGAGCAGAGAACGCTCATAATTAAAGAAATAAAATCTTATGTTACAGATAGACGATACGATTATCAGCCTTGATTTGCTGGACGAGTGCTTTGTGTGCGACCTGCTGCATTGCAAAGGAGCCTGTTGCATCGAAGGAGATGCCGGTGCTCCGCTCGAGGAAGCGGAAGTAAAGCTACTGGAAGAGCTGCTTCCTGTATTGTGGGACGACTTATCGGAAGCATCCAGGCAGGTTATTGAAAAACAAGGAGTTTCATATACGGACGAAGATGGCGATGCCGTAACTTCCATCGTGGATGGCCGCGAATGCGTTTTCAGCTATACCGACGAACAAGGCATATGCAAATGTGCTATTGAGAAAGCTTTCCGCGAAGGAAAGACCGACTTCTACAAACCCATATCCTGTCATCTCTATCCCGTTCGCTTGCAGCAGTACAAGGGCTTTACGGCAGTAAACTACCACCGCTGGTCGCTCTGCCGTTGTGCCGAGCATCTCGGACAGAAACTGCAAATGCCGGTCTTCCGTTTTTTGAAAGAGCCTCTCCTCCGCCGTTTTGGGAGCGAATGGTACGAACAGCTGGAAATAGCCGCCCTCGAACTGAAGAAAAAGAACTAAGCCCCTCCCTCTGCTCTTGCTTCGGCATGCGAAGCTGTTTTGTCCGTTGCTAATTTTAAACTATCTTTGGGCTCGGAAAAACCGTAATAACATAATTTATACGACATCAAACAATGAAAAAAATCTTTTTATTTCTTATGACCACAGGATGCTTACTTTCGTCTTGTTGCCAGGACGAAAATCCGTTCTTAAAAGCCTACGATACGGCTTTCGGCGTACCCCCTTTCGACCGGATACGTAACGAACACTACCTGCCCGCTTTCCGCGAAGGTATCAAACAACATCAAGCCGAAATACAGGCCATTGCTGAGAATACGGCTAGCCCCGACTTTGCAAATACCATCGAAGCCCTTGAGTATAGCGGAGCGGTATTGGGTCGTGTCTCCAACGTCTTCTCGGCTTTATATTCCTCGGACTCGAACCCCGAACTCGATTCGATAGCCGAAACGGTATCGCCTCTGATCTCAGAACATAACGATAACATCTACCTCAACAAAGCTCTTTTCGAACGGGTAAAGACACTCTACGACAGTGAGGATAAAAACAAGCTTACGGCAGAACAACAACGCACGCTGGAGAAACACTATAAAAACTTCATCCGCAGCGGAGCAGCTCTCGATGAAGCACAACAAAAGCGTCTGCGGGAGATCAACCGCGAACTGGGGCTGCTCGAACTAGCATTCGGAAAGAACGTGTTAGCTGCCAACAACGCTTATCAGAAGTGGGTTGACAAAGAAGAAGATCTTGCCGGTCTTCCTGAAAACTTCCGGCAAAGTGCCGCTGAAGCAGCCAAAAAAGCCGGTCAGGAAGGGAAATGGCTTTTCACAACGCAAAAAGCAAGCTTCATTCCCGTACTTCAATACGCACAAAACCGCGAATTGCGCAAAGAGCTTCTCACGGCCTATAACAACTTGGCTAACAACGACGATGCAAACGACAACAAGGAAAACATCAACAAGATTATGAAGTTACGTGTGGAGAAAGCCCAGCTACTCGGCTACTCTACTCCGGCGGCTTTCATTTTGGAACCCACCATGGCCAAAACTCCGGAAGCCGTGATGAACTTCCTTAAAGAGCTCTGGACTCCCTCCTTGGCAAAAGCTCAAGCCGAAGCCAAAGAACTGCAAGCTCTGATGGATCAAGATGTGAAAGGCCAGCAATTGGAGGCTTGGGACTGGTGGTACTATGCCGAAAAACTTCGTGCAGCGAAGTACGACCTCGACGAAGAAGCCCTCCGTCCCTACTTCAAAATGGAACAGGTGCGTCAAGGTGCTTTTGATCTGGCCGGCAAGCTCTGGGGCCTCAAGTTCGAAGCAAACAATACCCTTCCCCGCTACAATCAGGAAGCCGAGGCCTTCGAGGTTAAAGACGCCGACGGAAGTCTCCTCGGGATTCTCTACACCGACTACTTTCCTCGCGGAGGAAAACGCGCCGGAGCCTGGATGACCAATTTCACCGAACAATACAAAAAGGACGGTGTAAACTATCGCCCTATAATCGTAAACGTCGGTAACTTCAGTAAGCCTACGGCAGACAAACCTTCGCTCCTGAGCATGGACGAAGTAGAAACCCTCTTCCACGAGTTCGGGCATGCACTTCACGGCCTGCTTTCCCAATGCAACTATCCCGGTATATCCGGCACAAGCGTTCCGCGTGACTTTGTGGAATTGCCCTCTCAGTTGATGGAGAACTGGTGCTTCGAACCCGAAGTGATGAAAACTTACGCCTTCCACTACCAAACGGGCGAAGTAATCCCCGAAGAACTGATAAATAAAATCCAAAAGACATCCACCTTCAACCAAGGATTTACCCAAGTGGAATACCTATCGGCAGCTCTGCTCGACATGGATTACCACTTGATAGACCGAGTACAAGACATCGATGTTAGCAGTTTCGAAGCACAATCGATGAGAAATATCGGGATGATGCCACAAATCGTGGTACGCTACCGCAGTACTTATTTCAACCACATCTTCCGTGGAGGCTATTCGGCCGGATATTACAGCTACAAATGGTCGGAAGTTCTCGACTCGGATGCCTTCCAGGCTTTCAAAGAGACGGGCGACATCTACAATCCGGCAGTAGCCAAGGCCTATCGAAAAAATATACTTGAAAAAGGAGGCAGTGAAGATCCGATGAAGCTTTACATCGATTTTCGAGGTGCTGAACCCAACAGCGATGCCTTGCTGAAAAAAATAGGCTTAAAATAATCAAGAAACAAAAGGCAGGAGCAATCGGATGAAAACAGCTCCTGCCTTTTACGCATGCACCAGTAACAAAGAATGAAACAACAAGGCATAATCCGACACTTGACGGCACCGGGGGTTCCTGTTATTTTTTTATTCACTTCGCTGTGCACCGCTCTCTGGTTCCTCCTGTTCAGACCGGACACAAGCCTTATGCTTTCCGCCAAGGAAATCTCGCCTTTGGCCGGCCTGTTGACAGCTCCCCTACTCGAATCACCTCTTGTTGCAAGCCTGATAAGCCTCGCCCTCTGCCTGCTCAACAGCTTCCTGCTATCGCTACTCAATACGAGCTACGGTCTGATACGCATCCGCAGCTTTCTGCCGGTTTTCTGTTTTCTGCTTTTGATGTCCGTAGCCCAGCAAACACAACTTTTATATGTTGCTCATCTGGCGCTTACTTTGCTTATTCTAACTTTATTCATCTTTCTGAGCACCTTTCGCGACCCACGTTCTGTTGAGCAAAACTATCTGGCAGGCTTCCTGTTAGCCTGTTCGGGTATTATATTGCCCTGTTACTTTCTGCTCAGCATCATCTTCTGGATGGCATCTTTCAACAATCAATCCTTCTCCCTGCGCAACTTTCTTGCCTCTCTTTGCGGTCTACTGACCGTATGCGCTCTGTATTGCGGAGTTATCTTCCTGCTGAACAATGGCAACACAGATCTTACCGCTCAGTTGGAGTTTTTCCGTTTTCGTCCCTTCTACATAGCCGAAGAAACTTTGTTTTACGAAAAGCTATACTATTTCTTCATGATCGCTCTAAGTATCTTGAGTATCGTACAGCTGTATGCCGATTTTAGCAAAAACAGTTCTCAAACTCGCAAGAGTCTCAATCTCATCGTAGTGCTGTTACTGGCCTCGATAGCTCTACGCCTACTCTACGGCAGCTGTTTTGCTTCGCTAACGCCACTCAGCAATCTGAGTATAGCCATATTGCTGGCTTACGGATTCACGCTGAAGAGCGGAAAATTTCAACAAGTATTGTTTGTTCTTTTTTGTATCGCTAACCTCCTCTTTGCAGCAGGCGCACATTACCTATAAAAACCATGGGGCTCTTCGAACTCGGATACGCAGGATTGTTTTTAGCTTCCTTTCTGGCAGCTACGGTGCTTCCTTTTAGCTCCGAAATCATCTTTTCGGCCATGGTATTCGGCGGTTTCGACCCTTGGACCTGCGTATTGGTTGCTACCCTTGGGAACTGGTTAGGAGGTATGACTTGCTATGGCTTGGGCAAACTCGGTAAACTGGAATGGATCGAGAAATACCTTCGCGTAAAGAAAGAAAAAATCGATGCTTTTATGCTGAAGATACACAAGTACGGCGACTGGTTCGCTTTTTTTTCCTTTCTACCGGGTATAGGCGATATCATCGCAGTAGCAGCCGGCTTCTTTCGCTGCCGCTGGTGGATTGTTGCCCTTTCGATGGGGTTGGGAAAATTTCTGCGCTACATCGTATGGATGTATATCAATGGAATTTTTATCTGATCAGGTAAGATGCCCAATTTCTTGTCGTTGAATAAGTCCTTTAAAATTAACACCATAACTGAAGCTTCCCTGCGACAGCTTACATCATAAGCGGATTTTTTGTCAATCTGCTATTACTGATTTTGATATGGGATGGCCATTGCGTGAATTTTCATTCAATACCATCAGTCAAAAGACTGCGCAAAGAGAAATAGTGCCCACTACGCCCTCAGAGCTTAGGCCCTCTCAAGTAAGATTCTAACATCAGTATTATAGTTTGTCTAAAAGCACTTTGAGGCGTCCTGTTCATATCATTTTGAAAAGTTCTTCTCGCCGGCTACAAAATCTTTTGTAACTTTGAAGCCCTTTTTCAAAAATACAGAGAACGATATGGCCGAACGCACAAACAGCACGAGAAAAAAAACCGGTATCCCCGCTCCCATCCCGGCAAACGAATACGGGAAACTACCTCCGCAAGCCCCCGAACTCGAAGAATCGGTATTGGGAGCCTTGATGATTGAAAAGGATGCCTATTCACTGGTTTCGGAGCTCTTGAAACCCGAATGTTTCTACAAGCCGGCCAATCAGAAAGTCTACGAGGCCATCATGACCCTCGCCTTGCATCAAGAGCCTATCGACATGCATACCGTAACCGAGCAACTGCGCCGCAACGGGACAATAGACGATGCGGGAGGCCCTTATTACATCGCCTTGCTCACTTCGCGCGTTTCTTCGGCGGCACACCTCGAATACCACGCCCGCATCATCCTGCAAAAACACATGGCACGCGAACTGATTCGCATATCCTCCGAAATACAAAACAAAGCCTTCGACGATAAAACCGATGTGGACGACCTGATGCAGGAGGCCGAAGGAAAAATTTTCGAAGTATCCCAGCAAAACCTCAAAAAAGATGCTATACAGATAAACCCCGTGATCGAAGACGCCATCAAACGGATGCAGCTGGCCGCCACCCGGCAGGGTGCGAGCGGAATCCAAAGCGGCTTTCACAGCCTCGACAAGATAACTTCCGGCTGGCAACGCTCCGATCTGGTAATCATAGCCGCACGACCGGCTATGGGAAAAACGGCCTTCGTACTGTCTATGGCCAAAAATATGGCAGTGGACTACAACACGCCTGTAGCCGTATTCTCTCTCGAAATGTCGAACGTACAGCTCGTAAACCGTCTCATTATGAACGTATGCCAACTCGAAGGCGAAAAAATAAAAAACGGACAGCTGAGCGAGTACGAATGGAACAAACTCGACAAAGACATCACAACTTTACTGGATGCCCCCATCTACATCGACGACACCCCCAGCTTGTCGGTATTCGAGCTACGCAGTAAAGCCCGCCGTCTTGTCAAAGAACATCATGTAGAATGTATCATTATCGATTACCTTCAGCTGATGAACGCCAGCGGTATGAACTTCGGCAGTCGCGAACAGGAAGTAAGCATGATCTCGCGCTCGCTCAAAGGCCTGGCCAAAGAACTGGACATACCCATCATCGCACTTTCTCAGCTCAATCGTGGGGTCGAAGGGCGCAGTGGAATAGAAGGGAAACGCCCTCAACTGTCCGACTTGCGTGAATCGGGAGCCATCGAACAGGATGCCGACATGGTGTGCTTCATACACCGCCCGGAATACTATAAAATAACCGAAGACGCTCAAGGCAACTCCCTTATCGGAATAGCAGAAATTATCATTGCCAAGCACCGGAATGGAGCCGTAGGCGACATACAACTCCGCTTCCGCGGACAATACGCTAAATTTACAAATCGCGAAGACGACGAAGACGAAAGCCCCTTCCAACACTACCGCAGTATCCCCTCGAAGCTCAACGACGAGCCTCCTACCGGCTACCCGGAAAGTATGCCTTTGGGGCTCGATAACAAGGGATTTCCTCCTTCTCCCTTCTAAGAAGCAGGAGAGGTTTCGCTTTTCAAATCATTCCGGTGTTTTGGGGAAGGGGAAAAACCATTTACAAACTTGCAAAGAATTATTAGACTTTATTAAGTCAAGCAGAACAAGTGAGTTCGAACAATCGCTTTATCTTTGTAATCGAATAATTTTTTATATCAAAACAAATTTAAGTAGTAAAAATGAAAAAAGTATTTGTAACGCTCATGGCTTTTGCCATGATATTGGGAAGCGCTAATCTGGTAGCTCAAGATAAAGAGAAAAAATGCTGCAAGGCGAAAACCGAAGCTTGCGCGGACAAAGAAAAGAAAGAATGTCCCAAAGAAGCTGAGAAAAAAGAGTGCAGCAAAGGCGAAAAAAAATGCTGTAAAAAAGGTGGTGATAAGAAAGAATGCAGCAAAGGTGAAAAGAAATGCTGCAAGAAGACACAAGAAGAAAACAAGAAATAACACCTTTCTTGTGAGTTGAACTAAAAAAGAGTGTGCATAACACTCTTTTTTTAGTAAGCATCGGATCAAAACACAAAATCAATCATTTATAATTATGAAAACACAATTCTCCCTAATCAAATTATCTATTGTAGCTTTATTACTACCGTTTTTTACAACGCTTCAAGCCCAACTGGTGAAAGTAAGCGTATCTCCCGAAAACAGCAACTGGCTCTACCGTCCCAATGAAAAAGTAAAATTCAGAATTTCGGTAACCAAAAACAGCATCCCTTTAGAAAACGCCAAGGTTTACTACTCCGCCGGCCCGGAGATGATGCCGGCCAGCATCAAAGACAGCGTAATTCTCCGAAACGGATTGGGTCTGATAGATGGCGGGCGCCTGAAAGAAGCGGGTTTTCTGCGCTGTTGGGCTTCAACTTACTACGAAGGTAAAAAATACAGCGGCATGGGTACAGCCGGCTTTGCTCCCGAAGAGATAAAACCCACCGTAAAACAACCGAATGATTTCAAGGAGTTTTGGGAGAATGCTAAAGCCGAAGCCGCTAAAATTCCGATGGATGCACGCATGAGGCTGCTACCCGAGCGTTGCACGGAGAAAAGCAACGTGTACGAAGTAAGCATCCAAAACTTCAGATACGGGTCTCGGGTCTACGGCATACTCTGTGTACCCAAAGCTCCCGGAAAATATCCGGCAGTACTTAAAGTTCCCGGAGCCGGTGTGCGCCCCTATAACGGCGAAATCGCTCAAGCCGACAAAGGAATAAT
Source organism: Porphyromonadaceae bacterium H1 (assembly GCA_001653155.1). GTDB lineage: Bacteria > Bacteroidota > Bacteroidia > Bacteroidales > Paludibacteraceae > H1. Next base: position 54,621 of record BDEJ01000047.1, read on the forward strand.
CACGCTTGAAATAGGTATACACGGTATCCCCGTAACCATGGCGCCTTCGGTTTACGAAGACATTCGCAACGGCGCTCTGAAGCTTTATCCGACCTACGATTTGGACAATAAAGACCGTTATTACTACAAACGCGTCTATCTGGGTTGCGTACGCTCCGTAGATTTCCTCTTCAGTCTTCCTGAGTTCGATGGCGAGAATTTGGCTGTTACCGGAGGAAGCCAGGGAGGTGCCTTATCCATTGTTACCGCAGCGTTGGACAGTCGGGTAAAAAGCCTTGCCATTTTCTTCCCCGCTATGTGCGACATGACCGGATACCTGCATAAACGTGCCGGAGGATGGCCTCATCTTTTTAGTGCAAGCAACTTAGCCATCAACAACACAGCACAAAAAATCGAAACCAGTCAATACTACGATGTCGTAAACTTCGCACGCGAGCTGAAAGTACCCGGTTTCTACTCATGGGGATACAACGACGACACCTGCCCTCCTACTTCAATGTATGCGGCATACAACGTCATAACAGCCCCTAAAACGCTTTTCATCGTAGAAGAGACGGGCCATTGGACTTACCCCGAACAAATAACAAAAGCTTGGGATTTCCTATTTAAACAAATCGGGAAGTAAGCGATTTTTTTCCAGTAACAGACTTATCAGCCGGGAAACAGGGTATTCCGACAGACGGCTACAGGGAATACAAAGATAAGTCTTCAGCAAATCGGATTCGGACGCAATCCGGATGGATACAAGTTGAGCCTCGACAAGTCGATGGCTCAACTTATGTTTTAAAGAACTTGATATTCGAACAAGCTCCACATCCAGATCTCCGAACAAATCACGGAATTCGCTATGTGTAAGCAATGCTTCGGGAGCAAGTAAAGCGCCTTCCGATTCGATAAGAGGAAACTCGTATAAGCCGGCCCAAATATCCCCTTCGCTCCGCTTACGAAGGTAAATATTATCCTCACATCTGATATACAAGTAATTAAAATAGCGATTGCTCACCTTCGTTTTATTTTCTTTTACCGGAAAACGTTCGGGAGATTTAGCTCGATAAGCCTCGCAGCCCGGCTGCAAAGGACATTCCCAACATCGAGGAGAAGCAGGCGTGCAGAACAGGGCTCCAAAATCCATGATAGCCTGATTGTAAAGCCCCGGCTGTTTTTTATCCAATAACTCCTGAGCCAAGGCTGCAAATTCCTTCTTCCCCAGAGCGCTGTAGATGGGTGTCGAAATTGCAAACAAACGAGACAAAACCCGGTACACATTACCGTCAACCACCGCATAAGGCTGGTTGTAAGCAAAAGAACAGATAGCGGCTGCGGTATAAGCTCCTACGCCCGAAAGGCTCAAGACATCGGAATAGTTTTCAGGAAAAACACCTCCGAAGGCGCTCTCAATGTGTTTCGCTGCTTTATGCAGGTTACGCGCCCGTGAATAATAGCCCAGTCCCTGCCAATACTTGAGCACCTCATCCTCCGCAGCTTCAGCCAGTATTTTCACAGACGGGAAACGCTCCACAAAACGCAAGTAATACTCATACCCCTGATTCACACGAGTTTGCTGCAATATGATTTCAGAAATCCAAATCCGGTAAGGATCGTTTATATCACGCCAAGGCAGCTCCCGCTTATGAGTGGCGTACCATTGTATCAAAGCATCCGCTATCCATGAATTGCAATTTTGCTCCATCATTTTATATTCTTTTCATACATTGTGACCCTTAGGCCGATATACAAGCGAGCAAGCATGGGGCTGCATATACCGGGTTGCAAAAATAACTCAAAAGAACAAATGCACAAGAAAGCCCATCAATCGTCTTAAAAGAGAGAGTGACACAAGGGCATGTGACAATAAGAAATGTACAGGAAACAGCTCGCGGAACACAAGCAGGGATTCACTTCACGACAAGAAATAAAAAGGAAGCTTTTTCAAAAAAGAATCTGCAATTGTTTTTTAATCAGAAGAAAAAGCGTATATTTGCAGTCCGTTCTAAAAAAGGATATTTTCATAAAAAAACATATATAATTACTAACAAATTTAACAGATACCAAAATGACTAAAGCGGATATCGTAAATGAAATTGCCAAGAATACAGGCATTGATAAAGCTACGGTTTTGACGACTGTGGAAGCTTTTATTGAAACAGTAAAAGGATCCTTAGCAAAAAAGGAAAACGTTTACCTCAGAGGATTCGGTAGTTTTATCATCAAGGAAAGAGCCCAAAAAACAGCTCGCAACATCTCTAAAAATGTGACGATCATCATTCCGGCTCACAAGATTCCGGCATTTAAACCGTCGAAAGTTTTTCTGGGAATGGTAAAAAATTAAATTCATTCATATTAAACCAATAAAAGATTAAAGATGCCAAGCGGTAAAAAAAGAAAAAGACATAAAATGTCTACACACAAGAGAAAGAAAAGACTACGTAAAAATAGACATAAGAAAAAATAAGTCTGGTCTTTAAAAAACAGAAACAGCGAAGAACAAACTTTACAAGCTTTTACGCAGCCTGAAGTTTGTTCTTCGCATAAAATCCCAATCAAAAAAAGTGAATAGCGAATTAGTAGTCGATGTCAAAGCATCGGAAATTTCAATTGCGCTGCTCGAAGACAAGCGTTTGGTGGAACTACAGCAAGAGGGACGTGAAGAACAGTTTGCTGTAGGGAACATCTACCTCGGGAAAGTAAAGAAAATAATGCCCGGTCTTAATGCAGCCTTTGTGGATGTCGGTTACGGAAAAGACGCTTTTTTACACTATCTTGATTTAGGATCCAATTTCAACACCCTTTCTAACTTTTGCGCGCAGGTACTGAAAGACCGGAAGAAAGCACCTGCCATACAAAAAACAAAACAATTTCCGGAAATAGAAAAAAACGGCGCCATCGTCGATTTATTAACGCCCGGTCAAGAGATTTTGGTTCAAATAGCCAAGGAGCCCATTTCGACAAAAGGCCCGCGCCTGACGGCTGAAGTCTCCATTGCAGGACGTTTTTTAGTACTGATTCCTTTTTCCGACAAGGTATCGGTTTCGCAAAAGATAAAAACGGAAAAAGAACGTATCCGTTTAAAACAACTCGTTCAAAGCATTAAGCCTAAGGGCTTTGGCGTCATTATCCGTACAGTAGCCGAAGAAAAAAAAGTAGCCGAACTGGATAATGAACTCAGACTCTTAGTAAAGCGCTGGGATGAAACAGTAGCCAACATCCAACGCTCCAAAGGTGTTTCGCTTATTTTAGAAGAGATCAGCCGTACGGGAGGTATTATCAGAGATCTGTTCAACTCGGATTTCAAACACATACACATCAACGACCCTGCGGTCTTTACAGAAGTGAGCGACTACGTCGAAATGATAGCTCCGGAGCGCAAAGACATCGTTAAGTTGTATAAAAAAGAACAACCGATATTCGATGCATTCAGAATAACCAAACAGATAAAGGCCGCTCTGGGTAAAGCCGTTTCGTTTAAAAACGGAGCCTATCTGATTATTGAGCAAACGGAAGCTCTACACGTTATAGACGTAAACAGCGGTAACCGCTCGAAAGCCGGAAACGGACAAGAGGAAAACGCCTTTGAAGTCAATTTGGCTGCAGCCGACGAAATTGCACGGCAATTACGGCTTCGCGACATGGGCGGCATCATCGTGGTCGATTTTATCGACATGCACGAAGCCGAACATCGACAAAAACTCTATGAGAGGATGCGCGAAGCCATGTCGCAGGACAGAGCCAGACACAACATCCTGCCCTTGAGTAAATTCGGACTCCTGCAAATTACACGCCAGCGCGTACGTCCGGCCGCTCATGCCGACATTGAAGAGACCTGCCCCACTTGCTTTGGGAAAGGGCATATACGGTCGTCGATACTTTTTACCGACCAACTGGAAAATAAAATCGACTACCTGGTAAACAAACTGAAAGTAACGGAATTTGTGTTGCACATACACCCTTATGTGGATGCCTATATTTCGAAAGGCCTGTTTTCCATCAAATGGAAGTGGAAACGGCGTTTCGGTAGGAATTGCAAGATAATCGCGTCGGAACGACTGGGCTTCCTGCAATACAAATTCCACGATAAGAAAGGAAATGAAATTGACCTTCAAGAAGAAGTAGAAAAGATTTCGTAACAAGAAAACTTACTCAAAACAATAAAAAATAATTGTTTTGGCCAAACGACGAAGGGCTGCCTGAATAAAATTCTCGGCAGCCCTTGTTGTAAAACCCCGGAGCTCTTTCAATTCAACCGGAAAGAAGAGGCTGGCCCGGTATCTTGCTTGACATGGGCGGGATGTCCGTAACAGGTAATCTTGGAAACACCCTTGGCATCAGCCTCAATGCTATGCAAGGCATGCACATCCGCCTCTCCGGCTCCTTTGAGATTTATATACACATGAGTAGCCCGAAGATCGCGTGCCTGTATTTTGGAAGCACCCGAAGATCTGATTTTCAAGGAGTCCGAACGGCCGGAGAGAGCAAGCTTCGAAGCTCCACGAATATCAATGTCAATACTTCCATCGACAGCAGCCTCCAAGTTGGCCTGAGAGGCGCCATGCAAAGCTAACAAGAGGGAGGAAGAAGTATGCAGGGGAGATTGACTCCTTATATCACAAGCCCCCCGAACGCTAATACTACTGATGGAATCCATATTAAGCTGCAAGCGCACTCGAAACGAGGAATGAAAAACACCTGTAGAATAGACATGCAGTACTCCATTACGCACTTCGGTTTGCAGCTTCGGTAAATATGCTTCGTAAGTTGACAGCATCACCCGGGGAGCCGTATCTTGCCGAAGCTCCAATTCGATACTGCCTGAAGCGTCGATAGCATGGAAAGGCGGTAATTCCCGTATCTCATCGGTCATTATGAGATTTTCTTCTACCCGAGAAGTATTTCCGGTCGTGCAGTATCTCAGCCCGGGGAGTAGGCTGCTGCCCACTATCGCAACGCTAATAAGTCCTGCAAACCATAAAATGAGAAGCAGCCAAAGCGACTTCGAAACAGGTGTATCAGCTTGCTTGCGCCGAAGGAGGCGTACAATACCGTAAGCTATCAAACACATGGGGCAAGCCACAATCAAGAAAGTCCCCACAAGCAATAAGAGCAGTTGTCCGTTGGAAGCTTCCAAGCCTGAAGAAGAGATGAAGGGAAGAAAAGCTTGTATAAAATCGGGCTCGAAAATCAGGAAAGCCAATAAGGTAAAAAAGCATAACAGCAAAACAAAACCCAAGAGAGATAAGGCCACGGCCACAAAACTACCGATAATCTTAAGCAGCACTCCAAAAATATTCACGAATCTTTTACCGATACTTTCCATGTTTTGATTGAAACCCTCGCTTTCGACGTAGGACTTCAGGTTTTGAAATTCGGCCTTGATATTTTCTATCGTCACGGCCTCCCCCTGCATCTCAAGGCGTTGGGAAGTCGTTACGGCTTTAGGCGCTATTATCCAGAGCAAGAGGTAGGTACAGAGTATGAACCATCCTCCGCTGAAGATCGTAAAGAAAAAGAAAAGCAGCACGATAAGGATGCGTACGATGGTAGCATCCATATCGAAATAGGCGGCAAGGCCTCCGCCGACACCTCCTAAAATAGCATTTTCCGGATCGCGGTAAAAACGACGCGAGGATTTGCTTTTCTTCCGGCCCGACTCCTCTTCCGGAGAAGTATGTTTGTCACTATCTTCGCTCCCGCCGTCATCATCGACAAACTGACTGGGGTTTCCCATAACTTCCATAACCGTTCGTACATCCGAAAGGTTAATCACATGCTTGTTCTTATTCAAACTTTCGCCGAATAGCTCTGCAATACGGGCTTCGATGTCGTTCATGATTTCCTCCTGCTCGGGATCGGAGGCGAAATGAGTAGCAATATCGCTCAAATAACTTTGAAGCAAGTCGTAGGCATCATCGTCGATGGTAAAAGTGATGTTGTTCAGATTAATCGTGATTGTTTTCTTCATATTTATCTCATTTTTTCTTTGTGTCTTTACCGGTCGGGCAAAAGCCCAATTCCTCTTTGGGAAAAGCCGGCGGGCTTTTGCAGAAATCTCCTTTCTACCTCTCCCACTCCATCAGTTACAAGGTTTTCTGCCCTTTATCTCGCAAAGAGCCGTCGATACTTCCTCCCAGGCCTTTTCTATCTCAGCCAAAGCCTCTCTGCCTTTGGAAGTCATTTCATAGTACTTGCGGGGAGGGCCCATGCTCGACTCCTCCCACTGATAGTTAAGCAGTCCGGCATTCTTCAACCGGGTAAGCAGCGGATAGAGCGTACCTTCGACAACAATCAGCTTCACAGCTTTGAGTTCTGCAATGATGTCGGAAGCATAGGCGGGTTTCTTACTGATTATAAGCAGTATAAAATACTCCAGAAAGCCTTTGCGCATTTGAGATTTTATATTGTCTATATTCATAACATTCTGTTTGTGTATCGTTTCCCTTCGTGTAAATTCGGCTTTCCCCGGCTCTTTGACTGTACAGGGACTATCTGTTATAGCGTTCCAGTATCATTGTTCTGAAAATATATTCGTACTTAGCCTGTGTTTTTTCCAAAAGCACCTGAGAGAGGTTATTTTTAGCTTGAAAAAATTCATATTGCGTAGCTCTTCCGGCATCGTACTTCCGCTGAGCGAAGCGAAAAGCTTCCTGTGCCGCTTTTTCGGATTCTCCGGCGGCCGTCCAACGGGCCTGTGCAGCCACTGCATTCTGGTAAGCCTGCTCTATAGTCTTTCGCAAAGCAAGTTTGACATTTTCCATCTCCAGCCTGTTGTTTTCCACACTGAGTTTGGCTGTACGAACCCGATTCCGGGTTTCAAACTTATTAAAAATGGGAATATTCAGACTCAGTCCGACACTGCTACCGAGATTGTTCGAAAGTTGTTTTTCGAAAGTAGATTGTGTGTTTTTATTGAGCGAGCTGTAAAAATAATCACTTCCGAGTGTCCCGTAGAAACTCAATGTGGGGTAATATCCCGAACGGGCTATGGCTACATTTTTTTCGGAACTCCTAAGTTTGTATTCCGAGCTTCTCACTTCGGGACGCTGCTGCAGAGCTTTGCTATAGACATCCTCCGGAAGGAGTAAGTCGGGTTTATTCTCAGTCAGGTGTTCGGGCATAAGCACGTCCATATTCCGGAAATCATCCAAATCAAGTATTTGAGCCAAGTCGAGCAAGGAGAGTTTCAGCGTATTTTCGGCACGCACCCGGCTCAACTCTTCCTTGGCTTCTTGTGCCTGCAGTTCGTATAGTTCGCCTTCTGCCATACGTCCGGTAGCTACAAGAGCTTTACGCTGCAGAATAGCTTCCCGGGTAACAGCAAGCTGTTCTTCGGTAATACGAAGCAACTCCTTATTCATCAAGGCCTGCAAAAAAGCTGTAGATACACTCAATACGATGTCTTCTTTTATTTTTTCCAGATCGGCCTCCGAGGCTTGCAAGTCTGCTTTCTTTGCATCGATATTGTATTTCATACGCAAACCATCGAAGAGGGTAATCCCGGCTGAGAGTCGAAGGTTTGTATTCATCGAATTGGTATTTTCGGTCTGATTATAACCAACTTCCGTGCGTCCGAAACCAAAGTTCTGCCCCAAAGAAGCATTCAGATTAGGCAACAAATCCATACGTGCTTGTTCGTAAGCTATCCTGCGGTTTTCGCCGGTAAGTTGCTGCATCTTTATATTTCGGTTTTTGGCCAAAGCCGTATCGACGCACTGCTCCAAAGACCAGGGCCCCGTATGAGACGAGGCTGTAAGCGGTACAAATAGAAACACAACGAGCCAAACAGCTGTAAACAAACTCTTTTTTATATCTTGTAGTGTTTTCATATCTTGCTGTTTTTCATTTATTCAAAAAAGGAAAAACTATTTTTTCTCTTCGGTTTTAAGACTTCCACGCACTTTTTCATCGGGCTTCAGTCCTTCCTTTATCTCTATTTTGAGACCATCCGACAGACCTATCCGGACTTGCTTTTTCTCGAAAGTCTGCGGTTCTTCTGCAGTAAGTAGATACACGAAAGCCGAGTCTTTCGAAAATTCGAGACAACTTTCCGGCAAAGTCCATACACTGTCTCTTTTATCGAGTATAATCTCGGCATTCGCACTGTATCCGGCCCGAATATAAAGACTATCGGGAGCTTCGAGGGCCGCCTTCATCTCAAACATCACCGCACCGGATTCCTCCACGCCTTTGGGAGATACATATTCGAGCGATGCCGGTATCTTCACGTCTTGCAAGGCTCCGATCGTAATGTATATACGAACTCCCGGTTTGATACGCCCTACCTCGGTTTCGTCGAGTTTACCGACAAAAAGCATGTCGTTCATGTTGGCTACACTGGCAATGGTGGTGCCATCGTTGAAGTTGTTCGACTGAATAACCGAATTTCCGACCTTTACCGGGATATCGAGTATAGTTCCGTTCACAGTCGAGCGCACCAGCGTGTTACTGGATTTGGAGGTATCACTCAGAATTCCATCGCGGATGAGGCTCAGATTGTCCTGCGCAGCCTTGAGTTCCTCCTGGTCGTTGCTGTACTGCAAGGCTATCTTCTCAAAAGCCTCTTTAGAGCTTACGTTATCCGCAAACAGTTGCTTCTCGCGTTCGTAATTCTTCTTCGACTGCTCCAAAGAGAGTTTTGCACGCTTCAGACGCGATTCGGCGGCATTCAGGCTGATCATGTCGGGGATTACTTTAATTTTGGCAATGACATCGCCGGCCTTAACTTTATCACCGGCCTCTTTCAATACTTCGGAAACAATACCGGAAATTTGAGGCTTAATCAAAATTTCATTACGCGGCTCTATCTTTCCGGTAGCCAAACTACGTTTTTCCACATTATCCCGCTTGAGTACTTCCGTATTGTACAGCAGTTTTTTGGGGCGCGATTTCTGATACAAATACAACAAAGTGCCCAGCACCAATATGCCCAGCAAGGCCCACAAAACATATTTGAAAATCTTTTTCATAAAACTTGAAAATAAGGCTTCGAAAATTCTCTTCGCAATAAAACTTCCGAAAGCGTATAAAACATTTAACAGAAATTACAAGATTCGTAGCTCAACTTATTCCTCGCGTATCGCCTCGATGGGCTTTATCTCCATGGCTCTGCGAGCCGGTAAATAGCCGGATATCGTAGCAATAATCAACAAGACAAACAGAGATAACATAGCCAGAGCGAAAGAGATTTGCGGTTCTTTAAAAAATTGCTCGCTCCGAGTCAGAATCGATTCCACAACACGAAGCAGCCCGACGCCTAACACCAAACCCAGCACTCCGGCAAGAAGTGTCAGCAGCATGCTTTCACTCATTATCTGAACAATAATATTGGCAGGCGTTGCCCCCAATGCACGCCGAATACCGATTTCCTTCGTACGCTCACGCACGGTTACCAGCATAATATTGCTGATGCCAATGCCGCCAGCGAGCATCGTACCAATCCCGACAACAGCAATCAGCCAGGCAATCCCCAAACCCAAATAGCGAAACATAATGAATTGCTCTTCAAAGTTGATGCTTGCAACAGCTTTTTCATCCGTGGGCGAAATACTGTGTATCCGTCTCAGTTCGTCCTTTATCTTTTTTTCCAATACTTTTACCTTCACATCCGGTTTTGCCGTTGCTGCAATCAAGTGTATCTCGTTCCCCATATTAAATACCTGCTGCATGGTGGAAAAAGGCAAAATAATCGTTTCATCGCTAGGTCCTCCTATCTGTATATTTCCTCCCAAGGAGCGCATCACTCCTATTATACGGAAATAGACTCCTTTGATACGGATACTCATCCCTTGCGGATCTTTTCCTTTGCCAATAAGTTCTTGGTAGACGCGCTCACCTATCAAACAAACCTTCCTCCGCTGCAATATGTCGATATCATTGATGTAACGGCCGTAAATCAGTTTGCTTTCATCGATCTTGTTGTAGCTGGGCAGACTGCCTTTCAGATTGTAGGAGCCGGACTTATCGCCGAAGACAACATTATTCTTAGATTGCCAATCAAAAATAACGGGGGCAATCTGATCAAGCTCTGCGATTTTCTGCTGCAAGATCGGAATATCTTCACTCAAAATATCCCAATGTCGGCCCTTCCGGAAACCTTTATATGATTCGGAAGTCGTGCTCGTATAAACAAAACAGGAATTAGTGGCAAATCCCTTGATTTCGGACATAATTCCGTTTTGTAAGGCCAATCCGGCCCCCATCATAACAACCAGCATAAACATGGCCCAAAACATACCAAAAGCCGTGAGCAGACTTCGGGATTTATTTTTGCTGACAGTAATCCAGATTTCCTGCCACCAATCGATATCAAATATCGGAAGCTGCAGTATCTTCCTCGCTAATCGCTTCATTGAGCTTAAAATTTTGATATTTTCGGTAATTTACTTCTCCTGCATAGCTTCTATCGGCTTAATACGTACTGCTTTTCGGGCCGGCATATATCCGGCAACAATACCCGATACAATCAATATGCCCGTAGCAATAAAGACATAGCTCATATCTACCGTCGGATTTTTGAATATTGACATTCCCGTATCGCTCTGAGAATTCGTACCCTCCATCACGGCAGCAACAAGCTCGGTCAATCCGATTCCGGCTAACATACCCAAATATCCGAATATCGTAGTAATCACTATGGATTCAACAACAACCGTCAGCAGTATGGATGCCGGAGGGGCACCCAAAGCCTTACGGATACCAAACTCCCGAGTGCGCTCTTTTACGGATACCAGCATGATATTACTAATACCAACAACTCCGGCCAACAAGGTCAGAACTCCTATGATAAAAAGAAATATATTAATGGCTCCAAATATTTTCATTGCCTGTAAATAGTTTTCTTGCGAATTGCGTATCCACAGAGCTCGAGGGTCTTTCGCATCGAAAGACATACTCGATGCCATCTGGCCTTTGAGCCGGTCGTTAAATTCCTGATTGGCTTTCTCACTCTCCAGACCGTGCACCTCGAAAGCGATACTGTAGAACTTCTTATTGGGGTTGAAAATTACCTGAGCCGTCGTAAAAGGAATATAAGCGGAACCTTCGCCCCAACGGTTTTTCCTTGAATTGACACCTATCACTCGAAACATGACGGAAGCAACTTTTACATATTGACCCAAAGCCGGTTTCCCCTTAAATAAAACCTCTTCTATTCGCTTATCCAATACAATAACCTTATTGTTCATCTGCAAATCGTGATCGTTTATAAAACGGCCTCCCGATTCAAATTCCAAGTTAAAAATATCAGCGTATGCAGGCTGTACACCAATTATTTCGTAGCTATTCGACTCCGAAGCATATGTAACAATCCGATTGGAGGATATCAATCCGGTTTGTTTGCCGGCTTCGGGCACATGCTCACTCAGCACATCCAATTCTTTTTCCGTAAAAGCAAGCCCACGATCTGCTTTCAGGCCTTTATAAGGCAGTGTAGCCCGCCCCGGCCACATCTGTACCGTATTGGTAGATCTGCTACTGAAGTTGCTTGTGACTCCGTTTTTCAAACCATGGCCGGCTCCCAAAAGTACGATGAGAATGAAGATCCCCCAGGCTATCGACAGCCCGGTAAGCGTCGTACGAAGCCTGTTTTGCTTCAGCGAAGCGAAAATCTCCTGTATGGTATCAAAGCCTAACATAAATCTACTAATTTAATGTCCTCGACAAGCAACAGTTTATTTTGTATCGACCTGTTCTATCAGCCCGTCTTTGATTCGGATAATCCGATCCGTCTCATCAGCAACAGACTGCTCGTGAGTAACAACAAGCGTTGTTATTCCCGTATTATTCAAATCTTTAAGCACGCGCATAACCTCTACTGTGGTTTTGCTGTCCAAGGCTCCGGTCGGTTCGTCGGCAAGCAATACTTTCGGATTCGAGATAATAGCACGTGCGATAGCGACACGCTGCTTCTGCCCGCCGGAGAGTTCATTGGGCATATGATGCGCCCATTCTCTCAAACCCATGCGATCGAGGTATTCCAAAGCCATGTCGTTCCGTTTACGCCTGCTGACATTCCTGTAATATAAGGGTAAAGCGACATTCTCCAAGGCATTCTTAAAATTTATCAGATTAAAAGACTGAAAAACAAAACCAATCATCTCATTGCGATAGGCAGCAGCTTGCTTTTCAGACAGATTTTTTATGAAAGTGCCATTTAAATAGTATTCGCCCGTATCGTAACTGTCCAAAATACCCAAAACATTGAGCAAAGTCGATTTTCCGGACCCCGAAGCCCCCATGATGGAAACATACTCGCCGCGGGCAATATCAAGGTCAATACCTTTAAGTACATGAAGCGAGGTCGCTTCGGTATAATAAGTTTTGTTAATACTGCGAAGTTTGATCATACTTCCGGTAGTTTAAACACGAATCCGACATTAAGGACATAGATACCTGCTCTTTCGACAAATATGCAGGTGTTTCTATTGATAGATGCTGCAAATTTACAACAAACAAAGTACTATGCAATACAAAGTACCTTTTGACTTCACACCATCAACAGCCAAAAAGAAAATAAACAACTGAAAAACAAAGAAATAGACTTATCCTCAATAAAAGCAAATTATTTTTTTTTAAGAATTCAGAAATAAAAGAGCTGTAGAAACAAAGGAGTAATACGGTAAAAATCGGAAGTAAAAATACGGAATTTCATGCAAAGAAGAGTAAAATAAGAAATCCGCAAACAGTTTCATAACTATTTGCGGATTTTCAGTGTGACTCCGACAGGATTCAAACCTGTAACCTTCTGATCCGTAGTCAGATGCTCTATTCAGTTGAGCTACGGAGCCGTCGCTCTTTTTTCGGGTGCAAATATACGGCTATTTTATTTTCTCACAAAATTTATTCTTCAAAAAAACAAAAAAAACATCTCACTTCCCTGTAAAAGCTTGGATTTCAAAAAAGAATCAATCGTTTTTTTCTTGATTCAGATAGTCCGTTCTGAGCTTTTGCAGCACAAATACATCCACAAAGTCATCGAAGAGGCGTATCCACTGCTTTAAAACAGCGCTTTTTCGATACTTGGCATGGTGAAACATACGGATAGTGGCTTCGTTTGTTTCGGCTACATGTAAGTAGAGTTGATTTATCTTGAGAAAATCAAACACATAATCCTCGATAAGCATCAAAGCTTGTGCGGCATAGCCTTTACCTCGCTGCGAAGCATCTACAAACAGACCTAAAGCCACCTTACTGTTATGAAAATCGAAATCGAACAAATCTACGGTTCCCAAGGCCTCCTTTCCGACTTTGTCTTCAATAATCAGACGCAGTTGCTTATCCTCATAAATATCGTTCTTCGACTCGGCGATGTAACGCTTGATGGCATAACGGGAAAAAGGTGCATGCGTATCACTCACTCCCCACAAAAGGGGGTCATTTTCCCAAAGGTAGAGCTTTTCCAAGTCTTCGGGTTCCACATGCCGAAGGCGGATTTTATCGTTTTCGAGGAGGAGAGCAGAGTTCATAGATTTTACTTACAAAAGAAGATAAAAGACCTTTATCGGAGTGAGGCTTTGCGGCATAAGCCGAAGAAGGTTTCTCAAAAGGCCGCCCTTCGCTAATCATACGATATATAATACCCCAATCGGGCAGCCCTCCCAAGTTCCGGTCGTCGATGAACAGGTCTGCTCTGAGTTTGCGCGGCTGAGCTACAGTATCTTCCAGTTCATCCGGAAAATCCTGATTAACTGCGTAAAAGAGCAATCCGCGTTCAGCACAAAAAGCAAGAGCCTCTTCCAAATCTCGTCCCTCTCGCACAGTCCATAAGATCAGGCGGTGCCCATCCTGCTGCAAGCGTTTCAGGGTTTCGATTGCAAAAGGAATTTCTTTACCGATGGCCGGATAATCGTGGGTAACAATCGTTCCATCAAAATCTACTGCAATAAGCATATCTTTATTGTGTTTGCTGATTATCCGTATTTTCTTCTTCATCAAACTGCTCGTCAGCTTCGGATGCAATAAACTCATCCAACTCCCGTCTGATTTTAGCCGGACCGGGCAGACAGGTAATAAGGGCTAAAGCAGCAATTACCGTACAGAACAAAACGGACTGAGAATAAAACAAAAAGGATAACAGCAAGCAACCAAAGAGCATCGCACTACCCAGCAACAACAAGCGGACAAGAGATATGCGAAAGTAAGCATCAAGGTGTTTGCCTGCAACCGCCTCCCCTCTCTGCCATTTTTTTGTCTGCCTGCCAAACAAATAAAAGGCAAGGGGAATACTCAGCAGGACATACATGTAATATACCGACGACCAGACCTGTACAGCATCCTTCGACAGCTCAGGATAGTCCATTCCACCGTAGCGTCCTGCAAGAAAACCAAGAAAGGCCAATATAAAAAAGCCATAAAACAACAATGCGAGCTTTCGGAAAATTTGTGTCATCGTAAAAATCTATTTAAAAGAATTTGTAAATTCAACCCGATTCAATATCGAACGGCCGAGCGTTACCTCATCAGCATATTCCAATTCGTCCCCAATGGCCACGCCTCGAGCTATAGTGGTAACTTTTACAGAAGTATGCGCAAGCTTTCTAAAAATATAGAAATTCGTAGTATCTCCCTCCATCGTGGTGCTGAGCGCCAATATAACCTCTTTAACTTCACCTTCTTCAACCCGCTTTATCAAGCTATCGATTTCCAAGTCTTTAGGCCCTACACCATCCATAGGAGAGATAACCCCTCCCAACACGTGATAAAGTCCTCTGTACTGTTGGGTATTCTCGATAGACATAACATCTTTAATATTTTCGACCACGCAAAGCGTCTGACGATCGCGCGATGGACTGGAACATAAGCGACAGAGCTCCGTATCGGAAATATTATGGCAGCATTGGCAATAACAGACTTCCTGACGGAGGCGGATGATGGCGTTCCCAAAGCTACAGACCTCCTCCTCAGAACGTCTCAACAAGTGTAGAACCAATCTGAGGGCCGTCTTGCGCCCAATACCCGGCAAGCTTGAAAATTCGTGAACGGCCTTTTCCAACAAGGCCGAAGGATATTGCGTATGGCTCATGCGTTATTTTCTTAAATATCGCCTCTTTTTAAGACATTCTGCTCTTGTAATCCTCGTAACCAAAGCGACGAATCAGTTGAAAACGCTCGTCCTTGGTCCAGATACCGATACTGGGATGAGTAACCCCATTGAACATCGTGGTTTTCACCATTGTATAATGGATCATATCCTCAAAAACAATCCTATCCTCCACTTGCAACTCCTTGTCGAAAGACCAGGAAGCATAAAAATCACCCGAAAGACAACTGTTACCTCCCATTCGATAAACGGGTTTTCCGGGAACAGGATCGAAAGCATTTCGTATGGCCGGCTTATAAGGCATTTCCAGACAGTCGGGCATATGACAGGAAAAAGAAACATCGAGCATAGCAGTCTTTATACCGCCATTTTCAACAATATCGAGTACGGTCGATACAAGTACTCCCGTCTGCCATACAAAGGCACTTCCCGGTTCTAAAATAATATGCAGGTGCGGATATTTAGCCTTGAAGGCTTTCAGAAGGCTCACAAGATGCTCCACATCGTAATCGTTGCGTGTCATCAGATGCCCTCCCCCCATATTCAACCATTTGATGTGCGGAAAGAACTTGGCAAATTTTTCCTCTACGACGCGCAAGGTGGCTTCCAAATCGTAGGAAGAAGACTCGCATAAAGTATGAAAATGCAAACCTTCCACTCCCTCGGGAAGCTTCTCGTCCAATAAATCGGCCGTCACTCCCAAACGCGAACCGGGAGTGCAAGGGTTGTACAAATCGACTCCAACACTCTGAAACTCGGGGTTGATGCGCAAACCACAAGAAATATTCTTCCCGATAGTTTGGGGATAAAAACGGGAAAACTGCGAGAGGGAATTAAAAGTTATGTGGCTACTGCATTGCATAATACCTCCAAATTCGGAATCGGAATATGCCGGAGCATAGCTGTGGGCCGGACTTCCCATTTCTTCGAAAGCTAAACGAGCTTCGGCTAACGAACTGGCTGTGGAATGGCGAATATACTCCCGAATGATGGGAAAAACACGCCACATCGCAAAAGCCTTAAAAGCAAGTATAATCTCCACACCGCTGCGCTCTTGTACCGAACGTATCAGTTCGAGGTTCCGACGCAAGAGTCCTTCGTCCAATACATAGCAGGGTGAAGGTATTTTTGAATAATCCATAAATCCTTTTAGCGTTTTTAAAGGGCAAAGATACGTTTTTTATGCTGTCTCTTAAAAATGAACGCATACATCATCACCTATGAAGATAACGAGAAGAGTAAATGAGAACAGCGAATGGCAAGATCTCTTTGCTCTACAGAAAAAAGAAAAACAATTCAAATACAAGTACTTGCCCAAAAACACCGGAACAGGACTTCTCGTTTTTATTGTATATCGAAGTAAAAAAATGTACTTTTGCACAGCATCATCAGCACATTTTTTATGGAAAATAAGAGCCTGATGCTCCGCACGGAGCATCTTTTCAAAAAATACGGAAAGCGAACAGTTGTAAACGACGTATCGATCCATGTCAGACAGGGTGAAATTGTAGGTCTGCTGGGACCTAATGGAGCCGGTAAAACAACTACCTTTTACATGACTACCGGATTGGTCAGCCCCAACTCCGGGAGTATCTTTCTGGAAGACAAAGACATTACCAAATACCCTGTGTACCGTCGCGCGCAAAACGGCATTGGCTATCTGGCACAGGAGGCTTCGGTATTTCGCAAGATGACCGTAGAAGACAACATCAAGTCCGTACTGGAAATGACCAAATTCAGCAAAGAATACCAAAAAGAAAAATTAGAGACCCTGATTGCCGAATTTAATCTGGAGCACGTACGGCACAACATCGGCGACCGTTTATCCGGAGGCGAACGCCGACGCACCGAAATAGCACGCTGTTTGGCCATCGAGCCGCGCTTTATCATGCTGGACGAACCTTTTGCCGGTGTCGACCCGATTGCGGTACAGGACATTCAAGACATCGTGTGGAAGCTGAAAGACAAAAACATCGGCATCCTCATCACCGACCACAACGTGGATGAAACCCTCATGATTACCGACCGGGCCTACCTCCTCTTCGAAGGGCGCATCCTTTTCCAAGGGACTTCGGAAGAGCTGGCAGCCAACCCCATAGTCCGTGAGAAATATCTCGGACGGGATTTCGAGCTCAAAAAGAAATCAAAAATATCGTAACTCAGGCCTTTCATCCTTGCAGGGGAATGCTCAAAACAGACAATGACACAGGATAAATTATTCACGGTAGATAGCAACATTGTTCTCAAAAGCACATGCCTCGAAGATTGTCTTTCTATTTTCAACATTATCGACAAGCAACGTGGCTATTTGGGGCAGTGGCTCCCCTTTGTAGGCGCCACGCAAGACCTCTCCGATACCGAGTTGGCCGTAAGAGACATGATAGAGAATCGGGGCAGCAACCTAACGTGCAGCATCTTTTTTCAGAACTCCTTCGTCGGGCTTGTCGGATTGAAAGATTGCGATTTCATAAATAAAAAAACAGAAATCGGATACTGGCTCTCGGAAGAACAACAGCACAAAGGCATCGTAACAAAATCCTGTAGGGCTTTGATAAATTAT
Organism: Porphyromonadaceae bacterium H1; assembly: GCA_001653155.1. Taxonomy (GTDB): domain Bacteria; phylum Bacteroidota; class Bacteroidia; order Bacteroidales; family Paludibacteraceae; genus H1. The sequence goes on from BDEJ01000047.1 coordinate 72,209, forward strand.
GCTTTCAATGAGCTGGACATGTATCGTATACAACTCCAAGCCGCCCCCGGAAACACCAAGAGCCAGGCAGTAGCCCGACGCTTAGGCTTCATTCAAGAAGGGAGGTTACGAGCAGCCGAGCTCCACGAGCGAGGATTCGTGGATTTGATCATTTTCAGCCTCTTACGACCCGAATGGGAGAAGCAGCATGAAAAATTTGAATAAAAAAATCATCGGATGCAGAAGGCAAGTTTAACCATACTGGGGTGCGGCTCAGCCCTCCCCACCCGAAAAAACACCCCCAGCTGCCAGATACTCGAATTGCGCGGCAAACAATACATGATCGATTGCGGGGAAGGAAGCCAGATCCGTATGCGTCAAATGAATTTCAAGGCCTCAAGGCTGGGACATATATTTATTTCTCACTTGCATGGCGATCATTGTTTCGGACTCATCGGATTAATTTCGTCTTTCGGCATGTTGGGACGAACCGCCGAACTCCACCTGCACGCACAGCCCGACTTGGAAAAGCTACTGAGACCTCAATTGGAATATTTCTGCGAAGGCATGAGCTACGAAGTGGTCTTTCACAGCATTGACCCATACAAACATCAATTGATTTTCGAAGACAGAAGCGTATCGGTTTACAGCATCCCGCTAAAACACCGAGTAGCCTGTTGTGGATTCCTGTTCGAAGAAAAAGCACGCGACCGAAACATCCGTCGCGACATGATTGATTTTTATAACATCCCCATCTGGCAAATACCTGCAATCAAAAAAGGATCCGATTTTCAAACCGAATCGGGAGAAATAATTCCGAATCAAAATCTGACAACAGCCCCGATTCCTCCCAAACGCTATGCCTATTGTTCGGACACTGCCTACCACGAGAAAATCATTCCCTACGTACAAGGTGTAGACTGTCTCTACCACGAGGCTACTTTCAGCGGAGCGGAAGCCCTCAGAGCGCAAAGCACCAAGCACTCCACAGCTCGTCAGGCAGCTGAAATAGCACGGAAAGCCCAAGTTGGAAAACTAATTATCGGCCACCTCTCGGCACGATACAGCGATCAGAATCTCATATGGAAAGAAGCCAAGGAGGTCTTTGAAAACACCCTATTGGCCTCCGACATGACAAGCTACGAATTATAAAATCCACCCTGAGTTTTTGTCTGCAACAACAAGTCAAAACCCAATCAAGAACTGATATTTCTACAATACTGCGGAAGGAGACAAAGAGATAAAATGCACACTAAGTTTTGATTTGTGTAATTTTTATTATTTTTGCAACGCAATTGATCCGGCTGGAAGTTATGTAAATAACTGATCAGCATGGGAAAACATTCAATCATCAACTCATGATAAGGATATGATACAGGAAAATTTTATACAACTCTTTGCCGACAGTTTCAGACAAAACTGGGATGCACCGGCACATACCAATTATGGAGAAAGCGAAACGCTCACTTATGCACAAGTAGCAGAAAAAATAGCTCGACTGCACCTCCTTTTCGAACAATGCGGGATAAAGGAAGACGATAAAATTGCACTCCTCGGTCGGAACAGTTCCAACTGGGCGATCACCTACATCGCGAGTGTTACCTACGGAGCGGTCATCGTGCCGATACTACACGATTTCAATCCGCATGACATTGTTGAAATCATCAACCATTCCGAGTCGAAAATACTGATTGCCGAGACTCCAAGCTGGGAAAAACTCGATGTCTCGAAGCTCCAGAACCTGCAAGCAGTTTTCAACCTCAGTAATTTCGACTGCATACAAGTACTCGAAAAAGGAAAGGGTATCGACAGCAACACTTTGAATGCAGAACATTTGACAAACTTATTCCAGCAGAAATATCCGAAGGGATTTCGAAAGGAAGACATCGACTATACTCAACGCGATAACAGGCAACTGGCCTCGATAAATTACACCTCGGGCACTACCGGATTCAGCAAAGGAGTAATGTGTAGCGGAAATGCCTTGGCCGGAAACATTACCTTCGGTTTCCGAACCCGCCTTCTGCAACCGGGCTATCGAGTCGTGGCCTTTCTGCCCTTTGCACACGCTTACGGCTGTGCCTTTGATTTTCTGACAGCTACCTGCACAGGGAGCCACATCTACTTCATCACCAAAACTCCCGTTCCGAAGCTGCTCTTAGCTGCCTTTGCCGAAGTAAAGCCGAATGTTATTTTCACGGTTCCGGTAATCATCGAAAAGATATACCGTAAGCAAGTACAACCCATTCTCTCGAATCCGGTGATGAAGATCATCATGAAGCTTCCGGGCTTGCAAGCACTCATCCTTTCTAAAATAAAAAACAAGATAGCAACGGCATTCGGAGGAAATTTCTCACAAATCGTCATCGGAGGAGCCGGACTCAACCCCGAAGTAGAAAGCTTCTTCCGGAAAATGAAGTTCCCCTTTACCGTAGGCTATGGCATGACCGAATGTGCTCCTCTCATAAGCTATGCCTCTCATCAAGAGTTCGTCCCCACATCGGCAGGTAAAATTTTAGACATTATGCAGGCAAAGGTGATCGATGTAAATCCCGAAACAGGCAACGGAGAAATCTGCGTAAAAGGCGAAAACCTCATGGACGGTTACTATAAAAACCCCGAAGCCACAGCCGAAAGCATCGACTCGGAAGGCTGGCTCCATACCGGTGATTTGGGTAATGTGGATAAAGACGGAAACATTTTCTTGCACGGACGCAGCAAAACCATGATATTGGGAGCCAGCGGACAGAACATATACCCCGAAGAAATAGAAGCCAAACTGAGCAACATGCCCTACGTTCAGGAATGTCTCGTAATCGAAGAGGATGGAAAAATTACCGCTCTGGTTTATCCCGACTACGAAGCACAAAAAGAACAAAAGCTTTCAAAAGAAGAACTTATCGCACAGATGGAAGAAAACAGGAAGCGCTTAAACGGTCTTTTGGCATCCTACGAAGCCGTACGACGTATCGTAATACGGGAAGAAGAGTTTGAAAAAACTCCCAAAAAGAGCATAAAAAGATTTTTATATCAAAAAAATTAAGGTCTTTGAGGCTTACAGGCAGTAGGAATTGGGTGCAACAAGAAAAAAACGGAAAAATTTCTACTTTTTGTAAACAAAATCAAAAACTATTCCGTATCTTTGCAGTGTTTTAATTTTAATTACTAAAATCATTAAAAAAGGAATTAGAAATGAAAAAGGTATTTTTGTTTTTTGCCGTTGCTCTGACATTTGCAGCATGTGGACCGAAAGCAGCTTCTACTGAAAACCAAGAAGCAGCCAACGAAACCGTAATGGTTGAAGAAGTGGTTGTTGATAGCGCTGCTGCTGTTGTTGACACTACTGTTGTTGTTGCTGAATAATAACAGAGCAAATTGAACTTAGTTTGCAAAAGTTGTGCTTGTATCGGGCACAACTTTTTGCATATTAGCCTTCCGAAAACTCTCCTATTCTCCTCTTTCTCCTCTCTCCGCAAATCTCTTTTTCAATAAAGCTTTGCAGAAAAGGGTCAATATAAAGCGTAATTATTTTTCGAGCGCTTTGATCACTTCGTTCTTAATCACCGCAGTACCCGAAAAACCGCTCGTGTGGTAAGTATGATTTCCCTCGCGGTCAATAATGATGTAAGTCGGTATGCCGCTTGCGCTGAGACTCCTACTTAGATAGTCCCACTGTGCCCTGTTGACGCGGTTTTGTCGCCCGCTTTCAGATAGGTATCGGAAAGGATCTTAATCCGGTAGATCTGTCCGAAAGCGTAGCTTACTTAATTCAAGCCAATGCGTGTTACCGCACATCACCGGCGAGCGCTCCACCACCTTCGTTTGCACCGGCTGCAACAAAAACCGACACAAAAGCGATAATCATGCAAATTCGTTTCATGGCTACAAAATTTATAGCTTTAAATATACGGAGAAATACATAAAACGATTATGAGTACAACTGCGTTTTACAGTTCAGTATAGCTCTTGAATTCAGTTTCAGCTAAAACACGGTAAGACGAAAGCTTGATATTTTTTTATTCGCATGCAACAATCATGTATTTTTTATGTATATTTGCAAACAAAAACCCGAAAAACGAAAAAATATCCATTTTTATGATTTTTGACGAAGGAATGATACGGAAGGTTTACGAAAATTTTCCGCAAAACACGGCCCGTGCAAAAGAAGCATTGAAGCGTCCTCTCACACTCTGCGAGAAGATTCTTTACGCCCACCTATCCGATAAAGACTCTATTCGCGATTTCAAAAGAGCAGTAGATTACGTCGATTTTGCTCCGGATCGCGTGGCCATGCAGGATGCCACAGCCCAAATGGCCTTATTACAACTCATGAACTCGGGTCGTAAGAGCGTCGCTTTGCCTGCCACTGTGCATTGCGACCACCTGATTCAAGCCTATAAGGAAGCTCGCAGCGACCTCCAAATCGCCGAAACCGGCAATAAGGAAGTATACGACTTCTTGCGGGAGGTTTCTAACAAATACGGAATCGGTTTCTGGAAACCCGGTTCGGGCATCATACATCAAGTCATTTTGGAGAATTATGCCTTTCCCGGGGGGATGATGATAGGTACCGATTCGCACACTCCCAATGCCGGAGGTCTGGGCATGCTCGCCATAGGCGTAGGAGGAGCCGATGCGGTGGATGTCATGGCCGGATTACCCTGGGAATTGAAAATGCCGAAGCTGATCGGGGTAAAACTGAGAGGAAGGCTTTCGGGTTGGGCAGCTCCTAAAGATGTCATTCTGAAGTTAGCCGGTATCTTGAGCGTGAAAGGAGCGACTAATGCCGTTATCGAATACTTCGGCGAAGGCTGTGCGTCCATCTCCGCCACCGGAAAGGCAACGATATGCAACATGGGTGCAGAGGTAGGAGCCACAAGTTCACTGTTCCCCTTCGATGAAAAAACGGCAACCTACCTCAAAGCTACCGGCCGGAGCCTTGTAGCGGAAGCAGCCGGGCAGATAAGCAAGGAGCTCTGTGCCGACCCTGAGGTTGTTGCAGAACCGGAAAAATACTACGATCGAATCATCGAAATCGATCTGGATAAATTAGAGCCTTACATCAACGGGCCCTTTACCCCCGATGCAGCCTATCCCATCTCGGAATTTGCCGAAGAAGTGAAACGACGCAACTATCCCCGTAAAATGGAAGTGGGATTGATCGGATCCTGCACCAATTCCTCCTATGAAGATCTTACGCGAGCCGTCTCGGTGATACGAAAAGCCCAACAGGACGGTTTGAAACTGGCTGCCCGCTTCATCATCAATCCCGGCTCGGAGCAGGTACGTTACACCGCCGAACGAGACGGAATACTCAAAGATTTTGAAGAAGCCGGAGCCGTAATCATGGCGAATGCCTGCGGCCCCTGTATCGGACAATGGCGGCGCGACGATGAAGTTTCGCAACGGAGCAACTCCATCGTAACATCCTTCAACCGCAATTTCGCCAAACGTAACGACGGCAACCCCAACACCCATGCTTTTGTCGCATCACCGGAGTTAGTAGCCGCTCTCAGTATTGCCGGCGATCTTTGCTTCAATCCGCTGACCGATACGATTAAAAACACACAGGGCCAAGCAGTCAAACTCAGTGAGCCGGAGGGTTACGAAATTCCCCCAAAGGGTTACGATGTAAAAGACTCCGGTTATTTGGCTCCCTCGGAATCATCGAGTCAGGTAGAAGTGTATATCGACCCGAAGTCTCAACGTCTTCAGAAGTTGGAACCCTTCCCAGCTTGGGATGGCAAGGACTACGAAGAGCTGTCATTGCTCATTAAAGTAGCAGGAAAGTGTACTACCGATCACATATCGATGGCCGGACCTTGGCTGCGTTTCCGAGGACATTTGGAAAATATCTCCGATAACATGCTCATCGGGGCACAAAATGCTTTCAACGGAAAAACCAACACTGTACTGGATCCTTCAACCGGGGAATACGGCGCAGTCCCCCAACTGGCACGCAAGCTGAAAGCTGCCGGAAAAGCCTCCGTGGTAGTCGGCGAAGAGAATTACGGCGAAGGCTCGTCGCGCGAACATGCAGCCATGGAACCTCGTTTCCTGAATGTGAAAGCCATCCTCGTAAAATCATTTGCCCGAATCCACGAAACGAACCTGAAAAAGCAAGGTATGCTCGCCTTGAGCTTTGTCGATAAAAACGACTACGACCGCATACGCGAAGACGACCGAATCAGTATCCGGGGACTAAGCGGCTTCCGTCCGGGCAAGCACCTTCAGGTAGAGCTCCTGCATGCCGACGGAAGTAGCGAAAGCTTCGAAGCGGCTCATAGTTACAACGAAGCTCAAATAGCTTGGTTTAAAGCCGGAAGTGCCCTAAACTTCTTGGCAGAGAAACAGCACACAAACAAGAATTACCGAAAGGATCAAGGATAAAAAAGACAAAAAATCAAGAAGGATATGGAAAAGGACTATCTAATCTACAAACTCTCGGAGACAATAAAGAAAACCAGCCGGATCGACAAGGAGCTCTTCACGAAATTCAACGTTAAACGCGGATTGCGCAACGAAGACCACTCCGGAGTGCTGGTAGGCCTCACACAAATAGGCGACGTAGTCGGTTACGAACGCAACGAGGGAGGTCTCAAGGCCATCCCCGGCAAGCTGTATTACCGGGGAGTGGATGTCGAAGATATCGTACACGGCATACAGCGCGAAGGGCGAACCGGATTTGAAGAAACGGCCTTCCTACTCCTGTCGGGTTATCTGCCCGACGCAGAAGAGCTGCAAAGCTTCTCGGAAGTATTAAACGAACGCATGCCCTTGGATCACCGAAGCAAAATGCGCATTCTCGATCTCGAAGGAAACAACATCATGAACATCCTGGCACGGAGCGTACTGGAGCTTTACACCGAAGACCCGGACCCGGATAACATATCGCGCGACAACCTCATACGCCAGTCGCTGGATTTGATTGCTAAATTCCCCACAATCATCTCCTACGCCTACAACATCTACCGGCACAGCAGCTTCGGTCGCTCTTTGCACATACGCCATCCGAGGGAAGACGTATCCATCGCGGAAAACCTCCTTTTTATGATGAAGGGCCCCAATCAATACACCCAACTGGACGTTAATATACTCGATCTGATGCTTATCCTGCATGCCGAACACGGAGGCGGGAACAACTCGACTTTCTCGGTACGCGTAACCAGTTCAACCGAAACCGACACCTACTCGGCTATTGCCGCCGGGATCGGATCGCTCAAAGGGCCTCTGCACGGAGGGGCCAACAAACAGGTAATGGATATGTTCGAGCACCTCAAAGAGGCTATCTCCGATTGGGAAGACCTCGAGGAGCTGGACAACTACCTCATTCGCATGCTCAACAAGGAAGCTTACAACCGTACGGGCTTGATATACGGTATAGGCCACGCCGTTTATACCATATCCGACCCTCGCGCGGTGCTCCTGAAAGAAATGGCACGCGAACTGGCTCGAGAAAAAGGACTGGAACAGGAATACAACTTCCTCGAACGGATCGAGGAACGCGCCATACGAGCCTTCATGAACTACAAAGGCAAAGGTATCGGGAAACAAGTCTGCGCCAACGTCGACTTGTACTCCGGCTTTGTGTACGAAGCCATCGGTCTGCCTGCCGAGGTTTACACACCTCTCTTCGCCATGTCGCGCATCGTAGGGTGGTCGGCCCATCGCATCGAAGAGCTCAACTTCGACAGTAAGCGCATCATACGGCCGGCCTATAAAAATACGGGCGAAAAGCAAAGTTATCTCCCTCTCGGCAAACGCTGAATTGAATGAAAGGAAAAAATATAAGAAAACATATAGGAACTCTCTAAAACAGCAAGCATCATGCAAAAGATACCGGTAAAGAACCCCATTGCCGAACTCGACGGCGACGAAATGACCCGCATCATCTGGGCTTATATCAAAGAACAGCTTATTCTACCCTATCTCGATCTCGATATCCTCTACTTCGACTTGGGCATCGAAAGCCGTGACGCCAGCAACGACCGCATTACCATCGAAGCGGCCGAAGCCATCAAACGCTGCCACGTAGGTATCAAATGCGCCACCATTACTCCCGACGAGGCACGAGTAAAAGAATTCGGATTGAAACAAATGTGGAAGTCGCCCAACGGAACGATACGCAATATCGTCGGAGGAACCGTTTTCCGGGAACCCATCATCTGCAAAAATTTGCCTCGTTATGTAGGTGCTTGGACCCAACCCATCATCATCGGACGCCATGCCTTCGGCGATCAGTACCGAGCTACCGACGTCCGCATCCAAGGCAAAGGGAAGCTTCGCATGAGCTTCGTTGCCGAGAGCGGAGAAAGCTGCGAATGGGAGGTGTACGACTTCGAAGGAGGGGGCGTAGCAATGGCTATGTACAACACCGATGAGTCCATATACGGATTTGCCCGATCGTCCTTCCAGATGGCTCTGGCAAGGAAATTCCCACTCTACCTCTCTACCAAAAACACCATTTTGAAAGCCTACGACGGCCGGTTCAAGGACATCTTTGCCGAAGTGTACGAACAGGAGTTCAAAACAGCTTTCGAGGCAGCAGGCATACACTACGAACACCGCCTGATAGACGACATGGTGGCCTCAGCTCTAAAATGGAAGGGAGGTTTTGTATGGGCCTGTAAAAACTACGACGGCGATGTGCAGTCCGACAGCGTAGCACAGGGCTTCGGGTCGCTCGGCATGATGTCATCCGTATTGCTTAGCCCCGACGGAAAAACCGTAGAAGCCGAAGCTGCACACGGAACCGTCACCCGGCACTACCGACTCCACCAGCAGGGAAAAACAACTTCCACCAACCCCATAGCCTCTATATTTGCTTGGACGCAAGGCCTCGCACACCGCGGACGATTGGACGACAATCAGGCTCTTATCCGCTTTTGCAAAACACTCGAAGCAGTCTGCATCGAAAGCGTTGAAAGCGGCAAGATGACCAAAGACCTTGCTCTCCTCCTCCATCCCGAAGGACCAAGCCCCGACCAATATCTTAACACGGAGGACTTTCTGACCGTCATCAAACAGCGACTTGAAGAAAAATTAGCATAAAATAATCCCAAAGACATGATACAGTTCGAACGCATACAAGGCGGAAACAGCTCTCAGTTTACCGAAATGCTCAGCCTCTACAAAGCAGCCTTTCCGCCGGAAGAGCGCCGCAGCAGCGGCGACCTCCAACAGGAGATCCTACGCTCGGAACACTTTCACGCCAACCTGATTGTGGAAAACGATAACAGCACAGGTCTTTTCAACTATTGGGCATTCGATCGCTTCTACTACATCGAACACTTTGCCGTCTTTCCTCAACTGCGCGGAAAGAAAATAGGAGAACGCTGCCTGCAACACTTTAAGGAAGTTGTCGGCGAGTCTCCGGTGATTCTTGAAGTAGAAATGCCCAACAGCTTCGAAGCCGGACGCCGCATAGAATTCTATAAGAGAGCCGGATTCCGTATCATAGACCGCAACTACCTGCAACCATCCTACCGGCCCGGCGGCAACATGATACCTATGCTACTGATGAGCGACATGCCCCATTATGTCAACCGGCACTTTGCTCCTATAAAACAGCGTATCTACCATGATGTATACCATTTCGAAGAAGGGCGAAGGAGTTACCGCTAAGAAAAATTTTATTTTTTTTACATTATTCTTTGCTGCATATCGAAAATACCTACTACATTTGCAGGCCAATTAAAAAACCAGTTAACTATGAAACATCTTTCTATCCTCGGCGAGAGGAAAGGGAACAGCATGTTCTGTGCCCAACTCGCAAAATTCTCACCCCTCAAGAAGCAGTATAAATCCCTTATGCTGCTCCTCTTATTAAGTCTTTATGGTAATTTTGCACAGGCAAACAAGAACCAATCGGCCATGCCCGAAGCGCGCCTGGAGGCTAAGTTACACACCTTCGAGACGCGTTTGCAAGACTTCGAGCAAAAACAACACGACCTCCAAGAAAAACTGACAAAGTTGGCAAACAATCCATCGCAACATGGAGCCATCGAGGTACAACACGAAGCACAAAACAATCTGGTAGAAGCACAAGCCCTCTACCTCGAAGCCCGCTTGACCTCCCTCGAGAGCAAAGTAGCTGCTCCCGCAGGACAGGCAAACAGGCTCAAGGAAAAAACAGCAAACTTAGGCCAACGGGCCAGCTCGATTAAAGCCCGTGCAATAAAACTCGCAAGCCATGCGGAAGCTTTGCTGAATTACACAAAAAAACGCTGACAAACGGTATCAACCAACCACCATCGCACTTACCGGACGGCTCCACGGGCCTGTTTGGCCCCGTCTATTCACCCAACGTAGCCAATAATATACTGTCTGCCCGGCATCTTCAAGGTTGAAACTCAATGTATGAGGAGTGCGTGTAGCTGTAGCGATGAACTGCAAATCCTTTACGGACTCGGGTGCAGCTCCTCCGAGCTTTATCCATATCTGACAGCCGTGCATACCTGCCGGTTTAGCACGGCTCGTCGGGCTTGCACTGTCGGTAAAAGCAATGCGGTGTTGCAGCCGGATAGAAAAATCGACTTGCACCACAGGCTGCGTGCTGGGGATGGGAGTCGGGCTGATTGTACGGTCACGTGGAGCAAGCCCCAACAAAGCACGGTCGGCATCCGATATACTACTGTTGTTGACGATAAACTCCGAAAAGAAACTCCGCAAAAGCTGTTGGTAGCTTTGCATTTCTTCATCCTTTTCCCGTATTAAAGCAGGTGAACGTTGCGAACGGTCGGAATAGCGGCTATACATATTGTTCCACTTGACGTTCTTTTTTACGATTTCCTCCATGCGTGTTTCGGGAATTTTCCATTGTTCGGCTTTGTCTTGTATTTTAATTACGGCTTGTTCTTGCCAATCGTTGAATTCCGATATTGAACGCGGTATATAATTTCTTTTAGCAGCCATAGTTTCAATATTTTAACTTAAACATTTTATTAATTCGAAGGGAGATTCCTTTTAAAAACTTTCTCCTTTTATTTACAAATATTATTCTCCGCCTTTCCCGGACTAAAGTCCCGAAGAACCGGACTAAAGCCCCGAAGAACCGGACTAAAGTCCCGAAGAACCGGACTAAAGTCCCGAAGAACCGGACTAAAGTCCCGAAAGACCGGACTAAAGTCCCGAAGAACCGGACTAAAGTCCCGAAAGACCGGACTAAAGTCCCGAAGAACCGGACTAAAGTCCCAAAGGACCGGACTAAAGTCCCGAAAAAGCGGAGGACTTCTCGCTTAGCGAGGCGATTTTTACAGAAATTTCAACTGTTTGCCGGTAGCGACAGGTTGATATGCAGTATTTGTATTGTGGATTGCAGAGTATATACTCCGACGGTTATCCTGCTGCGGCAATACTTCCGTCAGCAGGAAGAAGTGTAGAGAAGAGCAAGGGGTAATCGGGTAAAAGAGCGGGTATGATGTGCTGTATTGCACTTTGAATAGCGTTTTTCGAAAAGATAGGAAAGTAGTTCGGGATTTGCTGCAAAATTGCCGGGCGCTTAGGAGGGTAAACGCAACAGGCTACTTTCACATACGAACAAAACTTCGGAAAGTGCCTCCTATTGTCGAAAATATTTCGGGTCATACGGCACTTTGCTGAAATGAGTGAAGCAAAAGTAGGAAAAAGATTTCAAGAAAACAAACTTTTTGACTCAAAAAAAGAAAACATTGTTTTTTTCTAAAAATCTATTCCGATTATTTTGTATTTTTGTTTTTACTTAAATTAGTAAGTAAGTGCTTATGAAACGGATTTTTGTTTTTGTGGTCGTCCTTGGATTGTGTGGCTTGACACTCAAAGCACAGCAGGAAGTATTTTTTGCCGATACAACGGATGTGGAAGCAAGTTATGTTGCCTCTAAAATTCAGGCTGTGGGATTGTCGTTAGGTTATAAGTACTTGCAGTTATTGCCTTATCCGGCATGGATGTCTAACGAACAGTTGCAGGCCTATTATTTGCACGAATTGCGCTTGATGCCTTATGTTACGCTTTGTGCAAGCGGGGGACTGAATTTGGCGCTTTACAGTACGAAGGCATCAGGTATTCCCGATGCCGGAGGAGAGACGAAGGTCTATGCCGCTCTGTTTGCCGAGGCCGAAGCCCGGATCTATCCGGGACAGAGGAAACGTTATCTGAGCGGTAAATCGCGACTCAATTCGGGTTTTTACTTCGGCTTACCGCTGAGTCTCGATCTGTATTACAACCAAGGTTTTAGTTATTCCGACGGTAAACGGGATGACGCCCATCTTTCCTTGCCTGTATGGTTGCGAACGTCGTTAGGCTACCGTTACGCCCCTACTGAGCATTTTTTTATGGAAGCTGCCTTGGATGTAGGCGGTCTATCGGGTGGTGTTTATTTCAGAAATCCCATGCTCTGGAGCTTGTCGGCTTCGCTTTTCGTGCTGCCACGGCTAAAAGCTGTTTATTGTTTCTAAATAATATTCGAGATGAGAAGAAAAAGCAATTTCATGCTCCGGCAAGAGGCGGTAGGATTGCCGCATTCGGCAATCTGCTTGTTTTTGGCCGTGCTGATGAGTTTTTGTACGCGCCTTGCAGAAGAACCGCTGCCGCCTTTGTTACGGGTAGAGCCTTTGGTTTTTTCTTTACTTTCGCCGGATAAGGTTTTCCGGGTAGCTTTGTCGGAGACTTATGTTCCGGGTAGAGAAGAAACGGAAGTTTATCTGCCGGATGCACGGGTATTTGCCTGTGAAGCCGGCAGAGACTGGGTAGAATTGACACGCGAAGCTCCGGATAAAGCTCTTTATATCGATGCAGCTGCAAAAATTTCCGTTTGCCGGGGAAAGTGTTACCGGCTTCGTATAGAAAGTAGCCGGGTTACGATGGAGGCTGAAACAAAAATTCCCGATGAAGCCGGACATGTACTTGTCTTGCGTTGTTTGCGCCACGAAGGTCGCCTCCTGTTGCAAGGAAAAGCCGAACTTCCCAATACATATAAATGCATGTTGTTACATCAAGGCCGACTAACCGGAACGGAGCTTTTTTTAAATTCCGGTAATATATCGGTTGAAGTCTATGACCGCGGCGTAAAAGACAGCATCGATATACAGCTTCTCACTCTCGATCCCGTGTTGGAAAATTATCAACTGGCAGTGGCTATCGAGCAAAGCCGGAAAGTTTGGCCGGGCGAGATGAGCCTCTTTGCCGGATACTACAACGGAGCGCTGCCCTCCTATTCGAACATTCAAAACGGAGTGGGTATATTCGGATCTTATCTAATCGAGACTTGTAGATTGCCCATCGAAACAGAGCTGCCGTAATGGAAAATCTGCGATATATTCTATTGATACTAATACTGTTAACCATAACAGAAGTTCAAGGGCAACTACCACGCTGGCGCTTACAGGGGGAAATATGCAACGAGAAAACAGGCAAACCGCTTAAGCATTTCCCGATACGAATCAAAGAATTCAAGCGCAAATTGCATAGCGATGCACAAGGGCGTTTTCTGTTTAATATGCCCCAAGGAAATTATACGCTCATACTGGACGAAGAACCTTTTGAAAAGAAGACGGAAATTATTCGTCTTCATTCCGATACGACAGTCCGTATCTTTCTTTTGCCCGATGCAAGTATCCGCCTGTTGAACGAAATAGAAGTACTGGCCTCGCATCCGCAAACAGAAGAACCGTCAAGCCGGAAAAGCTTACGCGCTGCTGAAATAGCCGCTCATCCGGTCGTACTGGGCGAAAACGATTTACTTAAAGCACTTACGCTTACAGCAGGCGTTACTTCCAGCAACGAAGGAGCTGCCGACTTACAAATACGCGGCGGGCGCTCCGGTGAAAACCTTTTCCTGCTTGACGGGATGCCGCTTTATTCGACACAACACCTTTTCGGAATACTTTCGGTATTTAATCCCACATTAATAAAAGATGCCGAATTGTATAAAGCCGGTTTTCCCGCTCGGTACGGAGGGCGTATTGCTTCGGTACTCGACGTACGCAGCCACGACGTCGATACGACTCGGCATTCCGGTGAAGGCGGTATCAGCCTCCTCAGTTCGAAAGCAGCTTTCAACCTTCCTCTGCTAAAAAACAGGCTTGCTCTCGGCCTTTCGGGACGTATATCCAATTATAGCCTCATCAATCTGCTTTCTTTAAGCGGAATATTAAAGGAAAGTAGCCCTATGCTTCATTTTGCCGATGCCCAAGCCAAATTATGCTACTATCCGAATGCTCGAAACCGCCTGGAGCTCCGATTTTTTCATAACAGTGACGGAATCGGATTGCAGCAGCGGGAAGTCGGTAAAATCCAGCAGTCTTATCTTGGAAACCGGCAGCAAAATATCGCTTTACACTGGAAACATCTTGGGCTGAAAACCGAAAATGAAATGCAGCTTTATTCCGATGCTTACCGCTTCGACATGCAATTGCGCGAAAATGACGGGATACAGCGGAAAAAACTAAAAGACCTTTACGAAATAGAAAGCCGGATATCTACCTTGTCTTTTTCGAATCGGAGCTATTTCCGGCTTTCCGGTATATTTTCCGCAGAAACAGGTATCGAGGTTCGAAGATATACCCTCTCTCCCTTGAATATAAATACAGGGGATACCGTTCTTACCATAAAAAGCGATACTGAAAATCCCATGGAAGCCAATGCTTTTGGAGAGCTTTCTTACCGCTTACAGCCTCGTCAGCAATTAAATACCGGCTTGCGTCTTTCTTCTTTCGGGAGCGACAAGAAGTTGCATTGGGCGCTCGAGCCTCGTTTGTCTTATCACGGTATCTTCGGGCAGGATTTTGCATTGAGCGCCTCTGCCGGCCGGATGCGGCAATACATCCATCGTATCGCTAATCCCGGTGTAGGTGTGGCTTTGGAAGTATTTCACCCGGCAGATAGAGAATTAAAACCGGCAGAAGCCTGGATCTTTTCTGTGGGAGGAGCCAAAGATTTCCACACAAAGGAATTAAACTTCTCCCTCAAAACCGACCTTTGGTATAAGGTTATGGACGGATTGGTAGATTTTAGGGAAGGATACGATAGTTATTCCATTATACAGTTCCGGAAACACGGAAAAGAGGCAGCTTCGAACTACTTGACGCAAGGCAAAGGATATGCTTACGGCTTGGATCTATCGGTTAATTTCATTAAGGGCAGCATTAAAGTTTTTGCAGATTACAGTCTGATGCAAGCCCGCCAGCGCTTCGAAGAGCTTAACAAAGGACGCTACTTCCGCTCCCCAAACGATATACGCCATGCCCTATCCTTGCAAGCTGAGCTACGCTTGACAAAAAGCAGCTATCTGTCGGCCAACTGGCAATATCGCTCGGGACGTCCTGTCACTCTTCCCGAAGCCATCTACCCCAGCCCTTCCTTCGATTATGAAACGGGAAAGATCGAAATACCCCATCCGAAACATTCGGAATCATTTATGACAATGGAGGATACACGCAACAACTACACGCTTCCCCCTTTCCATAAGTTGGACCTTGCTTTCAACTACCGCTACCGTAGCCGTAAAAAGCGCCAGGCTCAATTCTCCTTCGGCATTTACAATCTTTACAACCGGGCTAATGCCAGCTATTACTTCATTGATCGACAGAGGAAAAACGGGCAAAGCTACCCGCTATTAAAATCCATCTCGCTTTTTCCCATCCTGCCGTCTTTCTCTTGGGAAATCAAATTCTGAATTCTTGTGGAATGAAACTATGCAGCATTAGTTTTTCATCGGGAGTTTCTACACTTCTTAAGAAATGGATTATCTTTGCGGAACAAGATTTATCCAAGAAAGATTATTCTATATTTTCGGATTATCGGATAGAAAAACACAAGAGACATGAATGAAACAGCATTAATTACAGGAGCCAGCTCAGGCATCGGATTGGAGATAGCCCGCCTCTTTGCAGCTTCGGGAAAAGATCTGTTGCTGGTAGCTCGTAATTCGGAGCGCCTCGAAGATATTCGAAAAGACTTTGAAGCAAAATACAAGATCAGAGTAAGCGTTCTCCCCCTCGATCTTTCGTTGAAAGAAAGCTGCGACCGGATAGTAAGCTACATAGAAAAAGAAAAGTTGCAAATCGTTTACCTGGTAAACAATGCGGGCTTTGGCGACTTCGGTCCCTTTGTCGAGCGCAATTACGACAAACTCGATAATATGATCGCCCTTAATATAAGTGCTTTAAGTCGGCTCACCCACGTAATTGTCGGGCAAATGTTAAAACAAGGTAAGGGCCGCATCCTGAACGTAGCCTCCATAGCCGCCTTACAGCCTGTACCTCAAATGGCCGTGTATGCTGCAACAAAAGCCTATGTGCTTTCTTTCTCCCAGGCCTTATCCTACGAACTGCGGAAACAGAAGCTGAGTGTTACCGCCCTGCTACCCGGTCCTACCGATACAGCCTTTTTCGAACGGGGCGAAGGGCTCAATTCGCGCATGCGCAGCTTCAGCATGTCCCCTCAATCTGTAGCTAAAACAGCTTACCGAGCCATGCTGAAAGGGCGTCGCCGCGTAACGGCCGGATATCGAAATAAATTCTTAGCTCTCTTATCAAAACTCTTTCCCGTAAATAGCCTGCTCCTGAGTATATCAAACAGTATCGCCGAAGAGGATAAAAACGGCTTATGATCGCTTTCTTCCGATTTTTGAGATATAACGACATTCCATAAAAGGTTTTTCTAATAGATGCCAAGAAAGGAAACCCATACACGATACAATAAATATAATACAGCAAAAGACAATGTATGGATTTTGTCGATTATCAAAAAAGCCTAAATGAATAGCAAGTTGTATAATAGGAAAATGAAAGATATATACTCCATAAGAGAAATCTCCGAATTTTCCAAAATTATTTAATTTCTTAAAACTAAATGCAATAGTAAGAACAATCAAAGATAAGGCAAAAGGGGTCAATATCTCCCAACTCATCACATACTCGAACATAAAAAGAAGTATACCTAACATGAATAGTTTTCTCTTATGCTGGAGAAATAAATCGTAATAATAATAACAAGCAACTCCGCTAATAAAATAAGAGAAAAATCCGGGTAATTGCCTTGATAAAATATTAAATAGTTCAATATTCTCCCTATTACTCAAATACTGTAATCCATTTCGGTATAATATAGACATACCGTACATTGCAATAAACAGTACATATTTTTTATTGATTCGCTTAGTAATAAAAACAAGAATAGGGATTGTCAAATAAAAAGCCACTTCTATCTTCAATGTCCATAACGAACCATTTACAGCACAAAGTGAATTATTTTTAGTAAAAACACCTGGTAAGCAAGGTTCTATGAAATTCAAAAAAGTAAGATTTGCAGCCAAATATCGATACAAGCCAATGTTTTTAAAGTACTCAAAAATAGAATATTGACTAATCAATGATAAAAACACTCCAGAAAGAGAAATAACAAAAATGTATGCAGGTAAAACCCTTCGTGCTCTCTTTATAAAATATTCTTTTAAGGAATCTGCCCTAACATAACTACTTGTTATAAGAAAACCACTTATAATGAAAAAAGATGGAACCGCGACATCTTTTGGAAAAAAATAGAAAAAAAAATCCAGGCCTTGAATTCCCGGCAACCCAACCAGATGAGCAATGAAGACTACAAAGGTGAAATAAATCCGTAAAAAATCAAAATTATTGCTGTTTCTACTTTTTATTTTGTCGGTCATAATAATCTCGAGTGAGGCCTGAAATGGTCTAAAAAGAGAAATCCCCCACACAATTTGTGAAGAGGACTTTTCGAAAAAACGGCAGCTATCTACTCTCCCGCTTACGCAGTACCATCGACG
>BDEJ01000048.1 GCA_001653155.1 Porphyromonadaceae bacterium H1
TCCAGATGACAACAATTAGGGGCAAGGGGGGATTAAAACTCTTATTTTTTCGTTGGGCTTTATACCTCAACGGACTATCCCTCGCTCATAATTTATTTAGGACAATATTGCTTCCGAGTAGGAATGACGTAATTATTTCTTTTGTTTGAGGTTCGCGATATGTAATGGTTTTATTTTTCGGGCATCGTTTTTTTGATTCTGATTGCAGAATAGAGGAAAAGAGAATCTGAAAAATTTTGTTATTTTCTTGTGTGCTGTAGTGTGTTTTCTTCTTTCTGCTGACCTTCGCAAGTTGGTTTTGCGTGCTTACCCAGATGACATCCGGGACAGCCGAGCTGACAAGTGGGAGTGTCGCAGGCTTGTCTTTTGGATGTAACGCTCTTGTATAGCTTGTGTAAAACAATGTATAGAGATGTAACGACAACGATACCAACAATGATTTCCTGCATATACTTCCAAGATTTTATTTAAAAATATAACAAGAAAATGTCCGTTTTTGTTTCGCAATCTTCTTTACTTTTCTATCTAATGTTGTTGTTCAGTTTACTCCGGGCTGACGGGTGTGGAAAGTCCTAAAGTTTTTGTATTTTTGCGCGGCGAAACAAAAAGCTATATCAATCCCTCAATGTAACAATATATTTATGTTTGAATCATTAAGCGAAAGGCTCGAACGCTCGTTCAAGATATTGAAAGGTGAAGGCAAAATTACCGAAATAAACGTGGCCGAAACCTTGAAAGACGTACGTAAAGCTCTGTTGGATGCAGACGTCAATTTCAAAACCGCTAAAACTTTTACCGAGACGGTTAAAGAAAAAGCTCTCGGACAACAGGTGCTTACGGCCCTTAAGCCCAACCAGTTGATGGTGAAGATCGTGCACGATGAATTGGCTGCACTGATGGGAGGATCCAGCGTGGACATCAACCTGAAAGGCTCTCCGGCTGTGGTATTGATGTCGGGCTTGCAAGGTTCGGGAAAAACAACCTTCTCCGGTAAACTGGCCAATTTTATTAAAACTAAACGGGGGAAACGGCCTTTATTGGTAGCTTGTGACGTATATCGACCGGCCGCCATTGAGCAATTGCGTGTGTTGGGCGAGCAACTCGCTATCCCGGTCTATGCCGAAGAGGGAAACAACAATCCGGTGAAGATTGCAGAGAATGCCGTAAAACATGCCAAACAACAAGGATTCGATGTTGTGATTGTGGATACGGCCGGACGCTTGGCGGTAGACGAGGTGATGATGACAGAGATAGCCGCCATCAAGAAGGCTCTTTCTCCTCAGGAGATCCTTTTTGTGGTCGATTCGATGACCGGGCAGGATGCAGTGAATACGGCTCGAGAATTTAACGAGCGTCTCGACTTCGACGGTGTGGTACTGACCAAACTCGATGGAGACACCCGAGGTGGGGCGGCCCTCTCGATTCGCTCGGTAGTGAACAAGCCCATCAAGTTTGTAGGGACGGGCGAGAAAATGGATGCTCTCGATGTTTTCCATCCCGAACGGATGGCCGACCGGATATTGGGGATGGGTGACATCGTTTCTCTGGTTGAGCGCGCTCAGGAGCAATTTGACGAAGAAGAAGCCCGTCGGCTTTCTAAGAAAATAGCCAAAAATCAGTTTGATTTTAATGATTTTGTCTCTCAGATACAGCAAGTCAAGAAGATGGGGAATCTGAAGGACTTAGCTTCCATGATACCGGGTATGGGCAAAGCGTTGAAAGATGTCGAAATCGATAACGATGCTTTCAAAGGTGTTGAGGCAATCATTGCTTCCATGACTCCTGCAGAGCGGAGTAACCCCGCTCTGATTAACGGTAGCCGCAAGCAACGTATAGCAAAAGGCAGCGGGACTACTGTCGTGGAAGTAAATCGCCTGTTGAAGCAGTTCGATCAGATGAGCAAAATGATGCGGATGGCTACCACGGGAAAATTCGGTAAAAAACGAAGGGGTTAATTCTTTTTATTCGGAAATATAGAGAGCAGCTAACATGCAATTGATAGACGGTAAAGCCGTAGCGGCACAAATAAAAAAGGAGATAGCAGAAGAAGTAGGGCGGATACAGGCTTTGGGAGGTAAGATACCGCACTTGGCGGCGGTTCTTGTCGGGCACGATGGTGGTAGCGAAACCTATGTAGCAGCTAAGGTCAAGGCCTGTGAAGAGGTCGGCTTCCGTTCGAGCCTCATACGTTACGAAAGCGATGTAAGCGAAGCCGAATTGCTGGCATGTGTGGCAAGTTTGAATGCCGATGCGGATATTGACGGATTTATCGTGCAGCTCCCCTTGCCACCTCATATTAATCCCGATCGCATTATCGAAGCAATTGATTATCGTAAAGATGTCGATGGCTTCCATCCCGTGAATGTCGGTAGGATGTCTATCGGACTGCCTTGTTTCCTTTCCGCTACTCCGGCAGGTATCGTCGAATTGCTTCGGCGTTACCGGATACCTACTGCAGGGAAGCGCTGTGTCGTTTTAGGGCGCAGCAACATTGTCGGGAAGCCCATTGCTTCTCTGCTCATGCAGAAAGCCTATCCCGGAGACGCCACCGTAACGGTTTGCCACAGCCGTAGCGAGGATATCTCCGCCCTTTGTCGCGAAGCTGATATTATTATTGCTGCTTTAGGATCTCCCCATTTTCTGAAAGGGGATATGGTGAAAGAAGGTGTTACGGTTATTGACGTAGGAACCACCCGTGTGCCGGATCCCGAACGCAAGTCGGGCTTTCGTTTGACCGGAGATGTCGATTTCGATTCCGTAGCTCCCAAGGCAGCCTTTATCACTCCGGTGCCCGGAGGGGTGGGACCTATGACCATCGTCTCGCTGCTTCGCAATACGCTTTTAGCCGGACAGAAAGTTGTTTATCCGTAATACGGTTTCTCATTGTATGCGCTTCTACGTTCCCGACTTGTCCCGGAGTAATTCTCTGCCCGAAGAAGAGGCGCAGCATGCCTTGAAGGTGCTCCGGCTCCGTCCCGGAGATGCTATCGAGCTTACGGACGGATGCGGCAAGTGCTGCTCTGCACGTATTACGCAGGCAACAGGCCGGAGTTGTAGCTTCGAAATTCTATCCGAGAATCATATCCCCAACAAAAACTACAGCCTGCACATAGGTATTGCTCCCACTAAAAATATCGAGCGTTTTGAGTACTTTGTGGAAAAAGCTGTGGAGATTGGAGTGGACTGTATCACACCTATTCTCTGTCGCTTTTCGGAACGGCGCATTTTAAAACAGGAGCGTCTTGAGAAAATTATTGTGGCGGCTTCCAAACAATCCCTTCGTTCCCACTTTCCGCGTGTGAGCCCTCTTACTCCTGTTGAGAGCCTGATTGCAACTGCTTCGGAGGAGCAAAAATTCATTGCACATTGCTACGATACGGAAAAACGGAATCTGAAAGATTTGTGCCGTCCTGCTTGTGATACCCTCGTGCTGATAGGCCCTGAGGGCGACTTCAGCCCCGAAGAACTGCAAGAGGCTTTCGCTGCCAACTTTCAGGCTGTGTCTCTTGCCTCCAACCGTCTCCGTACCGAGACAGCCGGTGTCGTAGCCTGCCACAGCGTGATCTTTGTCAACGATTAACGCATTCCTTATTCCGGCCCATGATCGGAAAATCTCATATCCCGACAGACTCGGCCTGCTTCCGTTTCCTTGGCATATGCATAATACAAAGCTCTTTTTTTGTTTAGATGTAGCTCTCTTTTTGTTATTAGACCCGCATCTCTAGGAGATTTAGATGCGCTCCGATTGAATTTCCGGACCTTTGTTAATGAAATTATCTGCTTTTGACGGGCCGGCTTGTTCCGTTAGAAACTGTAACCCAAGCCCCATTCGATGAATTCGGCCTTTTGTAGATGGGTTTTCAGGCCTACTACCGCAAACAATCCTCTACCGATTCGATATTTGGCTGATGCCCGTGTATAAAGCCAGCCATCTTCCTTGTCGATGTTGTAAGGATATATAATGCCTTTGCGAGCTCGACCCTTTTCGCTGTAAGGTTCAAGTGCTTTTATCGGGTCGTAGAGGTAGATTCCGAGATGCAGGCCCGCTGTAAAGCGCCCGAATATCAGCTCGTGTTGCCAGGAGAGTCCCGCACGTATCTTATTCTTCATTTCGTCTTTTTCGACATAAGTTCGTTGGTAGCGATTGGCTCCATCGGGGGCGTTTATGTAGCCGAATACGGCATCGTAGAAAAGATCTGCAGCCATTCCCATCCGGTAACCTGCCGTCAAGGGACGGTATATTCCCAGCGATGCGGATGCAATTCCGTAGTTGTTTTTGTCCTTATAATAGAGCTGACGGATGCCTCCGGCAAGGCTCACTTCTATCGAGAATTTGGGTGCAAAGTCACTGCTGAATTGCGACTGAGTTTTTTGTAGAGGTTTATTCCCGCCCGGTTGGTATTTCAGTCCGATGTAGGCATTTAACATGTTGATGCCTGAGTTGGGTTGGATGATGCTGCCGTTAGAGAGATGATTCCAAGCGCAATCGGCCGTCAGGCTTAGGTAGCGGTTTAGTTTGAGTTCGGCACTCCCTCCGAAAGCCAGGAATGCGTTGAGAGCCGAACCGATAGCGCCGTTGGCAGCATTTTTTTTCCCGTTGATGCCGTTGAGGGTTCCGCTTTGATGGGGCGTGTTGGCGTAGTACTTGTTGACAAAGGCTAAGCCTGCTCCGGGACGGGCATACAGCTCGAGATGTGAGTTACGCAGCAGCGGGAGTTGTATGTAGGGATAGAGAGTCAGTGCTTGCCCAAGCATCTCCGTATTTCCCAAGTCGATAAGTCCTAAGGATGCTCCTACGGAAGGAAGATTGAAGTAGTTGTGCCAAATTTCGCTACCACTGACTTGTCGTTCGACACTCAGTGCAAAACCCTGTGCCGGCCCCTTGACCAATTCTTGCAAATGTTTATTGTGTTTGAATACGATGCCCCGCATGTATTCGATCTTAAAGCTGTAGTTTGTCAAGCTCTGTGCCGATAGCAAGCCGGTGAAAAATAGGCTGATAGAAAGGAGAAGGGCTTTTTTCATATCTGAAGGGATGCTTTGTTCTGATTTTTTTGATTATTTTTGGCGGAAAAACCGGCATTTGCCTGCAAAATTAAGATAAATATCCGATTATAAAGTCAACACAATGTTCTTCATCCTGCGAAAAGAGTTGAGTAGTTTTTTCAGTACTGCTGCCGGTTATGTCGTTATTGGCATTTTCCTTATAGCTACCGGTCTCTTTCTTTGGGTTGTACCGGGTGATTATAATGTTTTGGATAATGCCTATGCCAACGTTGATGGGCTTTTTTTGCTGTCTCCCTGGATGTTTCTCTTTCTGTGTCCTGCGGTGAGCATGCGCATGCTTGCCGAAGAACGACAAAATGCTACTTGGGAATTGCTGTTAACCAAGCCGCTGACGCTATGGCAACTTGTTTTGGGAAAGTATTTTGCCGGCTGCATTTTGGTGGCTTTTGCCTTGCTGCCCACTTGGCTTTACTACATTTCGGTATTTTACCTTGCCGAGCCTGTTGGTAATGTCGATTCGGGAGCTTTTGCCGCTTCGTTTGCCGGCTTGTTGCTTTTAGCAGCGCTTTACCTGTCGGTCGGTATTTTTGCTTCTTCCTTATCCCGAAGCCAGATTGTGAGCTTCGTCATCGCACTTTGTCTTTGTTTTGTGCTTTATTACGGATTCGATATCTTAGCTTCCTTCTTTTCCGATGGAGCACGTATATATACACTGCGCACATTAGGCATTTACGAGCATTATAAGTCTATTAGCCGGGGTGTGCTCGATTCGCGGGATTTGGCTTACTTTCTACTGCTCATCTTTATTTTTCTTTCGCTCACAAGATACCGTATTGCTAAGTACTGAAAAGTATTCCGAATGACTGCCGTTTCTTGTAAGACTGTATGATTTTGTATAAAATTGATTTGAAATGAATATGCGACCTTTGATACTTCTAACCAATGACGATGGGATAGATTCTGACGGTATATTAGCCCTTACCCGGATGATGATGCCTTTGGGGGATGTGGTTGTCTTTGCACCCGATGGCCCTCGTTCCGGTCAGTCCAACGCCATTACCGTTACTCAGCCCATTCGTTTTAACAAAATTCAGGAGCGTGAGGGCCTCGTGCGTTATTCCTGTAACGGGACACCTACCGATTGTGTAAAACTTGCTCTTAACGAGGTGCTTGATCGTAAACCTGATGTGTTGGTATCAGGCATTAACCACGGATTGAATTCGGCTATTAATGTTATTTATTCCGGAACGATGGGAGCTGTGTTCGAAGGCTGTGAAAACGACATTCTTGCTCTGGGATTCTCCATCGACGACCATTCTCAGCATCCCAATTTCTCATATTTTGAACCGTTTGTAACACGAATTGTTCGGGAAGCTCTTGATAGAAAGCTGCCTTACGGTGTTTGTCTTAATGTGAATGCTCCTCGGGGGGAGATAAAAGGTGTGAAAGTTGCACGCCAGACGCGGGGGTATTGGACCAAAGAATTTGAGCGTAGAAGCGATCCTCGGGGTGGATTCTACTTCTGGATGACGGGCTTTTTCCATAACGAAGAACCCGAAGCAAGCGACAGTGATGAATGGGCGCTTCGCGAAGGATACGTGTCTGTTGTTCCTACACGAATTGATATGACGGCCTACGATCAGATGGAAAATATCAGAAGCTGGAAACTCTGATATTTTCCGATCCTATCTTTTATTCGCGGATCTTCATCTTTTCAATCTCGCTAACAGCTCGTAGAACTACATCGTCGTTTCGGAAGAAAACGGGATAGAAACCCTCATCTCCTAGTATGTTCCGAACGATGTAGGCTGTTATGTTGTTTCGTATGATGTCTTTCGATATGCGTATGCCTGTGGCATCGGGAGCAATGCCTTTAGATGCGGCAAAGCCTGTAAACTCATCTACTAAGGGCTGAGCATTGAGGTGTTTTTCGAGTTCCTGCCAGGTTTTTAACTTACTTAGCTTTTCGCGGTTCCGGTCGCTGTATTGAAAAGCAAATTGGTAAAGATAACCGTTGTTTATGACCTTCGTTAAGTAGCGGCTGTATTTTGTTGTGTCTCGCGGCACAAAAATGTCCGGCATGATACCACCGCCTCCATATACACTGCGTCCTTCTATTGTTTTGTAGGTTCGCAGAGAGTCTTTTTGTAAGTGAATGCTGTCGGCGTGGAAAAACTCTCCGTTCATGTAGCGGTTAAGCAGATCCCGTTGATAATCATCGGCTTTTCCTCTCTCATAAGGCTTTTGAATACTTCGCCCCGAAGGGGTATAATAACGGGCTACCGTTAGACGTATAGCTGATCCATCGCGAAGGGGAATTTGCTTTTGTATCAATCCTTTGCCGAAAGAGCGGCGACCGATGATGAGGCCTCGGTCGTTATCCTGTATGGCTCCTGCAAAGATTTCGCTTGCTGAAGCCGAGAAATCGTCAATCAACACGACAATGGGCGTTTGGCTACAACTGCCTCTTCCATCGGAAATAGCTTCTGTACGAGGATAGGCTTTCCCTTCGGAATAGACGATAAGTCTGCCCTGAGGCATAAATTCATTGATCATCTGAATAGCCTGATCCATCAATCCGCCGCTATTCTCGCGTAAGTCTATGATGTATTTCTCTGCTCCTTTGCTCCGTAGTTGGGCGATGGCATTTAAAAATTCCGAATACGTATTATTGGCAAATTTATCCACACGAATAAATCCTATATCCGGTTTTATCAGGTAAGCGGCCGTGACGGAATGTACCGGAATAGCTCCGCGTGTGATGTCATAATGTAATGTTTCAGCTGTACCGTTGCGGCGGATACCAATTCGTATTTTTGTCCCGGAAGCTCCCCGGAGTTTTCTCATTACCTTCTCGTTGCTGATTTCTTTGCCAACAAAAGCCGTGTCGTTTACTTCCACAATGCGGTCGCCTGCCAGAACCCCGACTTTTTCGGAAGGTCCGCCACTTATAACACTGACTACCATTATTGTGTCGTTTTGTATGTTGAACTGAATACCGATGCCGCTGAAACTTCCCTCCAGCTCACTGTTTATCTGTTCCAAATCTTCGGCAGGTATGTAAGTTGAATGGGGGTCTAACTTCGACAACAGGTCAACCATCAACTCTTCGCTTATTTCTTTACTGTTTATACTGTCTACGTATTCCATGTTGATGAGGGATAATACGTCTCCAATTTTACTTCCCGTAACTCTTTCAGAGAAGACGCCCGATACGGCTTTCCCGTTTATCGAGCTGCGTCTTGCCAGTAAATTGCCCAAGAGCAATCCTCCAAGCATTGCTAACACTACAATTCCTACCAGCGAAATATTCTTCTTAGTCATATTGTTTGTCCTGTGTTTATTGTTCTTTCAGAAAAAGCACCTCGATACCGGCTCGTTGCAGAAGATCTATCCCATCCATAATCCGGTATTTTTCGCCGTAAACCACGCGTTTGATGCCTGATTGAATGATTAGTTTGGCGCACTCCATACAAGGCGAAGCTGTTACGTAGAGGGTGGCTCCCTCGCTGCTATTGCTGGAGCGAGCTACCTTGGTTATGGCATTGGCTTCGGCATGCAGTACATAAGGAAGTGAAATGTTTTGAGCATCCTCGCAGTTGTTCTCAAATCCGGAAGGAGTGCCGTTGTAGCCATCGGAAATTATCATCTTATCCTTGACCAAGAGCGCTCCTACTTTGCGCCGTATGCAGTATGAGTTCTCGGCCCATATTCGCGCCATACGCATGTAACGTAAGTCTAAAAGCTGTTGTTTGTCTAAGGGGAAGGGGGCGTTCATAAATTGTTATGGTTCTGTTGCAAAACTGAATTATGTAGCATCAAGAGTCAAGCATTCCTGCTTCACATGTGTTTATTTAAAGCAGTAAAGTCAGATAAATGAAAACGGCAGGAGCTGCCAATAACATACTGTCAAAACGATCGAGGAGGCCTCCATGTCCCGGAATGGCATTTCCCGAATCTTTTACGCTCAATGTACGTTTAAGTAAAGACTCCATTAAATCCCCGAGAGTTCCGAATACGATAATGATTTCGGCCAGAATCAGCCAATGGAGCAGGCTCACTTCGGGGATTAGGAGGGAGAATATATAGCCTGTTGCCAAGGTTCCCAAAGCTCCTCCGATAAAACCCTCCCAGGATTTCTTGGGGGAGATACGTGCAAAGAGTCGATGTTTCCCGAAAGTTACTCCGAAGAGGTAAGCTACCGTATCGTTCACCCAGATAATGATGAAGACGGAAAGAAGCAAAACAGGTTGGTAACCCACCGCAAATAAAATGAAGTTTAGCAAAGAAAACGGAAGTGCTACATATACCTGCCCTAAGATGAAATAAGCCCAATTGTTTACGGGGTTTTCTGCTTTTCGAAACAGTTCCCACAAAAAAGCAATTATTACATAGGCTATATAGGCGGCGTACAGCCAGGGGTAGTTGAGAACTTCCGAAGAGGCATAGAGGTGCGAAGAGAGGAAAAGTAAGGCGCCTCCTCCGACTCCAAGCCAGATGTTTACCTTTACACCCTTCTGCAAATTTGTTAATTGCTGAAACTCCGCTACAGCCCATCCACATAAGAGGGTGAATACGATTAAGAATGTGTAACTGTGTATTAAAATGGATGCAATGACAATCGATATGAAAATTGCTCCGCTAATGGTTCGTTGTAAAAAATTCGACACGGTCTGAGATTTCAATTATTTGCTTCTTCAAGAGAAGTTTCTGTGCTCGTATGTTCTTCTTTGCTATTGTCTTTAGCTTCCTCGCTGCTTTTAGAGTCGTTTATGGCTATGAGCTCGTCGTTTCTTGATGTCCAGGGGCGTTTCCCAAATATGGCTTCCACATCTTCGGAGAAAATAACCTCTCTTTCTATCAGAAGATTAGCGAGCCGGTTGTGCCCTTCGGCGTTTTCTGTTAAGATGTTTTTAGCACGCTCATACTGTTCTGCAATTATTTTCTTTGCTTCCTCGTCGATTAGTTGAGCTGTTTTTTCACCATAAGGTTTTGTGAAACCATACCCTGAGTTCCCCGATGAGTCATAATAACTGATGTTGGGCAGTTCCTTGCTCATACCGAAGTAGGCTACCATTGCATATACTTTTTTGGTTACCCGTTCCAGATCGTTGAGGGCTCCTGTGGATATTTGTCCAAGGAAGAGTTCCTCTGCCGCTCTTCCGCCTAAAGTAGCGCATATTTCATCGAGCATGTGCTCCTGATTGGTAAGTTGGCGTTCTTCCGGGAGGTACCAGGCGGCTCCGAGAGCTTCTCCTCGAGGTACGATGGTTACTTTGACCAATGGACTGGCATGCTCCAGTTTCCAACTTATGGTGGCGTGGCCTGCTTCGTGATAGGCTATTGATTTCTTTTCTGCTACTGTTGTAATCTTCGTTTTCTTCTCCAATCCTCCGATAATTCTATCTACCGAATCGAGAAAGTCTTGTTTGTCAACGAAAGATTTATCTTTACGAGCCGCAATCAAGGCAGCCTCGTTACATACGTTGGCAATGTCGGCGCCTGAAAATCCGGGAGTTTGCTTGGCGAGAAAATCGACATCTACTGATTCGTCTATTTTTATCGGGCGCAAATGTACGTTGAAGATTGCTTTTCGTTCGTGAATATCGGGTAAGTCAACTTGAATTTGACGGTCGAATCGTCCGGCACGCAGTAAGGCCTTGTCAAGAATATCGGCTCGGTTTGTTGCAGCAAGAATAATGACCCCGCTATTTGTTCCGAAACCGTCCATCTCTGTCAGGAGTTGGTTTAGCGTGTTTTCTCTTTCGTCGTTCCCTCCGAAGTTTGCATTTCGGCCCCGAGCCCGCCCTACGGCATCAATTTCATCGATGAATATGATACAAGGCGATTTCTCCTTAGCCTGACGGAAAAGGTCTCGAACGCGAGAGGCGCCTACGCCCACGAACATTTCCACAAAGTCTGAACCTGATAGGGAGAAGAAAGGTACGTCGGCTTCTCCCGCCACAGCTCTTGCCAATAACGTTTTTCCGGTTCCCGGAGGACCTACCAATAAGGCTCCCTTAGGTATCTTACCGCCCAACTCGGTGTATCTGGAGGGATTTTTCAGGAAGGAAACGATTTCCTCCACTTCCTGTTTAGCTCCTTCCTGTCCCGCTACATCTTTGAATGTGATTCTGTTATTGGTATCACCCTTGTCGAAAAGCTGCGCTTTGGATTTTCCTACATTGAAGATTCCGTTTCCGCCGCTCATCTGACCGCTCATCCTGCGGTTCATATACCAAAAGAACAGGATCAGCAGGATGACGGGAAGAAAGGCATAGATAAACATTCCGTAGTTTTGAACCTCTTTGTATTCCACCACTCCGGAAAAAACCTTTTCTTCTCGTGCCTTCTGCACAAATCTTGAGAAAGTGTCGATTGAGGGGATCCGAACGGATATAACTCGATTTTTCTCATATTCCTTATAGTAGTTGCCGAATACGCTGTGCATCGCCGTGGAGTCGAGATTGATTTTGGCTTCCAGCATTGGCGAAGAACCGCTGCCGATATAAACGTCTATCTTTTCGACAAAGCCTTTCAATAAATATTCTTCGAAGGAGGAGTAAGGTACTTCCTTCTTTTTCTGATTTTCTTGTGAAAAAAAGAACGAGCCTCCCAAAGCAATCAGAATTGCGATGTAAATCCATGATATATTGAATTTAAACATCTTGGGTTTACCGTTGTTTGGGGATTGCGGGTTCGAATTTTTTCTTTCCATGAGCAAAGCTATTAATAAAAACTTGATGTGAACGAGGGGAAAACAAGTGAGCGGATGCTTTGTTTTACTTTTTAGGTTTATTTAAATCATATCTTCCAGCTGCGTCATGCGGGCGTCTTCCCAGAGGTGTTCAATGTCGTAAAAGGCTCTTATTGCGGGTTGGAATACGTGCACAATAATCTGTCCGTAATCCAAGGCTATCCATTGGCAATTTTCGAAGCCATCCGTTGCAAAGGGTTTGATTTTTATTTGTTCCCGTACATAGTCTTTTATCGATAGAGCAATGGTATTTACGTGCATACTCGAATCTCCTTCGCAGATGATGAAGTAGGAACAAGGAGCCTCGCTGAGAGAGGTTAAATCCGCAACAACTATGTTCTTTCCTTTTTTTTCGCGGATTCCGTTTATAATTTTATCGACAATCTTCTTATCTTCCGTCATTCCGTATGTTTAGTGTTAAAAGTGAAATCTTCTGCAAAGATACATCTAAAAACGTCAATATAAAAACAATGCAAGCTGCTTTTGCTGCTGAAAAATAAGAAGTCCGGCGAAAAGAATGCGCCGGACTTCGTTAATTAATTCCGATGAGGAATTTTATTTTACTTCAGCACGTTGAGGAAAGCCGAGTCGCTTGCAAATTTCGAAAACTCGATATCTTTCATCGCTTTCTGAGCAAGAGATTTATCTAAGCTGACAGCTTGTTTCAGGTTCTTGTAAACCTGATCCTTGTCGTTGGTGCGGGCTCCTACAATCGCTTTGAGATAGGCCGTTGTAGCATCCGGTTTTTCAACGGCATTTAATGTTTTCATTGCTCCGCTGTAGTCGGCGTTCAGGATTTGAACCAAACCGGCGTTGTTTGTTGCTTCGGAAGCAAAAGCTGTTTTAGCTTTGCTGTAGTCGCCTTTAGCAGTATACAAGGCTCCTGTTGCAGTATTCAGGTTACCGGATGTTCCAGTGGCTTTTGCAAAGTAGTTTTCGGCTTTCATCCATTCTCCTTTGGCCAGCGATGTCAATCCTAAGTTGTAGTTTACGTCAGCCGAAGCAGGGGCTTTTGCTGCAGCTTTCAGCAACATTTCCTCAGCTTTATTGAGGTCGTTTTGTCTGAATCTGACAATACCCAGGTTGTTGTAACCGCGAACATCTTCGGGGAATTGATTGATGGCTTTTTCGTAAACGCTTGCTTTTTGATTCAAGTCTTCCGTGAGCGTTGCTGCATAAAGCAGTTCTTCTACCGAAAGAGCTGATGGGTTGGAAGCAAGCAGTTCTTTGATTTCTTCGTCGGATTTGCCTACTACGTTGTAAACGAGGGTAATGCGAGCGCGACGCAATTGAGGAAGAACATCGTCGGCAAGGCTTTTGTAAGCGGCTGCCAGGTTTTTGATTTCGCGTTCGCGTTGTTCCGGATCGTTGTACGAAGAAAGAACGCGCAAGATCGTATTCTTATCTTCGATGTTCGATGCCTCTACCAATTGTTTGAAGCCATCCCAATCTTCAGCAGTAATTTCCGAAGATACGGGTACTGAAGTTTTCAGTTTCTTCAGCTGGCGTTTGATGTAGTCTTCCGTTACTTTTTGACGCTTTTCGGACAAGCCTTTGTTCATGGAAAAAGGACCGTCGGGGGAAGCATAGCCGGCAATTTCAAGTTTATTTACTTGCAGGCTTTCGGTGCTTTGTACTTCTTTTACTTTTTTCAGGAAGTCGTTCATCGAAGCAGAATTGGTTTCGCTTTTGCGTAATTGTGCTTGTTGGATGAGGAAGAGGATGTTAGCACCTTCTTTTTCTTCTATAATGCGTTGGAATTTGTCTGCAATGATAACGGGGCCTGTTTCTCCCGCTTTCGTAGAAAGCAGTGTTGAAGTTGCGATGACACCGTCTGCAATTTTTACGGAAGGCAGCTTATAGGTTTTCTTTTTTTGAGTAACATCAAACTCTAATACCAGCTCAGAAACAAGCATTTCCGGTATGTAGTTGTAAGATGCACTGAGCGAAAAATTACCTCCGGTTTTGTAGTAAATTTTTTGGTTGTTCGCTTTTACTTTTTCTCCTTGAAGAACTTTCGGTGTTCCTTTTACCGACCCACTACCGTATTTCAATACAGGGGTAACCGTAAGTACTGCATTTTTGTTGAAGTACTTCGCAGGTATCTGACCTGTTATGTCCACATTTACAACTCCGGCTTTTACTTCCAGCGGGGAAGGATTTGCCTTAAAATTACTTGAAGTCAGTGCTCCCAAATCTTTTCCGCATGAACTGAAAAATACTACAAGTAGTAAGGACGCGGATAAAAACATTAGTTTTTTCATAAAATTTCGCTTTTTGTTATAAATAAAATTATCAGATTCTAAAGTTGATTTTCCCATCCACAAAGATACAATCTTTCGTGGGAATTTAATTACTTTGCATTAATTTTTCGTGTTTTTTATGTCTGAAAACAAAAAACAGGCCAAATTCTTCATCGTTTTAGAAAAGTTTTAATTGCCTAATCCTCTTTTATGTGTGGTAATAACTCGCTTGTAATCAAAATAAAAGTTTATCTTGTACAGCTGCTGAGGGTGCTGGGTTACTTATCGTTTGCAAAAATAGTAAATTATTTAAGACTTAAAATTTCCTACCTGCTTTTGAGCTTTACCGCTGGATTTTTTAAGAAATCTTGCCCTTTTTTTATTTCTGTTGAACCGGTTGATTTCTGTAATTTGTATTGTCCGCACTGTCCTGTTGGGCAGCGTAAAGACCCGATCCGGCGCCGCAATACGATGAAGATG
The DNA here is from genome assembly GCA_001653155.1 of Porphyromonadaceae bacterium H1. Lineage (GTDB taxonomy): Bacteria > Bacteroidota > Bacteroidia > Bacteroidales > Paludibacteraceae > H1. Next base: position 14,488 of record BDEJ01000048.1, read on the forward strand.
TCGCTTTTTAGTAAGCTGATTGACGAGTTGAGCGGGCATTTGCTGCATGTTATTTTTTACTTTCAGGGAGAGCCGCTCTTGGCCAAGCATTTGCCGGAGATGATTCGTTATGCGCACGATAGAGGGATTTACACTTCGACTTCGACAAATGCTCAACTGCTTGATCGGGAGATGGCTGAGCGTTTGATTCGTTCGGGTTTGGATAAACTGATTGTATCGGTAGACGGGAGCCGGCAGGAGAGTTATGAGCGCTACCGCGTTGGTGGAAGTCTCGACCGAGCACTTAATGGGCTTGTTCAAGTGCTTGATCTAAGAAAAGAGTTGAAGCGCTTCACTCCTTTTGTAGAAATGCAGTGTTTGTTGCTCAGTAGCAACGAGGAGCAACTGGAGGATATCAGGAGTTTGGCTAAAAAACTGGGAGTGGATAAGCTGACATTTAAGAGGGCGCAATTTTATAATTTTGAAAAGGGCGACCCTTTGATGCCTCAGAATCCGAAATTCAGTCGTTACAAACTGGATTCGAATGGTAATTACGTGTTGAAGAGAGAAGTGAAGAGGCGCTGTCGTCGCTTGTGGATGGGAGCCGTGGTTACTGCCCAAGGCGAAGTCTTGCCCTGTTGCTTCGATAAATCTGCCGATTTTTCTTTTGGTACTATTGCCGAACAGAGTTTTATGGCGTGCTGGCACGGGGCAAGGGCTCAAAAATTTCGAAGGAATTTTTTGGAGCATTCCAAGCGATTCGAAATGTGTCGGAACTGTAGCGGTTAGCTTTGCTCCCGAATGATTTCGTTACTCTTTGTTTCACGCATATCCTTTACCAGTAGCTGCATTGTATTTCCCCCTCCGATGAAGGTATTTTCCTCCAGCGTGTAGCAAATGTCCATTGGATTGAGGGCCTTCAAGGCTTCGTTGTATTCGTGCATACGAAAAGCGATTCCATTCATTACGTTTTCCGAACTGGCGTCCATCAAGTGCAGCTTCAGGTGTTCTTTTTCTTTGCCGACGAGCCGGCTGCTTCCGTAGTCGAATACATTGCGCGATACGAAGACCGGTCGCATGTTGTCGGGGCCGAAAGGAGCGAACTGTTTGAGTATGCGGAAAAACTTTGGGGTGATGTCTTTAAACTGTATCTCGCAGTCGATTTCTATCTGCGGATGCCGTTGCTCGGGCTGTATGTTTTCAGCGACGTAGCGTTCGAAGCGTTCGGAAAATGCCTCTACGTTTTCCTCCAGCATCGACAGGCCGGCTGCATACATGTGGCCTCCGAAGTTTTCGAGTAAATCGCGGCATGATTCGATTGCCTTGTAAATGTCGAATCCCGGTACGGAGCGTGCCGACCCGGAAACCAATCCGTTCGAGAGTGTAAGTACGATGCTGGGTTTGTAATGTTCTTCGGCTAAGCGCGAGGCTACTATCCCTATAATTCCTTTGTGCCAATCGCTTTTATAGACTACGATAGAATAGCTCTCTTGGGAGTATTCTTCGGATTGGATGAGGGCAAGCGCTTCGTCGGTTGTGTTTTTGTCTAAATCTTTTCTGTCGTTATTGTATTGGTTTACAGCATTGCTTTTTTCTTTTACAAAGGTAGCGTCGCGCGAAACAAGCAACTGGACGGCCTCGCTTCCCTGTTTCATGCGTCCGGAGGCGTTGATGCGCGGCCCGATTTTGAAAACAATATCGTTTATAGTAATTTCCTTACCTGCCAGTCCGCATACCTCGATCAGGCCTTTGATTCCGGTGCTTGGGTTGCTGTTGATTTGCTTCAGTCCGTAAAATGCCAATATGCGATTTTCCCCCGTTATAGGCACTATGTCGGAGGCTATACTGAGAGCCAAGAGGTCGAGTAGGGGGCTGAGTTGAGAAAAAGGAATGTCGTTTTCCCGGGCAAATGCCTGTAACAGTTTAAACCCTACGCCGCAGCCCGACAGATGCTTATAGGGGTAGTTGCAATCCTTGCGTTTCGGGTCGAGTACGGCTACGGCCTGAGGCAGTGTTTCGTCGGGTGTGTGGTGGTCGCAAATGATAAAGTCGATGCCCAGCGAAGCGGCATATTTTACTCTCTCAACAGCCTTAATGCCGCAGTCGAGGGCGATGATAAGGCTGTAATGGTTTTTGGCCGCATATTCGATGCCCTGTACCGATATACCATATCCCTCGGTATAGCGGTCGGGGATGTAATAGGCGATATGCGTCGAATAAGGGCTGAGAAATCTGTATATGAGCGATACGGAAGTAGTTCCATCTACATCGTAATCCCCGTAAATGAGTATCTTTTCGTTTTTTCTTAACGCCGTCGTGAGGCGTTCTACTGCCCGGTCCATGTCTTTCATCAAGAAAGGGTCGTGCAATTCCGATAAATTAGGACGGAAGAACGCACGTGCTTCTTCGAAGTTGCTAATGCCGCGCTGTACGAGCAATTCTGCTAAAATGGGATTGATGTTTAACTCTTTCGCTATATTACTTTTTATTTCCTGTTGTTCTTTGGATAAGGATTTGCAAATCCATTTATTTATCATTGTTCTATCATTATTTGTCGAAATCGGGAGGAACTTTTTGTGCAATAAGTTCCTGATGCCGCTATTGTAGTCATCGTCGCTTGATGCCCCAATAGCTCTTTAGGGCTGTAAAGGTACAAAAAAAAAGAGAATTATGAAGACGGACTCTGCAGTAAGTCTGCTTTCGAGGCATTGATAGAACTTGCTCGGAGGCAGTAAAAAGTACTTCGGAGGTATTAAAAGGTCGCTCGGAGGCAGTAAAAAGTACTTCGGAGGTATTAAAAGGTCGCTCGGAGGCAGTAAAAAGTACTTCGGAGGTATTAAAAGGTCGCTTGGAGGCAGTAAAAAGTACTTCGGAGGTATTAAAAGGTCGCTTGGAGGCAGTAAAAAGTACTTTGAAGGTATTAAAAGGTCGCTTGGAGGTATTAAAAAGTACTTCGAAGGTACTAAAAGGTCTTCGAGGAGGACTTGAGATTGTTTATCGTACCCGGAATAAATAGCTGAGAGCAAGCGACAACTTCATGTTGTTGGATTGTGAGAAGAAGTCTGTTTTATTGTTGGAATAGAGATTGCCCAAAGAAAAGTGGGAGCGAAGTTCCAGCTGTAAAACATGCTTTTTTATCGGGAATGCTCCGCCTATTCCTAACAAAAATCCATAGTCGAAATGGTTTTGTATGGGTTTGTGCTGTTCGGAGGTGCTGCCGGAGGGAATCTTTTTGCTTTCTTGCTTTATGAGATAAGCAATCTCCGGACCTATATTGGCAAAAAAGCGAGAATGCCGGCCGAAGTACAAGTGCGTTATTAGAGGCAATTGTATGTAATCGAGGGTGTGGGAAAAGTCACTGTCTGTTTCGTGCCAGCCTTGCAGCGTATAATTCAGCTCGGTCTGAAAGCCTACGTAGTTCTCGCCGATGTAACGGAAAGTCAATCCGCCGTTCAGTCCCAAGTGGTAGTCCTGGTTTACGCTTGGGACGAAGCCTACCCTTGATGCATTTGCCCCGGCTGAAAGGCCTATGTACATTTCCGGGTTTTCCAAGCGGCGTTGTGCGGATAGTTTTATCCCGGCAAGGCAGAGTAACAGAAGGATGAAACAGGCGCGGCACTGCATTTATTGTTGAGCTTCTGTTTCGACCAGATAGATTCGTTGGTTGACGTAACCGGAAGTGTCGTCGTTTCGTTCGAACTGGAATTGCGACTGGATGCCGTCTTGATAATGGAGTTTATTCTTCCATTGAGCCGATTTGTCTTTGTTCTCGAGCAGCTGAGTGACAAAGAAAGAGGTGATGTCGTAGCCCAGTAAGTCGTAGCGTGGCTGTGTGCCGGCGAGTTGCCAGTCGAAGAAATTTGCAAATTTTTCTTCAAAAGCTTTGAGCTTGCCCATGTTGAAATCCTTCCTGAAAGGCGACAGGTGTATGCTGTTGACTTTCAGCGGTAGCATGGTCCAGCCGTATTGCGCAAAGAGGGTGATGTTGAAATTTGGCTTGATGGATTGCATTGTTTTTAAATAGGGCTTTACCAAGGCAAATTTATGTGTCTTGAAAAAGACGAGGTTGTTGGCGTTACGCTTCAATACTCGTTCTATTTCGGGGCTGTTGGGGTCTCTCCATTTCCAATAGATGGGGTTTTTCCCTTTCTCTTGCAGTGCTCTGAATAGGTTGTCGGTCCACAGGGCGCCTCCGTTGCTGGAGTTGTCGTCTACATCTACAAATATGATGTTGGCATGGCGGTATTTGCCGGTGAGCGCTTGCATCATGTAGTTGAGCTCCATCTGAGGACCGGGGTTAAATTGGAATATGTAAGGATTGGTGTTGATGTCGTTTATGTGCGAAGAGAATGGAATAATCGTTTTTATACCCAAGGCCTTTGCAAAGGTTGTAACCGATGATATGTGGTTGCTGTAGGCCGGCCCGATAATAAGGTTAGCTTCGCTCAGTGTGGGGTTGCGGAGCACTTCCTGTATTTTTTCTTCGGTCTTGTCGGTGTCGTAGGTTTGTATTTCCAGTGAAACGCCTCTGTTTTTAGCTTCCTCGATAGCCAAGAGGGCTCCTGCGTAGAAGTCCATGAAGCGTTCGACGTTCTTGTCATCCGAACCGCCTTCTGTCATGAAAGGCAGTAGAAAAGCGATGCGAAGCACTTCTTTCGGCTTGGTGCGTGTGTGGTCGTTTGTGTGGTTCGCTTGGCTGTTTTCCTCCGTAGCAACAGGCGGGATTTCCGTGTCTTGAGCTGTTTCGGGCTGCTGAGGTTCGGAATAGGACGAGCCTTTCGGAATGCGAATAACTTGCCCTATTTTTAGCTTCGATTCCAAATTCGGATTTGCATTGATAATATCCTCCACAAAGATGTTGTACAAACGACTGATGGAGTAGAGGGTTTCCTGCGGGTTTACGGTGTGTTCTGTGAAATTGGCCCTTGGACTGTCGCTCGAATCCGATTCGGCGGGAGTGGGAGCAGGGTCCGGAGCCGGGGTTGCCTTTGGAGCGGGGGCCGGCGTAGCTGCGGGTTCGGTGCTTGTGGCAGTTGTGTTTTGAGATGAGGCTTTTTTAGGGATTTTCAATACATCTCCCTCCTGCAGTTTGTTGTCTTTTCCTATTTGAGGATTTAGCGCCCGTATGGCATCCATGCTTACGTGGTACTTCCTGGAAATGGAATAAAGGGTTTGCTGCTTTTCTACTAAGTGCTGCAAATAATTTTCGCCGGAGGATGCAGGGGTCGGGTGGGGAGGCTCATCCAAACGGACGGGAATCAGCACTTGTTGTCCTACTTTAAGGCCGCTTTTGGTTTCGGGGTTGTGTTTGATAACTTCTTCCTCAGAAATGCCGAACTTGCGGAAGAGTGCATAGAAACCTTCCCGGATTTCTACTGTATAAACATAATATTCAATGCCGTTTACTTTCTTAACCGGGTAGTATTGAGATTTCCCTGTTGTTGGTATTCCGAGCAGGAAGAGCATCAAAAGTATCGGATAAACTGTTTTTTTCATACGTAGCATCTTTGTTGTTTAAAAGGTTTAAGCACTAAGATTCTATATGTCCTCGAAGAAAAGATTGTGAAATACTTGTGAAACCGGATGAGATCGGTTTTTCCCTCGAATCTGTTCTTTTGAACGGATTCGACTTGCAAATGTACAAAAATAAAATTCATTTTAGAGAATGTCAGGCAATAAATATTCATCTTTTTTGTTTTTGACGAGAAAGATATATATTTGTGTGGATTTTATCGGGCATTTCATTCTTGCGTTTATAATATGAAAAAGAAAGTGTTAATATTTATCCTGGTCTTATTCTGTGTGCTTCGTGCGGGGGCTCAACTGTCCATTACTAATGGTGCTAAAGCCTGTGTTGCTTACCAATCCTTCGCAGGAGTGGATTATGTTTTCTTTTTTGCCGGCTTCGATCCTGCGGCTTGTATCTCGTATCAGGGCACAGGAAGCAGTGTTAACTGGTATCGTTTCTCCGATCCGGCAAGCTCTATCAGCAATCAGAAAGATTTCTACAATTTCGATAACGCATCCGGCTATATCCTTGAAGTGGACGGTGTGCGCAAAGCTACATGCTGGGTGATTGATTTCATGCAGTATCAACCTGTTTTCAAATCTCTTGTGGCGAAAAATGGAGCTGATGCCTGTCGAGAAAGCGTTTTGGAGCTTGATGCCGATATTCCTAAACTGCTTTACCGCAATTTTCCGCAATTACAGGAGCTTGAGATTCCTCGGGAATACAGTCTTGCCTTTAAAACGCTGCGTTGGGCCGGGAAAGAATGGCAGCGCAAGGATACGACGCTGTCTGTCAAAGCCGGAGAAACGCCCTTGCGTTTGGATGAAGCTCCGCTTTGCAGTACGAACTTCACCCTCACTGCTTCCGATGTTTATACGAAAGATTTAGGCTTGGAGCCTTTGAAAATAACAACGGAGGAATATAGAAGTCCGGCTGTGGCTACTCGAATTACTACGCTGACCTCCGTACGTAAGGAGAAGCATGAGGACGATCGTCCCGAGCGAGCTGATGTGTTGAAAGGTTCGGCTCCTTTGGATATTCTTTTTAATGCGCATGGGAGTGATGCGGTGGCATACAATACCTGGAGCATTTATAAAAACGACGAGTTACTCACGACGCGTAATGCTTCGGAACATCGTTATACCTTTTCCGAATACGGTAAGTATAAAGTCAAATTGCTTTCGAGCAATGCTTCCTGCTCGGCGGCCGATTCGGTTGCTATCTCAATCAGTGAGTCTGCACTGTGGGTGCCCAATGCTTTTACACCTAACGGCGACGGAATTAATGATGAGTTTCGTGTGGCCTACCGCTCTCTGAAAACCTTCGAATGCCGCGTGTATAATCGTTGGGGAAGAAGGGTTTATTTTTCGACAGACCCACAAAAGGGCTGGGACGGTAATTTCGGTGGTCGTCCGGCAGCCGCCGCTCCATATTTCTATGTCGTTACGGGCGAAGGTACCGACGGAGTCAAGTATTTTTTCAGAGGAGATATTAATTTATTGCGTTAGGAGCGTTCAGAAAGCCTTAAGTTCGGAATAGAGGCGTTGAAGGGGTAAGCCCATAACGTTGAAATAAGACCCTTCGATGCTCTCCACTGCTATATATCCAATCCACTCTTGAATTCCGTATGATCCGGCTTTGTCGTAAGGTTCGAAATTGTCCAGATAGAAATTGATCTCTTCCCGGTCAAGAGTTGCAAATCTTACCTTTGTCGTTACGGAAAAAGTCTTTTGCTTTTGAGCCGTTTTAATGCATAGTCCCGTTATTACCAAGTGTGTTTTACCTGCCAGCTCTGTGAGCATACGTTCTGCTTCGCTCCGGTTTTGAGGCTTTCCGTAAACACGTCCTTCGAAGCAAACGATGGTGTCGGCTGTAATCAGTAAGCAGTCTTGGCTGATGTCGTAGGCTGTTGCTTTCTTTTCAGCTAAAAAACAAGGGATTTCTTCCACCGGCAGCTCTTTTGGATAATCCTCGGAGACATCCAGACTCAGGCTTTCGAAACGAATGCCCAGGCCCGCAAGTAACTCCCTGCGTCGTGGAGATGCGGAGGCTAATACGACCCGATAGCGATTTAAATTGGGGAGTATGTGCTTGGTAGTCATTTTGCCGTTCGGTTTCCTTGTTTTTTGATTACTCTGCCTGATTCTTCTTAAAGCTTTATTGCATCCATAGCGGCGTCGAGAGCTTCCGGATTCTTTCCTCCTGCGGTAGCGAAATGAGCTTGTCCGCCACCTCCACCTTGAATGATTTTGGCTGCTTCGCGGGTTATATTTACTGCGCTGTAGCCTTTTGCTACCAAGTCGTCCGATAGCAGTACGGTGAGCGAAGGCTTGCCTTGATGAACACTTCCTACAACGAGCATCAAGCTCTCTGCTTGCTTGTCTTCGGATAATTTGTTTTTTATCTGAAATGCCAGCGTTTTTATGGCCTCAGCGGCCAAATCGCTTCGGAAGCGGATCACTTTTATTCCATTCTCCTCCTTGGCTTCGGACAACAGGTGGTCTCGCAGGGAGAGGATGCGTTCCTGCATGAAGTTATCCACTTTTTTGCGGAGTTCTGCATTTTCTTGTATGGAACGCTGTATGGCTTTTGTCAAGTCGGGGGCGTTGTTGAATAATTCTTTGGCGGCATTCAGAATATCTTGTTGCACATCCATCAGGATTTCTACGGATCGGCCGGTAATGGCTTCGATACGTCGTACGCCTGCTGCAATAGAGTTTTCGGACAGGATGCGGAACATACCGATATCTCCTGTGGCATGTACATGGGTTCCTCCACAGAGCTCGATGGAGCTTCCGAAGCGGATAACACGTACCGTTTCTCCGTATTTCTCCCCGAAAAGAGCCATAGCGCCCATGGCTTGTGCTTCAGCAAGAGGGGTTTCGCGCATTTCTTCCAGCGAATAGTTGCGGCGTATTTTGTGATTTACGATTTTCTCGACTGCACGCAGTTCTTCTTGCGTCATTTTTTGGAAATGTGAAAAATCGAAATGCAAATTCTCCGGACTTACGTAAGAACCTTTCTGCTCCACGTGCTTACCGAGTACTTCCCGCAAGGCTTCGTGCAATAAATGTGTTGCCGAGTGATTACGGGCGGTTGCTTTACGCAGTCCCTTATCCACACGTGCTTCAAATAGGGAGCCGGGGTCTTGAGGGAGCTTGTTCGTTAAATGAACCGAGAGGTTGTTCTCTTTTTTTGTGTCGAAAATTTCGATGCACTCTCCGTCTTTTGCCAGAAGACTTCCTCTGTCGCCAACCTGTCCACCCATTTCGGCGTAGAAGGGGCTGCGAGAAAGTACGATCTGGTAATAGGATTTGTTCTTTTGACTTACTTTGCGGTAGCGTACGATTCGGGTTTCACACTCGAGGGAGTCGTAACCTACAAAAAGGCTTTCTCCTTCGTGCACATTCACCCAGTCGCCGGTTTCGACTGCGGCGGCATTGCGGGCTCGTTGCTTTTGTTTCTCCATCTCGGAGTTGAAGGCCTTTATATCGAGTTTCATCCCCTTTTCTCGAAGGATGAGTTCGGTGAGGTCCAAGGGGAATCCGAATGTGTCGTAAAGGGTGAAGGCTTCTACTCCGGATATTTCTTTTTTCCCGTTTTGCGAGGCTTCATCCATCAGCTTGTCCAGCAGTTTGATACCTGTTTCGAGTGTTCGCAAGAAAGACTCCTCCTCTTCTTTTACTACCTTCTCGATCAATTTCTTTTGTTGTTTTAATTCGGGGTAGGCATCGCCCATTACTTCGCCGAGGCTATCTATCAACCGGTATATGAAGGCTTGGTGTTGGTTGAGGAAGGTATATCCGTAACGAACAGCTCGGCGCAATATCCTGCGGATGACGTAGCCGGCCTTTGCATTGGATGGAAGTTGTCCGTCGGTGATGGAGAAAGCTATCGTGCGTATGTGATCGGCTATTACACGCATGGCTACGTCGGTTTTTGCATCTTGTCCGTAGCTCATGCCGGAGATTTTGCCTATTTCCTGTATAATGGGTTGGAAGATGTCTGTGTCGTAGTTGGATGATTTTCCTTGCAAAGCCATGCAAAGACGCTCGAAGCCCATTCCCGTATCGATAACCTTAGCCGGCAGGCTGTCGAGTGAGCCATCGGCTTTCCGGTTGTACTGCATGAATACGTTGTTCCAAATTTCGATTACTTGAGGGTGATCTTTATTAACCAGCGTCAGGCCGTCTATCCGAGCCCGTTCTTCATCAGATCTTATGTCAATGTGTATTTCCGAGCAGGGGCCGCAAGGTCCAGTATCTCCCATCTCCCAGAAATTATCTTTTTTGTTTCCATCGATAATCCTGTTGCCCGGGAGGAATTGCGACCATATCTCGGCTGCTTCGTTATCGCGCTCCAAACTTTCGCCGGGAGAACCTTCGAATACCGTCACGTAAAGCCGGTTTTTGTCTATCTTCAGTACTTCTGTGAGATACTCCCAGGCCCAAGAGATAGCTTCTTTTTTGAAATAATCGCCAAAAGACCAGTTTCCGAGCATCTCGAACATGGTGTGGTGGTAAGTGTCGTGTCCAACTTCTTCAAGGTCGTTGTGCTTTCCGCTTACACGCAAGCATTTTTGCGAATCGGCTACGCGCGGATATTTTATTGGATCGTTGCCCAGTATGATGTTTTTAAACTGATTCATACCTGCATTAGTGAACATAAGCGTCGGATCGTCTTTAATTACCATGGGTGCGGAAGGCACTATTTTATGGCCTTTCGATGCAAAAAAATCGAGAAAGGATTGGCGAATTTCTTTTGAAGTCATATTTTAAAAAAGAATCAACTATTGTTGTTTGTTTTTTTATTCGTTATTATGCTCATGTTATTCGTCCTCACTGTCGAGGGCGGAAAACTGTCGTTTCTTTCGGTTGAACAAGCCTTGTTGGAAGACTGTTCTTGGTTAATTTTACAAAATAAAGTCTGCAAAAATAGCTCATTTTTATTACTTTTGCACCACTAAACCCGAGAAAAGTTGCTGTTTAGATTTTCTATTTGTCAAACATCAAACTTATTTTAGCCCAGAAACACATGGCCAAGAAGAAGTTCCGCTTCAATCCGGAAACACTCAATTACGAACAGATTGACCATACTTTAGCATACAAACTCAAACGCTTCCTGATTCATATCGGCTCCGGGGTGCTATCCGGAATTTTATTTTTTATCCTCTTCTTTGTCTATGTCGATTCTCCCAAAGAAAAGCAGCTTAAGCAAGAATTGGAGCAGGTAGAGGCTCAGTACAAGGTCTTGGAACGTCAGATGGAGGGGGTTCAGCTTGTGATGACCGACTTGCAGGAGCGTGATGATAATCTTTACCGTGTCATTTTACAGGCCGACCCGATTCCGCTTGCTTTACGTAAATCCACATCGGCAAATACGGATTATTATGAGAGTCTGCTTGAAAAGACCAACCGACAAATTATTGCTTCTACTTCGCGGCAGATAGATCAATTGAGCCGGCAGGTTTACATCCAATCGAAGTCATACGACGAGCTTGCTAAATTGGTGAAAGAGCGTGAAAGCTTGCTTGAGCACATTCCGGCCATCCAGCCGGTGCTCAACAAAGACCTTACGCGTACTGCTTCGGGTTACGGTTGGCGCATACACCCCATTTACAACGTTCGTAAGTTCCACTACGGAATGGACTTTACCGCACCTACCGGGACCGATATTTTTGCTACGGGAAAGGGTGTGGTCAAGAAAGCCGGTTGGGGACAAGGCTTCGGGCAGATGATCGTTATCGATCATGGTTTTGGATATGAAACCCTCTATGCTCACCTTGACAAGATCGGGGTACGCATAGGGCAGCGCGTGAATCGAGGGGAAATCATTGCTTCTGTCGGTAATACGGGACGCTCTACCGGGCCTCACTTGCATTACGAGGTACATCACAAGGGAATACCGCAAAATCCGCAGAATTTTTACTTCCTCGATCTTTCTCCCGAGGAATACGACCGCATGGTTCAGCTGAGCAACAATGCCGGGGCTATGTACGATTGATGCTTCCGACTCATTTCGTACGAATCAGACTGATAAACTCTTCTCTTGTTTTTGCTTGTTCGAAGACCCCTGTGAAATCGGAAGTGGTGGTCGTGGAGTGTTGCTTTTGTATACCCCGCATTTGCATGCACAAGTGCTGAGCTTCCAGTATAACCATGACTCCCATGGGATTCAAGGTGTTTTGTATGCACTCCTTTATTTGAGTGGTCATTCGCTCCTGCACCTGTAGGCGGCGGGAGAAGACTTCAACTACGCGGGCTATTTTGCTTAATCCGGTGATCTTTTTATTGGGAATGTAGGCTATATGAGCTTTTCCGAAAAAAGGCAACAAATGGTGTTCGCACATGGAGTAAAAATCAATATCCTTTACGATGACCATCTGACGGTAATCCTCCGTAAACATTGCCGAACGGAGTACATCTTCCGGATCGGTTTGATAACCGCTCGTCAGAAAGCGCATGGATTCTGCAACGCGCTCCGGAGTCTTCTGTAGTCCTTCTCGATGGACATCTTCGCCCAATAATCGGAGGATCTCGGAGTAGTGGCGGGCTATAGTGGCATCCTTGTCGGCTTGGGACATATGTTTTATTTCGTTTGATCCGGTTGTACCGGAACTACGTATATCTGATTTCGAAATTGAGGAAAGGCTCGGGCTACTTCGGTTCGGAAGTTTTGAGCCTCTTCGCGCGTGCGAAAGTCGCCCATCCGTACTTTCCAGAAGGGAGCGATGTAGCTTACGTAGATATTCTCGTCGGGGAATTGTTCGCGAATCGTCTTCTCGATGTTATAAGCTTCGTTTTTGGCATCGCGCTGTGCGTTGCTGGAGAAGACCTGCACCCGATACAGGGTTTTGGTAAAGGCTAAACCCGAACGCCGGCGGAAGAGGGCTTCGATACGTTCATCCTGAAAGATAGTAACCGTAGCTCCGTTATCGGCGCTGGAATTGCGGAACATTTCAAATATATCCGTGGGTTCGCTTGTGTTTTCCGTAGCTTCTTGAGCTGAAAGTTCAAACCCGAAGAGAAAAAAGAGGAAAAGTAGGCCTGTTTGTATCTTTTTCATCTGCTTATAGGTATTTTGATTGTTGTATGTCGGTATGAAAACCGGTGTCAAAGCAATTCATAAATTATGATTGTCGTGGCAAAGGTAGGAAAATTCATTCATAGATGCTATAGTTTTGCTTGTAAAGCAAGCGAAAAAGGGGAAATATTTGCACTTTTTTGTTATTTCGCAGTGCTTGAGTTATCTTTGTTTCCGTTTTTCGGAGCGATTTGATGCAGAATATGAAGGGTTCAAAGAAGACCGTAGTGATTGTTGCAGGCGGGAAAGGCTTGCGGATGAAATCTGATATTCCCAAGCAATTCCTTGCATTAGAGGCTAAGCCTGTGCTGATGCATTCGATAGAGGCTTTCTATTCTTATGATCCTGATATGGATGTAGTTGTGGTTCTGCCTGAGCTGCAAGTTGCCTTTTGGGAGAACCTGTGCCGTGAGCATTGTTTTTCCATCCCATGCCGGATCGTAAATGGTGGCGAAACGCGTTTTCACTCGGTTAAGAACGCTTTGGAAGTCCTTCGAGACACTCAGTGGGTAGCTGTTCACGATGCTGTACGGCCTTTGGTAGATGTCGAAACCATAGCTCGTTGTTTTGATGCTGCGGAGAAGCACAGAGCCGTTGTTCCCGTTATCGAGGCTGTAGACAGCATGCGGCAGTTGCTTCAAGATGGAACAAGCCGGAGTGTCGATCGAGCCGCCTATCGTTTGGTACAGACCCCTCAGGTTTTTGCTGCCGATTTGCTGAAAAAAGCTTACGAGCAAGATTTTAGTCCTCTTTTTACGGATGACGCTTCGGTGGTAGAAGCTTGCGGAGAGGATGTAATACTTGTGGAGGGCGCGCGCGAAAACATCAAAATAACTACCCCTATGGACGTCGCTCTTGCGGAAAGCATCATCCGAAACCGCTGCTAAAAAGCTTAAACCATAAAGATTAAAAGATAAAATGAAAATAGGATTAATTCAGCAGTCGAACAGTGCCGACATCCAGTCGAATGTGTCGAAACTTGAGAAAAACATTCGCCATTGTGCTGCCGAGGGCGCTAAGCTTATTGTCCTTCAGGAGCTGCACAACGGTTTGTATTTTTGCCAGGCGGAAGACCCGGCCGTCTTCGATCAGGCGGAAAGCATACCCGGCCCTTCCACGGCTTTCTTCGGGGCCTTGGCCAAAGAATTGAAAGTTGTATTGGTGCTTTCTTTGTTCGAGAAACGGGCTGCCGGACTTTATCACAACACAGCCGTAGTATTGGAGCAAGACGGCAGTATCGCCGGCGTGTATCGTAAGATGCACATCCCCGACGACCCGGCTTATTACGAGAAATTCTACTTCACTCCCGGCGACTTGGGTTTCCGGCCGATAACAACTTCGCTGGGCAAACTCGGTATTCTTGTTTGCTGGGATCAGTGGTATCCCGAAGCGGCTCGTCTGATGGCCATGGCCGGTGCCGAATTGCTTATTTACCCTACTGCTATCGGTTGGGAAAGCAGTGATGCCGATGCGGAAAAAGCGCGTCAGCTTGATGCCTGGGTGACTGTGCAGCGTGGCCATGCCGTAGCCAATGGGCTGCCTGTCCTGGCCTGTAACCGGGTTGGGCAGGAAGACGACCCGTCGGGCAGTACGCAGGGTATTCGTTTCTGGGGCAATAGTTTTGTCGCCGGACCTCAAGGTGAGATTTTGGCGCGTGCATCGGGCGAAAACCCGGAAAACCTCCTCCTCGAAATCGATTTGGAGCGTAGCGAAACGGTGCGTCGCATGTGGCCTTTCTTTCGCGACCGCCGCATCGATGCCTTTGATGAATTGAATAGACGTTGGCGGGATTGAAAAACACCGTTAAACATCCTCTCTTGAATCCTCTTTTCGGGGATTGAAGAAAAATACCTACTTTTGCAAGCCTTTGGGGCAGACGTAACAATTTGTCCTGAAGCATGTTTATTTTAGGAATCAATCATATATAAAACAGATAGAAATAAAAATATGGCCTCGCAAGAAGAAGTTTTTAAGAAACTCGTGTCTCATTGTAAAGAATACGGATTTGTATTCCCCTCAAGTGAAATTTACGACGGTTTGGGAGCCGTGTACGATTACGGACAGAATGGAGTAGAGCTCAAGAACAACATCAAGAAATATTGGTGGGATTCCATGGTGCTGCTCAACGAAAATGTTGCGGGCATCGATGCAGCCATCTTCATGCACCCCACTACCTGGAAAGCTTCGGGGCATGTGGATGCTTTCAACGATCCGCTTATCGACAACAAAGACAGCAAGAAACGCTATCGGGCCGATGTGCTTATCGAGGAATTGCTGGCGAAATACGATGAAAAAATCCAGAAAGAAGTTGATAAAGCCGCCAAGCGTTTTGGTGAAAGCTTCGATGAGGCCGTATTCCGCTCGACTAATCAGCGTGTGCTCGAGAATCAGAGCCGTCGCGACGAAATTCACGCACGCTTCGTAAAAGCCCTCAATGAAAGCGATTTGGCTGGATTGAAAGCTATAATCGAGGATTATGAAGTCGTTTGTCCCATAAGCGGAACAAAGAATTGGACCGATGTACGGCAGTTCAACCTCATGTTTTCGACCGAGATGGGTTCGACCTCCGAAGGTGCCATGAAAATATACCTTCGTCCCGAAACGGCACAGGGCATTTTTGTCAACTATCTTAATGTGCAGAAAACCGGCCGCATGAAGATACCTTTCGGTATCGCACAAATTGGGAAAGCCTTCCGAAACGAGATTGTAGCCCGCCAGT
The DNA here is from genome assembly GCA_001653155.1 of Porphyromonadaceae bacterium H1. Lineage (GTDB taxonomy): Bacteria > Bacteroidota > Bacteroidia > Bacteroidales > Paludibacteraceae > H1. The sequence continues at coordinate 29,778 of BDEJ01000048.1, forward strand.
TTATCTTTCGCATGCGCGAATTTGAACAGATGGAAATGCAATTCTTCGTTCGTCCGGGTGAGGAGATGCAATGGTTCGAGTTTTGGAAAGACCGCCGTCTGAAATGGCACAAAGCTCTTGGACTGGGCGACCACAAATACCGTTTTCACGATCACGAAAAACTGGCCCACTACGCCAATGCAGCTACCGATATTGAGTTTGAGCTTCCCTTCGGCTTTAAAGAAGTGGAAGGCATACACTCCCGTACGGATTTCGATCTCGGAAGCCACGAAAAGTATTCGGGTAAGAATATCAAATATTTCGATCCCGAACTGAACCAATCTTATACCCCCTATGTGGTGGAAACATCCATCGGCCTCGACCGTACCTTCCTCTCGATTATGGCTGCTGCCTATACCGAGGAGACGCTTGAGGGAGGAGACAGGCGTGTCGTATTGAAACTTCCGCCTGCCCTTGCACCCGTAAAGGCTGCCGTGCTACCTCTTGTAAAAAAAGACGGACTTCCTGAAAAGGCACGCGAAATTATCGATAATCTGAAGTTCGACTTCAAATGCGTTTACGACGAAAAAGACTCTATTGGTAAACGTTATCGTCGTCAGGATGCTATCGGTACGCCGTTTTGTATTACCGTCGACCATCAGACTATTGAGGACAATACCGTTACTCTGCGTTTTCGCGACAATATGCAACAAGAACGTTTGCCGATTGATAACTTATACAGCATCATTGACGGACATACGAGCATGAAGCAACTTTTCAAGAAATTGCTGTAGTCTTTACCTTTTGGATTGTATTGAGCAGGAAATCTGCGGCTTTATTCTCAATTTTTCACGTCTTTCGGTTTATTCCGGGAGACGTGTTTTTTTTCGAGGAAATCTTCCGGATAGTTTATCAAAGCCTGAGGCAGCCCCGAAAAAGAGAAAAATGTCGTAAAAGATGCATTTTTTGAGGGGGAAGAGAACAATTTGGCCTGATTGTTGTTTAGCAAGACGGATTTTTTATTTTAACCCACAAAAAACAATTTTACTTTATGAGAAAAAATACTCTTTTGATTATTGCCCTCCTTGCTTTGGGGGCTGTCTCTGCTTGGGCCCAACAATACAGTTTTAAGTCTGGTGCCCTTTATTACAGAATCACCGATGCTACAGCCAAGAAAGTTTCTGTTGTAAGCGAGTTAGGTAGTGGAAATTATGCTGAAGGTAACCTCCCCTCCGGTGCCATAGATATTCCATCTACAGTAGTACATAACTCTCAGAACTATACCGTAACAGCTATTGACCATGTGGCTTTCTATAGAAATGCTCAAATTACCTCGCTTAGCCTCCCCAATACCTTAGAGGTTATTGGTAGTCACGCATTTTATGAGACTACAGGCCTGACTACGGTGAGTGCTTTCCCGGCAAGTCTGAAATCCATTGGAGATCAGGCTTTCCGATATTCAGGACTGCAAAGTATCGACTTGTCGCAAACGCAGCTTACCGAGTTAAAATATGCAAGCTTTAGTGCTTGCTCTGCACTGACTTCTGTGAAACTACCGGTTAATATCGCTGTGTTGCAGGGTTTGGCCTTTTACGAATGTCGGAAGCTTCAGAGTGTCGAGAATATCTCCAAGATTACAACTGTCGGTGATCATGCTTTTGGCAAGTGCGAAGTTCTTGCTTCAGATTTTCATTTTTCTGAAAAACTCACTACAATCGGAAACAATGCTTTTCAAGAGTGTAAAAAGCTAAGAAGTGTCAAAATTCCAGCTGTGAAGACCCTGGGTAACTACGTTTTTCATAGCTGCTCAGAATTGCAGGGTATCGATTTACCTTCCAGCTTAACTCAAGTTGGAGAATTGGCCTTCTATCAGTGTAGTCAGTTGAAAACGCTTGGCAAGCTCGAGGAAACAAAAGTGGGATCCATTGGTAATCATGCTTTTGCGGCATGTCCTTTGCTTGCGTCGCCCATAAAGTTTCCAGCTACATTGAAAGCGCTGGGTACTAACGTTTTTCAGGGAGCTGCTATTCCTTCGGCTGACCTTTCGGAAGCAGCGATAAAAACTTTGCCTCAAGGTACTTTTCAAAGCTGTTCCGCATTGACTTCTGTGAAGCTACCGGATACGGTAACCGAGATAGGAAATTCGGCCTTTCAGGAGTGTGGCAAGTTATCTGCAATCAAGCTGCCTGAAAATCTGAGCGTCATCGGCAATCAGGCTTTTCACGATTGTAGAGCATTGGTTACAGTGCAGAATCTGATTGGATCTAAGATGAAGAGTGTGGGTAACCATGCCTTCCTCAATTGCGAAAAAATGGAAGGCAGCATCGTTCTTCCTGAAGGATTTGTCGGTATCGGGCAGTCTGCTTTCAAGAACTGTAAAAAGCTAAAATCGGCCGATCTGTCGAAGCTCAAACAGACCGATTTACCACAAGGAATTTTTTCCGGTTGCTCCGAATTGGCATCCGTCAAACTGCCTGCTACCCTCACGACCATTGGAAAGGAAGCTCTTATGGCTACGGCTATTACTACCGTCGATTTGCCTGCTACCCTCACTGCTATCGAATCCCAAGCTTTCCACAACTGTTCGTCGCTTGTAAGCGTAAACAACATTGAAAAGACCAAGATTACAACTTTGGGTGCTCACGCTTTCCTTAATTGTTATGCTTTGGCTTCCCATCTTGAGTTGCCGGCTACGCTCACTACCATGGAAGCTCATGCTTTTAGTAGTTGTAGAAGTTTACCTTCTATAGATATGTCTAAAACCAAGTTGACAACTATCGAGCAGCGCTCCGATGAATGTATTTATAACCATAGAACAACCAAAACTAATCAGAAATATCCGAGTG
>BDEJ01000049.1 GCA_001653155.1 Porphyromonadaceae bacterium H1
CGATAACCTCTGTCGCCCGCAAGTATTTTGATCTTTCTTCGTGTAAGACGTTCAACTTGTGCTAACGAGGCTTCTATCGTATGACCATCATATTCATTACGAAAAGATTGGGCTCCAAGGATAATGCCCGTAGCCGAACGTATGATGGATACCTTATTACCAAATTCGTACTTCTTGTGCTCTTTCCCCTTGCTGATACATTGCACCTCGGGTTCATGAATGGAATAAATCTTTTTCCGGCTGTTACGTCTTTGTGAAAGAATGGCTTCAAATCTCTCAATTAATCCGGTGTAACGAGAATCCGCTCCAAGATTACGCTTGAGTTCTC
>BDEJ01000050.1 GCA_001653155.1 Porphyromonadaceae bacterium H1
CGGCTATGGTCCGCAATTTCCTGTCTGCCTTCAGCGCCTTCTTGCGATTCTTCGGATGAGTGCGGAAACGTTGGTCGCGATAAATGCGTTTCAAAACAAAGGTATAGCTTTGGCGAAGAGGTAGCTCTAATTTATGCACGATGTCCAAAACCTTGCGAACGATCTTTTTATGCAACTTGGCAATGTTGTCCTAAATAAATTATGAGCGAGGGATAGCCCGTTGAGGTATAAAGCCCAAC
>BDEJ01000051.1 GCA_001653155.1 Porphyromonadaceae bacterium H1
GAACTACTCTATTTCAACAGCCTTTATAATATTCTTATTATCAATATTATAAAATATATTCCGACCACCATTTTTTTCGAATATTTCAATGCGAAAATATTTATCGTCTGGTATGGTGAATTTGTTAAATACAATTGGTATTTTTTCTGAACTTTTGCCTGCTATGACTTTGATGTTGTATTTCTCATCTATAGGAATAGCATCAATATTGCTTTCTTGTTGTACTGAATTTTTTGATGTTTTTTTATCGACTAAGAAATATTTTGTAAAAGAAATATCATAGTTGATGTTGCTTCTATTTTGTATTTTTATTATGAAAAATAAATATTTATCAGATATATATATATTCTCTATGGAGAAAGTTATTTGATTTTTATTGCTTCCAAGATTGTAAAAACTTTTAGGTTTACTAAGAATTTTATCTATTTTGTCAATTAAATTATCTGTGTTCACAGATACAGATGCACTTGGAGCTGATTCCTGAAAATTGCCAATATTATATACATAATTAGCTGCATTTCCGTTGTTTAATATGATATTATATTCTTGTCCGATTTTATCAACACAAAAAAGATTCGACTCAAAAAAATCTTCTGCGGTTGTAGAGATCATTATTATATTATTAGCAGTTATTTCTGAATTAATATTCTCATTTCCACTTCGGTAGTATACAATATCATTAGGAAAGACTGCGAATGCACTATTCTGAGCATTCAGTATCACTTTATAATCATTTTTAATTTCTTCTTTTTTATTGTTGGGGTAAAATGCAGAAGATTTATCTTTCATCTCTTGAGCATATTGTATTTGATAAGTGTAGATCCGTCCGCTTTTATCTATTATAGTTACATTTGTTTCACCCTGAAAATCTTCTTCCATTGCAATAACTCTAACAATGTTAGGTTTTTCTTGAACAATTTCAGCAGATATGTAATTACTTCCAGTTTTTACTATATCAACAGGCCTTTCTAAAACTATATGCAGTATTTTATCAAAATTTATAAAGGCTTTTCCGCCATATATTTGAGCAAAACTGACAGAATAATAGCTCAATAAAACGAAGGAGAGTAAAAATATTTTTTTCATGAGATTTATGGAATTGATTTCAAAATTTTTTGGAGGCTTTTCTATTGTTAGTTATTGAATATTATTAATTGGCCGATAAAGAAAATAATCTAAAAATTTAATCCGAAATCAATTTTTCGTTTCGAAGAAATATCTATTTTTTTTTGTGCCTTTTTGAACTCCTGAATCTCTGTTTTTAGAGTTTTGTGTAATTGTTGTCGCATAAACTTGAGAAAGGGAATCGGATTTTCTAATTCTCTACTTTTTTGCAATGATTCAATGTATTCTTTTTTATCTTCCATAAATACTTTTGATGGAATTAAATTATGCGAATACTGAATATAGTTCATTAATAATCGACTTGTACGGCCGTTTCCATCTATCCAAGGATGTATTGTGACTAATTTTTGATGAGCTATAAAACTGGTTTCATATGCTCTATACTTATCTAATCGACTAGATATTAAACTATTTAACTCTTTACAAAGCTCATCAACAGCATTAGGAATTTTTTTAAAATGCATGTATGAACTTCCACTAAATCCGGCAGTTACCCCACATAATCGATATTCTCCTTTGCTACTATCCCAACTTCCTGTTATGTGATTGTGTTCTGCACCCGTTGTTTTCATAACATTTGCATTTAGTTGGCAAAGAAATTTTGGCGTAATATCTTGTTTTTTAGATGCTTGTTCGAAAGCGAATTCATAAGCGCTTTTTAGGTCTACACTCATCAAATGATGTTCAAGAGGTTTACCTTTCGCTGTTAAACCATCATCTAATAATATCTGGGTTTCTAACTCTGTAAGAGTTGATCCTTCAATAGCTGTCGAGTGAGCTATGATGGAATACATATAAAATTTATTATAGTCATGTAGCTGAGGAATACCCAATTTATGATATTCGCAGAGTAAGTTATTTATTTCTATCCAGTCGGGATTCATTTTTTAAGCAAAGCCAATTAAAGAATTTGATACGATTAAAACTACAAATGATAGTACTAATACAATTAGATACAGTTTTAAATCTTTCCATGATCTTACAGAACCTTCGATGATATTACCGGTAGTGTCTCTTTTTCCTATTCTTCCTATGTAGATAAAATATAAAGATGTGCACATTGCCAGTACGGCTAATACGTTTATGAAAACTAGCATAGTAATTAATTTTGGAGAATGAATATTTTGTAATTTGATTTTAATGTTACTTTCATTTGACTTTCCTGATTCTGTATAACATTTTTTACAGCATTAGCAGTTCCAGATATAGCATCTCCGATTATACCTCCAGAAGAAGGTATATTTATGTTATTTATAACATTCTGTTTGGCTTTTTGAGACATTGCTTGTTTAATATTATCAGGCAAATTAAGGCCTATTAAGGCATCATTATCGTAGATACTGAATGTCGTTTTTATTATTTCATTATTGAATTTTATTGAACTGACATTAATATTTAATCGCTCTTTTCCTATAGTTGCGATGCCATAAAAAAGGGTATTTTTGGAAATTCTCTTATCGTTTAACAGCAAATCTTCTAATAGTCTCATACGCACAGTTGCTCCTGTCGAGATTGTTTGGTCTCCATGTATGCAAGCATGTATTAACTTATTTTCAGAAGAAGTTGATGTGGATCTTCTTCTTCTCCGACGTCCATCAATAGGTACTTGTTCTTCTTGTTGATTTTCTGTTTGCTGAAGTCCTGATGTACTTGTTGCTTCACGGTACATTTTTTCTATATTGCTTTCCTCTTTTACAGTCGGTTTCGGATTTTGGGAGATAGAAGTTATTTTTTGTTTTGTAGATACCGGATGCTTCTCTATTTTTTTTTCTTGAATGCTGGATCTTGAGATTGTGTTTTTATTATATTTTGGAGAACTTGTAGAAGAAGCTCCCATGTCTTCAGCATAAAGTTCTTCTATAGATACATTATTTATTTCTCTTTTTATCTTCTCTTCGTCCTCCTCTTCTCCCTCACTTAAATATTTGAAAAAATCTTCTTCTCGGTAGACTTCATTTTCTTCTTCTATCTGCAATCTTCTTTTTTCGTTTTTTTCTTTGATGTAACTCTCTTTTTTACTTGCTATACTTTCTTCCTCTTGACTATCGGGAATTAGTAGCTCTGTGTAGGAGGATTGTGGAATTTCTTCTTGAACTGCTTTGTTCTCAGAAGAGAACAAAGCAAAGAATAATATAGCACTGGCCAATAAAACCGGAGCTAGTATTAAAATTAAACGCTTTTTATCATTCGTGTTATTTTTGTTCTTCTTCATCTTCTTTTCCATTAGAGTATGGTTTTGAATATTTTACACTCCACTTATCTATTTTACAACCATGTATGTTTTCTCGGCTTCTAGAGACATCATATAATGTAAATTCAATTTGCATATCTCTGGATAAACTTCCACGTGCCCTATATCCTGTTTGTGTTATTTGTAAGTTGCCTGAAATAGGAATTGTTTGCATATCTATATGAATGTCTTTGATGCTTACATTATAGCGTAGATTTTTTTGTTTCATGTTATTGAGAATGCTTACATCATTATATTGATTCAATAATTCCTTTCCTGTTTCACCTATTAAGTTTAATGCCTTATTGATGTTTTCTTCATAATTGTTTTCATCAAAGGCATACCACAATCCTACAAAGGTTTTGACATGATTTTCATATTCATATTCACGCATATAGGATGCCGTTATCGGATTCGCTTCATAAACATTGCCCTTTGTATCTATAACTAGAGCTTTTGTATATAGATCTTCTATTTTTGAAGCTATAAAATAGTAACTTGCGATAAATGCGACTGCGAATATAAATACGATAGAAACAACCAAAATTATTGTTTTCTTGAATGTCGCATCGAATCTTTCAAAACTGTTCAAGTCCATAATTTTATTCTCCGTCTTCAATAATGTTTCTTCCTGCTGATGCTGCATTTTGTATTGTTCCTGTGTTAATAGCTTGGCTTCCGGCAACAACAGCCCCACCTCCTAAGGCCAACCCTGCTGCGGCCACAGCCGTTCCCACTAACTTAGATAGAACTCTTCCGGCATCGCCCTTACCTACTATTTTTCCCGTAAGCCAAAACGATGAACAATATAAAATTAGCATGACAATATCAAGCGCAATAACTTCTAAGCTCATTTCATGCTTTTGTAATATAGAGGCATTAGGATTAACTAAATGAATTAACGCTGTACCCATTATTCCATCCAAAACGTTTAGTGTCGTAAATACCATTCCCGTTGTAACAAGTGTAGAGAACCAAACCTCAATTTGCTTGCGAAAGACAGGAAGGATTGAGAATGCAAAAGCAAAAGGACCTAATATTATAAGTACTTTCACGACAATTACACAAACCCCTAATATAAGCAGTTTGATGATTGAGAAAAGAAATGCACAAAGAGTATGAAAAAGCAAAGGAATTCGTGTAGCAGGGTTAATAAGTTGGTACATAGATTTGACAGCTCCTGTTACAGAATCGAATAATCCGGAATCTTCTTTATTTGACTCTATATTTTGCTTCATCCTCTGTGCATTTTGTTCTGATATGTCTCCATGCTTTGTGGCTTCTTCTACAGAGGCAGCAGACATTTCTTCTATACTTGTTATTTGAAATTTACTAAATTCATTAATACTCTCGGAAAATAAAGTAGTAAATTTAGTAGAATTCGATGTTGCCTGATTTATCGCCTCGATAGAACCAACTATTGTTTTAGCGACAGGGAGATACATAGATATGATTAATATCATAACTATACCTCTTGCAATCTCGTTTATATCTGGAAATTTACTTACATCACCACCTGTGAGACTTTCAAATCCATTTTTCAAATAATTATATGCAACAGAGACAATAAGACAAATACCGGCAACAGCCAATGCGATAACAATCATTTTGCTTGTTAAGGTTGTTGTTAGAGCGTCATTTAGTTGCAGATTCCAAACGAAGAACTCTTTATTCATAATAATATTATTTCCTGCTCCTTACAGGCTTTTAATTGATAATTGTTTAAATCCTTTTTCTATAAAAAATAGGTCGCAATTGATTATTTTTTATAGCGATTAAAAGATAAATTTTGAGGAGTATAATATGTTTTGTTAACGTGTTCTTGCAACATCTTCTCCACTGTGGCCTGCTTCATCAGCTTATTTATTTCTGTTAAGTCTTGTATCGTTTTATCTAAAGTATTCCGGATAATTTCTAAAAAATTCAATCTGTCTGCTGACTTCATTGTAAATATATTTTTGGCTAAAATTACTTTGGAAAGCATGTCCGTAGAATATGAGAGATTGAATGTTATTAGTTTAAAATTTAAATAAGAAGCACAACTATAGCTCTTATTGAGATTCATATAGAATTGGAAATCAGTTGTTAGACATTCTAATTCGTCAATCAGAGTTGCGATCTGTTGCACTGAATTAACTTGATCAATCACATCTGTAGAGAGTTCCATCAATTGTGTCTTTGCCAAAAATGATTGTACTCTATTTGATATTTCATTCAAAGCTTTTATAGATGCATTGATTGCTGTATTTCCAGGGTCAGTAACCACAGCTTGAGCTTTTATAGCCTCTGAGAAGCTAAAGAATAGGCCTGCTGAAATTAATAGAATAAATGTTCTTCTCATGATTTAAAAAATTATAGAAACAAAATGGTTATTAATAATGCGATGAGCCAAGCAAGTAGATATTTGTAAGCATTATCACTTTTTGTTACGAACTTATAAATAACAATACTTGCTCCAATGGCCAATATTGCTACGATTATATATTTTATTATATTACTTGTACTTGAGTGATAAACACCGAATTGTCGTGTTAATTCTGATAATCCTTCCTGTGCTTCTGCCTGTGTCATTTTTCTTTATGCTCTAAATATTTGTTTATTGCTGTAACAACAGATCCTGTTTCTTTTACGAGTTCTTTTAGTGCAACTACCGTCTTCTGTCTTGAATCAAAAGCAACAGAAGCCATATCTGAAACTTCATTTCGGAAAACAAACTGATCATTGCCCATTTGGATAAAGAAGTCTCTCCATTTATGTGATTTTTGTAAAGATGCAATCATATCAATTCCTTTGTCATTTACTGACAAGATATTTTGAATGTCTTTTAAATTCGAGCTGTGCTCAGAGTGATCGAGTATTATTTTTGTCGCACAGTTGATAATAATGGAACTTCGGATTAGATCCGGGGCAAATTTTAAAAATAAAACGTTTTGTGCTGCGATAGATATTCTCCCTTCCTTTTTTCTAAAGGTACGGAACAGATAAGCAATAAAATCTCCAAACTTTTCATCCATCAAAAAATCGAGAGCTTCATCGATGTATAACTCCTTTTCAACGCCTTGGCGACGCTTAATTTTACTTGTTATCAGATTCAATATCAAAATAGCAACGATAGGGAAATATTCTTTCTTTGATATACCTTCCATGTCAAATGCTATCAACTTATCACTTTCAATATCAATGTTTTCTTCTGCATTTAACAGGTGCCTTAATTCTCCATATGTATATGGCTCTAAAAGAATTTTCAGCTCCTTAAAATCAATTTTTTTCCGTTCGTAATCGTCTAGATTTTTTTCATATAGGGATAAGAATTTTTCATATTCAATCAAATTTGGTTTTTTACGCTTGATATTTATGTATTCATAAAAAGCTTTAATGCTTTTCTCTAATAGCGCCTTCTCTGTTGGAGTAATTTTTTCGTTACCTTTCCAAATGAAGGATAAAACTGAGGAAATTGTTTTTATAAGATCTTCTTTTCCTTCCTCGTCATCATTATTTAAATAGATATAATTTCCAAGGCGATCTTGAGAGCATAAGAATGGATTAAAGCTAAATTCCAAGTTGTTATTTGAATCATAATATTTTCCATGATTTATATTGATTAGAGATCGATACGACCCCCCTATATCAATGATCATTACATCTCTTTGAAACTCTATTGATTGTAATATGAGGTTGTTTAGTAAGAAAGATTTTCCAGATCCAGATGGACCTATGAGGATGCTGTTTCTGTTTACTAAACTTGGATAGTTCCACATATCGACTTTCACTGGAGCTCCAAATCGATCTGAAAACAGATTTCCTTCCGCAGACGAAAGATATAAATTTTCTTTTTGTAGATAACAAATAGCCTGTTTGGTTGTATTTACAAAGCCTCGATAATTCGTATTGGCGTTTCCTGGCATCGAGGAGAAAAACAGGTTTGCTGTTTCTACATTTTCTACTAGACAGATAGCTTGATTCATATTTATGAATCCGTTTTTTGTCATAGCAATTTTTTTATCTAAAGCTGCTTTGTCCGTGTCAGACAGTATCACGTTAACTGAAGTGTAAGAGGTTTGATAATCAAACTGACTTACGGCCTTGCAAAACTCATCCTGCTCTCTTTGTTTTTCTTTTGCCGGAGGATAAAAATTAGCGATGAAATTCAATCCTCTATTTTCTGCCTTTACGCGTGATATAACACGATCATTTTCCGTTATTTCAATGATGACATTAAAGGTGTGATCGAAAGGAAGCCCTAATGTCAATGGATAAACCATACTGCACTTTGACTTTATTGCTTGAGGCATGTCAATCTTTATCCCGGCCAGCTTCCCTGTGACCGGTTCCATGAGAGGCGATAAGCGATTTCCTTCTTCGGCCAGCGTGACGACAGCGATATACTTGTTCCCTATCATCATATTATCGTCCGATATGTGTATCGGAGATAATATTTCTTTGCTTGCATCCAAACATGGAGATGAGTAAGATTGATTCAGATAATCAAAAACGCTATTATTCAAGTCCTCACTTTTCATTTTTTGTACTTCAAAAAAATGTATTGAGGAGATGCTATTCTCAAAATTAAGAATAACACTCTCCAATTCCTTCTTGCGCGACGTTATGTCTTTGAATTGTTGTTTGAATAGGTAATTGGGGCGCCTGAGTAAACTTGTCCTTGTAGCTGATTTCTTAAATGTATTGTTAGAAAATGTGATATATATATTGGAATAAGATTGTAAAATTTCTCTACCATTATAATTATTCAGGTTCGAAGCATATAAAAAATTTGTAGAATACTCTTTGCTCTTATGAGGGATAGTATAATAAAAGTTTTGTTGATGGAACGTTGTCCCTGCGGGCAAGAGCTTCAATAAACCTTCAATTTTTGAATGTATCATCAAGGCATCTTCTTCAGATAAAGAAAATACTTCCGGAAAAAATATTTTATATCCTATTGTAATATCTCCGTTTCCATTCACAATATAATTATTATCAATATATTGAATTGGCATCACTTCTGAAAGGTCAAGTTCTTGTTGGCCTAATTTTATTGGCTGTTTATATAGCATTAATATTATGAAAATCAGGCAGCACAATATAGCAGCAGCAATAAATATGAATATTATTGTCATAATTCTAAATTTATTTCTTTTGAGGTCTTAAAAGGAGAAAGAGTAAATATTTTGGTGTCGTTATTTATCATCTCCTCAATCCTTCTGCTCACATCCTTCCATTCATATTTAGCATTAATTAGGCTAATGGGTTCATGAATGATATCACACTGGTATATCAATCCTCGCACAGCCCTCATTGCATTAGAGTTTTTATATTTTTCTTGATAGGATTCCAGCATTTGATTTAAAGTTAGTTTAGTCGACAAATAAGCTATATCAACAAAATCTTTGAGCCTTGTTCCATTGTCTGCAATAGCATTTAACTTCATCGCAGCAATGTCTTCGATGCTATACAACCTTATGCCGTTGATGTTGTTGATGGGATTTATATTGGGATATTTATGTGTGATACAATCTACTTTTACTTTATTGACAAACCCCTTCAGTGTATTTTCTTCCCTGGATGATACTTTAAAATTATAGTTTTTCTCCATGTGTTGAGATATTTCAGATGTTGAGAAATCTGTATTCTGAAATAAATCCAAATCAATACTTTTTCGATGCCCTAAGTATAAGGATAATGCTGTGCCTCCAGCCAAACTGAAATTTTTTAGTTTGGGATCTTCCATTAACTGCCTTAGAAGCTCAAATGTATTTCTCTCAACTGTTTTCTTGTGTAGCATCGTAATTCCTCCTTCTTAAAGTTAAAAACTTTACAAACAAAGAAAATATCTTTATCGCTTAAATGAGGTAGCTCTTGAATTATCTTTCTGAAATTGTCCATGCCTCCATATATTCGTATTCCGGCATAAAAGTCATTCATCCATCCACGTTCTATAATTCTCGTTACAACGATATGTCTCATTCGGAGAAAGTCGATGTTTTCATATTCCCAAAGTAAAGACGGGTTTATATATAAGCCCATTGACTTCTTTTGCCAGTCATTAAACATGGATTTACAGCTTAATTAATTTAAAAAAATTGCTTTTATCGATGATTTTTTTAGGTGTTGCTGATTTTACGGATAGCCCGGATAAGTAATACAGATTCCCCTTTTTTTGTTCTTTGTTCATTTTTCCAATTAAAAAAGTCATACTGGCGGCGATAATAAAAATGACAAATAACAATTCAATTACAGAAGAGTTTTTTAGTACGAATATGACAAATATTGCCATCGAAGCAGCCATTGCAAGAGTTGCTTGCGTAGATGAAAGGCCGAAGAACTTTATCGGCCTGTTCATCTTGCGTTGTGTGGCATAAGTTATATTATTGACCATATTATCAAAATTAAAATCACTGCAACAATATAGCCAACCAAAAACTCTCTCTTTTTAGGATTGTCTGTTACCATTGCATAAATTAAGCCTATTGCCCCAATAGCTAATATTGCACCCATAACGTATTTAGCGATGTTGACAATCGTATCTGCTCCTTCTTTAGCCTTATTTTCAATTTCTGAAACCGAACTGATTTTAAGTTGTGCATAATTAAAGATGGGGATAAAGGCTGCTAAAAAGGGTAAAAGAACTTTTGTTCCCAAGAAGACCTTAATGTTGTTCATTTGTTTTTTCATACATTTATTTTTTTGAATTGTTTAAAATTTATTTGTTCGTACTTTGCTTCGGCTGTTTGTGCATTTGCCGGAGCTTTCTCCTCTGTTTTTTTTTCAGTTAGCTGTGAAAAAAGAATATTCTTTTTTAGAGTAATCTCGGCAATTTCGCTAATATTATCGTTTATGCTTTCTTCAACGTCATATATTATATTAATTACGGGAGTTATTACTGGTTTTTCACTGTCCTTTTGAGGCTTCTCTTTTTTCCGAAAGTAAAGTAGTAGAAAAATTGATATTAAATAAATTGCTGTTATTGCTATAAAAGCGACTACAATAATGCCCATAATGCGAAATAGATTATTAATGCTATAATATAGGCAGTAATGGCTCTTCTGGCTTTTTCTGGTTCCGTTACAATGATTTTTATCACTGCGGCTAATGCAAATAGAAGGCCTATTCCTATCAGAATGGCCCCGGCTTGTTTGTAAGAACCTATTAAGGAAGATATACTATTCCCTTCTGCGGCACTGCCAATACCCCCTCTATCGGAAAGCCCTGTCCCTTGTAATAGGACGTTTAGATATAAAGTGAGATGAGCTAACATGTTTTAAAAATAATATTCGATACCAAGATTTAGTAGATGTGAATATTTGCTTATCGAGTTGAATTGTAATTCAATTCGATATTCTCCGGATACACCTATATTATCGGAGATTAAGTATTGTACTTTGGGAGTTACGGAAGCGCCGTATATAATCTGTTCTCCGTTGTATACCTCTATTAGTTTATTTTTCGACTGGATAAATTGAAGTCCTCCAAATAGACCGACTCCGGCATATAGATTCAAGCGCCCACCGTTGGATAATTGGTAAAATACATTCGGATTTAATACCATGTCACGAGCTTGGAATGTGAAGCTATTAAAACCTCTATATCCTATTTCGGCATTTATATGCACTTTGTTGCTCAGCGCATAGCCGAAGCCTGCCGAAAATTGTACGGACGGATCCTCTGTGTTGTTAATTGTACCGAGCTTGCCTTTCGCGGTACTTCCATGGCTTATAATGCCTCCCTTTAGGTCCAGGATAAAATTACCTTGATATTGTGCGTAACTGTTTGCTGAAGCTATTAGAAGCACAATGACCATTATATGTGTTTTTTTCATGAGTTTATCTTTGTTTATTCGTATAAGTTATGTGGATTACTTTTATTGTATTCTCCGTAATAATCAGGATCGAGAGAATAACCAGGATCGTTAAATAGACTGCATTCGTTTAGTCTAAATTTTGATTCAGATTTGACAGATTTCATGATTTTCATTGTTCCTACGTTTGATTCCAGGTTCAGTTTGAGAGAGACTCTTGTAATTGCCATGGGTACTTGGTAAGCTCCAATTTTATATTTGTTAGTTTGATAGTTCAGTGTCCCGTGATTAAACGTGAATGATTCCGTGTTCGCTGGTATTTTGATGCTACTTTTTAGTTTTTTCGTTATTTCCCCTGGAGAACCGTTTTGGGCAGGAGGGTAGTCCCAACAGTCAAGCGTTTCATCAAGTATGAGATCAAGGGGGACCTTAGTGCTTATGGGTGTTTTTTTGTCCGGATATTCGTAAAAACTAATTTTGTAATAAAATTTTGATGTGAATCCCCCTTGAGGAAAATGAGAGCTTGCTTCGGTTGCTGTTTCGGAATAAACTTCTACAAAAATACAGCCTCTTGCTTTAAATCTTCCTTCTATATTTAAATTCTGTGTGGCTACAAAAGAATAAGGATTTCCTGAACTTACTTTTTCCCCATTTACATACCATCCATCAAATAAATGATATTCATCGGGAGTTGCAGCGATCGAAACAGTACTTCCTATATCATGAATCCCTCCCCCATGGACACTTCCTCCTTTTGTTCCTGTTACTTTGATGGTAAGTTTTATAAGCTTAAACTTGGCAACTAGGTTTCTATCACTTCGTATGGGAAAAGTGTAAGTTTGAGTGCTAGATACTTTTTTCCCATTTTCGTACCATCCGTCAAATTCATATCCTTTATCAGGAGTTGCCGTGACAGTTACAGGAATACCCTCTTGATCATAAGATCCTTCCCCGGAGACTATACCGCCCTGTTCTGCAATTAAGGTGACTATGGCTTTAACTATTACTGGGATTACAATAGAACTTTTTTGGCCTCTTTCGTCGGACAGATTGATGTTTAGATCATAACGCCCCATTTTTTGGGGTATATAGCTTAGTTGGGTTGTTCCCAAAGCAATTTCTGTCTGTACTTTCGGTTGTAATGTTTTATTGCCAACTTTTATTGTTCCTTGTTGATTATCTCCAACATCGAAGTTTAAAAAGATTTTTTTGTTGTAGTTGGCTTCGTGTACACTAATATCAAATGTGTTTGGAACTCCTATTCGAGACTCGATGGAAGAAATATTTGCCTTTGCTGTTATTGGATTTTTGTCTCCCATGACAGTAATCGCTTTCTCTTGTTTTTGTCCGTTTTTATCACGAACAGTGAGTAAGAAAGTATTAGTATACCTTCTTGGGATAAAATGGAAATTATGTTCTCCCTCTGATAATGTTTCTGTATCCTTTCCACTAAACTCTCCTGCTCCTGTGAGTAGTTTATATTCTAAAGTAAACACGTCTATGTAATCCTTTTCGTGTATTGATACGCGTATTTTAGCTGGTTCTCCTTGTGGAACTTTTTGAGAAGCAGGAGTAACGCTAAACTCAATGGGGAATATTGCCTGTTGGCCTTTGAATATCGCAGTGTCCTTTACTTGCCTGTTAAACTTATCGGTCACAACAAATTCTATTTCGGTTTCTCCGGTTCCTGAAGCTTTTACTTTTGATACGTTGTTTCCTTTTCTTAATAGGAAAGGACGCGCAGTCGAAACAAGTACTTCGTTTACTTTAAGTTCTCCTCCTCCTTTAAGAAAGCGGTACATGGCGGAGTATTCGTTAACTGGTCCATTATTATCCAATTCAGTTAATTCAATATTAAATTCCGTCTCTATGCCTTGGTAGGCAGGAAAACTGTCTTTTCTCTTTGGCGTTTTTATCATCCAGGCAGGAGAAGTTATGTTGATAGATATTTTTTCTTCTCGCGGATAGCCGTATTTCCCGGAAAACTTAAATGTGATTTCGTTGATTCCGGACCTGTTGCTCCGAAAGGAAACCTTGTTGATCCCCAGCTTTAGTGTGATGTTTTCTTTTCCTTCTTTCCCGTTTCCGAAGATAGTAATTTCTCCGGCATCTTCCTTGATGTCTGCACTTACTCTTAAGTCTTCATCGTCATTTTTGCTGACGTTGATATAAAATTCTGCATTCGTATTTACAGGAAGGTTCTCTGGGACATTAACAAAACTAATACTCATTTCCGGATTTCTTACATCTATAGTTAGTGTGTCCGAACGAGAAATTAATTTAGAGACACTCTCCACAATGATAGTATTTTTTCCATCTTGAGTTGGCGTGTAAGTAAAGGTAAAAACACTCTCTTTTCGAAAATCTAAAACAACGTTCCCTCCGGCTTTCACCTGCTTTTCGGCAATGGTGAAGAAACCTTGCCCTTTACTGATCTTGAAGAAAGTCTGAATCTCTTCTTTGTTGTTTTTATCGAAGTTCGATACTACGAGCTTGATGTTTATTGCTTTATTCAGCAATGTAGTTGCATCTTCGGCTTCTGTAGATACTTGAAAATCTCGGTTAATGATTTTTGTATCTTCACATGATGCGACACCTAGCATCGCCAGTATTATCGCCATAGAAAATATCTTTTTCATAATCACTTCTATTTGGTTTAAACAATAACTATCTTAAAATCATCGTTGAGGCTTAGCTTTCCATCATATTTTTTACCGTCTTTGGCCTTGAATCCTTTCAGGACAGGTGTAATTTTATCCTCACAGAGCACTTTTATTTCCTCTGGGGTTATTTCTCTAAATGAGATTTCTCTCCATATAGAGAAGTCACAAGATTTATTTTTCCAGTTTGAACAGCTGTATGATTTTTTAGTAACTCTTAAATCCCCATCTCCACATTTCGGGCATTTACATACCAGACTGTTAAAGATAATTTTTCCTTCCTCTAATAGAAGCCTGGCAGAGAAATTTTCTCCTTCTCCATCTTCAAAATCGCTTATAAATGATGATGTGTGCGACTGAGTAAGTAGCTCCTCTAACTCCTTGCTGCTTAATCGATGCTTGGCAATTACCTTACTTATGTATAGTGAACAGGAAGTGTTTTCTTTTTCCAAGGCATTTTCGCACACATAGGCGAAAGGTGTTTCTTCTATCTGTCCTTGACAGATAGGACATGAGATTTCCAGTGTTTTGTTTCGGAACTTTGGCTTTATAAAACCATCTTCATAAAATAGAGAAGCACTAAAGGTAGATCCGTCTTTTTTCTTCAGGTCTTGAAATACTTCTGTTTCTTGTCCGGATATGAGTTGTTCGACAAGCTCGTCCGTGATTTCTTTTCCGAAATAAGTTTCATAAATCCGGAAGTCGCATTTATCATCCAAGCTTTTGAAGTAGTTACACGCATAAGCATTGGCCCCTTTTAATATCTTGCCTTTTCCGCATTTAGGGCAGATCCATTCTTTTTGTGTTGCCATAATGTTAATATTTTAAGGTTAAAAAATAAAAAGCGTGATAATTTCGCATCAAGAACAGAGGCACTGGTATACCCAAACACAAGATACGAAACATCACGCTCTATGAGCGGCAGTATTCACATTTGCCGTGTTTTTGAAAAGTACCAGTTTTCTGTTCTGCAAGATGTAAATACTGCGCTTTATTTATGTAATTATTCTTTCGCTTAAGTTATTCTTCTCGCATTGCTTGTTTGTTAGGCTTCAAAGTTAAGAAAAATTTTCCAAAAAAATCTATCGAAAGGGAAAATATTTTTACAAATTTGATTTTATATATTTGTTTATTTCCTTCTCGTTTTCAGAAATGATCTCTTGTATCATATTTGAGGCAATCGAACTGATTGATGTGCCACTAATTGCCGCTAATATTTTCAGTTTAGCTTGTAAGGACCGAGATATTCTTATTGCTTCAACTTCTTTCTCTTCTGTTTTCACAAAAAAACGTTCAAAGGGTTTTCTGCTTGGAAATATTTCATTTTCCTTCTTTGTATCGTCTGTATTGTTTGCCTGTGGAGTTTCTCCGCTTTGTATTGTAGCCCCTTTTAGATTTTGCTCTGCATTTTGCCCTGCCTGTATAAGAGAGGCTAATCCTCCGACTTTGCTTTTTGGGTTCATAATTATTTGTTTAAGTGAGACGTTATCTTTTCCAATACATCTTCCCATACTTGCATTTCCTCGGTGTTCGTGTTTACTTCCTCGGTTGTGCTTATATTTCTTTGATACTTTACTCTACTTTCTTTTACAAAACTATTAAGAAAAGGAAAAGCCAGGTTGTCTTTTTTTGCATAAAGATCTTTAAACTCCAATAGATTTGGATTTACCCGGTTGAATATTCCATAAACAGATGTCTTATATCCTTCGTTTTTCCTGTATTCGATTATTGATCTATAAGTATCATAAAAGAGCATTGATGAATCGACGTCGAGCTCAGATGGTTCTAAAGGTATAAATGCTACATCTATTAAGTAATATACTGTTGCAACTCCTTCTTGCTTCATGTTTCCTGGTAAATCAACTAATATTATATCATAGACGCTCTTGAGTGTTTCCATTCGCTCCGGCAAATCTTTCGAGGAAATATTCATTATAGTATATGCGTTCTTGCTTTCATCTTCTCTACTCCTTTTTCTGGATATAGAGTTTTGCATGTCATCTGCGTCTATAACGGCCACTCGAAGCCCTTCTTTTTTTCCGATAGTATGGAGGTAGTCTGCAAATAGCATTGTTAAGGTGGATTTTCCTACTCCTCCTTTTTGATTTATGAATGAGACGACAAGTCCAGGTAATAATTTTCCCATGTTTTGGTAGTTTGTTGTTTCCCGCGCAAATATATAATTTTTTATTTATGTAGAAAAATAATTGTGTAATAAATATTATAATTTTATATATATGTATGTATATATATATGTGTGTATGTATTGTGTGTCTTTTGTTTTTTTTTATTAATGTTGTTTCAATGAATTGTTCAGATGTTTGTAGTTTCGAGTGTACGTATGTATAAGTGTTCAAATGTTCTTGTGTGTTGTCGAACTAATGTTCAAATGTACAAAATCGTGATATGAGTTCATTAAAAAATAATTTGTCTTTGTCTCGTTTTTTTTATATATTTGCAAATATTATAAGCAAGGTGTGTAATTATGGCCATAATGGCCATAATTACCCCCTTGCAAACGCCGAGCGTTTGAATTTAAACTAGCTCGCTTTGCTCGCAGATTAAAAATGATAGAACGGAACTATATTAAATTTATCTGTTCTGAATCAGATAAAGAACAGATCAAAGAAAGATCGCGCTCTATGGGCTTTAATAATCTTTCTTCTTACTTGAGGAGTGTTGCGTTAGGTAGAGAAATTATCTCGAAAACGGATGTGAATTCTTTGGTAGAATTAAAGAAAATAGGAGTTAATTTGAATCAGATCGCACGTAGATTAAATACATTTTCTTCTGACGAATATTTGCAAAATGTATTAATGGAGCTAGATAAACAACTGGCCAATCTGGAAAGATTTAAAGAAATTATACGTTCAAAATGATTGCAGCCATACAGCCTTATTTTAATGAGAAAGCTCTACTTGGCAAATTGAATTATCATCAAAAAAAACTTGATAAGGGGGAGGCCTCAGTCCTTTTTTCACATACTGGAGAACTGTCACTTGAATCTTTCCTTGACGATCTTCGTATGTGTTCCAGCTTGAATGATCGAGTTCGATCTCCTTATGTTGAATTTACATTGAATCTGCCACATGGTGAATATTTAAATCACGAGCGCTTTACTCAATTGTCACGAGCTTACCTATCTCGTATGGGGTATGGAGATACAGCCTATGCTGCTATTGTACATTCGGACAAGGAGCATTACCATGTTCATATTCTTGCATCTAGAGTTTGTTATTCCGGAAGGCTAGTTGATGATAAATATTCAAAGCTGAAAAGTCAGCGTATTAGCCGAGATTTGGAACATCAATTTGAGTTAAGACAAACCGAATATGGTCGTTTCAATACTCAGTCTTTAGGCGAAATAAATGCTCGAAAGTATTATTTTCACAATGCCTTATCTAAAGGTATTAGGAATTATTCTACGCGTAAAGAGCTAGAGATCTTGTTGGGGGAGAACTTGTGTAGTATAGCAAAAGAAGGTCGAAGTAATCAGGAGTATGAGGAGTTCTTAGGGGTGAATTTATATCGAGAGATTGGGGAGCTTTTGGATTCTAAGGGGCATTTTAGACCTCTTTACAAAGAAGAGTTACTGAAGACTTTAGATGCTATTTATCCCAATTGCCGGAATATTATGTCAATGCAGAATAAGTTAAACTCTTCCGGATACTATATGCGTATGCTGAGTAAGAATGGAGATAATTATATCGTATATGGTATTCCAGGGGTTTCTTTTTATTTAAAAGAAAATTCCTTGCCTCAAAAGTATCGCTTTCACGCTTTGCGTGAGAACGGTTTTACTCAAAATTTGGGAGAAGATGCTCAAAAGAACTATATTTATAATACCTCTTTTGTTTGCTTGAATAAATCAATTAATTTTGAGGATTTTAAGGAGCGTATGTATGCGAATTCCATTCGGGTTATTGAACACGAGAATATAAAAGGTATATATGGTTTGAGTTTTGTGATGATGAATGTAGATCATCCAGTTTCTTTTCGTAGTTCTGATGTTTCTCGCCGTTTGACATATTCAAGCATGGAACGTTTTTTTCATCCTTCAAACTATATTTCTGATAAAAGGGGGATTTCTTATATTGCTGATAATGAAAAGATTCAAGAACAACTTTCCAATGTTAATAATGCTCTATATGCCCCTTTTGTCTCTTCCAATGAAGATGGAGTAGATTTGAGTTTTAAACGTAAGAAAAAGAAAAGAAGAGACTTCGGTCAAGGTAAGAATACTTAAATAGCTATTATTTATGGATCAGGATAAAAAAGCAACTTCTGCGGTTTTATTGTTATTATTGGCAATTAGTTTTATAGTTATATGTGTACAGTATTTAGATGCCAATAGAATTGATATAGGTTTCTCTCTCGTTAATTCTCCAATTGTTATTTTGAGAAATGGGCTGTTGTTTCGGCTTATTTACGTTTTATTGATTATACTTACCGTTTTCTTACTTCCTGGAAGAAGTAGAGCTGTTGGTAAAAATGTAAATTATGCTTTTGTTGCAGCCTCTATCTCTGGAATTTTTTTTGTAGCTGGGTTTAGTCATTATTCTTTGTATAATTTAATTTTTTTCCCCATCGTAATGCTTTCTTATACAATCTTTGCCGTGATAGCTGTATCGAGCCTAAGAAAAGGAAAGCTTAAAAGCGATGATAGTATTTTTGGATGCAGTTCTTTGATGAGCGATTTTTATTTTGAATTTCCTTCTTCGGAAGGCCTTTTGCGGGTTCATAAACCCCAACAAAATATTTGGATAGATGGAGGCCCAGGATCTGGGAAAAGTGAAACCTTTATCAAGGCAATTATCTACCAATGTGCACAAAGGAATTATGCTGGTGTGATTTATGACTGGGAAGGAGATCCGACTAAACCAGGTTCTCCTATTCTTTCTAATATTGCCTATAGCTGTATCAGAAAGATGCAGTCTCTAGGTACGTGCCGTTTAAAATTTGCCTTTATAAATTTTACGGATATGATGAAAACTGAACGTGTGAATGTTCTGTCTACCCGGTATATTACTCCAGGTAGTGAGAGCTTGTTTATTCGAAATATTGCAAGTATTTTGATGAAAAATTTGGAACCGGCATGGAAAGAAAAGACCGATTTCTGGGCAGGTAATGCTATAAATTTTGTTTATTCAGTTGCTTATAAATGCTATAAAGAAAGATCTAAAGGTATTAATACACTTCCTCATGTGATAGCTTTCTGTTTAAATGACTCCGATTCTGTTTTTCGTTGGCTTGAGGAGGATCGAGAAATTTCTTTAAATATGTCCTCTATGTTGACAGCATGGAAATTAGGAGCTCAGCAGCAAACTGCTGGAGCTGTTTCTTCTGCGCAGCTCCCTTTGGTGTTGTTGAATAACAAATACATATTTTGGGTCCTTTCGCCCCAGGAAGAAGACGAGTTATCTTTAGACATAACTCATAAGGACCATCCTACGTTGCTTTGCATTGGTAATGCTCCAACTATTAAAGAAGCTGTATCTCCTCCTATCAGTTGTATTATGAGTGTTGTTATGTCACAGATGAATAACTCGGGAAAAGAACGCAGTGTGTTTCTTGTCGATGAAATCCCCACTATTAACCTACAAGGCATTGACACTTTTATAGGAACGGCTCGTAAGCATCACGTTTCAACTATTCTTGCTCTTCAAGATTTTAATCAGATGATTCGAGATTACGGAGAACGATCGGCCAATATCCTTAAAGCTTCTTGTGGGAGTCAGTTCTTTGGTATGACCGGCAATAACAATACTGCTGAAGCGCTGGAAAAGCTTTTTGGTGAATCGAAAGAGATTCAAGAGTCTTTTTCTGAGCAAGATTCGGGGGGGAGCAGTCGAAGTGAAAGCTTACAGCGGGAGAAAATAGTCAAAGCTCGGGAAGTGGCAGGACAAAAAGTTGGCCACTTTATTGGAAAAGTGGCTAATGGGGAGCCTCCGTTTTTTAATACGCAGTTTGCTCAAGCTGTATATGAAGATGGGGAAAAAATACCGGATTTCTCTAAAGCTATTCACACGGGCGATATCAGTGTTGATAGAGAGATTATGGAGGAGCTTGTTAACAAGAACTATGAGCGTATTATTGATCAAGTAAATCAGATATTATCGAATTATAATTAAAAGAGTATGTTAACCTATAGATCTATTTTAGTAGATTTCCCTGTTCGGCAAAAGGGAGATTTTTATGCACTATATGAGATAAACGGAATGCAATATGTGATTTATGCTCCTAATTCAAAAGAAATATCATGTATAGAGCTTTGCAAGTTTCGAGATATAAGTCCTGCTGAACTCTGTCTTTTCATTGAGAAACGTAGTGAAGAGTTTGCTTTGTTGGAGGAGTTTAGTTTTTTACATTTTGTCTTAAGGGATGATTTAATAGCTTATTTGTTTGATATAGACAAATTGAATGAGCATAGCTTTTATGAAAGTTATATTTCTTCACAGGAAGGCTTTTTATTGTATGATAAGGGAAGTAAGGCGGGGAACTTGTATGCCATGGAAGATCCTACTTCAATGCTTCTTTTTGACAACTCTTTTTGCTACCAAGTTGTAAAAAAGACGGATGAAAGAAGTCTTCATATTTGTTTTTGTCCTTCTGTTTTTAATCGTTTGATAAAGAATGAGGAGATATTAGGAACTATCTATCTTTTGGCTAATACCTCTCATTTTTTGTTGTCAAAAATAGACTATCAGGGCTTTTCCGTTAATATCTTTTCTGATACTGATTTGTATAAAGTCTTACAGACCTATATCTTTTTGCAAAATAGTAAAACTCAAGACCCTTCTTTTATCTTATTTTCTGACAATAAGCAGGTATCTGTATTCTTCCCTGAAGAACGATTTGAACTGGAACGGGTAGTTAACCTTATTGGAAGTGCTGAAAATAAAATTCGAACTTTATTTGGTTCAGACATCCGGAGCTGTTATGATCTTAGAAGTCAAAGTTCCGGCTCTTATGTGTTTTTTCGCCATGTTCCGGTTCTTATAAAGAGTTTTATTTCTGCATTAATTGAGACGGACAGTAAAATAAATGTTATCTACTAAATTAATTTAAGATGAGGGTAGATTTTAATGAGATAAAAACAAAAATATCCTTGCCTGATTTTTTGCAAGAGCATTTTGGTTGGCATTATGATAGAGGATCCTCGCCGGCTTATCCTAAAATGAGTTCACCGAATAATGATAGGACTATTGTAATAAAACGGAATTCACAAGGAGTGTATACTTATTTTGATGTACACGATGATAGCGTAAAAGGAAAAACTATTCTTGATTTTATGCAAGGAGAATTACAGCACGAAGGAAAGACTCCAACGTTGCGAGAAGTTGGTGAGGTACTACAGAACTATATTAAGGAAGGTAAAACCGTACTACCAGAGCTTAGTAAGATGGGCAACCTGGATCGTGAGTTATGGGATGAAGAAAAAATTATTCAAGATGTAAAGAATCTTACTCTCTTGAAAGACTATTCTTTTATTGAATCTCGCGGGATTGATAGAGAAACCATAGAAAGTCCTGTTTGGAAAAATGTTTTGAGACAAAATAATTTTTTCGATATGGAGAAAAAAATTTCCTATAGAAATACTTGTATACTATTACAAAATTCAGAGGGAATTCAGGGTTACTCTCAGCGTAATATGTTATTTAAAGGGGCTATAGGAAACCGTTTTGATGCTATTGCTGCATCTTCTTTTGACAAGAAAAGGCCAATTGATATTTTATATATCGGAGAAAGCTGGGTTGACTGTATTTCTCATTATCAATTAAATAAAACAAAAGATAATGTATTATACCTGTCTTCAGAAGGTAACTTTACATGTGGACAAATGAATACAATAAACAAAATATTAGATCGCTATGATGTACATAAGATAATCTCTATATTTGATAATGATCTACAAGGCCAGAGCTACACACTACGATTAGCCGGAAAATTGAATGTTAAAGAGAATGGATATGAGTTTGAGGCGATAACCTCTAAAAAAGATAAGCGAGTTTTTGTCGAACTAACGATTGCGGGAGACAACAAACAAAGGGCAGAACAAACGGCCCGGAAATTATTTCCGGTTTCGATGATAGAAAAATACTATGATTGCAGTGAGTTAAAGCTTGCTCCTAAGTCAGTTTCTATTCATGATGGAAGTTTTAGATACGAAATATCTTTTCCCTATATCAAAGAAATTTTGACAGAACTATCTTCTCATATAATGGAGTGTAGCTCCGGAAAAAAAATCAAAATGGAACTTCCCAAAAATAAAGACTTCAGTGATGATCTACAGGAAATTAAAGGAATAGAAAAAAAACATATAAATCGCGAATTTCGTAATATAGGACATCGTAATATTTTTAATGACAGATATATTTAAATTATAACTGAAAAATCTTAATTAATATGTTTTAATCCAATTAATATTTGCTTTTTCAGATATTAATTGGTATTTTTGTGATTGTTATTATGAAAAAAATATGATTTGGACATTTAATAGCAATCAATCCATACTTAAGGAAATAGGTTCACGGCTAAAAGAATATCGGATTCGGAAGAACATGCAGCAAAAAGAGCTAGCTGTTAATTCTGGTGTTAGTTTAGATACAATTATTCGCATGGAGCAGGGAGGAAGTATTACTATGGACAAACTTCTCTCAATTCTAAGGACACTAGATATGTTAGAAAATATAGAAGAATTTATTCCATCTCCTCCCATAAGTCCAATACTACTAAGACGAATGCAAGGTAAGAAAAAACAGCGAGTGCGCAATTCGTTTAAAAATGAGTGATTATGAAAGATCTTGTAGTTGATGTGTTTCTTTGGGGAAAATGTATTGGAGCGCTTGCCTGGGATTATGAAAAAGAAGTTGCCTCTTTTCAATACGAAGATTCTTTTATCCGTTCCGGTCTTGATGTTTCTCCCATTACGATGCCTTTAAGTCGTGGAAGTTCGGAGATATACCAATTCCTGCAAAATAGGAATAACTGTTTTCATGGGCTCCCCGGTTTAATCGCTGATTCTTTGCCTGACAAATTTGGATCTGAAATTATTAATGAATGGTTCATATCTCAAGGAAGAGACCTATCAGAGGTAACTCCCTTGGATCGGCTTTGCTACGTTGGTCGTCGTGGTATGGGGGCCCTGGAGTTTCAGCCAAGTAAACATTTAGACGGATTAGATCAGTCGTCAAAAGTTCATATTGAAGAATTGACAAGATTTGCTGATACGATATACCAAAATAGAGAAAACTTTCAGGAGCTTTTAAGGCAAGAAAACAAAGGGATAATCGATATATTAAAAATTGGAACATCTGCGGGAGGAGCAAAACCTAAAGCTATTATTGCTTTGAACGAACAGACTTCAGAGATTCGTTCCGGTCAGGTAGAAGCTCCGGAAGGTTTCAACTATTGGCTGTTAAAGTTTGATGGAACTAGTTATTCCGAAGGAGATAAAGTAACGAGTAATCCGCGTGGGATAGGCAATATTGAATATGCTTATTATCGAATGGCCGTTGATTCCGGAATTTGTATGATGGAGTCACGATTACTTTCTGATGGAGACAATAATCATTTCATGACGAAAAGATTCGATCGATCCGAATCCGGAGAAAAAAAACATGTCTTGACTCTTGCAGGTATGGCTCATTTTAATAGGGATCAACGCTTCTCATATGAAGACGGATTTAATGTTATCCGGCGTTTGAGGCTTCCTTATCCTGATCAGGAAGAGTTCTTTCGACGTATGGTCTTTAATGTACTTTCTCGTAATCATGATGATCATACAAAGAATCATAGTTTTTTAATGGATAAAAAAGGGAGATGGAGTTTGGCTCCGGCCTATGATCTTTGCTACTCTTATTCTCCCTCTGGCCGTTGGACCAATCAACATCAGATGTCGATCCATGGAAAGAGAGCAAACTTCACCTATCAAGATATTCTTTCAGTGGGGCAGCATATGGGCATTAACAAGCCGGAACAAATACTTGAGCGAACTTCTCATGTTATAAGTAAATGGTATAGATATGCCAAAGACTGTGGGGTTTGTACAAACCATGCGAAACAAATTCAGAATAACCTGTTACTATTAAGAGGGAAGCAACTCAGCTCTTTTTCCTCCTCTTTGAGCATGTAGATTAAACAGTGAGCTACCCACGCCTAAAGGCATGAGCTTCGGGCACAAATAGTCCTCTCTTTTCCTGCTTCTTCCTGCCCTTGCTTTTTAGGACACGAAGCCGGTTGCCGACACTATGGACACGTTCTTATTTTATCGAGTCCGTGGGACATATATCAAAAGAAACAGTAAGAAAATATATAGAGAATCAGAAATCTGTCTGAAGGCGCTTTCATCACCTGTCTAAAGACAGGAGTATTCACGATTTAACTCATAATTTCCCACCCTCTCCCTTTAGAGGTGTGTTTCAAAAACATTCTGTAAATAGTAATATTTACAGAATACTTTTGAGAACACCGGAAAGCAAAAATATAGGAAAGAATACTTCTTCCCTATAATTTTACATACTTTCCTTAGTGTCAAACCCTGATTAATCGGGTAGCTTCATCTTTTCTGGTTCTTGATTAGCAAAATCCTCGAAATCCTTTAACAGCTCTTTTAAATCTAAAACAAACTCTGTATTACACTGCTCCTGTTGGGCCAGCTGTATATAGAAAGAAAGTGTCATTCGAGCGAGTTTGTCGTTTCCGCAGAGAGTAAAGAAAGGTATTTCATTTATCAGACATTTATTTGCTAGAGCTCGTTGATCTTTCATAATTTCTTTCTTAAAAAAGGTGTTAACCGATAATAGTTTCACTTCTTACATGTCTCCGCTGAAAAGAGTATTTACTATTTGTCTTGTTGTCTGTATTGTGTTTTGTTTATCCATCCGATCTTGCTTATCGCTTCCCTTTACTTCTTCCCTTGTCGTATTAATAACAGAGGCTTTGTTTTCTGTTTCTACCGTAAATATTTTTGCAATTGCAATGCGTTGTGTTTCTGAGAGCGAAGGTGAAATTGTATCTACTAACTCTTTTGAAGGCATATATCCATCTTTAGAAAGCTGATTGACTTTGATAAAGTCATTTTCTTTAATGGCCTGCTCAAAAGAAATATCTAAAGGGGTTCTGTTGGAAACAACAGATTTGCTTTCATCTTTTAGGGCTTCTCTTTTATTGGCTGTTGCTTCGGTCTTGTTTGTTTTCTCCTCTTTAATATTCTCGGTAAGAGTCGCTTTATATTTCTTTGCTTGCTCTTCACTCATACTTTGTATGTTTGAGAAAACAATACCCTTATTATCTTTTGAAAGAGCTATTTCAGCAAGGAAAAAACCTTTATCCCCACAAATAAGCTTTGCATCCGTAGACTTCCCATTTGCCAATAGGATTTTATCCAACTCATTAAGCGTATATCCAGGATAGTCAAAATGCTTATTTGCTCCAACTATTTGAGGTATTTTAAAATCTTTATCGCTTCGAATAATTAAGCTATTTGTCTCCTTATCAATGTTCAGATAAATAGTGTTTTTCTGATTTTTTAAAGCGATCACTTTTCCAGCTTCCAAATCCTGTTTCTCTTTCGAGGATATAGGCTCGTTTAATATAACATCAGGAATAACTAAGACGTCTTTCTTGGGATATAATACGTACTCTTCTCCTCTTTTTTGTATTTTTACTTTACGCCCATCTTTTAATTCTATCAATGGAGATATTTCTCCATCTGCGAGAAGAGAGATTGTCCGCTGAAAACCATCATCTTTTAAAAGTCTTTCGTGATTCTCAAGTAATAGATTATTTAACTTTCCCTTTATTATTCCTGCATTACTTTCTTGGCGATATTCGCCTCTTGCATTAATCATCATACTTGTTGCCATAGCTATTGATTTTGTAATTTCAAATTTCAGTTCCAGCAAATCCTGTAATAGATTCAATGTAATTCTTTAGACTCGCATACGAATAAGCAGAGATATTCCCAATTGAGTCTGCGTGTTGTGCAATTGCCTCTTTTATTTCTGTTGTTTTTTCAATGATTAACAGATAATTCGATAAAGACACAAAAGGGAGTAATTCATCTATAGAGCCATCGCTCATTTGAAGATAAAAACTCCACATGCTCCGGAAATTTTCAATTAAGCGTTTCATGTGTTTTTTTTCATCTTCTGTCATAGGAGCCTTTATTATCTTGAATCGCAATAAATATGGATTCTTTTCTCCTGCTAAATACTCTTCTGCCATTTCAAACCAGCAATCCGACTTTTCAAAAAGCTCCTCGTAGGCCGGTCTGACAATTCTTTTGTAGAAATCTGGGTATTCCGGGTATTTATCTTCAATATTAAGCCATTCTCTCAGCCGAGAATACTTTATAACAAATCCCCCCTTGTCCTTCCAGGAAGATATCAGCAAATAAAATTTGATAGTATATTTACTCGATGAAGATATTGCAATTTCTTTGACAAACTTTGTAAACCCGCGATCTACATTCACCAAGCGCTCTGCTATATCTTTCTTAATAATAATTTCAACATCCCGGACATAAGCTTTATAGGTCTCCGTGCTACCTTTTTTTATCTTCTCTATACGGGCCTCAAATAATCCACTAACACTCCAATATTCCTTATCACCATCTACAACATCCATCTGTACTGGTATGGTGGCCAATTCGCTTAATGTGTCCTTTAGCAGCTTGTATTTATCAGGAGAAAAACCAAGATTCCGAAGAGGGATTGTTAATCTATAGTAGTCTTTATTGTTCTCAAGCTCATGAAACATGTTTAGTTGTCTCCAGTCTTCTTTATTGATACTTTTATCTATTGCCTCTTGTATGTGCTCAATAATACCTATTAAAACACGATAATGAGAAGCATTAAAATCACAACGCATCATAGTGACTACTGTCGGCTGCTTTAGCCACGTTAACTTGTCAGGTAATAAGGTTTTCCCTGTCCTTTTTAATCCCCGACGAACTTTTAACTTTTTCTCCTTTCCCGGTATTTGTGCCATAAAATGTTGCCTTTTTGTCCTAAATTTGGAATAATCTCATAAACAGCCATTTAAAAATCAAAAATACATCATATTTTCCCCAAAAACAACAGTAAGACGAGCAAAAATCATTGAAAAGCCTTGCTGCCGAAAGCAAAAAAGCAAAAATGTTGCTTTTTTGTCCTATAAAGAGCTCGAATGTTGCTTTTTTGTCCTGAAAATGTTGCTTTTCTGTCCTGAAAAATGTTGCTTTTCTGTCCTGAAAATGTTGCTTTTTTGTCCTCCCTAATCAAGTGCATCGTCTTCATTGTCAGCTGGTTATATTCCATATATAGCCTCTACTACTATCATATTACTCATAATACAATATATAACTACTGCTCCATAAAAGGAATTTATGTATGTTTAATTCCCATATACTTTCGGAAAAAAGAGAATGGGGCTTCATTAATTTTATTGTACTACCATTTCATAAAGAGAAATGTTGCTTTTTTGTCCTAAAAAA
>BDEJ01000052.1 GCA_001653155.1 Porphyromonadaceae bacterium H1
AATACAATGACCGCTGTAGAGACGCAATTAGTTGCGTCTCTACGTGTTTTTGCGGGGAGATTAGCTTCTAAGCCCTCCGGGCTTGCGCCCATCCCCTTGAACATAAGGGGGACATGGGAAGAAGAACGGAGCTGCCCCCGAAAAGTCGGAGAGAAAACTTTTCGGGGGCAGCTCAACTCTTTTTTAATTGAAGAACTCCAAAGCTCCGTTCCGGTAATCCACTTCGATGCTTTTGTCTTTGGCTATTTTGCCGGCAATAATCTGCTTCGACAGGTCGTTGAGCAGGAAGCGCTGTATGGCTCGTTTCACCGGCCGGGCTCCGAATTGCGGATCGTAACCTTCTTCGCTGATAAAGTCGATGGCCTTTTCGCTCAGACGGATGCGGATGCCGTTTCTCAGCAGCATCTTTTCGACCCCTTTTATCTGCAAGCGGACGATTTCTTTGATTTCTTCCGGCCTGAGGGGAGCGAACATGATAATCTCGTCGATGCGGTTTAAAAACTCGGGACGAATGTTTTGTTTCAGCATATCGAGAACTTCCTGTTTGCTTTTCTCAATTACTGCGTCTCGGTTCGAGTCGTTTATCCCTTCGAAGCGTTCGCGTATGATGCCCGAACCCATGTTGGAAGTCATGATGATAATTGTGTTTTTGAAGTTCACCATGCGGCCTTTGTTATCGGTCAGGCGTCCGTCGTCCAGTACTTGCAGCAAGACATTGAATACATCGGGATGGGCTTTTTCAATCTCATCGAAAAGCACTACGGAATAAGGTTTCCGGCGTATGGCTTCGGTCAGCTGCCCTCCCTCGTCGTATCCCACGTATCCCGGCGGCGACCCTATGAGGCGTGTAACCGAGAATTTTTCCTGGTATTCGCTCATGTCGATTCGGGTCATCATGTTCTCGTCGTCGAAGAGGTATTCGGCCAGGGCTTTTGCGAGCTCGGTTTTACCCACTCCCGTCGTTCCGAGAAAGATGAAGGAACCTATCGGGCGCTTAGGGTCCTGCAAACCTGCCCGGCTGCGGCGTACGGCATCCGAAACGGCCTGTATGGCTTCGTCCTGTCCCACAACGCGCTTGTGCAATTCCTCTTCCAAATGCAAGAGCTTGTCCTTTTCGCTTTGCAGCATTTTGTTTACGGGGATGCCCGTCCAACGGCTGACTACGTCGGCGATGTCCTCACTGTCCACCTCTTCTTTAATCATGGCCGAGCTACCCTGTATCTGCGCCAACTCCTGTTGTATGTCGGAGATTCGGCTCTCGGCTTCTTTTATCTTCCCGTAGCGGATTTCGGCCACTTTACCGTAATCGCCTTCGCGTTCGGCGCGTTCGGCTTCGTACTTGAAGTTTTCGATGTCGATTTTCTTTTGCTGTATCTCGTCGATGAGCTTCTTTTCGGAGAGCCACTTGGCATGCAGCTCTTTGCTTTCCTCTTTGAGGTTAGCTATTTCTTTGTTCAGACCTTCGAGTTTTTCTGGGTCGTTTTCGCGTTTGATGGCTTCGCGTTCGATCTCCAGTTGCTTGATGTTGCGTTCGGTCTTGTCCAGTTCTTCAGGCACGGAGTTGGCCTCTAAGCGCAGACGTGCCGCTGCCTCGTCCATCAGGTCGATGGCTTTGTCGGGCAGGAAGCGATCCGTGATGTAGCGGCTCGATAGCTCTACGGCGGCAATAATGGCGTCGTCTTTGATGCGCACCTTGTGGTGGTTCTCGTAACGTTCCTTCAGGCCGCGAAGAATGGATATCGCGCTGGCTTCGTCCGGCTCGTCCACCATTACAACCTGGAAACGGCGTTCCAGAGCTTTGTCTTTCTCAAAATATTTTTGATATTCGTCGAGGGTTGTGGCACCTATTGAGCGCAATTCGCCGCGAGCTAAGGCTGGTTTCAGGATGTTGGCCGCATCCATGGCTCCTTCGCTCTTTCCGGCACCGACCAAGGTGTGTATTTCGTCGATGAATAGGATGATTTCCCCCTCGGACCTCACCACTTCGTTCACCACCGATTTGAGTCGTTCCTCAAACTCTCCTTTGTACTTGGCGCCTGCTATCAAGGCTCCCATATCGAGGGAATATATTTGCTTCGTTTTAAGATTTTCGGGCACATCTCCCCGTTCGATACGCTGTGCCAGGCCTTCGGCGATGGCTGTTTTTCCGGTTCCGGGTTCGCCTATCAGAATGGGATTGTTCTTGCTGCGGCGGCTGAGTATTTGCAGCAGGCGGCGTATCTCTTCGTCACGTCCGATAACAGGATCGAGTTTTCCGGAACGAGCCTGCTCGTTTAGATTCACGGCATACTTGCTTACCGAGTTGTAGTTGTCTTCCGCCGATGCCGATGTGGCCTTAGCACCTTTCCGAAGTTCTTCGATGGCTCTCTGCAAAGTTTCCTGCTTCAACCCTGCATCTTTGAGAACTTGCGACATCTCGTTTTTTTCAACGAGCAAAGCCATCAGTATGTATTCGACGGACACGAACTGATCGCCGGCTTTCGACGACAGGGCTACAGCCTTTTGCAATACGGCATTGCTCTCGCGGCTGAGATAGGCTTCTCCGCCCGAAACTTTCGGATAGGAGTCGATTGCTGTTTCAACCCGCTTTATCAGAGGGCCTGTGTGCACACCCAACTTGCCGAATAAAAAATGAGTAAGGTCTTCTCCTTTCTGCAGCAGCGCTTTGAGTATATGCGCTGTTTCGATAGATTGCTGCCCCTTAGCGTTCACCAAGTTTATGGCTTCCTGAACAACTTCCTGGGCTTTGATGGTAAAATTATTGAAGTTCATAGTTTCAGTCTTTTTATTTGTTATTATTATTTTGTTTCCAACCTTCCCTTGCAAAATTGTAACCAAGTGTTGTTTTCGGAAAAAATGACAGTTTTTGAGGCTTTTTGAAACAAAAAAGAGACATTGTGTCATTTTTACTCGTTTGAAACAGTCTATTTTCCGGTGAAAAAGGCCGGAAAAACTCTTCTCTCTCAAAATTATGCTGGCCCTTCCGGACTTTTTCTTAAATTTGCGCTTTTATAATTTGAGGAATAGAAAGATTTTATGCTAAACAACAGGCTGCAATGAAAAGACTGATTTATCCTTTGATTTTACTGCTTTTCCCTTCTTTTTTTTCTGCATGTAAGCAAAATAACGATCCTATACAGCAGGTAAATGTAGTATCCCTGTTTGCCTACAACGGCTTATCGCAATTTTATTTTTGGGCTGACGAGGTAGCGGGTAGAAAACCCACTCCGAAAGATCAGGATCCGAAAAAGTATTTTTATAGCTTGCTTAACATTACCGATAAGGAGCACAGCTGGTCTTTCATAACGAATGATGTGGAGGCGCTACGAGCGGGCTTTTCAGGTAACCCCAAGGCTCTGGGTTTTTCTTTTGCCTTGCAGCCCTTGGGGCCGGCGAATACCGAATTGATAGCAGTTGTTAAATACGTATTTCCCAATACTCCTGCTTTCGAGGGTGGTGTTAAACGTCTGGATGTAATCCGAGAAATAGACGGAGAGCCTATTACGAGGAAGAACCTCGGCAAGCTTTTCGAGGCCGATGGGCTCCGTCTGGGTATTTCGGATGCCACGGCCGCAGCAGCAGGCTTCCCCGTAAAGAGAAGCGTTGAACTCAATGCCCGTAAGATTACGACCGATCCGGTGCTCTACCACCGTATCTATGAGTTAGGAGGGAAGAAAATAGCGTACTTGTTTTATACCGGGTTTATTGCCGAGTATAATAAAAGTCTCTTTAAAGTCTTCTCTTCCTTCAAGGCTGCCGGAGTGGACGAGTTGGTACTGGATTTGCGCTACAACCACGGTGGAGCTGTTGGAGCAGCCAGGTACTTGGCCTCTCTGATTGCTCCGCAGGAAGAAGTAGCCCGGAAATCCGTATTTCTGTCTCTTTCTTACAACAAATTTTTGAACCAATATTTTGACCAAAACGGGATAGGGCGTAGCGATAGTCTCGGTGTGTACAACCCTAAGAAAGAACGAAACCCCTTAGAGGCTAATCTGAACTTGAAAAAAGTCTACATCTTGGCTACGGACGACTCGTATTCAGCCTCCGAACTGACTACTTTCTGTCTGAAACCCTATATGGAGGTGGTACACATCGGGACTCGTACAGGTGGAAAATATACGGCTTCTTTCACCGTTCATCCCTACGATGCCGATTGGGGTGTTGCTCTTTACAATCCCAGTCGTCTTTCGAATACCGATAAAGCAACACTAAAGAATTGGGCGATGCAACCTATTGTGGCCATATACACCGACTCGAAAAACCGGAACTTCTCGAATCCCGGTTACCTCGCTCCCAATCATAATGTTGAGGAGGGAGGCCTTGATTCCTGGGTCGAAATAGGAGATACCCGTGATCGTTTGCTGGGACAAGCTATCTTTCTGATAACAGGAGAGGGCAAGTATAAGCCTAAGGGCACAAAAGCTTTTAGTTTGTCGCGTTCGGCCTCAAGACTTCGGATGCCTCTCGAGTTTCCGGATGCCCCGAATGAGCCTTGGAAAGAGTCGGTGATACTTGATGACCTGAAACTCCCCGACTTTTGGAAGGATTGAGGAGGAAACTACTATCTCTCTCTTGGGTATGAGCGAAATTCCGTAGGGCTGCCGGATGCTGTTTTTTCAGTGGTTTGCCCGAATTTCGCGAGGTGTTATCCGTCCCTTCTCAATGGCATCGTATCTGAGAAAACCCTCCATATCGAGTATTTTCTTGAGCTTTTCCTCTTTTCGCAGGATTAGCTTCTGCATCCGTTTGCGCTTAGCGGGGCAGTAAGACTGCTCGATTTTTTGAACATCGAGCAGGAAGTCGAGTTCTACCGTCCGGACAGCTGCAGCCTGCGGGTCGCTGAGGGGAATCAGCACTTGCATGCGCCCCACTTTCTCGTTTACATGCTGGGTCAGTATCTCTTTTATGATGGATGTCTCCCCTGCAGCTTGTAAATAAAAGAGGCTGCAAAAGGCCCACAAGAAAATGAATACGGATGTCTTTTTCATTTGCTTTCTGTGTTTTTATAGTGAACTTGGCCATACAAAGATATTGTTTCCCGATTATTGCTGCAAGGGTCTTGAGGCTTTTTTGATATCGGAGGAGGGAGCCTGGGCCGGAAAAACTCTCCATCCGGCGTAATTATTTGGCAGATTTTTTGTTTTTCTCCCGAAAATATCGGATATTTACGTCCGAAAAAATGAAATTTCCGGCTAGGACTTTGCCCGACGGGATTTTTAGATATTTGTTTAATCACATCTACACAGAACGATGAAAGAAATTAAATTTAGCCTTGTGTATCGCGACATGTGGCAATCCTCAGGAAAATACGTGCCGCGTAAAGACCAGTTGGCCCGCATTGCCCCGGTCATTGTGGATATGGGTTGTTTCTCACGGGTCGAAACCAACGGTGGAGCCTCCGAGCAGGTGAACCTCCTTTACGGAGAGAACCCCAACGAATCGGTACGTACCTTTACGAAAACCTTCAACGAAGCCGGTATCCAGACGCATATGCTCGACCGGGGACTCAACGGCTTGCGTATGAACCCCGTTCCGGCCGATGTCCGCGAGCTGATGTACAAAGTCAAAAAGGCACAGGGCGTGGATATTACCCGTATATTTTGCGGTTTGAACGATGTGCGTAACATCATTCCTTCCATTCGTTGGGCCAAAGCCGCCGGGATGATTCCACAGGGAACCCTTTGTATCACCTACTCGGAGATTCATACCGCCGAATACTACATTCATATGGCCGAGCAACTCATAGATGCCGGAGCTCAGGAGATATGCCTGAAGGATATGGCCGGAATCGGACGCCCGGTCATGTTGGGACGAATCGTGAAGGCCATCAAATCGGCACATCCGGATATCGTGGTGCAGTACCATGGACATACCGGACCGGGTTTTTCCGTTGCTTCCATGCTCGAAGTGGCCAAAGCCGGCGTTGATTACCTGGACTGTGCCATCGAGCCCTTGGCCTGGGGTATGGTGCATCCCGATGTCCTTACCATACAGGCCATGCTGAAAGATGCCGGTTTCCGGGTGCCTGAAATCAATATGAAGGCCTACATGGAAGCCCGTTCCTTGACCCAAAGTTTTATCGACGACTTCCTCGGCTATTTTATCGACGACCGCAACCGCTTCCTTACGGGGCTGCTTATCGGCTGTGGTTTGCCCGGAGGCATGATGGGTTCCCTCATGGCCGACTTGAAAGGCGTACACGCAGCTATCAACGGAAACCTGAAAGCTCAAGGTAAATCCGAAATGTCGGAAGATGAGCTGCTTACCGCTCTGTTTGACGAGGTGAAGTACATTTGGCCGAAACTCGGAAATCCACCTCTTGTTACTCCCTTCAGCCAATACGTCAAGAACGTAGCTCTGATGAATCTCTTCACCATGAGTAAGGGAGGAAAACGCTACGAGATGATCGATAAAAATACCTGGGATATGATTTTGGGTAAGGCCGGTAAATTGCCCGGTAAGCTCGACCCTGAAATCGTAGAGCTGGCGCGTAAGAATAACTTTGAGTTCTTCGAAGGAAATCCGCAGGATAATTATCCCAACGAACTGCCGCGTTTCATTCGCGAAATGGAAGAACTTGGCTGGGATCGAGGCCGCGATGACGAGGAGCTCTTTGAATTTGCCATGCACGAAAAGCAATACCGCGAATACAAATCGGGCGAAGCCAAACGCCGTTTCAACAAAGAGTTGGAGGCTGCTATGGCCGAAAAGCACAGTGCACAAAATCTGCCGCTACCCGATATCAGCCGCCTGAATCAGCTTAAATACAAAGACGCCGAACTGCTGATAGCTCCTGTTTCCGGACGCGTGATGTGGGAACTCGACTTCGACGACCGTTCGATGGCTCCCGTACCGGGCACCCGGATTCGCAAAGGCCAACACCTCTACACCATTCAAGCCAGCTTCGGTATGGAGCATATCGAGAGCTTCCTCGAAGGCCGTATCCTCGTGGTAGAGAAAAATCAGGGAGAACCCGTCAAGAAGGGAGATGTGGTGGCCTATATCGAAAAGAATTAAGAAAATCCCCTGCGCAAACCAATCCGGCAACCTTTCCGTCTTTTACAGGGGAGGCTGCTGTTTTTTGTAAGGGCCAAGTTCTTCTCCTCCCCATGTGATTTTGAATGGATAACCTTCTTCTTTTCCTGCTGTCGCGATGAGCTTTCCCTGCGAAGCCGGATGAAAAAGGGGAGCAACATCGAAACATTCTTTTCGATGCAGCTCCTTGGGGTGTAAAACCGCAAATTTATCCGGCTTTAGCGGCGGACAGTGAATTTGTAGATGCAAGTATGTGTGTACACCTCGCCGGGACGGAGGACCGTAGATGGGAAGTGAGCTTGGTTCGGGCTATCGGGGAAATGTTGGGTTTCGAGAGCCAGGGACTCACGATAGTTGTGCTTGCCTCCGTATTTCCCTTTTCCGCTTCCGTCCATGAAATTACCTCCGTAGAACTGAAGCCCCGGTTGATCCGTCCATATTTCCATCAGACGTCCGCTTTGAGCTTCGTAGAGACTCGCTGCCCATTCGACTTCGTGTTGGCTTTTCCGGTCGAGCACCCAGTTGTGGTCGTATCCGAGCCCGTGTTTGAGCTGAGGATGCTCCTGATTCAAATCTTGTCCGATAGCCTTTTCCTGTCTGAAGTCGAAGGGACTGCCCTCGACGGGCATCAATTCTCCGGTAGGAATCAGTACGCTGTCAACGGGAGTTATGGCAGAGGCCTTGATGGTTAGCATGTGGTCGTTGATGCTTCCGCCAGCTTCGCCTTTGAGGTTGAAAAACCCGTGATGAGAAAGGTTGATTACCGTCGGGCGGTCGCTCTCTGCTTGGTAGTGTATTTTCAACTCGTTGTCGGGAGTTAGCGTATAGGTCATTCGTATACGCAGCTCACCCGGAAAGCCGGCATCGCCGTGGGGAGAGTTATAGGCCATCTGAATTTCCCTGTCGTTTACATCAATCACCTCCCAACGCTGCATGTCGAGCCCCTTAGGGCCACCGTGCAGGGTTTGGCCGTTGTTGTTGATGGGCAGTTGATAATCCTGTCCGTCGAGGCTAAATTTTCCTCCGGCGATACGGTTGGCGTAGCGGCCTACTACACAGCCGAGGAAGCGTTCTCCGTTTTGTTCAATGTATTCCCGAATGTTGGCATGTCCCAATACGATGTCTTCGTAATGTCCGTTTTTATCAGGAGTCCAGAGGGCTACAATTCTTCCTCCGAAGTTGGTCACCTGCATGGTGATGGCTCCGGAGTGGAGTGTATAGAGGTCGGTTTCTCCTCCGTCGATATTGGCTTGGAAGGCTGTTCTGTCTAATAAGAGAAGTTTCGGTTGGTAGCAAGCCGTTGCAAGGACGGATAGCAGCAGGTAGAAAAAACTTTTTTTCATGATGATGTTTTTGATGAGATTCTTGTTTAAGGACAAAGATAGTTGCAAATTTCCGTGTTAATCCGGCGAATTCGCTCTTCTTCCATCTTAATGACTTTCCGGTCGTAGGTCATCAGGCCGTTTACCTCCACTTCTACATCGGTGGTTTGGGTGTACACGGCAGCGGAGAAGCCTGTTCGGATTAATTTCTTAAGCGCTTTGGCGTATTTGATATACTCGTCGGTGACTTCCTTCGGATTTTTGAACTGAATGTATCCCCAGTTCTTGTCCGGTTGCCAAAGGTGCCCTTGCAGGGGCAGGCCGATGCCTCCGTATTCACCCAGCACGTTCACTCGCTCGGCATCGTAGAGATACATGGCCGGGCCGGGGTAGTTGTGCAAATCGAGGATGTCCCCCGTTCGATAGTGGTTGCCTCCGCTTGCTGCGTTTACCAGGCGGGATGGGTCGTAGGCTTTAGTCCATTCGGCTATCTCTTCGGTTTTGAATTGTCCCCAAGCCTCGTTGAAGGGCACCCATACCACTACGGAGGGTTGCGAGTAGAGGAGGTCGATTACCTCTTTCCATTCTTTGCGGTAGTTCGCTTCCGATTCGGTGGAGCGGATCAGTTCGGAACCGTTAAAGTAATTGAGGTTCTGCCATTGTGGAGAGCGGTCGCCGTTGGGCATATCCTGCCATACGAGTAAGCCGATGCGGTCGCAATGGGCATACCAGCGTGCCGGTTCTACCTTCACATGTTTGCGAATCATGTTATACCCGAAGTCTTTGGTTTTGCGGATGTCGTAGAGCATGGCCTCGTCCGAAGCCGCGGTGTAGAGTCCGTCGGGCCACCATCCTTGATCGAGCGGACCGAAATGAAAATAATCTTTGTTGTTGAGCTGCATCCGAAGGATACCGTTGCTGTCTCTGCGGGTGGATATTTTACGTAGAGCGGCATAGCTTTTCACTCGGTCGATGAGTTTGCCACGGCTGTATAAGTTTACCTGCAGGTCGTAAAGGAAAGGCGACTCGGGCGACCACAGACGAGCTTCGGGAATGTATAAATCCAGAGGCTGTCCTGCGGAGGCTTTTCCGACGGCTACCTGCTTTCCGCTTTCAAATACCGAAACTTCAACAATGTCGGCTTTCGAACAGTTTTCGGTTGTTACTTCGACACGGATGCGGCTTCTATCGATGTCCGAAGAGTTCTTCAGAGCCTTGATATAGCGCTCGGGAAGGGCTTCGAGCCACACCGTTTGCCAGATTCCGGTAACGGATGTGTACCAAATGCCCTCGGGCTTCCGTACTTGTTTGCCGCGGGGTTGATAGCCACTATCGCTTCCGTCCCATACTTTTACCACGAGCT
Source organism: Porphyromonadaceae bacterium H1 (assembly GCA_001653155.1). Lineage (GTDB taxonomy): Bacteria > Bacteroidota > Bacteroidia > Bacteroidales > Paludibacteraceae > H1. The sequence goes on from BDEJ01000052.1 coordinate 9,721, forward strand.
TTTGCTCTCCTGTTTTCAGAAAAGGAGTGAGGTCGAAAGAGAAGGCCGTATAGCCTCCGCTGTGGCTACCTATTTTTATGTCGTTGAGGAAAACTTCGGCTTTCCAGTCGACAGCGCCGAAGTGAAGCAGGATATTCTTATTCTTCCATCCGGCCGGGATGCTGAAGCGGCGCATGTACCAAAGCTCTTTATGCTCGCCAACTTCCTGTTGGACCCCCGACAGGCTCGATTCTACCGGAAAAGGAACCAGTATTTTTCCTTGAAATGTTTTGGGTTCAGTTTGTCCGGCCGGTAGAATCGCATACTCCCAGAGTCCGTTCAGATTTCTCCATTCCGAGCGCTCCATCAGCGGACGCGGGTATTCGTTCCATACTTTATCGGGATTGAGGTTTTCGCCCCAGGAAGTTTTTATTTTATCGCCTTGGGGCTGCCACTGCGCAAAGGAGGCAGTGCTCAGCAGCAGGCTTATCGTAAAAAAGAAAAGTTTTCTTGTCATATTTTTCAGAGATGGATGTTAGTTGTTTTTAGCAATGCTGGGACCTTGTACCGTCAAGAGACCTTCTGCGTTTATTTCCATGGGGTCGATGAACACCACGCGCTGCTCGCCCGTTTTTTCGGTTCGTCCGTGGTATACGCAGAGCATTTTTCCTTCTTTGTCTGTCAATACCATGTTGTGGCCGGTTCCCGTGACGCCTTCACGGGCACTCTTTTGTAACACCGGGTTGTTGTTGGCTTTTGTGAAAGGCCCGAGCGGATGCTCGGATGTTGCATACCCCACCGCATAGTTTTTACCTCCGAAGAAGTTGGCCGAATACATCATGTAGAATTTTTTATCTTTCTTGAAGATGAAAGAACCTTCCGTCCAGCGTCGATTTACCTCGCGTGCAGTTACCGAACGACTTTCCCATTCGGTTTGGGGATCGCTCATGGATACAGGCGGACGCAGCAGCAACACCGGCTCTCCGATAATACCTGAGAAGTCAGGCTCTATTTCCACTCCGTACACCCAGCTCTCTTCTATCTCGTCGTACCAACCTTGCTCTTTGGCCCAGGCGGATACCTCACTGCTTACGGGGTGTTTGTAGCAGCAGCGGGAATAATAGAGATAAACCCGTTCCGTTTTGTCGTCGAAATAGAGATTGGCATCGATAATGGGATAGCCCGGATCGAAGAGCGGGGCATGATGCATCTCCTTAAAAGGCCCTGTCGGATGATCGGATACGGCAACGCCTATCCGGAAGTTTTCTCCTTCGTTGTTCGGGTTGTGCTTCCAGTTGGCGCTGAACCAAAGATAATATTTCCCTTCCCGTTCGTAAACTTCAGGCGCCCAAAAACAATCTTTGGCCCAAGATTCGGCTCCTGCTCCTTCGTAAATGATACCTTCATCCTTCCATTCTTTCAGATTTTCCGATGAGTATGTTTTGAAGCCATTGAATCCTTCGGAGGTGCCGTACATGTAATATTTTCCATCGGAAGCTTGGATGAGAAAGGGATCTCCCAAGGCAAGCGGAAGGGGATTGTTGCTCGTCGGTTTTGAGGAACAGGCCCAACAGAGAATAGCCAGCAGCAGTCCGCTTAGGTAATTGAGGGTTTTATGTGTCATGTATTTTATGTGCTTAATTTGTTTGAAGATGTTGCTATGTGGAAGCTTGTTTTTCTTGAGGATCGGTACTAGCCCCTGTGATAGAAAAACGACTGTCCGAATCTCGCTTGCTGATACTGTCTCTTCAGTATGACTCGGACAGCCGTTTTTAGTTTATACTTTTATTTTACCCGGACTTTAGTTCGGTATGTCTGATTTTTCCCCTTTGTCAGCTCTACAATGTATAAGCCGGAAGGAAGCGTCAATTCGGTATTTCCGTTAAAGGCTTCGACCTTCAGTTCTGCTCCGCTGAAAGTATATACCCTTAGGATTTGATAAGAATTGGAGGCATCTTGGACGAAGAGCTTCTTGTCAACGCTGTAAACCTTGGCTTCGGGAAGTCTGTTGTTTTCGGTTGCGTTTGTTCCCTTTGTAATGCTGAAGGTCTTTGTCGTAGCAAAAGCACCTCCTAAATAAGCACCGTTGATTGCTTGTACCGTCCATTCGTAATTGCCTTTGGGCAAGTTATATACCTCGTATTTTGTATTGGTAAATACATTACCCATGCGACCTGCTACTTTGCGCCAACCGTTATTTTCACCTCCTACGCTAGCCATAGGGTTATAATACCATTTGCCGGTATCGGTATTTTTCAGCGCAATGTTGTAGGTCGTTCCGTATTTAGCTTTTTCACTTTCAGGGGCTTCCCATGATAGTGTTACCATCACATCCGATGTTTCGCTGACAGTCGCTTTCAGATTGCGGGGGGCCTCAGGCTTGCTTGATGCTTTTTCGGATTTATTGACCATGTATCCCGAAGCACGTTTGCTGATCGGAGTGGCACAGAAACCGTTCAAAAGCAGTTCTACTTTATCGTCGCCGTTGAGGTCGGCAACAAGAAGTCCTTGCTCCGAAGCTCCTTGGAAATAGGAATCACTGAGCGGACTGCGGGTAAAGGTAAATGCAGCCGGGTCATTGCCGGTAAAGAGTGCTATTTCCTGTTTCTTTAATGCCTCGTTCCATCCTCCTGTGAAGAAGTCGAGTTTTCCGTCGCTATCCCAGTCTACCCATAAGCTGCCGTTCCCGATACCTGCTTGCCTTGCTATTATCTGCTCCCAACGCTTTTGGACGCTTGTTCCGTTGTTGTTTTGGAAAATGCGCCACATGAAATCGCTGTCTTCCCCGGAGTTGAGCCATCCGTCGCCGTTCAGCAACATATCCGGGAAGCCATCGTTGTTCACATCGGCCCAGGAGGATGTTCCGTTTGCTTTTTTAAAGGGGACCTCTACTCCTGCAAACTGTTTCAACTTACCGAATCCGTCGTTTTTGAAAAGGTAGGAAAAGCGTTGCGTTTCCAAACCTTCGTTCTTAGCGTTTAAATCGGCTGCATTGATCCACATATCGGGGTAGCCGTCTTTGTTGAAGTCGATAATTGTTACTTCCGGCTCGATAAAGTTGTAATTGATGTCGCTGCCGACATTATCGCCGAAACGTTTTGTCGTTACGATGGAGTTCGCTGAGGCTTGAAAACTTCCGTCGGGCTGTTGGAAGTAAACCACACAGTTTCCGGCCCCGTTACCGAAAAAGTAATAGTCGAGCAAGCCGTTGAGATCCAAATCTACAAATCCACAGGAGACAATTGTTTCGGCATTGAGCACAGGATACATCTTTGTATTGGCAAGACTGAAGTTTCCCTTCCCGTCGTTAAGAGCAATACCGGCTTTCACCGAGTTGTTGCAACCCCATCCGGCAAAAATAACATCGATATCACCGTCTCCATCGATGTCGCCGAAGTTAATATTACCTCCTCGTCCGGTGGTGATGATGCGATCTCCTCCTTTTGGGGTAAAAACGCCGGTTCCGTTGTTGATAAGGATGGCTCCAGCTTCTTTGTCTTCAATTGCGGTGTCGCCACTGACAATAACATCCATATCGCCGTCGTTGTCTATATCGGCAGCGGCAAAGCTGCCTTTCCAGATTTCGATCCCGAAATCGACGAATTGAGCTTGTGCCATACTAAGCATCATACACAAGGCAGTCAGAAAAAGAAAAGTACGTTTCATAATAATTAAATTTAAAAGTGAATGAATAGATCCGGCAGAAGCCCCGAAGACTTCCTGCCGGTTTGTTAATCCAATTATTTGTTTGAGAAATAAGGTGCCGATTTTTGAGTATTGCTCGGTGTGCCACCTTCAATTTCGGGCCATCCGTCCTCTTGCCAGTTAATCTGGTCGATCATCAAGGGGCGACGCGTAGCTCCGCCATGCAGCAAGGGATTTGTAACCGATATGGCATGATAGAGGATGAAGTAGCGTCCCTTGTCGTCTTTGATGATTTCGGCATTATGTCCCGGGCCGACCCAGCCTTTCGAGGCATCGCCTGTCAGGAAAGGAGTCCCTTCTACCCAGTCGTCGATGATGTTTTTTCCTTCTTTGGTTTTGTAAGGGCCTTTGATATTGTCGGCACAAGCTACCGACAGGCGGTATTTGCTGTTGGCGCCTTCGCAGCAGTTGCCTGAAGAGGCGAAGAGCCAGAATTTTCCTCCATGCGGGTAGATGTATGCCCCTTCGAACATGTTCCCACCGATTTTGAACTTTTCTCCGATGAGTGTTTTCATGTCGGTACTATTGATTTCCTGTCCGTACAGCCCGCGAAAACTTCCCCAAAACAAATAACTCTTCCTGTTGCGTCCTTCTCCCGTTTGGATGTAGAACTGGTCAATGGAATTTCCTACTCCGGAGGACTTGGCATCGAGTACCTTACCCAAATCCTCGAAAGGCCCATAGGGAAATTTGGAACGAGCCACACCGATACCCGGATTATCGTCACCCCACTTGGAGTTACTGTAATAGAGGTAGTACATGCCGTCGTTCGCATTGAAGCTTATCTGTGGAGCCCAAATACCGCCGTCGTGCCATTTCGGTCTGCTTTGAGGCGTAAAGGCGTCTCCGATGTATTCCCATTTTATCAAGTCTTTCGAGCGTACAATCGGAGTTATCCGATGCACTCCTTCGGCCCATGTGTTTTCGGTCCCGTAGGCGTAAAACCATTTTTCTCCATTTTCGTCGGTGCTCCGGATAAAACTTGGGTCTGCCAGATCGGGTTCGAATATGGGATTCTGATACAGGGTGTCGGCCGAAGTCGGCGGATCGGTCCAGTAGAGATCTTCAATTTGTTTCTGTCCGTTGCACGCGGTAGTAAAGAGCATGCAGGATAGGAATAAGCCTGCTAATATCATTTTTTTATACTTCATTTTTGTGTTTTTTATTTGTTTGATTTCATTGTTTTTGTAGTGCTATCCTCTACGCTTATTTGTCGCTCAGAGGGAGTTCTGCGCAGTTTTTTGCTACTTGTATCCCGGATTTTGCTCCAACCCTTCGACAAGGTGAATGTCGCGCAAGGGGATGGGGAAGCGGTTGCTTTTTCCTATTACGAAGTTGTTGAATTCGCTGTCGCGGCTCTTCAGGTAGGAAAGCTTCTCTTCGGAATCGAACATGTGCCAGCGTTCGAGATCGAGCCAGCGCCAGCCTTCGCTTGAAAGTTCACACACGCGCTCGTGCATAATCTGGAGGCGCATTTTTTCCTTGTCGTTACCGATAGCCGTAAATACGCTTGAATTTTCGAGTTTCGGCAGATTAACGCTCGAACGTTCGCGTACCTTGTTGATCCATTCGTAGGCCTCCGCTGTCCGATCGAGCTCGTTTAATGCCTCCGCATACATCAGATAGATATCGGCCAAACGTACGATGCGAAGATTGATACCGTTGTCTTCGTGCGTTTCGGCTGTTTTGCTGTCCCAATAGGTGTACTTTTTCCAGAAAACCTTGGATTTATCCAACTTCCAGTCCTCCCAGGTTTTTCCGTAGAACTTTTCACCGGGATATGCCGCATCGTAGTAAAAGAGGGTCTGTTTCAATCGGGGATCGACTTCTCCGTCTTTTGTTTTTTCTTTCGTCAGGTCGGTCAGGATGATGTTTCCGGCCGTAGCGTCGTCCCAGGAGCATCCCGTAACGGGTAGGCCGAAGAATTTGGCTCGTTCGTGGCTGAGCTGTTCAATGCTGTTAACCGGGCCCGCCATAAACTGTATCTCGAAAAGAGATTCGGAGTTGTTTTCGTTTTCGTCAGTAAAATTGTCTCGATATTCGGCCATGAGACTGTAAATACCCAAGGCGAAAATTTCTTCGCAGCGTTCTTTCACACGTGTCCATTCCCGTAGTTGAGCGGATACTTTTACGTCCATTCCCAAGGCAGCTCCTTTAGTGATTCTTCCTAAGTCTTCAGCCTTTTCCCATGTGACGGGTAGGAGTTGTGCGGCTTTATCGAAGTCGTTTTGCGCTTGCCGGTAGATGTCGGCTTGCTCCCGGATGGCCGGAACCTCTTCCGCATCGGCGCTTAGGGGTATGCCTCCTCGCCCGTATATTCCGGCAATGTTGAAGAGAGATACACCGCGCAGAAAGAGCGCCTGTCCGATGATTAAATCGCGTCTGGAGCCGTCCATTTCTATTTGAGGAGCATTATCCAAGACCTGATTGGCCCAGAAAATGCCTTTGTACAAGTCGAGCCAGGTAAATATAACGGCCTCGCTTTCGTAGTTATTGATTAGAAAGTCGGAGTAGGTGATAATCATTGGATTCGGAGAGGTGGAATATCCCTCGTCGGATCGCGAAACGTAAAGAAAATGCAGCCAGCGGCGATAGCTACCATTGAATCGCAGTGCACGGTAGCTTGCATTCAGACCTTCATTCAAGTCTTTTTCCGTTTTCCAAAAATTTGTCGTATCCATCTCGTTCGGATTTTTCTGATTTAAAATATCCTCACAAGAGAGAAAAGTTGTGATGCACAGGATTGCGAGCAAATAATATTTAATGTATTTCATTGTTCTTCTGTTTTTAATCGTTTTTAGAATGAAACCTGCAAGCCACAAGTGATTGTTCGTACCGGAGGGAAATGTCCGTTGTCGTAACCTTTGTCGTAAATTCCGCCACCCGATATTTCGGGGTCTAAGCCCGAATAAGGCGTTAAGGTAAAGAGGTTTTGTGCTCCTACATAGAGACGAAGCTTTTCGAGTATTTTGCTTGCGTTTGTCAATTTATCCGGTAAGGTATATCCCAGCTGAATGTTTTTTAGACGCAGATAATCGCCGCGCTCAATCCAGCGGTCGGTAGCTACCTGTACATTGTCGGTGGTGCCGATGTAAGGTCGTGGTGTGGTATAGGATGTCCCTTCGCCGTTCCAAGGTTTGAGGTTTTTGGGCAGGTTCGAAGTCTCGTCCATCCGCTCAAGCCAGAAACGGGTGTTGTTGAAGATGTGGTTGCCATACACGCCAAAGAGGAAAAGGTTGAAATCGAAACCCTTGTACTCGCAGTTGAAATTCAATCCGGCTTCAAACAGAGGGAAAGGGCTTCCTACAAATTCACGGTCTTTTTCGAGTGATATTTCACCGTCTCGGTTCACATCTTTGTATCGGATGTCGCCGGGCTGGGCTTTGGGTTGTATCATTTTGCTCGTTTCGTTACCGGTAAGAGGATCGATAACTTTGGCCGTATAGTTATATACTTCATCCCAATTTTGGAAAATACCGTCGGTGCGCAGCACGAAGAAATCACCAGGTGAACGTCCTACTGCCGAATAGCTGGAGCTTCCGATGCCGGCATAATAAAAGGCATCATCTCCCAGTCGAACCATTTTGTTGCGTGTATGCGTAAAGTTGAGAGCAACATCGTATTTAAAAGTACCCTTATTTTCACGCCAGCCAAGCTGAAGTTCTACACCTGAGTTATTGATAGCTCCGTAGTTTACCCAAGGAGGTGTATCGACCCCTTTCATCCAGGCCTGATCTTTTTTTATCAGCAAATCGTACAGGTTGGCGTTGAAATAATCGAATGTTCCATATAGTCGTTGATTGGCTAAGCTGAAGTCGATACCGACGTTGTAGGTTTCGCGACTTTCCCAGCGCAGGTTGCTGTTAGCTAATCCGGTTTGAATCATGCCCGTATGAATTTTGGGATCCTGTCCGAAAATGGCTACCCGGTCGCCCGAAGCGATGTAGGTTGCAAACTGGTAGGGTGGAATGGCTCCTTGATTACCCGACCGGCCATAACTCAGTCGAAACTTAAGGTCGTTCACAAAACTCACCCGCTGCATAAATTCTTCTCCGCTGATGCGCCACCCTAAGGAGACTCCGGGAAAGATACCGGCTCGGTAGTTGCCCCCGAAGAGTGATGTGGCGTCGCGTCTCATATTCAGCTGAACCATATAACGGTCATCGTAATTATAATTGATACGTCCGATGACGGAAGTCATCGCGATGGCCGTATTACGACCCCCGACGGCCGGAGTTGCCTTACTCTCTTTCGAGATGTTGTTGAGTACCCAGAATCCTTCCTGTATCAGGTTGTATCCTGTTATGTTATTGCCGCGCCTTTCGGTCATCTGTGCGGTATATCCGGCAAGCAGATCGAAGCTGTGCTTGCCGATATTGTTTTTATAGAATGCCGTGTTTTCCCACAGCCAGCTTTGCATGGCACCATTTCCCTCGTATAGCTCGTCTTTATATTGACTCTTGGACAGGTAACGTAACTGCTTGTGTACAATCTTGTTTTTATCGAACCAATTGAAATATTCAAATCCGAGGTTGCTCTTTATCTGCAATCCTTGGATGGGTTCGATTTGTAGAAAGGCGGAGCCGATGATGCGTATGTTCTCTTGCCGGCTGTCGTGTGTTTCCTGCAATCCGATGGGATTGCTTCCATAGGTTTGGTAAGATGAACTTCCGAATCCGTATTCCGTTGGATTGTTAGGATCCCGTACCGGGATAATCGGCGGCATCCGGGCCAAGTCTATAAAGGGATTGCCTTGCAAGGTCTTCGTTTCGGAACGCCCTACCATCAGATTTTCACCTATGGTAAACACACCCTTGCGGGCTTCGGCATTGCTGCGTATGGTCAAGCGCTTGTAGAAGGGGCCTTGTACGCTTCCGTCTTCGTCGTACATGTTGAATGCAAACATGTAGTTTCCGTTTCTGCTACCTCCCGATACGCTCAGGTTATAATCTTCGGTGATACCTGTTTTGTAGAACTCATCCTGCCAATCGGTATTGATTAGCTTTTGTCCCTGAGCCGGTTCGCCCGGCCATACCTTTTTGGCGTTGGCATAAGCCAGCCGGTTGATGCGCAGAAATTCAAGGCTATTCATCATTTCATAGCGTTTGGCGATGGAGGCCACGCCCATAGTCGCATTGAAGTTGATGCGCGTTTCTCCTTCCCGACCTTTCTTGGTTGTAACGAGGATCACACCGTTGGCACCCCGTGCTCCGTAGAGTGCTGTGGCCGAAGCATCTTTCAACACCTGAATACTTTCCACGTCGTTCATGTTGAACTCACGCTGCGAGCTTTCAAGTATCATCCCGTCGATGACGTAGAGCGGCGAGTAGTTGTGGAAGCTCCCGATTCCGCGGATAATGATGTCAGCACCTCCTCCGGGAAGGCCCGAAGATGTTACGCGCACCCCACTGGCTAAGCCTTGTAGCGCCTGTCCGATACCGGGAACGGTCATTTTGTCGATTTGCTTGGTATCTACTACGGCGATGGAACCGGTCAGCTCTTTTTTCTTTTGTACCCCATAAGCCACCACCACTACTTCGTCGAGCGATCGGTCGCTTTCTTCGAGTTTTATAATGAGGTTCTCTCCTGTGCGTAGCTCCAGTTCGCGGGTTTCGTAGCCGATAAAGCTAAAAACCAATCGTTCGCTATCGGAGTTGGAGTTGATGGAAAAACGACCTTCAGCGTTGCTTATTGTTCCGCGCTGACTCCCTTTTATTACTACGGAAACCCCTGGTAATGCGGCTCCGGTTTTATCGACTATTTTCCCCGATATTAATCCTCCGGTACTTTGTACCGAAAGTGAGGCGGATAGCCCCAAGCTGATCCCGAGTAGGGTAATCAGAATCCAGCTTCGTCTTTTTGTGAGATGTTGCGATTGTTTTATCATGGATTAAAATTTAAAGTGTGAATATTGGATGTTTTTAGTCTCGTCCTTTTTTGTGTCGCCGCTGCAACATAAACTGTTTTTCGATTAAACAAACTTTTGTAATGCACAAAAATAGACGATATGCAACTCTTTCTTTTGGTAAAAAAGTTGATTTTTCTTGTACTATTGTCCAAAATTCAGCTTTTTTCGCTGTGTCTTTCTTTCCTGCTGATAGCGAAATGGGAGTATCTCTTTATCGCAATTCTGCCCCGAAGCTTCTTTTTATGCAAGAAAATGAATAAATAACGCTTTATTTTTGGTATATTTTCAAAAAGTGACTATTTTTGTCGGCATATATTCTAAAAATATGCACTCATGAAGAATAAAAAGATTCGTTTGCAAGCCATTTCGGAGATTCTTCGTTCGAAGGTAGTAGGCAGCCAGGATGATCTGCTGGAAATGCTGAAAGAGCGCAATTTCCATATTGCACAAGCTACCCTGTCACGAGATTTTAAAACCTTGAAAGTAGCTAAAATACCCTTGGCCGGAGGGGGGTACAAATACAGCTTGCCCGCCCATAATATGCCGCTTCCGATACAAGAGAGCGGAGGGAGCCGGAATATTTCTTCTACGCTGCTGAGCATTGATTTCTCCGGACAACTGGCTGTGCTTAAAACCAAACCCGGTTATGCCAATGCCTTGGCTTGGGATCTTGATAATTTGAATCCCGAGGGAGTCTTGGGAACGGTGGCCGGCGACGACACCATCCTTATCGTTCTCCGTGAAGGGACAGAGCGCAAAAGTATTGTCAATTTAATCAAGCAATATTTTGGAGATAAGTAGATGGGAAAAAATAATTTGCCTTTGAACCAAGAGTTTACTCTGGAGCTTAGTAAAATGCTGTCCGGACAAACTACGGCAGACATTGTAGTCAGTGTGGCGGATGACTCCCACCTGGCTTATGTGGAAACCATCCTGCAAACTATTGCCGATGCTGCGGCTGTACGTGGAACGGGTATAGCCAAGCGCAGCCCCGAATACATCAGCATGAAGATACGTGAAGGTAAGGCTATTATTGCTTTGGCCGGGTCGGAATTTGCCGGTTTCTGCTACATCGAGACCTGGAGCGACAAGAAATTTGTAGCCAACTCGGGACTTATTGTCGTGGAGAAGTTCCGTGGCTGCGGCCTTGCTAAGCGCATCAAACAACGGGCTTTCAACTTATCGCGCGAGCGCTATCCGGATGCTAAAATATTTGGTTTAACGACCGGCCTGGCTGTGATGCGTATCAACTCGGAACTGGGCTATAAACCGGTAACATTTTCCGAACTGACCGACGACGAGGCTTTCTGGAAAGGTTGTCAAAGTTGTGTAAATTACGATATTCTGCAGCGTACCGGAAGACGTTTCTGCCTCTGTACGGGTATGCTTTACGATCCTCACAAAGAGAAGAAATAATCAGCGCCTCTCCTTAATTGAATTTTAATCACTACAAATAATTATCGTATGAAAGAAAAAGTATTATTGGCCTTCAGCGGAGGACTGGACACCTCGTTTTGCGCCATGTATTTGTCCCGTGAGAAAGGCTACGAAGTCCATACGGCAGTGGCTAATACCGGCGGATTCGACGAGGAAGAGCTTAAACGTATCGAGGAACGCGCCTATCGTTTGGGAGTGACCAGTCACGTGGCGCTCGACGTCACCCGGGAGTATTACGAAAAGAGTATTCGTTATATGATTTTCGGCAATGTCTTGCGTAACGGGACCTATCCGATTTCCGTCAGTTCGGAACGCATCTTCCAGGCTATGGCCATTATCGACTATGCACAAAAGATAGCTGCCGATTATGTGGCCCACGGAAGTACCGGAGCCGGAAACGATCAGGTACGTTTCGATCTTACCTTCGACGTGCTCGCTCCCGAAATAAAAATACTCACTCCCACGCGAGATATGACCCTCACGCGTGAATACGAAATCGATTACCTTCGCAAGCACGGTTACGAAGCCGATTTTACGAAGATGGAGTACTCCATCAACAAAGGGTTGTGGGGAACCAGTATTGGAGGAAAAGAAACTTTAAAATCCGAACAAACCTTACCCGACTCAGCCTATCCCAGTCAGATTGAAAAGTCGGGTGAAGAGGATATATCCATCGGTTTCGACTGTGGGGAACCCACTGTCTTAAACGGAAAGACCTACGACGACAAAGTGGCCCTCATACGGGATCTGGAGCGCTTGGCTGCTCCCTTCGGTATTGGACGTGATATGCATATCGGCGATACGATTATCGGTATTAAAGGCCGTGTCGGTTTTGAGGCGGCTGCTCCCATGCTTATTATCAACGCCCATAAGATGCTCGAGAAGCATACCCTCAGTAAATGGCAACTTTATTGGAAGGAGCAATTGGGTAACTGGTATGGTATGTTCTTGCACGAAGCGCAATATCTCGATCCGGTGATGCGCGATATCGAGGCTTTTCTGCTACAATCGCAGCAGCAGGTAAACGGAACCGTATTTCTCAGACTGTATCCGCGCTCATACACCCTCGTGGGTGTCGATAGTCCCTACGACCTGATGAAAACCGACTTTGGTGAGTATGGCGAAGTGAATCGTGCCTGGACAGCCGATGATGTCAAAGGATTTACCAAAATAATGGGCAATCCGATGAAGATTTTTCACAACGTTCGTAAACGGAACGGGATGCTGTAATCCAGATCCTTTCCATCGATTTTCGACCCTGCCTGCATACGGCCCTTTTCGGGGTCGTATGTCGCTTCGAGCCCAGTCTTTTGAAAAGCGCCTTGAAAGAGGAGGCGAAATCTTCATTTGTTTTCGGATTTGAAATATTAGTCTTAATTTCGCGACTTGTTTCATAGATCAACATCAACCAACTTAAAACAACTTTCTTATGATGCGTAAATTATTTTTTGGGGCTGTTTTTATCCTTTCGGTGTTTGGATTACAAGCTCAAAACTTGCAATTGCATTACGATTTGGGGAATGCCGTTTACGGCAACGAGTTCAAAGGCAAGCGTCCCCGCTTGACATCGACGGTGGAGATGTTTCATCCCGACCGTTGGGGTAGTACTTTCTTCTTTACCGACATGGACTATACCGATAAGGGAGTGGCTGCGGCTTATTGGGAGATTGCTCGCGAACTGCAGTTTTGGAAAGGTCCCGTTTCGCTGCACGTGGAATATAACGGTGGATTACAGTTTATCAACAATGCCTACTTGTTGGGGGCTACTTACTCATGGAACAGTAGTGATTTCTCCAAAGGTTATTCCCTCAGCGCGATGTACAAATACATTCAGGGAAATTTTGTAACGCCGCATAATTTCCAGCTTACGGGTGTTTGGTATCTCCACTTCGGAGGAGGCAAGTATAGTTTTATGGGTTTTGCTGATTTTTGGCGGGAGAATATGTTCAACGGAACGGAATTCACTTTCTTGAGCGAGCCTCAGTTTTGGTTCAACCTGAACAAGCTCTCTTTCCTGCCGAATGATTTCAATCTCAGCTTAGGAGGAGAAATAGAATTGGGTTATAACTTTGCAGCTCGGAAAGGATTCTATGCGATCCCCACATTGGGTTGTAAATGGACCATCAAATAACAACTGACACTAAGAATCCCTAATAATACGAGTATATGAATTTTTTAGAGAAATTATTCGGTTTTAAAAAAGGAACACATAACCTGCGCACCGAGCTGCTGGCAGGTCTCACTACCTTTCTCACGATGGCTTATATCCTTGCGGTGAACCCTTCGATACTGAGTGTTACGGGTATGGATAAAGGAGCCTTATTTACGGCCACTGTTTTGGCGGCCGTTATTGCTACTTCGCTGATGGCTGTGCTGGCTAAGCTGCCCTTTGCCTTGGCTCCCGGTATGGGCTTGAACGCTTTCTTTGCCTTTACGGTGTGTATGGCTATGGGGTATAGTTGGCAGTTTGCTCTTACGGCGGTACTCATCGAAGGTTTGGTGTTCATTGTGCTGACTTTGACGAATTTGCGCGAGGCCATCGTCAACCTCTTACCCGATAGTCTCAAGAAAGCCATCAGTGCCGGTATCGGGCTGTTTATTGCTTTCATCGGTTTACAAAATTCGGGCATTATCGTCAACAACGATGCTACACTGGTACACTTGGGTGATATTACTTCGGGTACGGCTTTGCTCGGCATCATAGGGCTGTTGCTTACCTCCGTACTGTTGGTGCTGCGGGTGAAAGGAGCTTTGTTGATCGGTATTCTTGCAACGACACTGATTGGTATTCCCATGGGTATTACCCATTACGAAGGGGTCTTCAGCGCTCCGCCTTCGGTAGAGCCCATCTTCTTCAAATTTGAGTTTGAGCAAATTTTCACAAAGGACATGCTGATGGTAGTATTTACTTTCCTTTTCGTGGATATTTTCGATACCATCGGTACCTTGGTAGGTGTTTCCACTAAGGCAAAGATGATAAAGGACGGTAAAATACCCAATGCGCGAATGGCCTTTCTGGCTGACGCTATCGGAACGACAGCCGGTTCGATCTTGGGAACCAGCACCGTTACCACTTACGTGGAGAGTGCTGCCGGAGTAGGCGAGGGCGGCCGGACCGGTCTTACGGCTTTTGTCGTGGCGCTTTGTTTCTTGTTGGCGCTCTTCTTTTCTCCGCTTTTTCTGGCTATACCCGCCTCTGCTACGGCTCCCGTTCTGGTGCTGGTAGGGCTGATGATGCTTACGCCTATTAAAGAAGTGGATCTGCACGACTACGCGGAAGCCATCCCGGCTTTTCTGTGTATCATCTTTATGCCCTTGGCTTACAGCATCTCAGATGGTATCGTGTTGGGAATGATCAGCTACGTGCTCATCAACCTCCTTTGTGGCAAGTTCCAAAAATTGAGTGTGGGCATGTATGTGCTGGCTCTACTCTTTGTGCTGAAATACTTCATTTAACAGAGACGAGTGTTTTCTAAATTCCTCCGGACGGTAAAAAAGCAGCCGGCAAGATTTCTTGCCGGCTGCTTTTTTTGTTTCTTGAGGGAAACGCTCTTCCTGAAAATTTTAAAGGGCGAACCACAAGGGTTCGCTCCTACCGTCTCCTCGTCGAAAGATTTTTTTGCCGGCGAGGAATTTTTTTTCGCTGCTCGACAGGATTTTTTTCCCTCGCGAAGAGTTTCCGAAAAGTCGGCGAGGATTTTTCGAAAATGTCTCGAGGAGTTTGCCGGTGGCTCGCGCGGAGCTCTCCCTCCCGCAGGAGCCCTCCCGCAAAAAAAACGGCCTGCGAAGCACCTTACTTGCCGTGTTCCTCGAACTTGACGGTCGAGAGCATGTTGCGTAAATCCTCACCGGGCGGAAGGTGATTTTTGCGTTCTTAATCAGCGAGATGTTGAACTTTTCCTCCTCTTCCGCAGCTTTTCCTCGAAAGACTCACCTGAAAGGTCCCGAAATCGCCGAAACGGACAATACGTCCTTCCGCTAGATGCCATACCAAGAGCTTGATCCTTCGTTGAGCACGGCCGGCACGTCGGTGTCGCTCACCGTAGTGGAGATACCCGCCACCTCAGGGCTCAAACTCTTGAATGTAACCTCGCCATCGGCTGCTTCTATGGCTTCAAACTGCACCTGATAATCAGCGACAAAGCTGAAATCTTAACTTTTATGCTTAGTCCCGGAAACCTAAACGACAGAGAAACGCTCAAATCCACGGAGTTTCGGAAGCGCATCTTCGGAAAGTTTTTTATGGATAGCCCAATATTGAAGCCCGATCAGCTCGAGCTCAGGTCTTTTTAAGGCTTGCTTATTTCACTTTTTTTACCTGTCACGAATGAGAATTTTATACGATTCTTTACGGATTGTCACTACATACGCTCCGGAGGGCAGTGCTCGGATGTGTTCGCCGGCCGGTAGAAGTAAAACCTCTACTTTCTGTGCGTCTATGCTATAAATGTAGACGGGTTCGGGATAGGCCAAGAACATTCGGACAGCTCCCGGGACAGCGTGAACTTGCGAAGCGAGAACTTCGGTATTACCTGTCGTGTTGTCCGTGACGATTACTTGGCAAGTCTGCGTGAGACCAGCGTCTATCGTTTGGGCGCTAATCGTAGCCACTCCTGCCGCTACTGCCGTCACTTGACCGTTGTTCACTTTGGCGATACCGGATGCATTGCTGCTCCACGTCACGTTTTTGCTGCTTGCGTTGGCCGGTTCTACGACGGCTTTGAGCGTTGCCGTTTCACCTTTCGAGAGTTTCAGCGTGTTTTTGTCGAGCGTCAGCTTTTTGACGGGAACGACTGCGGGAGACGTATTGCCTTTGATCGTTTTCCACTCACTCAAATCTTTGTTTAAAAACGTTGCCGAATCGGTCGATTTTTCGGGGATCAGCAGCACTTCGAAAGTCGCTCTCGTGCCGGCGGGAATCGTACACTCGAATCCGAGGAGTACGGCCCCCTTGTTGATCGGGTCGTATGGCTTGCCGGTCGTGGTGCTCCACTGTTTCATCACTATTTTCGACGAAGTGTTGACTTTTAGCGTCAGCTTCTTTCCCTTGTGTATCCGGTTTTCTTCGAGCGCGCTGCTGGGGGTAAGTACCGCCGAATGATCGGAAATTTGGACGTCGCAATAGGTAAATATTTTCCATCGGACGGTGGTTGCTTTCCCGTTATTCAACGTCTCGATCTCGTCACGGATAACGACGTACTTTCCATCTTTGAGCGCCACGCCCCGCAGGCCTTTTTTAACTTCTCCGTTATACGCATCCGTCAAGTCGGACAGGGCATACATGAATTCTTTGCGGTCGCTGTATTCATCGATCTTGGCATACCCTTTCGGGTTCTGAAGCTGTCCATTGATCGTGATCACATTGTGCGAATGGTTATTATAACGAAACACTTTCCAGCGCTCCGTTTTGGGGTCTTTGGACGAAGTGTTCATCCCCATCGAATCCGTTTTGTAATAATTCTGCGTGCCCGGATCGGAAGCCCATCGGTAACCGTCGGCTTCCATGATAAACGACCCGATGTCCATGTGTCCGTGTATCTCCGTGGGATTTCCTGCTTTAAAGCCGAGGTAGAGCGCGTTCGGATCAGTCCATGAGTTGCGCATGACGGCTATCGGATTGGGGCCTTGTCCTACCCAGAACTTTTCTTTGGGTTCGGTAATCTTATGCATAGGCGTGTTTCTTGCCCAAATCATGACAGCCGGTAGCTCACGCAGGTTTTCATATCCTCTGAATGTGGGATGTTCCAGAAATTTCTTTTCCGACCACAAAACCGACGGATCTCCTCTTTTTTGAGCCATCCAGAACATGGCGGGGTGGATGATGATCCATTCTCCCTGGTCAGACCAGTTAAAATTCTTCCGTGCGGGAGTGATCGAATGTTTGATAAAATCGGCCGATTGCAGGAATCCGGGCATGGCCGAGAGTCCTCTGTCGGTTCCCTGAATCTTTTCGATCGCGCTTAGGAAAAGCACGTTGTACGTTGTTCCGTACACCCAGTATCCGAATCCTTCGGGGTAAACGCCATCGGGCGCATACGTTTTCAGAGCGAAGGGTAACGAAGTGAAAGCTCGATCAACCAACTCCTGTGTCAGTTCGGGATAATCCTCCTGAACGGCCAGTGCACCCATACTGATGCCTGAATTACAAACCTGATTGGCGTTGCCTCCCACTTTAAGCCACCAGTTATAATTCTTCTGATCTTTCGAACGCAGTAATCCTTTATGTACAATAGCTTCTCGAATCTGTTTTCTCGAGTTCTCCGAAAGTTTTTCGAACAGCCAGTCATAACCGATTGCTAAGGCCATCGTCATTTCGGCAACATCGAGGAAGTGACTCGGGTTCCAGTCGGAGAATTTGGAAACCGTTAACATATCTCTTTCCACCTTATGAAAGTACTTCATATCGCCTGTCATGCGATAGGCATACGACAGGTAAAACGATCGCTTCCACATCTCTCTCGATACTTTCAGCAACCTGATGCCCTCCATCTTGCGTTCCAGATCAGGCTTTTTCAGCAGCACTTCGCATTCTTTGAGAATCAGCTCATGCATCTTTTTCCATGCCGGATCGGAGGCGATCAACTGTTTGATTTCGTTTTCCTCGCCCTTAAAAAGCAACAAACGAGGATGATCTCGCAGAGGTATCGCGGGAGGTGTTGCTACTAAGGTTTGACTGAAAAAAGCGGTGATGGACCATAGTAATAGGATCCATGATAAAATGCAGGTTGTGTTTCTTTTCATGGCATGTTGGTCGGGCTACTGCCCTTTTTTAAATTAAACATATTCGGAGGCTTCCCTTTAAATATGCAGCAAAAATGAGGCCTATTATGTTTTACGTTTTATATTGCCTCGTGATGCGAGAAAAACTTGCAATAAATGTCAATGAGCCGGGAGGCCTAATAAGTTCTTGGTTCATTTCTCTGTACCACTAATGTTCTTTACGTTCAACAGTTTATTGTACAATTGGGTCGTTTTGCCTTTATCCTTAAAATTAAGATAAACCAATTTATCATTTGAATACACAATCTTAAGATATGGTGTATTACTTACTTGTAAGAATAATTTACATAGCCCGTAATTTTCCAATTTAAAGTTTCCCTTTTTTATATTGCCTAACCCTAATCCATTAGTCCGTAATAAAATTTTAGGCAAAGTATCTGTAATTACAAATGAATTAATGTCTTTTGCTGGGATATCAAAGCCATACAAGCCTGAAATTTGGACATTTTCGTTTGTTATTGAAACTTGGGGTTCTTTGAATGCATAACTGAAAAAACACGCCGTTACAGTTAAAAACACAAAATTAAATGCAGCAACTAAATAATTATTCTTTGATTTATTGGTTTTTCCCTTGTAGTATTCTTTCGATTTATAAACTAAATAAAGAGGTAAAATTGATCCGGGCAATATTGTTACAAATATTTTCCCTACATCCCAAGATATGAAGTAGAAAATAAGAGTACCCATAATAATAAAAATACCATTTCCAATTAAAGTGCTTTTTAAGACCTGTTTAAATCCGATTATGTCAAAGTTTGCTTTGTCATCCTTTGACATTGTGTTGTATCCGGCTATCAGATTTGGACTTTTATTAATCAAGAAACCTAATGAAATCAAGAAACCTCCTAAAAGATAGTTAATAATATCAATTGCTCCCATTGTTTTATAAGTTCTAGTTAAACATATGACCGGTCTTTGAATGTGCGTTGTAGATTTTTCTAAACTTTTGGTTTGAACATTGGCTCGTGTGGGGTTGCAAATGTGCTATAATGCAGGGTTGATTGACCTCTGCTTCTATGGATTCAAACCGCATCTGATAATCAGCGATAAAGCTGAAATCCTAACTTCTGTACTTAGTCCCGGAAACCTAAACGACAGAGAAGGGCTCAAATCCACGGAGTTTCGGAAGCGCATCTTCGGAAAGTTTTTTATTGATAACCTGAGATTGACGTCCGCTTAGGCGAAACTCGGTAAAAGTAAAAACAACCGCAAGAAATCTTGCAGGCTGTTTTTTTGTTTCTTGAGCGGAATGCTCTTCCTGATCCTCGTAATTTATTTCTCGAATTTCTGTGCTCCGTAACCTTTCACGACTCCGAATAGATCGCGGGCTTTTTCCCAAGGATACTTATTGGCAAACATACTTACGCGTATGGTTTGCGTACCTTGCTGGTTTAGACCGAGGAAACGATTCAGCTGATTGGCTCCCGAGTTGGCATCGTAGCTTTCGGTTTTCGTCATCTTCAGGCTGGTAACACCTTTGAGATAAGGAGCGTCTATAGCGGCAATAAAGGCTTCGTTGAAAGGCATTTCCTTATTGCCTTCATATTTGGGGCCTATCTCCTCGGCTTCCTCGATACGGGCAGCCGGTACATTGATACCCATCGAGCTTTCGCAAATCTCCAAATCGAAGCGGTTACCGATGAAGTAGTTGTTGAACAGGTTGCTTTGTTTCAGCTTTTCGTATTCCTGCTTAGCTTCGTAGCGACAACGTTGCACTCCGCAGCCGATGTTGAAGCCGAAGATGTTGTTGTAAACGTTTATGGTACGGATGCCGTTCATGAAGCGGAAACCCTGCCCCATCGTATCCAGTTCCTTGGTGATGGTCCAGGTGAAAAGTACCGTATTGTGGTGGAAATCGAAGCTGATTTCATTCTCGCGGCCTGCGGGCAACATACCCCAGATTTCGCAGCCGGCGTAACGGCAGGCGACGAAAACGTTGTTACTTACCTCGATATGTCCTGCCCCCATACCGCCTTGCAGCCCGAAGTTGCGGCAATTCACAAAAACGCAATTGCTCACTTTCACCCGTCCTTCCACAGTCAGGTGCAGGGCACGCCAGTCAACTTTCGAGAAGCCAACCGCTGCCCCGGGTTGTGCATCGGGATGCACCAACATGCCGGTAAGTACTTCCGTATTGGGTGTTCCCGTGCGCGGATCTTTTATATCGGGCTTTTTGTAGAGGATAACCTCTCCTCCGTCGAAGGTGAAGCCGTCCACCACCACTTCGCCTGCCGGGCGTTTGTCGCCGTAGGGACGTTTGGCCGTGATGTGGAAAAGGGCGGAACCTACCATTTTGGGCGTCTTTTCGTTCGGTTGTATCTTGGTGATGTACTTCAGGGGATTGCGCTCCGAGAAGTCGGTCGAATAGCCGCCGTAGAACTTCAAGAATTTGCCATGGTCGCTTGCCGTTCCGAACTTACCGCATTCGATGTAGCCCCGGTCCATGTTACCGAGGTAATTGCCTTCCGCTACGAGGATGGTAGATCCGTCTTCAGCCAGATCGATGGCTTTCTGGAGGTCTTTCAAGGCCCGATCTTTGCTCAATCCGTCGGCGCGTACGCTACCCGTCGGGCTTACGTAGTAAGTTTTGCCCGAAGAAGTTGAGGCATGGCTAACCGCGCTTCCGGTCGTGCTTTTCTCTACGGCTTTTTTGGCGGATGCACTGTTGTTTTTTACTTCTTTTTCGATGCTTTCGCCCAGTTTTTTCAAAAACTGACTTTGTGCAGGCATTGTCATACTCAGCAGCAACAGTGCTGCGATGGAATAAAGATACTTTTTCATTGTTTTCATGTTGTGTTTTTTATTGTTTATATAAAATCTTTTATTAGAAGCAGGACTCTTGTTTTACGACAGATCAGCCGTGAAAGTTTCGTTAGCTTTCAGGACATGTTCCTGGCCCTTGTAGGTGTAGATCACCGTGAAGCGTAGCTCGAACTCCCTCTCTTCTTTGTTGACAAGCTTGACGTAGAGCTTGCTGCCCGTCTTGAACTTGGGGCTCTTTTCTCCGCCGCCTCCCACCAGCGATCATCATGAGAATAGTGCTTCGCCACGGGAAGAGCTTGGTAAATATGGTCTTCATTGTTCAATCTTTGTGTGTATTATGTATTATAATAAAATACCTATCCGAGTGATCCCGGATGACCCATAGAGATCTGGATTGAGTTGAGGGTGGTGGATTGATGAATTTTCTGGGATTTAGTTCCACTTTGAGCCGCTACTTGCCGGCATCTCTTTCCATACGAAGATCTTTCGTTTTTTTACATCTTTGGCCCTTCCCTTCCGACAGGCACTCGGCATCGACAATACGGATAAAAAGGCCGGTATCACTTTCATACTTTTTCTTCTTCGCCGGAAATTCTTTCACAAAGATAGGAGCTTTACTTCTTGCGCGATGTCGGCAGACTGTTAAATAAAATTAAAACAAACCATCGCTTGTGTCATTAGCTTGTTTCGAAGGCTTTATGGAGGGCCGTACTGGAGGCTTAAAGCTGTTTTTGTTGCCACTTGCCGCTTTTCATATAGGCGTAGGCCAGTACCCCAATGATGCCCCAGTATATGAATTCGGAAAACCATATGATGCTGGCAGATGCACGGAGGACAATAGCTGTGTAATATACGTAAGCCATGTAGATGCTAAGCGTTAAAACCTCTACAAGGAAGGCCGTCCGGGTGTTTCCGCTTCCTGTCAGTGCACTGAATAGGATATGTCCGGCGGCGCAGAAGAGCATGGCGACGGATACTACCCGCAGCACGGGGATGCAGGCCGCTATCAGGGCGGGATCGTCCGTATATACACGAGCAAAGAGCTCCGGACAGGAGAAGGTGAACAGCGCTATAGGCAAGGCCAGCAGCAAAACAAGTTTCAGCATGTGGTGCATGAAGGGTAGTACCTCTGCTTGCCTTCCTGCTCCGATCAGGTTGCTCACCAGTGTATTGCAGGTGGAAGATAGAGCCGATCCCGGCATCATCAGCAGGATGTAGAGGCTTCGTCCGATGTTGGTGGCCGCCAGAGGGCGCTCGCCCAAATGCTCGATAAAGATGAAGAAAAGAAACCATGTCGCTATGGACATGAAGTATTGAATCATGATGAAAACCGAGAGATCGAGAATGCTCCGGGTGATTTCCCAATTGACAATACCCTTAAATACAAATAGTCCGTAGCGTTTCCTGTCGAGTCGAAAAAAAGCATAAAGAAAAAGGTATCCGAAGGTGGCCGCCTCGGCAATAACGGAAGCAAGGCCGGCTCCGGCTATACCCATCTCGGGCAATCCGGCATGACCGAATATAAGCAGGTAGTCGAATAAAACGTTGGTAATGGCTGTAATCAAAGCCGAAACGCTTAATATGCGGGTTTGCGTGATGCCTACAAAAAAGGCTCTGAATACGGCATTGGGGAAGGAAAAAAACAAACCGAATATACGCCAGTCGAGATAGGATATGGCTTCGCTGTACACGCTCTCCGATTGCACCAAAAGCTTCATTAACGGATGCATCAGAGGCTGGGCACAGAGAAAAATAACAGCGGCAAATAAAAGATTGAACAGCAGGGCATTGTTGAAAATGACACCGCTTTTTCGATCCTCTCCTTCTCCGTTCCGGCGGCCGATCAGTATCTGTGCTCCCATACTGAAACCGAAGCCCAGCATATAGATGGCTATGTACAATACCCCCGCAAGTGCCGAGGCACCCAAAGCCACTTCGCTCACACGTCCCAGAAAAGCCGTATCGGTAACGTTGATTACGTTTTGGGCTATCAAGGTAAGAAAGATCGGATAACTGATCCTGAATATATTTTTGTTCGATGTCATTTGTATTGTGAAGTTTTCCTACCGCCTTGCGCCCGTAGAAAAAACTCCGGATGGCCTTCCTCCGGAGCTTTTCTCTTCTTGCTAAAGCTTATGATGAATCCATTGCTAAGCGCTTCCTCGGATTCTCTTTTATCTGTATTCCGGTTTTATTTTGTTGCTTTCAGGTAGTTGATGAGCGGGTTGGCATACATTTCCAACAATTTCCGGCGCAAGAAAGTTTCGTCTTTATCCTTCAGATCGATTTTTTCGATTTGCAGGCAGAGGTATTTTTCGAAATCGAGCCGGTCGAGTGTGCTGTATTCTTTCGAGAAACGCTCCTCCTGAGTTAAGAGGTCGTAGGCTATCTTGTTGTTGGGGTAAAGGATGTATCCCGCGTGTATTCTGCGGTCGATAAGTTCGGCTACGCGGGCAGTTTCTTCTCTTTTGGGAAGCTGTTGGGCTGAAATTTCTTCCAGCTCGTGCTTGATGCCCTTTGTGATGTTGTAGTTTACTCGTCCTTTGTATCCCATAACGCCTACCTGCATGTTGAGAAGATCGTCCTGAGGCGATTTCTTGAAGTCGGGGAGGTCGCGCTTTTGCTGGAATTCTTTTGCTTTCAGATAATCACATGGATCGTATTCGTAGGATATGCTTAGAGGAGCGATGTTCAGGTCAATCAGGTTTTCTATAAAGCTTCCTTCTCCGTACATGCTGAGCATTTTGAGGAGGCTCTCCTGTGTCCGGTCGTTGGAGTCTTTGGCACGCCCTTCGCGCTGGGCAATCCATACGGACTGCTTGCGTTGCATAACTGTGTCGGCAATATAGGCCGAAAGTTGTTGCGAGCTTTCAAGTATCTCCCGGCTGCTTAGCCCTCGCCTGACGATGAAACTTTTGTTCACCCGTACCAGATCTTCTATCCAGGGGAAGACAAGGAGGTTATCCCCTATGGCAATCTCGACGGTGTCCATACCGTGTTCGATGAATTTTATACAGAAGAAAGCGGAATCGAGGATGATGTCCCGGTGGTTGGAGACATAAACATAAGACTTCGAAGCTTCGATATTTTCCGTTCCCAGTAGCTTTACTCCTTTAGTTTTGGTTTCTTCCAACCCTTTGAGGAAAGGATAATCCAAACCTTTCTGAAAGTCCGAGACACTACGGAATGAGAGCAGGCGTTGTTTCAGAGCCTCTTTCGGGAGCAAGGGGAATACCGTAGCCAGCACATTCATAAATTGCTTCTCTTCCGTTAGCTTCCGGAGGATAGCGGGTACTTCTTCGTCTCGGTAGCTGCGTATTGAGTCAAAATTCACTTCCATATTTTCTTTGAACGACGTTCGTAGGTTTTTGTTTTTTCTATTTCAATAATTCGTTTTAGGAAAGTCTTGGTAGCGACCAAACTTTCTTTTTCTTATTAAAATAACTTCCGTAGGCGAATGAGAGCTCATCTGTCTTCGAAGCATTTAATACCAAAGATATGTTGTTTAGTCTGTTTGCTTCATTCGTTTCGTTTATAAAGCTTATGAACTCCTGAGGCGTATAATTTTCGCGGAAAACAACAAGGCTATTGTCGGCTATGCGATTCAACAATTGTGCATCGGATACTACTGCACAAGGAGGCGTGTCGATGATGATGTAGTTAAACTCCTTTTTCAACTCTCCAATCAGCTCCTCTACGCGATCCGACAGCAGGAGTTCTGCCGGATTTGGAGGAATGGGGCCGGCCGGTATAACGGAAAGGAAGGGAGATAGTCGCGAGGGTTTTAACATTTCGCTGACATTTTTTGAAGAATCTGAAAGAAAGAGGCTTAGTCCATTGTTCCTCACGATGCCCAAGCGCTCGCATATTCCGGGGGCTCTCAAATCAAATTCAATCAAAACAACTTTTTTCTTTGTCAAAGCTAAAGATACGGCAAGATTCGTTGCCACAAAACTCTTGCCTTCTCCGCTGATACATGATGTTATCAAAATAACCGGAGCTTGCTTGTTGCCCATCAAAAAATGGAGATTGGCCCGGATAGTTTTGAAAGCCTCTGTTTCGGGAGAATTTACTCCTTCTTTTATGAGGAAAGCTCCTTGAGGATCTTTTATGACAGGTATGCTCCCGAGAAAGGGGAGAGGCAAGGCTCTCGTCAGCTCTTTGCTGCTTCGTATTTTATTGTTGATGATGTTCAGTATCGATATGGCTCCAGCGGGAAGCAGCAGGCCGACAATAAGTGCTATCATGAAAATCATCCCCTTTTTAGGCGATACGGGCATCAAAGATGCGTTTGCCGAGTCGAATACTTTTGCCGGAGGAATAGAACTGGCTAAAGCCAAAGCTGTTTCTTCCTGCTTTTGCAAAAGGAAGACAAACAACTCTTCTTTTATCTTCTGTTGCCTGCTTATTTCTATAAACTCACGTTCCTGAGTGGGCATGCCTTTTATGTTTGATTCCAATTCTTTGGTTTTTAGCTCGTTTTCTCTTAAAGAAATGTTTATTTCTTCTTTTGCTGATCGGATGCTCGACAGGATGTTTTCTCTCATTAGAGCTAAATCATCCTCCAACTGAAGTACAACTGGGTTTTGCTCGTTGGTAATACGCAAGAGCCGAATGCGTTCCAACAAAGTTTCGTTGTACTTGTCTATGGAAAGTTGTAGCCTATGATTGGGGCCGATACTTGGTAGTAAAGGCTCTTCCGGGGAATTTTTCAGAGAAATGGATGTGAATCGTTTTTCTTTATCATTGATGAATATCTCCAAATGGTTTATGATTTGCAAATCCGTTTTCAGCCGCGTACGCTCCGTTTGGTATTGAGTCAGCAAGGAGAAAATAATATCACCCTGCCGGCTTATATTCGTCATTTTGTTCTGTCTCTTGTAGTTTTCTACCCGTTGCTCTATGTCGGATAGTTCTTTTTCAATGAAAGATAGCCGGTCTTCGATAAAGGCTTTCCCTTTCGAAGATGTTGAAGCTTGGTCTTTCACTGCGATGGAGTTGTAGGTGTCTATCAGCTTGTTCAGTATGTCTATGGCTTTGGGAGTACAAGCCGATTGCTGCTTTATCGTAATGGCGTTGGATTTCTTGTCATTTAAGGAAACGGAAATACTCCCTTTGTATAGTTCAACAGCGATTTCGGTCGGATATGATACGATTTTATAAGATACGCCTTTGTCAAGACTTTTCGAAGCCTCGATGCGAAAAATCCCTTCTGGCATTTCGATCGCTGTCTGTAAATCCTCAAGGAAAAATTTCCGATTTTCCTTGCCTATTTTTACTTTAACTTTATATCCCTTGTCGTTTTGAGAAACGTAAAATTCTATTGAGGCCGGAAATTTATCGTTGAAATCGGTGGAGGGAAGGATTAGCTTGATTGGAGAGTCTTTGTAAAGCTCCGTATACTGCCACTTGTCTTTACGGTAATAGCTTGTTTGTAGCTCGAGCGATCGAACTACTTCTCTTATCATGTTTTTGGATCGCAGAATCTGTATTTCATCCTCGACATCTTTTAATACGGGAGCCAATCCGACAGCCTGAAGTATGGCTTGTTTGGATATATCCTCACCCTTGGAGGCATCCTTATGCAAAAGAATACTTGCCTGAACGTTATATTGTGTCGGCGTTCTTTTTATAGATATGAAGGCTACCGATAGTGAGAGAATCACTGAGATTAGAAAATAATACCAAAATTTTGTGTAAGCTTTCAGAATTTCTCGTATGTCTATAACTTCTGATTGCTTATGATTCGTACGGGCTGTTGTATTCATTGTTTTCAGAGCTTTTTTGTTGTGTGATTAGGGATTCGGATTTTAGCGATTAGGTACATATACTACATCGTTTTGTTGCAAGTAGTAATATGGGGAGAAGAAAACTTTGTTTGAGCTTAAATCCAGCTGTCCGAACTCCAACTTGCCGTTATTCTCTCGGATTATCAAGATGTTTTTTCTGTTCCCATGGGGGCTAATGTCTCCCGCCATTCCCAATGCTTCTAAAACTGAAATACGCCCATTGCTGATCGAAAAACTCCCCGGATTTTTAACTTCTCCTAAAACCGTTATTCGATAATTGATAAGACGTATGTTTACAATAGGGTTTTTTAAATAAGGCTCCAACTTCTTGTTAATAAGCTCAATAGATTCTGACATCTTAAGCCCTCCGAGTTTGATTTTCCCTATCACCGGCATTTGAACTTCGCCTGCTTGATTTATTTCATAAGTTTGCACTTGCAGGTTACCGAGAGAGCATGTAAACTGCTCTTCATGTTGTTTAGGAAGACCAAAAAAGGGTAAGTTAAAAGGAGTTGTAGCCTGACTAAGTTCCGAGGAAACTAAAATAGAGAGTAAATCTCCGGAATGAAACCGGATCTCACGTGAAGCTTTCAAGTTTTTATATAAAGAATCGCTTGGTAGAGCCTCTCCTTGGCTGAAGTAGCTTATCTCCTTTGAACTGCTGCAGCTTGATAGGAGGTAAAAAACAAAACACACTATGATAAATATACTATTCTTCTTCATGGTCCAGTTTGTTATAATGTTGCAAAAACTTTTTTCTTTTTTATTAGTTTTGTTTTAACGAAAAATTCTCTTGATAGGCCTTGACAAAGAGCTGATTCTTTCGAAAAAATCATTCATAGATGAGTGCAAAAGTAATGAAAATCGAATGGATGTACAATTCTCCGAACACGACAATTAAATACTCAAGCTATAAAAAAAGCAAATAAACTTGGAAGATCGTTTTTAATTTCCTTTCTTTGATACGCTTTTTTAATAATGACTTTGAATAATAATGTATATATGGATACTGTTAGAAATTATGTTCAGTCAAATTTAGATCGCTTCCTTGAGGAGCTTTTTGTGTTAATTCGAATACCAAGTATAAGCGCTCAGAGTAAGCATCAGGCTGATATGTTGCGTTGTGCTGAACAGTGGAAAGTTTTTCTGTTGGCTGCCGGTGTAGATCGTGCTGAGGTTTTACCCACGAAAGGGCATCCGGCCGTTTTTGCGGAAAAGATTATTGATCCGTCTTTACCCACCGTTTTGGTTTACGGGCATTACGATGTGATGCCGGCCGAACCTTTTGAACTTTGGGATTCGCCTCCCTTCGAACCGGAAATACGGGATGGTAAAATTTATGCTCGTGGGGCGGATGATGATAAAGGGCAGTCTTTTATGCATGCAAAGGCATTCGAGTACCTTGTGCGGGAAAAACAGTTGAAATGCAACGTCAAATTTCTGATAGAAGGAGAGGAGGAGATCGGTTCGGCCAATCTCGAAGCTTTTTGTGTAGAGCATAAAGATATGCTTCGCTGCGATTTGATTCTGGTTTCGGATACCAGTATCCTCGAAGCGGATCTGCCCAGTATAACGACCGGGCTCAGGGGCTTGGCTTATTGGCAGATAGAGCTTTCGTCTTCAGCCATTGACTTGCACTCCGGACTGTTTGGAGGGGCGGTCGCTAATCCGGCTGTGGAGCTTTCCAGAATACTTTCTCAGCTAATCGATGATAAGGGGCGTATAACGATACCGCACTTTTATGATGATGTCGAGGCTGTTTCCCAAGCCGAGCGAGATCTTATTGCTCAAATACCCTTTGATGTGGCAGCTTATAAGAAAGAGATCGGTATAAACGATATTCATGGAGAGGAGGGGTATAGCACCATCGAGCGTACCGGGATTCGTCCCTCTTTGGATGCTTGTGGTATCTGGAGCGGTTATACCGGCGAAGGAACAAAGACGGTGCTGCCTGCTAAGGCCTATGCCAAACTCTCGGCGCGTCTCGTTCCCAATCAACAATCCGAAAAAATTGCCCAGTTGGTAGCCGAACACATTCGATCGATTACTCCTCCTTATGTTAAGGTTAAGGTGGATTTTCTGCATGGTGCGGAAAGCTATGTCTATCCCATTGACTCGGAGGCCTATCGAGCTGCCGAAAGAGCCTACGAAAAAGTTTTTGGGAAGCGTCCTCTCCCCGTACGTAGTGGTGGAAGCATCGGAGTTGTTCCCTTGTTCGAGAAAGTGCTTGGAGTTAAGCCTCTTTTGATTGGCTTTGGCTTGAAAACAGACGCAATCCATTCGCCGAATGAAAACTATCCGGTAGAAATGTTTATTAAAGGCATCGAAACAATTATCGCCTTTTACAAAGAATTAACGATAGACAAAAAGAACTGATCTGTTTGTTAATCAGATGTTTATTTTGAGTGTTACGGTGGAGCTTTTCTCCTCTCTGAAAAATGGCGATAAAAAATTTTGCCGGCTCAAAAGAAATATCTAAATTTATTGCAAATTAAGAAACACATTTTTTTTAATCCTTAATACATATATTTATGACTAAGACAATCACTTTCAATGAACTGCGCAAGATAAAAGATGCGCTTCCGAGCGGTAGTATGACTAAGATTGCCGCAGAGCTCGGTTTGAACGAAGAAACGGTGCGTAATTACTTTGGAGGTCACAACTATAAAGACGGAAAGAGCTGCGGTATTCACATAGAAGCTGGTCCCGATGGAGGCTTGGTTATGTTGGACGATACGCAGATATTGGACGTGGCCCTTCGCATAATAGAAGAAAATAAAGCATAAAAGCTAAAAATCCGTAGCAAAATCTAAGGACGAACTTTTTTGATTCAAAGACCTTTCTGTTCTTCCTGATTTTTTTTCTACGGGTTTGTTTTATGCAAGTTTTACAATAAAATAATACCAAAAGAAACATTCCTATGACAGTTTCAGAATTAAAATCAGCCTTCCAATCGGCTTACGGTAAACCGGCCGAAGCTGTTTACTTCTCTCCGGGCCGTGTGAATCTTATCGGGGAGCATACCGACTACAACGGCGGTTCCGTTTTTCCATGCGCTTTAAGCTTTGGAGCTTACTTGCTGCTGGCTAAAAATGACAAAAACGAAGTTAGCTTCAAATCCTTGAATCAACCTGAAGTGCTTTCGCTTCCCTTTGATCGCTTGACTCAACGTCTTGAGAAATCATGGGTTAACTATCCCTTAGGTGTATTTGCTCAGTTTATTAAACGGGGAGTAAGCATTAAACAGGGATACGATATTCTGATTTGGGGCGACGTCCCCAATGGAGCCGGCTTATCCTCTTCCGCTGCGCTCGAGGTGGTTACGGCTTATGCCCTGAATGACCAGCTGGGAAGCGGATTTAATCGTAGCGAACTGGCTCGGATCGGACAAAAAGCCGAGCATGAGTTTGCCTTGGTTAATTGCGGCATTATGGATCAGTTCGCTTCTGCAAACGGGAAAAAGGACCATGCTATACACCTCAACTGCGACACCCTCGATTTTGAATTGGTTCCGGTGAAGCTCGAGGGGGTGAAGATTCTCATCTCGAATACCCACAGTCCGCATAAACTCGACTCGGGCGCTTACAACGAGCGAGTTGCCCAATGTAAGAAAGCTGTGGAGCAACTTAATAAAGTCCGTCCTCTGAAATTTTTGGCCGAGCTGACGGAAGAGGAGTTTCGGAAAATAGAATCGGCGATTACCGATCCGGTTGCACATAAGCGGGCCCGTCACGTTGTGGGTGAGGTACAGCGCACGAAAGATGCCGTTAAGGCTTTGAAAGCCGGTAACCTGAAGAAGTTCGGAGAGCTGATGAATGCCTCTCATGTCTCTTTGCGCGACGACTATGAAGTAACCGGTCCGGAGCTCGATGCAATGGCCGAAGAAGCTTGGAAGATCGATGGAGTCATTGGTTCTCGCATGACCGGTGGAGGCTTTGGCGGTTGTACGGTTTCTCTGGTTAAGGACGAAGCTATTGACAACTTCATCAAGCAGGTAGGAGAGGCTTATGAAAGAAGAATTGGCATAAAACCCGAGTTCTATGTGGCTGAGATTGGCGATGGAGCCTCTAAATTGGCTTAATACTTGTAGCTCCCTGTCTTTTTCTTTGAAAAGAATGATTTAAAATTAAAACCAACCCTTTCGGAAGCATCCCGGCGGATGCCTTTCGAAAGGGTTCTATCTATTTACATAATGCAGGATTTTATTGAATTTGACAACAAGAAGGTTTCTTTTTACACCTTAGTGAATAAGAACGGAATATCTGTCGATATAACAAATTATGGCGCCAAAATTATGCGCTTGGTCGTTCCGGATAAAAACGGAAATTTTGATGACGTAGTGCTTGGCTTTGATACCTTCGACGACTATGTAAATAAAGAAGAATATTTCGGTGCTGTTTGCGGACGTTTTGCCAATCGCATCGGAGGGGGCCGGTTTGTTTTGGATGGCGTGGAATACTCCCTGCCGATAAATAATGGCCCTAATCATTTACATGGCGGTGTGGATGCTTTCAACTCTCAGGTATGGGAAGTTGTTTCGGTTTCCGAACAAGTGCTTGTGCTGGAATACTTTTCAGCCGATGGTGAAGAGGGCTATCCCGGTAACCTGAATGTGCGGGTTACTTATGAACTTACAAACGAGAATGAAGTGAAAATACACTACGAGGCAACTACCGACAAAGCGACAGTTATCGGACTCTGTAATCACTCATATTTTAACCTGAAAGGAGCGGGTAGTGGCTCGATCAGAGATCATTACCTGCAGCTGAATGCCGACTTCCATACAGCCCTTGACGGAGACGCTTGTCCTACGGGAGAGATCCTTTCCGTGAAGGATTCGCCTTACGACTTCCGGGAGGCCACTTTAATTGCCGATAGAATTGATCATGAGCTGTATAAACCTGGGCGCGGTATTGACAACAATTGGGTTATCCGTAAGCACCAGCCCCGTGAACTCATACTTGCCGGTTACATTTATGAACCCACTACGGGTCGGAAAATGGAAGTGCTGACAACTCAGCCCGGAATACAAGTGTACACCGGCAATTGGATCGAGAAGAACAAAGGCAAAGACGGGATGGACTACGACGAACAATGCGCGATTTGCCTCGAGGCGCAAGGCTTTCCGAATGCTCCGAATCTGTCCCACTTCCCCGACTCGACTTTGCGTCCGGGAGAAAAATACGACGAATACTGCATCTATAAGTTTTCGGTAGAATAAAGCGAATATTCAGAAAAGACTACGACAAATTCTTGTCCGAATGGAACTCGTCGAGTAAGGCAAGCGCTTTGTCGTAGTCATCTTCGAATACCGTGATTGACAGACCGGTATCAATTTCGTTAAACACCGGATAGAGCTGTGCGAATTGCTGGTTGCCGATAAAGCACTCGATTCCGTTTTGTTTTAATATATCGCAGTCGATATTAGCTTCGACCATGCTTTGGTAATTCTTCAGTTTGACGGTTTTTTCTTTCATAGTGAATACTTTTTTGAGGTTTGTGTTTTATGGGAAAAAGCTATGATTTTCCTTTGTTTCCTGCAGGACAATCCCGTCTTTCATTCGTATTCGTCGGTCGGAAAGCTGAGCCAGCTCGTTATCGTGTGTCACGATTACAATTGTAAGTCCAAATTTATCGCGCAAGTCGAACAGAAGCTTATGCAATTCTTCTTTATTCTTCGAGTCAAGACTGCCGGAAGGCTCATCGGCCAATATTAAATCCGGATTGTTAAGTAAGGCCCGTGCTACTGCGACGCGTTGTTTTTCTCCGCCTGACAGCTCGTTCGGTTTATGATGGGCTCGCTCCGAAAGGTTCAGATAGGCCAGTAATTCCTTGCTGCGCTCCTTTGTTTCCCTCTCTCGCTTTCGGGCTATCAGGCCCGGTATCATCACGTTTTCCAATGCGGTAAACTCGGGAAGCAGTTGATGGAACTGGAAAATAAAGCCGATATGTTCGTTGCGATAGGCAGCTAAAGCCTTAGGGCTAAGCTTACTTATGTCTTTGCCTTTCAACAGCACCTGTCCGCTATCCGCCTTGTCAAGCGTGCCGAGTATTTGAAGGAGGGTCGTTTTTCCGGCTCCGCTTGGCCCTACTATCGACACAACCTCCGCTTGTCGTACCGAGAGATCGACTCCTTTCAAGACCTTTAGTTCTCCAAAATTTTTTGTAATGCCAGTTGCTTCTATCATCTTTGAATCGGGAAAAACAATCGCCAACGCTGTGAATACCGATACAAAGATATTCCTTTTTTCTTATCAACTCTCGGTTTCTTGAATAAAAAATGTAATTTTGTTTCGGTTTTTTAGGACTGCTTATGTTATATGATGCCGATCTGGGTAATATAGACTTTGTGGTGAACTCTCGGGCCAGACGTATATCCGTTCGGATTCTTTACGATGGATTGAGAGTTTCTCTGCCGCCTTTTTCGACGCCGAGCGACGGGATGGCCTTTGTCAATACCGTCCGCAAGAAACTGAAGGCTCGTAAAGAAAGTCTGAAATATGAATCGGAGCAGATAAGGATAAGCCCCGGAAAGCTTGTCAAAACCCTTAGTTTCGATATCGAAGCACAATATTCGAGCCGTCGGGCCATATTCTTTTTAAAACAGCCGGATCGGCTCCTCATTGAGCTGCCTCATGGCATGGATTGCTCGGAGGCTCCCGCGCAAGCAAAACTTTGGGAGGGCTGTGCCTACTTTTTACGTAAGGAGGCTCAAAAACTGCTACCCGGTCGGGTCAAAAAACTGGCCGAACAGCAGGGTTTTTCCTTCTCGTCGCTGAGGATACAGTCCAGTAAAACTCGTTGGGGGAGTTGTTCCGCCCGGAAATCGATTAACTTGTCTTTCTTCTTGCTCTTGCTACCCCCACATTTAATTGATTATGTAATTTTGCACGAGCTGTGTCATACCAAGGTGATGAATCACGGTCCGGAGTTTTGGATGTGGATGGATCGAGTTACCGGGAATCGTGCCAAGGAGCTGAACCGGGAATTAAAGCGCTATAGAATACCGTAGTTTTGGAAATCAATAATAATATATTTGAATGATGAATTGGGAACAACTCTTGTCGGCCAAACGCTTTGGCCTGGAGACTTATCACGGGGCTAAGTCCGATGATAGAACCGAATTTCAACGTGATTACGACCGCCTGATTTTTTCGGCGCCTTTCCGGCGCTTGCAGAACAAAACGCAAGTTTTCCCGCTTCCCGGCAGTGTCTTTGTTCATAACCGCCTGACGCATAGTTTGGAAGTCGCTTGCGTTGGTCGCTCTTTGGGGATGAATGCAGCGCATCGGATGCAAGAGAAGTCTCGTAAGGACCTTTTCTTCCCGAACGATGTCGGAGCCATTGTGGCTGCGGCTTGTTTGGCTCATGATATGGGAAATCCGCCTTTTGGGCATTCCGGAGAGAAAGCCATTGCCAGCTATTTTTCCGAGGGACAAGGCCTTTCTCTAAAAAACGAAATGAGCCGCGAAGAATGGATGGATTTAGTTTGTTTCGAAGGGAATGCAAACGCCTTTCGCCTCTTAACGCATCAATTCAGAGGGCGGCGCCCGGGAGGTTTTGTGTTGACCTATGCCACCCTTGCCTCCATCGTGAAGTATCCTTATGCTTCGGTTTTTTCGGATGAAAAGAAGCAAAAGTTCGGATTCTTTACATCGGAGAAAGAGAGCTTTGAGCGAATTGCGACAGAGCTGGGTATTGTTCCTAATCCGAAACAACCGGAGCGTTATACGAGGCATCCGTTGGTGTTTTTGGTCGAAGCAGCCGATGATATCTGCTACCAGATAATGGATATCGAAGATGCCCATAAACTGAAAATCCTTTCGACGGAAGAGACGAAAGAGCTCTTTTTAGCATTTTTTACCGAGAAGCGGAAGAGGCGGATATACGAGACTTGGCGCATGGTGAGCGATGCGAATGAGCAGATTGCTTATCTCCGCTCTGCCGTTATCGGCACTTTAATTGATGCATGCACGGATGTTTTTGTACAAAACGAAGCGGCAATTCTCGAAGGCTCTTTTGAGGAGGCTCTCGTAAAAAAGATAAGCGACCATGCTGCTGCGGCCTACCGGAACTGCTCTTCTTGTGCTGTCGATAAAATCTATCGCTCCTCCGAAGTGCTGGATGTGGAGCTGTCCGGTTATAAAATTATTCTTACTTTGCTTGAACATTTCGTTGGGGCTGTTTTGCAGCCTCATAAAGCTTATTCGAAACAATTGCTGATGCGCATCCCGGAGCAATACGAAACCGACAGCAAGAGTATTTATGGACGCATACAGGCTGTTCTGGACTATATATCAGGGATGACGGATGTTTATGCCTTGGATTTGTATCGGAAAATAACCGGTATAAGCATTCCGCGCTTATGATTTTTTGCCGATAAATTTTCGGAATATGAAAAAATGTATTACCTTTGCAGTCGGAAATAAATCGCGGAGTGGAGCAGTGGTAGCTCGCCAGGCTCATAACCTGGAGGTCGTTCGTTCGAATCGGGCCTCCGCAACTAAGCCAAAAACCCGACTGTACAAGGTCGGGTTTTCTTTTTCTCCCAGGCTTTCTCAGGCATAGATTTAATCTGTCTGTTTAATCCCTGACTCTTTTATTCCCGAAGTCTACAATCGGAGAAGGCTCTATGGTTTCAACAAAGTTTTTTGCGTACTCCTCAACCGCTTCAAGCGCCTCCGGCCTGTACCGGAGAATATCAAAGTAAAGGGTTTGCGATATGTCATTTTCGTCAAATTGTTTGTCCTTAAAGCCTTCGGTAATACATACACCAAGGAAATGCTCTTTTAGAAGCTCCCTTTGTACTGTGATCTTTTTTAATCAGCTGCCGTGTATCGTCCCTAATAACTTGATATAGGTAAAATCGATAATAATAAAAACAAAATCGTTTATATTGCAAGAGTGAATATCCTAATAAGCTGTGACGCTATGCATGAAAGCCGGAAACCTATTCATAATGAATGCAATATGTCGCCTGTCAACACTGCCTTTTACTCGCTTCTTAGTTTTCATCGTATTGGTAATCAGTGTGCTTCATGTTGATCAGTTCCTCTCGTGTTTTTTTAATGATATTAGTTTCTATAAACTCCTTAAAAACCCTATTTTCCTCTTTAGCATCGTGACAATAGTTTTGAATGAATGAATATAAAATACTGTCGGCCTCAAAATCCCTTCCCAGCATTTTTAAGTTTAAAGTATAATTTGTTAGCATAGATGGGTATGATAAGGAATCAGTGTTACTATCAAAAATGGATTTATACAATAAGTCTGCTTCTTTATACTTGACCATTGCTTCTGTCGTATCTTTCTTATTTTGCTCGTAAAAAACACCAAGCATCGTTTTTATGTAAGGATTTTTAGGGCTGATTTCTTCTATTGCTTTTAATGTGGCAAAAGCGTCGTCCATCAACCCTAATTGACGTTGAAATATCAACTTATTCCAATAAGCCAGATAATAATCGGGCTTTATATCAATGGCTTCATTCAACAATTCGATTGCATGCATAATTTTTATTGTATCGCCGAATGATGCTATTTTAACCGCACTATCGTTTAATTGTCGTGCGTTCTTATGATAATTATGTTCTCGCGCTTTTGAACTGCAGCCGAAAAACAGCAAAAAAGAGATAATAAATGGACAAATGATTGATTTCATTCCTGTAAATTTTAAATTACTTAACGAATGATGATTTTTTGATTAATGTTTATTGGCATCTGGGTAATTGGATGATAGACAGGTACCGCAACCCCACCGGGCATATAAACAGTCCATCCTCCTCGAAAATTAAGAGATATATTAACTAAATTCTTCCGACTATCACATCGTTTATTTATTGAACATGTCCGATTGGCGGGGTAACTCCTGACTCAGGGCATTATCGCAATCACATATATTGGTAATATAAAATTGCCTTATTATACTCGGTGTCAACAACAAATAGTTTAAAATCTCTTTCGTCACTCATTTCCTTTTCAAATAAATAGTAGCCATTATCAAACAAAAAACGATCTGGTATTATATTCTTTTCTGAAATGGGTAGCTTCTTAAATCCTAAAGACTGAAAATAATTAAGTTTTTTTTGAGTTAATTCGTTGAATCTAAAAACGATTAAAACATATCCGTCTCCGTTAGGACACCATTCTTCCTCAAAGGTTTCAATTTCATAATTAAACTCTTTTAGAGTAATATTGAATTGTTGTTTTAATATTTTTTCAGGTGTCCTTTTTGAACAAGCACTATGCATAAGAAATATAAATAGCACTATTACACCTAATTTTATCATTTTCTCCATAATTTATTGTAATAAATATCAAACGCTGTTCCATCAGAGTACGCATTATAGGCTCTCGTAATGATCTCATTTGTAGTGCTTCGTGTTCCCCAAGGTTTTGGATCAAAATCATATCTATCGTAAAAGTACTGATAAATGTTTCCATCGTTGGTTGTTTTATATATAACTGTAGCTCTACCAAAAGAAAGCTTTAAATCGTTGTCTGCATTATAAAAATTTATTGATGCAGAATAATATCCATCGCCTATGTCCGTTGCATTAGCAAAATCTATCTCTCCTTTTTTTAATAAATATTTGAATTCATTCTTACTTATCTTAAAATCAGCTCCTGTACCTCCTTCGTAATGCTTTCTCAATCTATGGAAAAATTTATATTGCTCTATCCCTTGTTGTACGTGATTCAACCCTGCATTCATCAGACCGATAGCAGCCCCTTGCCAAAAATTCCCTCCTGTAGCCCACGAGCCAACACCGCCTGCTAAGCCAGAAAAAGCATAAGTACCTATTGAGGATTTAGCAAACGAACCGCCATACATCATAAACGCCGAACCAGCCAAGGAACTTAATGCTCCTGAAGCAAAACCCTGCATAAAATCCCCGCCTGTAAATTGGGAAATCATTCCATTGGCAAAACCATGAGTATAAGCCCTTGCAATTTCACCCCCAATACCCATACTTCCAACAGCTCCAAACACTTGACCAATACCAGCGGTTACAACTCCTGATAATGCCCCTATTCCTACTGATTTGCCAAATTGCCCCCAGCTCCAATTGCTAAATCCGCCATCGCTAAATGCAACACTTGCTGTATATCCGGCACCACTAATTACTGCACCCCATAAGGCAGCATCAATAAAAACACCAACTCCAGGTAGTAACGCTGTAAAGATAAACTCCCCACTCGGATCCGTATACTTAAACGGATTCCCGTAAGCATACGCATACCGGTTATAATTCAGCCAATTGTCCGGAGCCTGCACGTATGGGTCGGGTGGGAAGAATTGTGCGGTCAGCGGGTCGTACACCCGGCCGCATTGCTTTGCGCTTACCGGGAACAATGTCGCTACACCGTTCGGAAAAGCATATCAGCGCTGCTAAGATAGTAAATTTTCCTTTAATAGCTCCTTCCTTTTTGTGTTCAAAAACCTTGGAGATAATATTGATCTGAAGCGCTTTGACGAAGAACATCCGCTTATAAGCTCTGTAAAGCTTATTGCGGCTCTATAAAAAGAAAGCCCGGACTTGCCGGCTTTTGTCACTTAAAGGGTCTTTAAAAAACCATTTCTATCATAAATAAATTTTACCTCTATCTTTCCATCTTCCCGTTGTAATTCATTCTCTAAAATTGCATCTGAAAAAATTACATCTGAACTAAGCACCGTATCTTTCTGTAGAAAAACAACATTCTCGGATAATTCGGTATAAATATAGTTAGAATGTCCATTAACGCATATGTAATTGCTTATTCTGGTAATTGATGTAAGCTTATTAGCTCTTACATTAACTAAAAACACTGTTTTGATTACATTGTAATCATCATTATTGCTGTTTGAAACCAGTATTAAAAAGCTATTGAAGTTCTTTGATAACCTTAGTTGCCCTAAATAAAAAAGTTCTAATTCATTCTTCCTTTTCTCAATGAATTTTTCATGCTTGGCCGAATAAGGATTTATATCCAATTCTTTATAAATGCTCCATCCGTTAATCACGTCCAAACCACATAGAAGATTAAATAGTTCTCCGGTTATTCTCTCAGCTTGCGCCTGCAACAAACCTTCTTTCGTAACCAATAGACTATCAGTACGATATATGTCCCTTTTAAGCAACAAGTATTCATCAGGGAACTTTATTCCGTTCTGATAATAATTTTCAAATAATAGAATATCACTACCTGTGAAAGAGTTATCGCCGGGAGCAGATGTCCCAAGAAGCAAAGCGAATAAAATCATTAATGCTATTTTTTCTGTGATTTTTTTTACCATGGTCTGATATTTAATATAAAGAATCCAAGTTTACTATAATCGTAAACAGAACTATAGTAAGGTTTATATGAAGCATACTTCCGAGCAAAATAAGCCACCTCATTAAGTCCCCATGCCTTAGCTTGGTAGGCTTCCCATTTATGAATTGAAGCATGTTGACTTTTAGTGTTCATGAGTCCTGCGCTAAAGTATCCGGCATGTAGATACTCATGCCCCATCGTTAAATACAACATCTCTTTTGAAGTAAATGCTGCTTTATACAGATAGACATTTGAACCTTTTCCCGTTCCTAGGTATAAAGTAGTTCCTCGTACAGCTTCTCCTTTTACATTCAAAACAACATCGCCTTTGGTCAAATATCCTTTCGGCAATGAACCATCTGAATATAATTTATTTACTCCTGTGACGTTTCTCCCAAAATTTTCGTCAGAAAAGGATTGTGCATATTTATTTGTATAATCCATGCCTTCTCCTACTTCAATTTTATCTCCAGATATGGGGGTTGCCAAAGCATCAAAGGTAGCTCCTTTTCCTGACCAAAAATTTCCACCATGTTTAATTGCAGTAATCCCTCCTGAAATCCCTCCAATTAATCCTCCTGTAATTGCTCCAAGACCTCCTCCTATAAATCCTTGCTTAAGACCTTGTCCGAAAGAAGCCCCTTTTGACCAAGCATTTCCAGCTCCACCAACAAAGCCCCCCGTAAAACCTGCAGCTATTCCAGTCATAGTCCCTCCTGCAAATCCAACTGTTCCTACAATACCAGCGACAGCCTGCCCGGTAAGACCTCCAGCAACTCCTGCTAACGCTCCCACTCCAAAATACGCAAGGCCTTTCCAAGTAAAC
Organism: Porphyromonadaceae bacterium H1; assembly: GCA_001653155.1. Classification (GTDB taxonomy): domain Bacteria; phylum Bacteroidota; class Bacteroidia; order Bacteroidales; family Paludibacteraceae; genus H1. The sequence goes on from BDEJ01000052.1 coordinate 49,205, forward strand.
TCTGCTCCATTAACGAGCCAGTTAATTGTTCCTCCAATTACAGCTCCTATAACTAAATGTACCCACTCCCCATTCTCATC
>BDEJ01000053.1 GCA_001653155.1 Porphyromonadaceae bacterium H1
TCCATACTTTTGCTGATGCATCATCGCAACGGAAGTCTATATATACTTAGTTAGCAATTTCGAGGAAACAATGGCGACAAACAGGTTCGTATTCGGTGGTTTCGCCGATGAGCACCCGTTTGTCGCTTGCTATCAAACGATGTGAAACGTAAGCCAAGGCTCCACAGCGGACGCAAATAGCGTGCACTTTATACACATCTTCTGCAATGGCACACAGGGCCGGCATCACCCCGAAAGGCAAACCTCGGAAATCCATATCGAGTCCGGCTACAATAACACGAATACCTTGATTGGCAAGCTGGTTACAGACTTCGGGAAGACCTTCGTCGAAAAACTGAGCTTCGTCGATACCAACGACATCCACATCGCCGGCCATAAGTAAGATATTACCGGAAGACTCTACCGGAGTGGAGCGAATTTTCGTCCGGTTGTGCGACACCACATCAAACTCGGAGTAGCGGGCATCAATAACCGGCTTAAAAATCTCAACCCGCAGTTTAGCAAACTCGGCTCTCTTCAAACGACGGATAAGTTCTTCGGTTTTACCTGAAAACATCGATCCGCAAATAACCTCTATGCTTCCTCGTCGTTGTCCGCTAAAGCGATTCCTTTCCGAGTAAATCATACAAACATCTTCCTTATTTAATACTTGACAATATATGCGCATCAAAGCTCTGCAAAAGTAGAGAAAAAGACAGAGAAAAAAAACATGCGCAAGGCCCTCCATCCAACTAAAAACGAGGAAGTCTTTTCTTCATAAAAAATAGTGGGGAGCATTCTTTCCTCAGAACAATCTAACCTCAGTAACTTGATGCCTGTTATGGAAACATACAGCTTTGAGCGACTCACAAACGATTACCTCGAGATTGTCCTGTAAAACCTCAACACATAAAGTGCAATACATTACTTAACAGATCATTAAAACGCTAAAAGATTCAAAAAAACATCATCCAAAACGCTTATCACATGAAAGCAAGTACCTTTCTATATTTTAACTTTTAAATTATATTTGATGAATCTAATTGTATCGAAGCCAGCAAACCCCAACGTTAACAGGGATTAAGGAATAATACTCAACCTGCTCAAAACAGCAAGCAAATTCTACAAATCAACAACTCATCATCGCTTTTAGTATTAAAATAATGATTGGAAATTCACAGAATTTGCGTACTTTTGTGCGATTTACTTCTGTTAAATTAACAGAAACAATTTTCAGCCTCATAAACATTAATTTATGGAAAGAATAATCATTCTGGATTTCGGTTCTCAAACCACTCAGCTTATAGGTCGGCGCTTGCGTGATCTGAATGAATATTGTGAGATAATACCTTACAACAAGTTTCCGGAAGACAGCAGCCGTGTAAAAGGAGTTATTCTTTCAGGCAGCCCCTATTCGGTTTACTCAGCTACGGCTTTTCAACCTGACTTGAGCCACATACGGGGTCGCTTCCCTATATTAGGCATCTGCTACGGAGCTCAATACCTTGTACATACATCGGGAGGACGGGTGGAAGCCATGCCCAACCGTGAATACGGACGCGCCCAGTTATCAAAAATTGAGGAAAGCGACCCGCTTTTTCAAGGCATTATACCCAGTTCTCAAGTATGGATGTCACACGGCGACACTATCACAGAACTCCCTGAAAACTTCCAAGTTACGGCATCGACTCGCGACGTAGAAATTGCAGCATTCCGTGTTTCGGACGAGCAGACCTGGGGCGTGCAATTTCATCCGGAGGTTTTTCATTCTACGGACGGAAGTCTCTTGCTTGAGAACTTCCTGAATATTTGTGGCTGCAAACGCGACTGGTCACCAGCTTCTTTTGTCGAAACAACTATAAAAGAACTGCGCCGGCAGCTGGGCGACGACAAAGTAGTCCTTGCCCTTTCAGGCGGAGTGGATTCTTCCGTGGCGGCAGTACTTTTGAACAAGGCCATTGGCTCGAGACTCACTTGTGTTTTCGTCGATCACGGTCTGCTTCGTAAGAACGAATTTGAGAACGTTATGAAGGACTACGAGCACCTCGGACTTAATGTTGTAGGAGTCAATGCCCAAGAACGTTTCTTCAAAGCATTGGAGGGCGTTTCCGACCCGGAGCAGAAACGAAAAATCATCGGCAGTTGCTTCATCGACGTATTCGACGAATCTGCCCGCAACATCAAGGATGTGAAATGGTTGGCCCAGGGGACAATCTATCCCGATGTAATCGAATCTCTTTCGATAACCGGCACGACAATCAAATCACACCATAATGTCGGGGGACTGCCTGAAAAAATGCAGCTAAAACTTTGTGAACCGCTTCGCCTGCTTTTCAAAGACGAAGTACGCCGTGTAGGCATTGAGCTAGGGATGATGCGTCACCTGATTAAAAGACAACCTTTCCCCGGCCCCGGTCTTGCCGTGCGTATCTTGGGATGTGTAACCCCTGAAAAGATAAACATTTTACAGGAGGCCGACGACATCTTCATCAACGGCTTGCGTCAATGGAACCTCTACGATAAAGTCTGGCAGGCAGGCGCCATACTGCTTCCGGTACAATCCGTAGGCGTGATGGGAGACGAACGAAGTTATGAGAATGCCGTGGCCCTGCGTGCCGTATCCTCAACCGACGGCATGACTGCCGACTGGGTACACCTCCCCTACGATTTTTTGGCCAAAATGTCCAATGAAATCATCAACAAGGTGAAGGGTATCAACCGTGTCGTATACGATATCAGTTCGAAACCGCCTGCAACCATCGAGTGGGAATGATAACACTTAGGCCTTACACCTGACGGCAAATAACGGCTATCATGAATAAACCGGAAGAAATCGCAGCAAGAATAAAGAAAGGCGCCGTATTGTTTTACGCCGGTACGGAAAACTGCGGAATCTGTCGTGCGGACAAGCCACGCATCAAAAAAATGGCCGAGAATTGGAAAATAAGCCTTTGTGAAATAGACCCGATTGAGCATCCGAAAATCAGAGCTGCATACTGTCTGTTTACAAGTCCCGTTGTAATCCTTTTTTTCGATGGGAAAGAGCTTCACAGGCAAGCTCGAATCATTGATTTTAAAGAACTTGAATACAGAATAAAACAATTACAAGAATCTCTCGATTGACCAAGCTTCGGGATTAAAGCCAAAAACACTATTTTTGTCGTTAGGATTCACAGCAGACTGAATATTATTTACCATATAATACACGTGAAATGAAAGTTTTAAAATTTGGAGGGACATCCGTAGGTAGTGCAGCCCGGATGCAAGAGGTGGCCAAACTCGTATCGGGTGAAGGACAAAAAATAGTGGTGCTTTCCGCCATGTCCGGGACAACCAACAGTCTGATCGAGATATCGGAATATCTCTACAAAAACAATCCTTCGGGGGCTTTGGAACGTATCAACGTTTTAGAGCAACAATATTTTACCACGGTAGATGCTCTATACAGCAACATCAAAATCCAAAAAGAAGCCCGGGAAATTGTAGCATCACATTTCAACTACATCCGCTCTTTTTCGAAATCGGTGTTCACCCTCTTCGAGGAAAAAGCCATACTGGCCCAGGGAGAGCTCCTGTCCACGGCGATGTTTCAGCTGTATTTGCAGGAAAAAGGAGAAAACTCGGCACTGCTTCCCGCTTTAAACTTCATGCGTATCGACAAAAATGCGGAACCCGACACGGCTTACATCAACGAACATTTGAAAAAAGAACTCGCGCAGCACCCCAACAAGAAAATATACATAACACAAGGTTTTATCTGCCGCAACTTTTACGGCGAGATAGACAATCTGCAACGAGGAGGAAGCGACTATACGGCCTCACTTATCGGAGCCGCCGTCCAAGCCAGCGAGATACAGATATGGACGGATATAGACGGAATGCACAACAACGATCCGCGTTACGTAGCAGGGACTAAGCCCGTTCCTCTGCTTCATTTCGAAGAAGCTGCAGAGCTGGCCTATTTCGGAGCGAAGATACTGCATCCGACCTGCATCCTGCCGGCAAAATTAGCGAACATCCCGGTACGACTGCTAAATACGATGGATCCCGAGGCCGAAGGGACACTCATATCCAACCAATGCAAAAAAGATAAAATCGAGGCTGTAGCAGCAAAGGACAATATCACAGCAATCAAAATAAAATCGGGACGGATGCTTCTGGCGCACGGATTCCTGCGTAAAGTGTTTGAAATCTTCGAGACCTACCAAACTCCCATCGACATGATTACCACTTCGGAGGTAGGAGTTTCGGTAACAATAGACAACACCAAGCATTTGGAAGAGATACTCAACGATTTGAAAAAGTTCGGTACGGTCATGGTCGACAGCAACATGGTTATTGTTTGTGTTGTAGGCGATCTGCATCACAAGAACCTCGGACTACAGGCCAAAGCCGTAGAGGCACTCAAAGAGATTCCCATTCGTATGATTTCCTACGGCGGAAGTAATTACAACATCTCTTTCCTGATAAGACAGGAGGATAAAAAACGAGCTTTGAATGCTTTAAGTAAGGCTCTTTTTGAATAAGAATGCGAAACGAAACACAGACTCGGATATTTTCTTACAGGAAGCATCCGGGTTTTTGTTAACATGAAACCCGATCCCAAATTCACATGAAATTTCCCATAGACAAATTCCAGAAGCTTCGAACTCCTTTTTATTACTACGATTCCGAGCTTCTGAGAACAACCTTGAACGAAATAAAAAAACAGATTCAAAAAGACCCTTTCGTCGTTCACTATGCCTTAAAAGCCAACTCCAATCCGGAGATATTGCGCATCATTCGCGAAGCCGGCATCGGAGCCGACTGTGTGAGCGGCGGTGAAGTGGAAGCGGCACTCGAGGCCGGCATCCCGGCTTCGAAAATTGTTTTTGCCGGAGTGGGAAAGACCAATTGGGAAATCGAAGTCGGCTTGGATAACGACATCTTTTGCTTCAATGTAGAATCCATGCCGGAACTGGAGGTAATCAACCAGCTCGCCCGGGAACGTAACAAAATGGCCCATATAGCCTTGCGCATAAATCCCAATGTAAGTGCACATACGCACCATTACATCACCACGGGAATGAATGAAAACAAATTTGGCATCAGTCTTTCCGATTTGGATCGCGTTCTGGATGTCACTGCCCGGCAGAGCAACTTAAAACTCATCGGTATTCATTTCCACATCGGCTCGCAAATAAACGACATGACGGCATTTCAAGGCCTCTGTCTGCGGGTCAATGAAGTACGCCAATACCTCCTCTCCAGACGTATCACACTCGAGCACATCAACGTTGGCGGTGGTTTGGGAATCGACTACGAGCACCCCGACGCTTTTCCTATTGCCGATTTCAAGTCTTACTTCGATGTTTTCCGCCGGCACCTCCCCTTGCACGACGGACAGAAGCTGCACTTCGAATTGGGACGTTCCATAGTAGCGCAATGCGGCAGCCTTATAGCCCGTACGCTATACGTAAAAGAGGGCTCCAGCAGAAGTTTTGTGATATTGGATGCCGGATTTACGGAACTCATACGACCTGCGCTTTATCAGGCCTATCACAAAATTGAGAATCTCAGTTCCGAGCTTCCTCCTAAGGAATACGACATAGTAGGTCCTATCTGCGAATCGTCGGATACTTTTGCAAAAGCTTACGCACTGAATGAAACCAAACGCGGAGACCTGATCGCTTTACGCTCGGCAGGAGCCTACGGTGAAGTGATGGCTTCGCAATATAACCTTCGCAAGCTCCCGAAGGCCTATATGGACTGAGAGCTGAAAATACAGTATTCTTTATCTACAAAAAAATTCTTGCTATTATAAAAATTTTTACCACATCATGTTTGTCCATTTTTTGGAAATCCATTTACCCTTAAGCGGTCTTATTGTCTTTGTCGTATTCCTGCTTGCCTTTCTGTATCAGAGTTACTTTTATCTGCGCTACATGGCAGCAACAAAGGCCTACAGAAAAAAAGAAGAAAAAGGAAAAATTGATTTTTTGAGCTCAAAACCGCCCGTATCGGTAGTAATATGCGCCAAGAACGAAGAAGACAACCTCCGGAAAAATCTCCCGGAAGTGCTTGAGCAAGATTATCCCGAGTTCGAGGTAATTGTGGTAAACGATGCCTCGAACGACGAAACCGACCGGGTACTCGAAGAACTAAAAAGTCGCTATCCGCAGCTGCGAAGCACTTTTATCCCCGAGGGCACCAGGAACCTAAGTACGAAGAAGTTGGGCATAACACTTGCCGTTAAAGCCGCTAAGTACGACTTACTCCTCTTCACCGATGCCGACTGCCGGCCTTCGGATAAGGGCTGGATAAAGGCCATGATGCGAAACTTCACACCCGGAACGGAAATTGTGCTGGGCTATGGCGCCTATGCAACGGAAGATTCCTTCCTCAACCGTATGATTACTTATGACACCCTTTTTATTGCCCTGCAATACTTGGGTATGGCAATACGTAAGCATCCTTACATGGGGGTAGGACGTAATCTGGCTTATCGGAAAGAGCTTTTCATACGGGAAAATGGTTTCTCAGATTCCCTTCATCTGATTTCCGGAGACGATGACCTCTTTGTAAATAAAGCCGGTAACAGTCAGAACACGCGTGTGGAAGTAACACCGGAAAGCATCACCTTTTCCGAAGCAAAAAAAACGTTCGCGACTTGGCTGTATCAAAAAATCAGACACATATCCGTATCCAACAACTACACGGCTTCAAGCAAAAGGCGCCTTCTGGCAGAACCCATTACCCGAGGCCTCTGTTACTTGCTGTTGCCTGTTATATTTTTTACGGGAAACAGTCTGATTATCCTGTCTGCAGTCACGTTGTTCATTCTCCGAAGTATCTTGCAATTGCTTATCATCAACAAGGCTTCCGGATATTTCGGCGGACACAAGTACGGATTCAACCTGATGTTGTTCGACATCCTGCTTCCCGTGATCAATCTCTACATCCTTGTGGCTAAAAGGCCCTTTAGCGAAAAGGGAAAGATTACCAAATGGAATTTGTAGGCCGGAAAGGTTACATCAATATTGACCGGAGGCCAGCAATACCAAAGTACAGGCCTCTTCGGCCTCAATTCCATGCTCGGCCAACAAACGGGCAAAATCCTCATTCTCCGTGCCGGGATTAAAAATCACGCGCTTGGGTGCAAGCGAAAGAATGTAGTCATAATACTCCGTCTGCCGCTGCGGGCCCAGATAGAGAGTTACGGTACCAATCTCGCTATAAGCTTTTTTGTCAACGTCTATTCGGCGATTAAAAATTACGTCCGGCCGTAAACCCAGTAATTCGATTTCATGTCCATGCTTCAAGAGGCTTTCGGCCGCTTTATAGGCGTAACGCTCGGGCTTGCTACTGGCTCCGATAATCAATGTCTTTTTCATATCATAACTCAAATTTAAAGCGAGATAAAAAATACCCGCTCGGGAGCTATAACATAAAAAGCTCAGGAAAGTTCAGGCGCAAGAAACCCATGGCGCGAAAAGAGTCCTCATCTCTATCTTACTCCATAAAAAGATGAAACCTCCCTCTCTTTATCGCCCCAAACATGAAGACAGCCGCGTTAAGCAGGACTTAGTTTCGTTCTCCTGTTTTTTTCTTTTAGAGTGATCCTTAGATTTTGAAAGCATCTGTTCCGGGCAGCTTCCATAACAAGGAAGCGGATGCGGCGATCAATTATCATTTACGGATTTGCAGATTCATATCTCGTTTCGGAGCATAAAAAAAGTCCGGGAGTTGCTTCCCGGACTATGTAATTAACTCGTAGCAGAGGTCTTATTTTATTTCTTGGCTTGATAGCGTTTGTTGAGCAAAAGAATTATCTCATCGGTTATATCGTAAGCTTCTTTAGCATACAATATATTATCGTTGGAAGTGTTGCTAAAAATAAACTGGTACTTATTACCGGCATTGTGCTCTTTCAGCACGAGGTTAATGGTATCACGTAATTGCTCGCTCATTTTTTGTTGTTTTTGCAAGAGCTCTTGACTCAGACGGGCGTCCAAATCCTGAAGATCTTTCTGTTTCTTCAGAATCTTCGCCTGCTGATCTTCCGCACTCTGACGGCTCAAGAAGGCATTGTGTTCAAGCTTGCGCTGGAATTCACCCATCTCGTTTTGTAGCTGACGGGCCTTGGTGTTTATCGTAAGGCGAGAGCTTTCTTGTTCCTTTATCAGCGCCTCGTTGGCTTCCTTGGCAAATTCATAATTGAGCAAGAGGGAATCAACATTGACGTAAGCAATAGGCAGATGGGATTGACAGATAGAGTCGTTTCCTGCCATCGAGTCGGGCTGTCGACTACCCGTTCCACGTCCCAAAACCAATACGAAAAGAATAATAACCGCTACAGCTAAAACCGCATTAATAATCAGAGAGAGATTTTTTTTCATCAGTATATAACATTTAATTAAAAAAGACCGTCGGGAGTCAAATCAAAAACACCCGACGTCCGTAAATAACGACACGCAAAGATAACGCTGTTTTTGAGTAGAAGAGTCGGCCTTGAGAAGCATTTTTAGTAAATTGATAGTTTTATCATATTTTTTAACGCTTCAAACAAATCCGAGGCGAGGCTTTGTTGACTGAGGCAGAAAATTACGGATATATCTCAACCCGATTAATCATTCTGTCGGGATGCTTTCGGTAGTGTTTAGAGACAGTATCTTTGCCCAGAATCCCACCCAAACGAAAGCCTAAGGTCAAAGTCCAACCCGAATAGCCCAAAGCATACATAGTTTTTTTCATATAAGGATTTTGGCGGTTCGAAAGGCTGTAATCCCAACCTATCCCCATAAAACAGTCGACAAACAAACGCCGGCTAAACCTGCGCTGCACGCCGATATTCAATTCCGTCTTGAATTTATGGAAATCTTGGTTTTGACTCCAAAAACCGTATTCCCAAAGACGCAATCCCTCTTCATAGAATGGAGCCAGTGTAAACTCGTTGTATCCCACATGGAAGAAAGTATAATTCAGAGCCGGACTGAGGTAAAAAGGCCCTTGAAGCAGATAAGAATCTCTAAAAAAGTATTTATAGGCAACTCCCAAGCCCATGCCGGATAAAGACGAAATGGGCGCAAAGTTCGTAAGGAAGTTTTCCCAAGCATCATGCTCTCGAAACCAACGAGGGTCGTTTATGGATTCGGCATGTTTTCTCTCGGGCAGATAATAAGCCATTATACTGTATTGAATCCAATGACTGCTTTCTTTCATCAGAGGATGTTCGTAATCGAATCTCATGCCTCCGTTTATTAAGCAGAAAGGATGGAGGGCAATGTTAGCCTTGAAATCCTGGGTTTCGACAGACTGAGCCCGAAGCTCCGGACCGGCCGTGAAAAACAAGAAAAAAACAAGTACAATCCTAGGAAGTATAAAAGACGCTTTCATAATACATTTTTAAGGATTAACGGCAATTTTACTGATAAAGCTCAACTTCTCTTTCGTATAATCAAACTGAAAAAAACCTCCCTGCCCAACGGCCAGCAGTATCCCATCCAAGGGAATGACATCATACATGGCCAGTTCCCGAACCTCGGGGATATAACTCAAATCATCTATCCATACCGGATTAACAGGATCACTGATATCGTAAACACGAATTCCGCGCGAACAAACAAAGAGTTTATTCTTATCTACGCCCAAGCCCTTGGGATAATCAAGATTCAACTCCCGCAACAGTTTCGGCCGCTTCGGATTCGAAATATCATAAACTTGCAGGAGATTTCTGTTCCCTCCACAAGCAATATTCTCCGAGTTTAAAGTAACATAAGCATAATTCCCGCTTGCCACCACCGGATCGCAACTTCGGAAATGCCATACCGAAGCCGTTTGCTGAGGAAGTCCGGGCTGTTTAATACTGTATATGAACATTCCGTTCTGTGAACCGATGAGCAATAAAGTGTCGTAAGCAAAAATTGTCTCAATATCGGAGCCTATCATTTGATCGCGGCCCGAGAGGTAAAGAACATCTTCCGGTTGAGAGACATCAAAAACTTTCAGTCTTTTGTGATCAACGGTGTAGAGAAAATCTCCACTGATGGTGAAACGGGCCATCGAACCTCCCTTTCCGGTTGTAGCCGCATCCTTACTCCGCCCATCAAAAGAATCGCATGAGCTTAGCAGAGCAATCACGGTCCCAGCTATTAAGTAAATAATGGATATCTTTTTCATAAACTTATGCTATTTTCAGAATCTGTACTAAAAATACGTCCTTAGATAAAGCTACTTGCTTCGGGGGGGGTTCTTCCAGCCGACAATGATGTATTTCTCGTCGCGCTTCGGAATGCGATATTCTCCGCCATCGGGAGCCGAGGGTTCCGGAAAGACACGAGGGATGCGCTTCTTTACCTCCTTGCTATTCAAATCAAATGCAACCAGATCCACGGCATTATCCAAGTACATAATGTTTCCTTTTACGGCCATATCGATACAGCCCGGAGCATTGATAAAAGCAAAAATTTTGGGATGATGGGGATCTTTATTGTCTATCACATGAACACCCTTATAGCGCTCGTTGACATAAACATACCCGTCCTTGGTATATATTTTACCCGTGTGTCGTAACTCGCGAGCTTCGGGAATATAAAAAACAGATTTTTCCAAGTCCGAACGCTCCATAAAAATCGGCAGGTAATCTTGCCGGGTAAGTATTCTGTCGGGAGGCAAAGAAGTAGAGAGGAAAACGACAGCAAATAAAACAACAGCTGCCGGGAAAAGGAATTTTATTTTTTTCATGTTATCTAGCAGTTATAAGAGGAACAAAAATACAATAATTATAGGACATTAGTAAAGACGAATTTTACAGGAGCATTTTGCACAAGCATAGTAAATTTTAATTAAATTTAACGACTGGTATTTACGGATAAACCCGACTATAGAAAAATAGAGACACAGAGGCATGTGATAAAAAAGAATAAAACTTGCGCCGGATACTCTGAATTATGCTTAACTTTGCCGCTCGGAATTAATCAAGGAGCGGTTTTTCTAAAAACCAGCCTTGTGCAACCAAAGTAAGGAAAAACTGAGTTGCAGTCCGGTACAAGAACATAATTAGTTATTACACCTGACATGAAATTACATTCTTCGAAACTAACGATTCTCTTCCTTTTTACAACATTGGGGCTACACTCATGCTTAGAGGGTTCACAAAACATCACGGCTCCATCTAACGATCCGAAATTCAAGTCTCTCAGTTTTGCCAAAAACAGTAAAATTCCTCATTTGGAAAAGGCGGTATTCACGCTGAGCAACGACACTTTGATCCAAAATATCGATTCACTGCCATTCCGGACTCGAGTCGACAGTGTATTTCCCACTTTCACCTTTGCCAGTTCATCGGGGGCCTATCTGGTCTATAAAGACGTACAGAACAAAGACTCCCTGCGTATGCTCACAGGAAAAGACACAGTGGATTTCAGTCATCCCCTCCACTTGAAAAATATATCTTCCGATGGTTCAAGCAATGCAAGCTATCTCATAAAAGTAAATGTACATCAGGTAGAACCGGAACTCTATCTCTGGAAGCAATTACAAAGCAACTTACCGGTACTTCCCGCATCAGAAAATCAACATGCCCTGATCTTCGGAAAATCCGTCTTCCTTTATGTGAGCAACGGAAGCGCTATCCGTCTTTTTACTTCGCCGCTATCGGACATGGGTCTTTGGAAGGAAAAAACGGGATCCCTGACAGGCTTACCTGCCACAGCGGCATTAAAACAGATGCAGGTTTTTAACAACAAGCTCTACCTCATAGCCAATGACAATAAACTGTATGCGTCCTCGGACGGAATGGAGTGGACAGGCTCTACACTTCCCTCGGAGTTTGAAGATGGCCGCATACTCTGCGCCTTTGCCAACAAATCTCTCATTGCTATCGTACGCGATAAAGAATCGAAAGAATATTACATAGCCTCGACGGTCGATGCACAAAAATGGACAAAAAATAACAAGCTAAACGACCACTTCCCTCTGACGGGCTATGCTGCTCTGAATTTCGAGAACCGATTGGGTCTTCCCAAAGTACTTATTGCAGGTGGAGCACCTCGTGACGCTTCACATCCGGCACCCTATATTTGGAGTTCGGAAAACGGTTTGGATTGGGTGAACTTCTCGGAAGGAGCTAAAAAACAAGCAGCCATTTCGGACGCAGCGCTCGTCGCTTACGACAATAAACTTTTCATGTTTCACGGGAACGACACGATTCGCATGGTTGAATCGATAAGCGAGGGATTCCACTGGCTTCTCCCTAACAAAAAGTACAACAGTTTGCCGGAAACCTGCCGAAAACGAAGCTTAGTGAGCGTCTTGGCCGACAAGGAAAACAAAAGGCTTTACATCATCGGCGGGAATGCTCAAGGCGAGTTATGCCGGGATGTATGGACAGGCAAACTGAATCGGATGAACTGGAGTAAATGAAAGGCTGCTTTCTTCAAAAATCCACTCTGAGATTCCGACGTTGGAGCCGCGCTAAATATGCAGCATTCTGCAGTTTGTCGCGCTGCATAAGCATTGGTTACCTGAAAGCATCCATTGCTGATTCATCATTGAAAAAATCCTCGAGCTCGCGCTTTTGCGAGTTAGTTTCCGCTTTTACTTCCGATAAAGATCCGGAATATGACGACGGACAACTCTCGAAACAGGCAGTTCTTCAAATACAAGACCACCCAATTGTAAACATCTTTATAGCAACAAGAAACGAGGAAGCGGCAGCTGTCGCGTCCCCATTATTGCAACACATTTATTTCCCGACCGATTAAAAGATTTCTCCATCTTTAATCGGTTTTTTTATAGTATATATTTAACGAACAAAAAACAATGAAAGTAAACAAACTAATTCTTTTAACGGCATCTTTCTTTGGGATTGCCATTTTAGCAAACGCAAGCGACAAGCCTTCCCAAAGTATCATCCTGCCCGATGTGGAGGTCAACAGCAACTCCGATAATCTTTATTCGGGTCTGGGGAGGTTATCGACAATCCTGTACCAAGAAGACATCCAAAAAGCAGCAGTAAAAAACCTGGATGAGCTGTTGGATCTGATTGCAGGCCTGGACGTCCGCCAACGGGGAACCGGCGTACAGGCCGACATCTCCATCCGTGGAGGCTCTTTCGATCAGGTACTGGTGCTCCTCAACGGAATAAATATCACCGACCCTCAAACAGGGCATTACAATTTGGATATTCCTATCGATATGGCCGACGTACAACGCATCGAAATTCTGCAAGGCTCGGCAGCCCGATTATCGGGCCCCAATGCCTTCAGCGGAGTTATCAACATCGTAACGAGAAAAACAACAAAACGCGAATTGAATATCCGGCTGGATGGAGGAAGTTTTTACAACTTCGGGCAAAACCTTTCCGGGGCTTTACAAACAAAGCGCACTCAGTTTTTTGCCTCCGCATCGCACCGGAGCAGCAAAGGATACCGTCCCAATACCGATTTTGGTGTCGCGAACTTCTTCTCGGAAGCCCTGTACGACAGTCGGAAATGGGGGATGCTCGGTCTGCAACTGGCATACCAGCAGAAGGCTTACGGAGCCAATGAATTTTACTCTTTCAAATATCCCAATCAATTCGAGCATACACGCAGTCTGTTTACGGCTCTCTCCTGGCAGCTTACTCAAACTAAATTCCAATACAGTGCACATGCCTACTGGAAACGGCATCACGACCGCTTCGAGCTTTTCCGGAATTTTGAAAATGCTCCGTCGTGGTACGAAAAACACAACTATCATCTGACGGACGTGATTGGAGCTAAAGCATCAATCTCATACAACACGGAGCTCGGAAAGTTTTCTTTAGCGACGGACATCCGAAACGAAGCAATAAAAAGCAACGTATTGGGACATCCCCTCTCAATGCCCTTGCCCGCTCCTTTTGAGCAGGGGGCTCTCTTCAGCAAGGAAGATAAGCGCTTAGTGCTGGCTGCTATCGTTGATTACTCCAAGCAAATCAACAAATGGTTTTTCTCTGTGGGAGGAAGCTCGGCATACAACCGGATGTTCGGAACAAATTTTGCCGGAGGGCTCGACCTGGTTTACAACATCTCATCGGGTAACAAGATATTCGCAGCAGCTAACTCAACAACCCGCCTACCCACCTTCACCGATTTGTACTACACAAGCCCAACACACAGAGCCAACCCGAAGCTGCAACCCGAGCGTGCTTATACTTTCGAAATGGGAACAAAGTTATCTTCGGGAAATTACTGGTCGGGGCTCGTGCTGCATTATCGCATCGGGCATAAGCTCATCGATTGGATTAAATATCCCGAAAAAACCAACTGGGAAAGCCAAAACCTGACACGTGTAGATGCTTGGGGAGCTGAGTTGGAAGGGGGATACCGTTTCTCTTCGCGCGAAAAAATCGGTCTGGCCTACTCTTATCTAAAACTTGACAAACAGGCAGAAAGTTTCGACTCAAAATATGCCTTGGATTACCTCAAGCACAAAATCGTTTTGTCGGCTGAGCACCGGATATGGCAGAAACTATCGGCTTCGTGGAAAGCCTCTTTCTTCGATCGTTCGGGCGATTATCTGGATTTTAAGGAAAACAGAAAACGAGCCTATCTCCCTTACTTTCTTGTAGACCTTCGGTTGTTGTGGTCGCAAACACTCGTGGAGCTATATGCCGATGCCAATAACATGCTGAACAGCCGCTACAGTGATTTTGGTGGTTTGGAACAAGCGGGCTTTACTTTTAATCTGGGAGTACGCCTGAAGTTGAAGTAAGTTCAGTCGTCGAGGAGGCGAATACCCTCGAGAGCAAGCAGTTTATCCGAAAGCAGGGAGAAGTCTCTCTTTCGGATGCTTAGCTCGAGTGTGCAGGCTTCGTCGAAACCTTGCCCGACAACGCAAGCATCAAGCTCCTTCACGACACGCATCACATCGTTCATCAAGGGATATTCGAACTTGATGTGCAAACGGCAATCAACTTTTTTTTCAATAACATGAGCATGCCGTATTGCATCGGCAGCTGCCTCTTTATAAGCAACAACGAGTCCGCCGGTACCCAAAAGCACTCCTCCGAAGTAACGTACTACAATCAGCAGCAGGTTGGTCAGGCCCGCGGAGTTTATCTGTCCCAATATGGGGCGTCCGGCTGTTCCGGATGGTTCTCCGTCGTCACTGCATCGGAAGTTCTTACACTCCGGGCCCAGCATGTAAGCATAGCAAACGTGCCGTGCATCGTGGTAACGCTTGCGGTAGTCCTTCAGCAATTCCTTCACCTCTTCAAGCGAGTCGACGGGGATGGCAAAGGAGATAAAGCGGCTTCCTTTTTCGCGATACAAACCTTCGGAGAGCTTTGCAATACTTTTGTAGCTGTCGTCCATTTTTTCTCGGGTGCTGCGTATTACCTACGGCAAAAGTCAAAGTTATTCAGAGTCCGACTTTACTCTGCCGCGGCGTGGTAGCCTGAAACTCTTTCAAATAGAAGGGTTCATAATAGGCTGTATCCACAAAATTCTTCTGCCGGAAGTGCTCCCAGGCAAGTTCGATCATATTTTCTGCCAAAGGATCAACAGCTTCGACAAAACAAGCGTTCGGAGCGCTTAGCAAAGGACGGGATTTATCCGAACCATTACCAAAGAAATAAACACGCTTCGAGGCTAAACAATCAGCAAAGGAGCTCTCCGTTAGGATCTCGGCCCAAGGACTGCGGACAAGCGCCCCTTGCTTGTCGTACAAAGCGGTATACACCTCCATGCGACGTGCATCAATCATGGGACAGAATAAAGCTTGTTCGCTGGGATGCAAACGAATCACCGGTACGCACATCAGCGCCAAGGTATCGATTGCTATCAAAGGAATATTTAATCCATAGCACAAGCCTTTGGCCGTGGAGACTCCGATACGCAGTCCGGTGTAAGAACCCGGTCCCGCACTGACGGCCACTGCATCGAGATTGGCCGCGTGCCTCCGAAGCTCGGTGAAAGCTTTTTCAATAAAACGGCTCAGTAAAGCAGCATGATTAAGTCCTTCGTCGTTACGAATATTAAAGAGGCAGTCCTTGTCGCGACTCAAAGCCACGGAGCAGACCGTAGTAGAAGTCTCGATATGAAGTATGAAAACAGGATTCATGAATGAAAATCTTAAATAAGGAAACTGCAAAAGTAAGAAGAAATCAAAAGTTCTGCAAACCGGACTTCTGTCTGCTTCTCGAGTCCCTTGTATCGATAACACAGCATACTTCCTCCCCTTAGAGCAAACAGCCATCAAGCCTTCTGCAGGAGTGTGTAGAAAGGCGGATATTCTCTGTTTTTCCAGCTAATTCCACACAAAAAAGCTCTGCATCAACTCCTTTTCGGAAGCAGGATAAAATAATTCAAATTTTCGTCTAAAAAAGTATGCGAGAATGCGGTAAAATCGGGAAATATGATTATTTTTGCTCCGTTCTTCCCGAGCAGGGAAGTTATAGCCTTAAAGACGAACTGAATGACCTGTAAAAATGCATTCCCGAATGTAGCACCTGCCGTTTTTCCGGCTGGAACAGGTATCCTATCTTCTTTCGTCTGCAATCCCGATGATCCACTCCTTATTTTTTCTTTCGCTTCCCCTGTCGGAAGAAAGGTCAAGCAGGCCTCCCATCCCAAAGGACAGTACCGGCTTTCCCGTTTCCGAGCCTCGGGGAAGCCTCCGGATTCGTAGTCCTAAAGGTTTCCTGCGTACAGAAAAACAAGGGATCAATAGGAATAATAACGAACAGCTTAGCTAATAGATGAAATACACACAAAAAAAAATAACCAATACCCAATTTTTAATACAATGAGAACAACCTTTTTTACAACTTTGTTAACTTTAAGTATGTCCTTAGTCGCTGTCGCTCAGCAAGTCAACACGGAGCGCTACATCACCCTTAATGTTCAGAAGGGTGATACGATCCGGATTAATCTTTGGGGCGACAGCCATGCTACAGCGGTGCGAATAACAAGCGGCAAGCATACTCAGGATGTTGTTATAAACAACTCATGGACGGGCTCCCGTTGCTACTATGCCGGATCCGGTACGATGACCGTGTATGGAAATGTAAAAAAAATCACTTGTAGCCTCAACGGAGATAAAATTACAGGTATCGACGTGAGTCAGAATGCCAAGCTGCAGGAACTCAACTGCGCCTACAATCGGATCGAAGCGCTCGACTTGCGCCACAACCCCGAATTGACCGTTCTGCAATGCGCCGGTAATGAGCTAAACAAGATCGACCTCAGCCGGAATAAAAAGCTGGAACGTCTGGGTTGTTATAAAAATGCCCTTACGGCACTTGATGTGAGAAAAAACACAAAACTCACTTGGCTCAACTGCGGCAGGAATCAAGTCAAAACCCTCGATATAAGCAAAAACAACCGTCTTCGGGAATTGTATTGCACCGAGAATCAACTTAGCTGGTTGGACCTGAGCCAAAACAGGAAGCTGGAAAGACTGCGCTGTTCGGGTAACCCTCTTAATCCGGCTGTTCTGAAAGCCATTTACAGCAGCCTGCCTACGCATACGGTTGCCAGTACTTTGGAGAGCAGCATACTGGAAAAACCGGAAGAGCACATAGCCAACGCCAAAAACACGCAAGAAAAGTCTGAAGACGAAAAACTGACTTAGCTATAAGGCCGGTTTGAGTTCTTCTTTCACTTCAAAAACACCAAACTCCCCCAAGAGCTAAAGCTTTTGGGGGAGTTCTCTTATTTTTACACAGGCGAATCGGTCTTCTTCCCTCATGACTCGTTTGTAACGGAATAACCCTCGATAGCACGTTTTACCGAACCATGCATCAGAAGCAGGCGTTTGGCATGTTCGTACTCCAATCCGAGTTCTTCGACGATCATCCGCGTACCGCGGTCAACCAGCTTGGCATTGGAAAGTTGCATGTTAACCATCCGGTTACCCTTCACGCGGTTCAATTTTATCATCGTAACGGTGGTAATCATATTGAGGATAAGCTTCTGGCCGGTACCCGACTTCATACGGGAGCTTCCGGTAACAAATTCAGGCCCAACAATCATTTCAATAGCAATCTCCGCTTCCTGAGCAATGGGTGCATTGGGATTACTGGAAATGGAAGCTGTCAATATCCCATTTTTACGCGCTTGGCGCAAGGCTCCTACCACATAAGGCGTAGTTCCCGAAGCGGCAATACCGACCAGGGTATCCTTTTCGTTGATGTCGTAAGCCTGCAGGTCCTTCCAGCCCATTTCGGTATCATCTTCAGCATTTTCCACGGGATTGCGCAAAGCCTGTTCGCCTCCGGCAATAACACCGATTACCAAAGTATTGGGCATCCCAAAAGTAGGAGGAATCTCGGAGGCATCAAGCACACCAAGACGCCCGCTGGTACCTGCACCAATATAAAATATCCGCCCGCCTTGCTGCATCCGGGGCACAATCTGCTCAACCAAACGCTCGATGGCCGGGATTGCTTTTTCCACAGCAAGAGGCACTTTCTTGTCCTCGTTGTTGATATCAACCAACAATTGATGAACCGACTTTTTTTCCAAATCGTTGTACAAAGAAGACTGTTCGGTTATTTTTACAAAAGACATATATCAATTTAAATTTTAGAGAATTAGATTAGAAACACGGGCCCCATGATAAGCTACAAGGCCATCCATCGGGGATTTTTCTATCCGAGCGATAGAAACGGCACAATCGGCAGCAGCTTCGGCAAGCAAGTCTTTAAAATGATAAGCCACCGAGCCAATGAAATAAACCGGGTAAGAACGGTAGTCGTATTGCATCACATTCTTCCGGAAGAAATCCGAGAAAGCCGTATGCACCAGTTTTCTTAACGTATTATCGGCAATATGCTCTTTGATGAAGGGACAGACACTTGCCAAAAAACGATTCGGAAGCGGCTGTTTATAAACACGTTCCAGAATCTGAGGCACATCCATACGGATAAAATCAAAAAACTCTTCTTTGATACCCGGGGTTAATTGATTTTTCAGACAGGCCCCGATGAACAGGCGTCCGAGCACAGCGCCGCTCCCTTCGTCTCCAAGAATAAATCCAAGCGGAGAAACATTTTCTACAATCTTAGCACCGTCGTAGAAACAAGAGTTGGAACCCGTCCCAAGAATACAGGCAATTCCCGGTTCATCCTTACACAAGCCCACTGCCGCTCCCAAAAGGTCACTTCCGACCTCAATCACAGAGCTATGAAAATGCTCGGCAATGGCTGCACGAACGATTTCGTTCTTTTCCGGAAAGGCGCAACCGGCTCCATAAAAATAAACAGCCTCGACTTCAGCTCCACCCAGTTCGGGAAGAAGCACTTGCCCAATTTCATCACTTATATCTTCTTTTGTCCGGAAAAAAGGGTTGGCTCCTTTCGTAAAAACCCGTTTTTTCACAAGATCTCGATCAACCAAGCACCAGTCGACTTTGGTCGATCCTCCGTCAGCTAATAAAATCATATCTTTATGTAAATTTGTTTTTTATAGAGAATATTACCTATCAACCAATTGAAGGCAACGAAAAGCAGGGCGTAAGCCAGAGAAGCTCCATAGTTACCCAGCAAGGGTAACAAACAAATTTTGTATAAAAAACCTTTCAAGGTGATAGGGTCTCCGGCATAGCTTATATAAATATTTCCCAGCAGGATGGAAAAAACAGCCGCCGAAACATAAATGAAAAGCGGATTAACACCAAAACTTTCAAAGAACACACTCCAGCGCTTCCAGCCCTTTACGTCAACGATCCACACCAGCAAAGCCAGTAAAGATGAAGCCAATCCACAAGTGGTCAACACATAAGTAGGCGACCATATTTTTTTGTTAATCGGACAACCGTAAGCAAGCAAAAATCCGGCAAAAGTCAAGATACTGCCTACAATAAACAACTGTTGTATGCGTATGGTATTGTCCTTCGTACGCATCAGGATCCCCCCACAACAAAAACCGATCAGGACATGACAGATAGAGGGTATGGTACTCAACAAACCTTCGGGATCAAGGAAGACGCCGCTGTCGTTGTACATATGATTCGTACCCCAGAGTGCCCGGTCGACCACAGCAATAATATTCTCTTCGGAAAAATCAAAGCCATTACCCAGGCTCAGCAGGATAAAATACCCCAGCAAAGTAAAGAAAATGATATGCGGAATGTATTTATGCTTCACCAGCAGAGCAACCACAACCGTAGCTCCATAACTCAGGGCCAAGCGCTGCATAACTCCCAGAATACGAATATGTTCAAAGTTGCTTATGCCCCGGAAAAATCGTTCAAAAAAACCGATTTCCTCGCCACCCAAATTATAGTAAGTACGGAATGAAAGCGACAACCACGAAATACCCAGACCGATGGAGAAAATGACGAATACACGTTTCAGCATTTTCAGGACGGTCGTTTTGCTCCATTCAAAATTAAACTTCCGAAGAGAAATATAGGTGGAAACACCCATAATAAACATAAAGAAAGGAAAAACCAAGTCGGTCGGCGTAAGTCCGTGCCACTCTGCATGCAACAGAGGAGCATAGACATGACTCCATGAACCGGGGTTATTCACCAAAATCATTCCGGCGATAGTAATCCCACGCAATATATCCAATGCTAAAAGCCTGTCGGTTGCTTGTTTTTGTTCCATAGTGCTTATTTATATAAATGATACTTCTTCGATTTCTTTTTAAAAGCATCCACCTCCTTATACCAAAAATCGCGGATGTCATCAAAACGATTATTTTTTGCAAAGTTAAGGCGTACAAAGTCGCTGCCACAGACCTTATCAAACATGTTGAAGCGCTTTTTGTCGGCATTATCAAAGACAGCCTTGTCGGGATAGAGTTTTGCCACTTCCTGCATTACGTAAAACTGCACTTCGGACAAACGGGCAGCTTCATAATCGCTTATGTGTACCTGCACTCCCTGCAGCTGTTTTCCTTTTCCCGTCGCATAAAAAGGCTTGAAATAAATCGGACGGAAATGGAGTCCCGGCAATCCCAAGGCATTCAGGCTGTCCGCCAAAAGTTTAGCATCAAGCCATTCTGCAGCAAACAACTCGAAAGGAAGCGGATATCCAACCCCTATGGAGAGGTATCCCAACTCGCCCAAGATACCCGAAACGGGATAAAACAAAGCGGTAATAGGATGTGGAATATGAGGCGATGAGGCAATCCAGTGTAAACCGGTATCTTCATAAGTCATGTCCCGGTTCCACGACTTCATTGCTACCACATGTAATTTACAAGCTTTCTTGAGCATGTTTTCTCCATTCAGCAGCAAAGCCAGCTCGCCACAGGTAAGGCCATAGACATAAGGGATCTTAAACTGACTTACAAAAGAGATGAAAGCATCATCAACCAGACCTCCCTCCACCTTATGACCGCCTAAGGGGTTAGGCCTGTCAAGCACGACAAATTCGACGCCGCTCTCGGCCGCCGCTTCCATGGCCAATCCCATTGTACTGATATAGGTAAAAGAACGGCATCCAATATCCTGAATATCATATACCAGCACATCAATACCTTGCAACATTTCGGGTGTCGCCCGCCTTGTCTTACCATGCAAAGAATAAACAGGAAGACCGGTTTTTGCATCCCTTGTATCGTCAATATGATCGCCGGCATGAGCATCGCCGCGTACACCGTGCTCGGGTGCGTATAGAGCAACCAAGTTGACATTCGGAGCCTCGAAAAGAATGTCGATTGTCGATTTCAACTGATTGTCGACACCGGTCGGATTGGTAATAAGCCCGACTCGTTTTCCTTCCAATATCTTGAAATGTTGTTTCTTCAATACCTCAAGTCCGGTCTTTACCTGCTGCCCTGCAAGGGAAAAAGGGAGCAAACACAGAAAAAATAAGGCGCTGTATTGGGATCGTTTCATTCGTTTTTGTCTGATTATTTTTTTGATACACTTAGCTTTGATGACGCTCTTTTTATTGCTTTGCCTTTCCGTACTGAGGATCAATTTTCAGTAAAGCAACCGATACTACCGGTACAAGGCAACATATCATCACCCAGATAAAGAAGTGGTTGTATCCCAGCAGCTCCTGCATCCAACCGGCAAACATACCGGGTAACATCATCCCCAAAGCCATAAAGCCTGTACAGATAGCATAATGAGCCGTTTTTTGTTCGCCTTCGGAAAAATACATCAAATAGAGCATATAAGCTGTAAATCCGAAACCGTATCCAAACTGCTCAATAAAAATGCAGATATTGATCAACCAGAGGTTATCCGTTTGAGAGAAACTCAAGTACACAAAAGTCGCTATGGTAAGCAACATACTGATTGTCATGGGCCAGATCCATTTTTTAAGACCGCCTTTTGCGGCCACCAGCCCACCAATTATCCCCCCTACGGTGAGGGCAATAATACCAACGGTTCCATAAACGAGGCCTACCTCACCGGTAGTCAAACCGAGCCCACCTACTTCACGCGAGTCGAGCAAGAAAGGACTGATCAGTTTCAAAGCCTGAGCTTCGGAAAAGCGGAAAGTAAGCATGAAAAAGATAGCTTTCCCCACGCCGGGCTTCTTGAAAAAAGAGACAAAGGTATCGGCAAAATCCTTCAAAATACTGCGGGCCGTAACATCAGCTGTGGATTTATCCGAATCGGGCTTGGGGAGCGACACCCTGTGGTAGAAACTGAAAAGGATGAAGAGGCCGGCTAAGACAAAAAAGGTAATTGACCACGCAAGAGCAATGTTTCCCGAAAGACCTTTGTATTCGGCCGAAGTTTCCGTACTCAGCTTCGGATCGGCCTGAAAGAGCATATAAGCCGGTTTATTCCAGTTCGATGCATTAAATACAAGACGTTCACCGTGTATGAGCGCGATGCTCTTATCACCTCGACTCATGGTCGTGTTGAGTACGATAGACTTTTCATTCTCAGGCTTTTTTGACAACCAGACAGTTGCAACGGCAACATTTCCCGTTAGATCGCTGGCTTCAAGTATCGTTTTTTTCTCTCCGAAATTTTCTTTGATGAAAACGCCCATAGGTTCGGAGACATATTCCGACCACCAAGTTTTCTCGGACTTCGCTTCGTGCTGCCTGCTCGACTCTTCCGCTTCAACAAAACCATTTTCCGTATTTAATTGCTTAAGTTTTCCTAAAAGAGCATTCAAACTGTCTTTCTCAATATCGGAAGTACTTATTTGAAGCGTCTTTCCATCCGTAATGAATCGCAGATCTCCCTCCTGTTCCGTAATGATGGGCTTATTCGGGACAAAAAGCGATGACTGGCTATAATTAGGAGATACTTCAATGTTTATTTTTACAGGCTCCATGCCGGTAGCACTCTCCAACAATCCGGCCAAAATAATTAAAACCCCCTGCCCCATAATGGTAGCAATACGGTAAAAGGTACTCCTTATTCCCACAAATTTGGCTTGCTCGTTGCTGTCCAAGGCAAGCATATAAAAGCCATCGGCAGCAATATCATGCGTAGCGGAACTGAAAGCCAGAAGCCAGAAAAAAGCCAAAGTCGCCTGAAAGAAAAACGGGACGGGAATGCTGAAAGCAATGCCGGCAAAACCCGCTCCGATAAGCAACTGCATACTTACAATCCACCAACGTTTGGTTTTCAGCAAATCGACAAAGGGACTCCAAAATGGTTTTATCACCCAAGGCAGATATAACCAACTCGTATACAAGGCTATATCCGTATTCGAAATCCCCATTCGTTTATACATAATCACCGAGATGGTCATCACTGCCACATAGGGTAGTCCTTCGGCCAGATAGAGACTGGGAATCCAAGCCCAGGCCTTCCCCCGGCCGGATTTAACGGAATTCTTCTGATTCTGCATTTCGCTTCTTTTTGACATTGATTCTGCTGTTTAATATAATTTTTTTATCATCGCGCCGGGATAGTAATGCAACAATATGCTATCATAGACATAGCCTTTCTCTCCCATCACCGCTGCTCCTATCTGACAAAGCCCCACACCATGGCCCCAACCGGCTCCGTGAAGGACAAAAGCATCCTGCTCTTTTTCAACATAAAAAGCCGAACTGTACAAGTGCGATTCGGAAAGTATTTTCCTTATTTCAAGCTCCTTACCTATTATTTTTGTTTTCTTGCTTCCTGTTATTTTCAGTTCGACAATACGTCCCGAAGCGCCTCTTTTCAGGGGAGTTAATGAGAGAATCTCTCCAAAATCAATCCCGGAACGACGTTGAATCAAATCGGACAGCTCCTGCGTGGAATAGCGTAGCTTCCAACGGTAAAAGTCCTGTGTCTCTTGGTCGTAGCTGTTGAGGGCCTGAGAAAGTATTTTCGGATCCCGAGTATTGCAAAAAGCCTCCGGGCGAGCAGCTATCCAGGCCACAGCTTCCTGTTCCTGTGTTAAATCGGGAAGCTCCTCGCCCCTCTCGGCATCTCTCAGCCTTACGAGGTAAGGCACCGGGACATCTTCCCAGCAATTTTCAAACTCCTCTACAATCCCGCCACAACACTTTGAGAAGCGCGCGTCACAAATCTCTCCTTCGTATTGAAGCACCTGCCCTCTTGTTGCGGCAATAGCCTGTTTCACTCGGTCAATATTCTCGAAGGCACGGCTTACACCTTGATAGCGTTGACAATGATCGTCGGCACAAACGTCGAAGTTTTGATGATCTTCGCGGTCATACCAACGAATATGCCTATCTTCCGTTTCAACAAAAGAAGCCTTATGCGCCTCTGCTTGAGGAGATTTACCTCGCTCAATTTGAGCCAACAACCAGCTTCTGGAAATTACGGCATGCGCTTCGAGCAAAGCCAAGGAAGCGGAAGAGCTCATCTCCGAGGCAATAACGCTGCTAAGATAATCCTCAATGGCAACTATATTAATAGCTGTAACAGATTCTCCCTCAACAATAAAACTGAGATTTCCTTGAAAGCGTTGATTTTCTTTTCGTTCCCAGTGAAAATTCACTCCAATGACGACATCTCGTATCGTAAAAGTAGCGTCCTTGTCATCCGTTTCGAACAGCAAGGAGTCGTGGAGCTCTCCATTCCACAGGATTTTACCGGATTTCCACACAAGAGATTGCTCCCCGCTCACGGGCTGACCGTCAATCCGGTAAGACTCCCCTAATACAAAACGAATCTGCTCTTCCGAAAGAATTCCAACTCTTACAACAGGTTCTTTCATGCCTCAATATATTATAAATCAATCTTTCGAAAAACTTCCAGCAAAGCCTCCCTGCTAAGGCTAACCTCTTCGAGGATAGCTTTCACATCGTACGCTGTTATCTTATTAAAATCCTTCTCTTGGGGGAGAATAAAGACACCTCCCATATCAACCGAAGCGGGACTGATCAGCATATTTTCTTCACCCTCCGCAAAAAAACATTTTGGACGATGGAGTTTCCGCAGGAAAATACAAGTCATCCACTTGGAAGCCTCGTACCAAACAAGCAGATTCAGCATCGGCTCTTCTTCGTTCTCCACTTCAACAGCCTGATAAATACGTCGGAAAAGCTGAGCAGAAGATGCTTTATCCGAAGCTTCGATTACGATGCAAGTCCGGGCATACTCTTCGAGGCTGTAACAGGAAATACCTTCCTTTGATACAATCACTCTGCGCGCTAAGCTCCGCACATCTCTTTCCAGTGGCAGAAAGCCTTTATTCCCCGCTTGAAAATGCATGTGGTCGGGAGCGGAGGCACCGCATTTCGGCCCGTTGTAAAAGACAACAAAATCGGGCAAGGCTTTGGCTATATCAAGCATATCCTCATAACGATCGGCAATACGTTGATCCACATGACTCAGATTGGCTATGGTCAGATGCCGGGGAAATATCGGGAAAGGGTTTACCAAGACCGAATACTCGGAAGCAAAAGCCAACCCTCGCTGCTCTTGAGGCAGATTTTCAGAGCAAAGAAAACATTTGCGTTCACGCAAAGACCGGCTATCTACTTTAGCTGCACTGGATTGTATCCGGCCCGGATTGAACTGAACCCGACAATCAAAGCGGTTGTCAATACGAAAAGTCTTACTTCGAACTGTCTTTAGCGCCTCGTAATTTTTAGAAGCTAAAGGCCAGTTTTTCAACTGCTCTGTGAGTAAGGCCTCGACCTCCGTAGAGAAGTTTTGTTCCTTGGTCATCATAAACACAGAGCTATGCTTTTTTTTCTTTGTTTGCTGCGATGCGCGCTTCAAGTTCCCAGCTACGCAACCTGTCCTTATATGTATTGTGAGCATTCATCTTAACCACATCCAGAGAAGCATCGGAGTTATCTTCCCAGCGACGGCAATAATAGAGTACATCATAGATGCGGCCAATCTGATAGTAGCGCGAAAAGGAGAGTCCCAAAGCATAATCCTCGCCGTAACTTGTGTTCGGTACTCTTATCTCACGCAACAAAGGGGTGAAGAAGGCTCTCGGAGCTCCTAGTCCGTTGATCCGAAGGGCATTGTTGCGTCCGTTTTCAGGAGTCCATTCTTTATGGTCAATGATTCCCGGAGCAATCATATTCATATTAAAGTCCGTAAGCATATAAGTACCAACCACCATAGCACAGTTCTGCTCGTAAAAGGCATCTACGATCTTCTGAAGTGTATTTTCATCCGAATACACATCGTCGCTATCCAACTGTACGGCAAACTTTCCGCACTGAGGATGGAAGACACCCGTATTCCAGCAACCGCCAATTCCCAAGTCTTTATTTTCGGGGATGATGTGAATCAGGCGTTCGTCGGAAGCGAAACTACGAATCGCCTCACTTGTTCCGTCGTTGGAGTAGTTATCGACAACAATCAAGTTGAAGGAAAAATTCGTTTTTTGGCAAAGCACCGAACGGATGGCATCGCTAATGGTCTTGACACGATTCCGAACGGGGATGATAACAGAGGCTTCGATGGCAAAATCAACATCAAAATCAACTTTTTTGAACTCAGGCTTGAGATAGGCTCCTGTTTTTTTCAGATGCTCGGTGCAAGCCTGCTCCATTTCAATCTGTATAGCTCGGTTTTTAGGGTCTACGTAATCGAAAAGCTTCTCGCCGCTCTTACGGTTATCATGTTCTATTTCGGTGTAGAGATATTCGTTAATATGCACCAAGTCGGCGTGTCGCGAAACCTGTAAACGCAAATCGTAGAGACCGGCATGCGCATAGTCGGCCGTCATCTCGGAAACGGCTTTTTTTAAAACACTGCTTTTGTACAGCAAAACGGATCCAAAATTAAAGTCATCGCGCAAACTGCCTTTTTGATAAGCAATAAGAGGCATATTTGTTTTCTTGCCTTCTTTCATCTGGTAATGATCGCTGTAAACCATGCCGGCTCCCGAGTTCAGAGCTATTTGAAGCATACGTTCCAAGGCAAAATAACCGAAATTCAGCTCGGAGGATTTTGTGTAAATAAGCGTGTAGTCTGCATCCGACTGAGCGGCAATACTTTTTATCGTAGCGGTAGAGCGCAGCGAATCCACAGGAAGCAGTCTGCAAGCGCTATCCTCCGGCACGCTCCCGGCCTCCGCAAGCAAGTAGATATCGGCTACCAACGGAGATTCTTTGAGTGATTTTATCGTTTCCCGTACTTCATCCGTATTTTGATACGGAATAAAACAATTGATTTTCATATTCTTGTATTTTCTAAATATTTTATTTTCAGTAGTGTATCATAAACTCTTTCGGCGTAGGGGAGGCCTGCCTATGCTCCTGTTTTATTCCTAATTACCCTGCAAAAGAAGTTTTTCCTTGTAAACAAGCAAGCCCACATATCCCTCGGCATTTGTGAACAAGCAGGAATTTGAATCTATCGGCGCCACATGAATCAATGAGTTGCCCACTTTGTGTTTCCATATCACACGACCGCTAAGCGGGTCGAGCGCAAAAATAAGTCCATTTTTCGTAGTACCAAAGAGCTTTCCTTTTTCCACCGGCATCGTGGGCGCATGGTCATAACCATAAGCGACATAGCTCGACCAAAGCTTCTGCGGTACAAGGCTCGAAGTAGCATAGCAGACGACACTGTCTTGCATTGTTTTACTGTAAATCCTTTTTTTATCGGCCGACAAGGCAATGGTTTCACGCACCATGGACTCTTTTGTTCTCCAGACTGTTTTTCCGGTTTTCAGGTCCAGTGCATTCAAAGTTCTATCGGGCGCCGAGAAGAAGAGTTTTCCCTTTGCAGCAACCGGCCAAACCGCAGCCGGAGAAAAATGCATGCGGGAGTTTCCGTTGTTCCATTTCCAACGCAGACTTCCGTCTTTCTTATTCAAAGCATACATATAGCTGTCCCAGGCTCCGAAAATCACCAAATCCTTCCATATCAAAGGTAGGGTTTCAACGTATCCTCCCAGGGCATCATAACTCCACAACAAGGCACCGGTTTTAAGGTCGAGACAACGAAATTTCCTGTCGCTACCTCCTACGTAAGCCTTGCCCTTTTCTATTCGGACAGCTCCTAATACGGGAGCGCCGGTTTTCACTTTCCAGCGCAAAGATCCGGAATCGGCATCCACTGCATATATACAGCCGTCGGCAGAGCCAAAAACGACAAGCGACCGGCCTATGGCTGGCTGCCCCAAAATACGTCCTTCCGTTTCGAACTGCCAGAGAAGTGATCCGTTTTTAAGCGAAAGACAGGACAAAAAGCCGGAATCATCCACCACATAAACCCGCTGTCCGTAAGCAAGCGGAGGAGCATAAATAGCTGCCTTCGTACGGAACATCCATTGTTTTTTTACGGCCGGATATTGAACATTCACACTGTAGTCGGGCCGTTCGTAGCCCGAAGGGTCTTTCTCAAAGTATTTTGTTCGCAGCGAATAAGCACCCCAACGACGAGGCTCCTGCCCGATTAGCTGCTCCCGCACAATAATCGAATCGGGGGTCACGCTAAACAGCGAATAACCACCGACAGCCTCCTTAGCGCGGAGGTTGGAACGATTGATAAAGGCCGGTATGCCATCGTAGCTAACAAGGTTATTCCGGTGATGATGTCCGCTCAGAACCGCTTTTACGCTGTACTGCCTGATAAGATCGGTTACTTCATACCAGTTATCCACATCCCCGCTCTGCAAAGGATAATGCGTAACAATGATAATGTTTTTTAGCGGATCGGTGGCCTCAAGTTCTTGCTTGAGCCAAAGCAAGTCCGAAATGCCGACATGTCCGTCCATCATACGAATAATGGGGCCGCTATTGAAAGCCAAAAAAACAAAGTTCTGCCATTCGAAGCGGAAACGATCGCTTCCAAATATTTTCGGGAAATCCGTAGCCCCCGACTCACTCCATTTCGTTTCATGATTTCCCGGCACTGCGAAATAAGGGACATTCAAATTGTCCAGCATTTTTTTAGTCTGCAGAAGAACGGCCGTTTCACCGTTCTCGGTCAAATCACCGGGAAGCAACACAAACTGAATAGCCGGATTTTTATTTATTGAAGCAATTGTGCGTTCAAGATCTTCTACTGCCGTGCTCTCCCTACTGATATGAACATCCGTAACAAGGGCAAATTCGAATAATGGCTCTACATGTTGCGCCGAAGCACACAGCAGACTAAAAATCGTAAAAGCTGTAAGAATAGCTCCTCTCTTCATCGAAATAAGAATCTATTTATTAGTTTTTATTAAGAGCATTTTGATTTACGAAAATAGAACATAAATCCTTAGCAGCTAAACAAAGACGGGTTATTTTTATATTTCATTATATATTATAAAT
>BDEJ01000054.1 GCA_001653155.1 Porphyromonadaceae bacterium H1
AAAAAAAGACTTGCGCACGTGCGCAGGCAAAAAAGTTTTTTGTTTTTTTAGCATTTGAGGCTTGTGAAAAGAGGCGGTTTTCGGGGGATTTTTTCCGTCCGGCAGGGAAAAAATACCGGATTTTCATCTTGATTTTTTTGTTTTTTGGAGGAAAAGTTCGGATGCTGTTCTTAAATTTTCTCTTTCCCCGAATGTCCCCTTGTGTTCAAGGGGACGAGAGCGCAGCCCGGAGGGGTTAGACTGTAATTCGTGATTTCTTCCAAACCCCTCCCCGCTGCGCGGTACTCCCGGTTGGCTAAAGGGGAGATTCGTAGGGAGGAGCTCGGAGGCATGAGGTCAATTTTTTGCAGCTTTCTTAATTTTCTCTTCCAAATAATTTCCCCTTATGCTTAAGGGGACGAGAGCGCAGCCCGGAGGGGTTAGACTGTAATTCGTGCTTTTCCGCAAACCCCTCCCTGCTGCGTACTCCCGGTTGACTAAAGGGGAGATTCGTAGAGCGAAGGCATGAAGTCAATTATTTTGAGCCTTCTTCATTTTCTCTTCCAAATAATTTTCCCTTATGCTTAAGGGGACGAGAGCGAAGCCCGGAGGGGTTAGAAGCTTAGATATTCTGTGCTTTCCGCAAACCCCACCCCGCTTCGCGGTACTCCCCTTCGTCTCAAGGGGAGATTTGTGTGCGTAGTTCGGGAGGTTTAGACAGTAATTCGTAATTGATAATTCCTAATTTCAAATTTTTCCCGAACCTCTCCCCGCTG
The DNA here is from genome assembly GCA_001653155.1 of Porphyromonadaceae bacterium H1. Taxonomy (GTDB): domain Bacteria; phylum Bacteroidota; class Bacteroidia; order Bacteroidales; family Paludibacteraceae; genus H1. The sequence continues at coordinate 756 of BDEJ01000054.1, forward strand.
CGCGTACTTCTTTCTTGCTCAAAGGGAGGATTGAGGGGCCCTTGTTGCTGCGCTTTGCGGCAAATCGAATACCGATAGGGTCGAATGGAATACCTGTTTTACCGGGTGGGAGGCTTTCGGATAGCAATCTCTTGTGTAATTTTGCAGGCAGTTGTGGCTATTTTTTACATTTAGCATATAATATAAGGTATCATTGTGTTTATGAATAAGCTATTATTTCGACTGAAAAAACATTTTTTTCTTTTAGCTCTTTCTTGTTTGGGTTTTCCGGCTTGGTCGGCTACGGACTGGGTGCAATACGTGAACCCGCTTATGGGTACGGATTCGAAGTTCGAACTCTCGAACGGTAACGTCTACCCGGCCATAGCCCGGCCTTGGGGAATGAACTTCTGGAGCCCGCAGACGGGCAACATGGGCGATGGCTGGCTTTACACCTACCACGCCGACCGTATCAAAGGCTTCCGCCAAACGCATCAACCCAGCCCTTGGATTAACGACTACGGACAGTTTGCCCTGATGCCGCTCACGGGAAAGCCCGTCTTCGAGCAGAACGAGCGAGCCAGCTGGTTTAGCCACAAGACCGAGGTCGTGGCTCCGCATTACTATAAGGTCTACCTGGCCGACCACCACGTGACGGCCGAAATGACACCCACGGAACGGGCTGCCTGCTTCCGCTTCGGATTCCCCACGGGGACGGACTCCTACGTCGTAATCGATGCCTTCGACAAAGGTTCCTACGTGAAGATTATACCCCACGAGCGCAAAATCATCGGATACAGCAGCCGCAACAGCGGAGGAGTGCCCGAAAACTTTAAAAATTACTTCGTGCTGGTATTCGACAAACCCTTCCGTTATCAGGCGGCTGTGGGCGCTAAGAAAGTGCATGAAGGGCGGCTGGAGATAAGCCACGAGCATGCAGGCGCCATTGTGGGCTTTGCTACCACGCAGGGAGAGCCGCTGCATGTCCGGGTAGCTTCGTCCTTCATCAGCTTCGAACAGGCCGAGCTGAACTTGCGCGAACTGGGCAACGACGGCTTCGATGCCTTGAAAGAGCAGGGCCGTCAACGCTGGAACGAGGTGCTGGGCCGCGTGCAGGTGGAGAGCGACAACATCGACCGCCTGCGTACCTTCTACTCCTGCCTCTACCGCAGTCTGCTCTTCCCCCGCATGCTGCACGAGTTCGACGCCCAAGGGCGGATACAACACTATAGCCCTCATACCGGCGAGGTATTGCCGGGATATATGTTTACCGATACGGGATTCTGGGATACCTTTCGCAGCCTGATGCCCTTTATCAACCTTGTTTACCCCGATATGGCCACTCAGATGCAGGCCGGATTCTATAATTCTTATCTCGAAAGCGGCTTTTACCCCGAATGGGCCAGCCCCGGTCACCGCGATTGCATGGTGGGAAACAACTCGGCTTCCGTCGTAGCCGATGCCTGTCTTAAAGGTATCGATGCCGGTATCGATGCCGAAAAGATGTACGAGGCCCTTCTGCACGGGGCCAACAACCAGCATCCTCGTGTTACTTCTTCGGGCCGCTACGGATACAACGAGTACAACCAGCTCGGATACCTTCCCTACAGCATGAACCAGAGTGCGGCGCGTAGCCTCGAATATGCCTACAACGATTGGTGCATTTATCGTTTGGGCAAGCGCCTGGAGCGTCCCTCCTTCGAGTTGGATGTGTATAAAAAGCGGGCGATGAATTACCGGAATCTCTTCAATCCGGCTTTCGGACTGATGAGCGGTCGGAATGCCGATGGCAGTTTTCCGGCGAACTTCCACCCCGAGCAGTGGTGGGATGCCTTCACCGAAGGCAACAGCTGGCATTATTCCTGGTCGGTATTTCACGACGTGCAGGGGTTGATCGATTTGATGGGTGGCGAGAAGAAGTTTGTCGCCATGCTCGATTCCGTCTTTACCATGCCTCCTACTTTCGGGCCGGGGAGCGATACCAGACGGAAGCTCATACACGAGATGCGCGAGATGCAGGTTATCAACATGGGACAGTATGCCCACGGTAACCAACCCATCCAGCACATGATTTACCTTTACAACTACGCCGGCCGGCCTTGGAAAAGCCAGTATTGGATTCGCGAAGCCATGACCCGCCTCTATACTCCCGGTCCGGATGGCTATTGCGGCGATGAGGATAACGGACAGACCTCGGCCTGGTACGTCTTCTCGGCCCTCGGCTTTTACCCCGTCTGTCCGGGAAGTGATGAATACGTCCTCGGGGCGCCGCTCTTCCCCAAAGCCAGCATCCTGCTGCAAAACGGAAGGAAAATAGAAATCACCGCCCGCGGGAATAGCGACCGTATGCGCTACATACAGGAGTTGAGGCTGAATGGTGCCCGCTATACGAAAAACTACCTCAAACACGATGTTTTGTTGCGAGGCGCTAAAATACGTATGCGGATGGGCGATAAGCCGAATCTTCAGCGGGGAAATGCTCCGGCGGATTACCCCTATTCCTTCTCGACGGCGGAGTAGGGGAAAGCTTCCTCGTTTTTTTATAATTATCCCGATGCGATGAAAAACAGCCGTATTATCCTCCTCTTGCTGCTTTGCCTGATTCCGCTTTTGTTGCGGGCATCCTTTGCTTTGCACAACCCCGAAAAGCTCAACAACATGCTTTCGAACAACGCCATCCTGTGCATGCATCAGGATGCTTACGGCTTTATGTGGCTCGGTACTTACGACGGACTCAACCTCTACGACGGCAGCCGTGTTAGCACCTTCCGCTACGAACAGGATAACCCCAATTCCCTTTCGGGTAACAACATTCATAACATACAAAGCCTTGATAAAGAGTTTCTATGGGTGGCAACACAAGAAGGACTGGACAAGTTTTCCATCAGGGAGCGCCGGGTTGTCGAGAGTTATCCGCAGTATAAGAAAATAGACCTGATCACTACCGATAGCAAGCGGAACATGACCTGGCTGGTGGCTAAGGACAGTTGCATCGACTTCTACGAGCTTTCCGGGAAGCGCTTCTGCGAATTGCCTTATGCCGCTCGCAAACGCGACATCAAATCCTTCTTTTCTGATGAAGAGGGGCGTCTCTGCGTGGTGCGTTCCGATGGGAGGCTACATTTCCTCAGTATGTACCGAAACGACTCCGGAGACCGCAATTACAACCTCTCCATTCAGGAGCGTACGATCCACGAGCGGAGCATCCGGCAAGTCTTCTACGAGGATGGAAATATTTATTTCATCGACGACGCCAACAAGCTTTACTTCTACGATTACAGACGGCAGCACAAAATGTTCCTGCGCGATCTTTCGGCCCTTATTGCCCAATACAGCCAGGTGTCTTCGCTCGTCTTTTTCCAGAACGATATTTTTATCGCTTTTATCTACAGCGGACTGATTAAGCTCAACATGTCGGGGGGCTCTGATGACATCGAAGCCATCAACCTGACTATCGGTGCATTCGGACTTTGTAAGGACCGCTTTCAGGATGCTCTGTGGGTTGGTACCGACGGTCGCGGAGTGCAGCTTTATTACAGCGAGAAGGACAAATTCAGTAACATCCTCCTTGAAAATCTGCCTTTCACCGCCCGCCGGCCTGTTCGCTCGTTCTATACCGACGAGGAGCGTAGCCTTTGGATCGGAACGAAAGGCGACGGCATATTCCGCATTAAAGACTACGAGCGCTTCGGCGATTCGAAAATCCCTCATGCCAATATCCAGCGCATCATGATGTACTCAGGCTTTTACGAAAGTCCTGTCTTTTCCTTCGTCAGAAGTCGTTACAACCCCGACGACTTGTGGCTGGCCAGCGACGACGGTGTTTTTTACTACTCCTACAAGAAACAGGCTATATTCCAACTCGAAGCTTCCGATGAGAGCAATAAGATTGTGAAGCCCCACTCCCTTTGCGAAATAAACGATTCCACGCTTTGGGTCTCGGCCAATGGGCTTTGTCGTGTGCTTGTGGATAAGACCCGGCATCCCTACTGTATCAAAAGCAAGCAAAGCCTCGGCATCGAAAAGGACGGGGCCCTCCTCGAAGACGAATATTACGCCATGATTTACGACGGTCATTCCAGACTCTTTCTGGGCAGTCGGCGGGGCTATGGTGTTTTGCAGGTGGATGTCCACAGCGGTAAATACGGTTTTATCTCGATGGATAATGCCCGTAAAAAAGGTATCGGTGACATCATTTCCCTCTTTCTCGACGGCGACTCCATACTTTACGTAGGTTCCGGATCGGGTATGACGCAGATAAAAATGTCGGCCGACGGAAGCAACGAAATAAAGCAGTTCGGACGTCACAACGGCATTATCAACGATATGATTCACGGCATTCTCAAAGACGATAAGGGTGTCATCTGGCTCAGCACCAACAAAGGCTTGGTGAAGTACAATCCGGCCAATGAATCCTTTCTGAATGTGAAATCACCTCAAATAGCCGTTTCGGAGTATTCCGATGATGCTTATTGGTTTTGTCCGCTGACGCATCGCCTGTTTTTCGGAGGAGTGAACGGACTGGTCTGGATAGAGCCTCAGAACGGTAACAGCGAGACTTACTTCAAACCGGAACTGATGTTTACCGAACTCAACTGCTTCGGCAAGCTTCAAACCCTCTACGAATACAATTCCGATCCGGACAAAATCTTGCGGCTCGAGAGCAACCAGAATACCTTCCGCATATCTTTTGCCGTATTGGACTACATACACGGCGACAACTACGACTATTCCTACCGCCTCGACAACTACGATACGAATTGGAACTCCCTCCAGAAAGAATCGGAGATACAGGTGACCAAGCTCCCGCCCGGAACCTACACCCTGAGAGTAAAGTACAAAAGCGACGTGCTGTATGCCGACGAAAATGTCTACAGCCTGAAGATAGAAGTGCTGCCACCCTGGTATTTGTCCCTGCCGGCGCGTGTGGCTTACTTTGTCTTGTTTCTGCTCTTGCTTTTCCTCCTTTACCGTCAGCTACGCAATAGGTTGGAACGCAAGCACCGCTTGATGGCCCGCAGGATCAAGGAGGAGCAGAAGGAGAAAATGTATGAATCGAAACTGCGTTTCTTTACGAACATAACCCACGAGTTTTACACCCCGCTGACTCTGATCAACGGTGCGGTGGAGCAAATAAGGAAGGAAGAACACAACGAAGGCGTCGCCAAGTATCTGGGTATTTTGCAGAATAACGTGCAGAGCCTTACCGAACTGGTGCGTGAGATACTCGACTACCGGAAGATTGAAGAGACCGGCCACAGGCCTCTCGAACTGAAAAACGTGGATTTGAACCGGCTTCTGCATAACTTGTTGGCTTCCTTTGCTGCTCTTGCCCTCCAAAACCGCATCGAGTTTGTTTGCGACATGCAAGAACATCTGAATTGGTACACCGACTCTACGAGTTTTAAAAAAATCGTATCGAACCTCACTTCCAATGCACTGAAATACACTCCTGTGGGAGGTAAGGTGTTGATACGTATCTTTCTCGAAGGAGGAAAACTCCATCTGGACTTGCAAAACAATGGACGAGGTATTCCTGCGGAGGATATTGATAAGATTTTTAACCGCTACCGCATTCTGGAAGACACCAACGTCAATGCCAACAACCAGATGACGGCACGTCACGGTCTGGGACTGAATATATGCCACAGCCTGGTGAAGTTGCTCGAAGGAGAAATCCGTGTCGAAAGCGAAGAGGGACATTTTACACGCTTTACGGTGGTGCTGCCCAATCTTTCGCAAGCTTCCTCCTTCACGGATGAGGAGGAGTATTCTGAGCCTGCTTCGATTCCTCCGGCAGAAAAAGAAGAGACCTCGCAGCAGCCTGCCGTCGAATCGGGCTTCGAGTACGACGGCCGCCGCTTTATATTAGCGGTTGACGATAACCCTGAAATTATCGAACTGGTAAACGATATTCTTGCGGCACACTACTTTGTTAAAGGCGTATATAGCGCCTCGGAAGCGCTGGAACTTTTGAAGATTCAAAGCCCCGACTTGATTATTACGGATATTATGATGCCCGAAATGGACGGCCTGTCCTTAGTGAAACAAGTGCGGGAGGACAAGTATCACAGACAAATACCCATTATAGCCCTTACGGCTAAGGTGGAAGAGAAAGACCAGATAGAAGGCTATGCCACGGGAGTGGATGCTTATGTTACCAAACCTTTTTCCTCGGAGGTCTTGCTTTCCATCGTCAATCGTTTCCTGCTCAACAAGGATTGCGTGAAAGAGTATTACGACAGCGTCGCCAGTGCTTTTGAATACAGCCAGGGTAAGTTGATGCATCAGAAAGACCGTGAGTTCATAGAAGAACTTACGCAAGTGCTCGACGATAATATTTCCAATACCAAACTGGGCCCCGACTTCGTAGCCGATAAAATGAAGATGTCTTCGCGCAACCTGTACCGGAAGATGAAGCAATTACTGGACATCGCTCCCTCGAACTACATCAAGGAATACAAGCTCTTCTATGCTTCGCGCCTTCTGATAAACACCGATTTATCCATCAAAGAAGTGATATACCGGGTGGGGATTACCAACAAGTCTTACTTTTACCGCGAGTTTGCGGAGAAGTATAAAATGTCCCCCAAGAACTATAAAGAGGCTCATAGGAAGCGCGAAGAAGCATGATGGGAGGGACGTAATGGACATAAAAAGGGTCATAATCGTTCAAACTGGCCGTTTGTGCCTTTGAGGAGCTTGGGGAATCCGTTTTATATAGCTAACATTGTGCTTTAAAAAAATGTTGAAGAAAAACAGAAGTATAATCTATTAAATTTTAAGTATCATGAACGTAAAACTACAACTATTCAGACATCTGCTTGTGGCAGTGGCTGTCGGTTTCCTTCCCGTCCTTGGCTTCGGTCAGGTGATTGAGATTGCTACCGAAGCGCAGCTGCGCGACATCGCCAAGAACCTGAGCGGTGAGTATAAACTGGTAAGCGATATTACGTTGGCCTCCGACTGGCAACCCATCGGAGATGACAAAGCGAAGTTTTCCGGAACTATCGACGGAAACGGAAAAACTATTTACGGACTTCGCTGCGAGGACTCGAACCGGAACGGTGTCGGATTGATCGGTGTGGCGGAAGGCGCGGTGATTAAAAACCTGAAGCTGATAAACGTGCACTTCTATGGCAAGCAGGATGTCGGAGCTGTTGTCGGCCGCGCCTATGCTCCCACGACTCTTGAAAAATGCTATACTTCGGGTATCGTGCAAGGCAAAGACCACGTAGGAGGCATTGTAGGTGGCACAAAGTCGGCCGGAGCGGAGGACGACCTCAGCACGATTAAGGACTGTTTCTCTACAGCTTTGGTGAAAAGTAGCAGTTGGCAGGCCGGTGGTATCATCGGGACCACCGTGGCCATTGAGATCAGCAATACCTACTTTGCCGGTGTTGCTTATTGCCCTTCGGGCCGTACCGGTGGTATTGCTGCCTTGGCCGACGGGAAAACTACGAAAATAGAGAAATCGATATCCATGGCTGCTTATCTGGGAGGCGACGAAGCTAACCGAGTATTGGGCAGCCCGGCCTCCCACAGTGTTACTTTAGCCAATAATTATTCCTGGGAAGCTACCAAAGTGGAAGTGAAAGGTAAACCCTATACCGAAGGAGAAAGCAATCCCGCCGGTGTGGACGGTGAGCATAAAGATCTCGCCTCCCTCAAATCGGCAGCTTTTTATACAACCTTGGGTTGGAGCCCCGACGTATGGAAGATGGAAGACGGTAAATTCCCCATTCTGGCCGGTCAGAGTTATCCCCTCGATGCGGATGCCATTTATTTTGAGGCCTTCCCTTCGAGGGCTTTACCAGGAGGAAAACATGCCACCCGGGTGGCTTCCGCCTTGGGACGAAAGGTAAGCTGTCACAGCTCCCGGAGCGATGTGGCTTCAATTAACGACGACGGGCTTGTTGAGTTTCATAAGGACGGAAGCACCGAAATTAGCTTCTCGACCACCGGAGACGAATATGCCAAAGGGCTTACCCTGAAGTACAACCTGAAAGTGGAAGGCATATCCTATAAGATCACAAGCGAGGCGGATCTTTTCAACATCAAATACGACTTGAACGGCGAATTTACTCTGATGAATGACATCACCCTTACGAAAGACTGGACTCCGCTCGGAACCTTTAAAGGTAAACTGAACGGTAACGGTAAGATTATTTACGGTCTGAGGGTTGACGATAAAGAGAAGCGTAACAAAGGTCTTTTCTCCGAAACGGAAGGAGCCGAAATTACCAAGCTCGGCATCGAGCGAGCCTACGTCGTGGGGAATGAAGATGTCGCTGCCCTTGTCGGGAATATGAAAGGGGGCTTGATTGACCAGTGTTATGTAGCCGACTCCTACATCGCGGGACGCGATCACGTGGGTGCTTTGGTCGGAGCCATGCGTAGTTACGATGCCGTAGTAACTCCGGCCGACCCAGACAAAGGTATTTCCGAAGTGAAAGAGAAGCGCTATGCTACAGTACGCAATTCACACTCCGGAGCTCAGGTCTATTCCCGCCAGTATCAAGCGGGTGGCCTTGTGGGTATCGTTCGCGGCGGTATCATCGAGAATTGCTATTTCTCCGGCGAAGTACAGGCCGAGAAAGGCCGTGCCGCTGCTATCGTCTCATTGGTAGATAGCGACGACCCGGGTGAAATCAAAAACAACATCAATCTGGCTGCGGGAGGCTATTGCGGAGAGAAGACTTACCGCATAGGCGACTGGGGTTCACGGGGGCCCGAAAGCGGGAAATACGCCATGAAGTTTATCAACAACTGGTCGAAGCAACAATCCTATTTTGGAACGAATCCGAAGAATGCTGCTGTACAGGAAGGGCAAAAAGATAACGACCGGAACGGAGCCAACCTCAGCAACGATAACGACGCTCGTACGAAGACTTTCTTCCAAAATACCCTCGGTTGGGATTTCAATACGGTTTGGCAGTTTGTCGCCGGCACGGAAGGTAAACTTTATCCCATACTGGCTTGGCAGAAAGCGCCCCTCAGCTCGAAAGTTTACGGTATTCCCGCCTTGCCTTACCTCGTGTGGTATTCCGGTTCGACCGATGCTCTCGACCTGAAAAAGATTATTCCCTCGACAGGGCAAGACTTGAAATTCTCGGTAACGGGTGGCGGCAATCTGGTCGAACTGGATGGAAGCTGGCTTTACGTTACCGAAAATACCCTCTCGCAGGGTGGTATAGCCAAGTTGGCTCTGGCCTCGGATGCTGCTTTGGCCGCAACACTCAAAATGGATAAAACCGAGTTCGATGTGGAGGTTATTTTGCGCGATGCCTTCAACGAAATTGGCAATGTCGAAGAGTTCCTGAAAATAAACAACAAGCTCTTCGCTAAATTCAGACTGACGAACAATATCGACCTTTCCGGTGTTGACTTCCCGGGCTTCGGTTCTTCGTCTTTGCCTTTCACCGGGCAGTTTGACGGGAACGGCTACGTGGTGCGCAACGCTGTTATCAAAACTGGAGGAGAGAATGTAAAAGGTCTCTTCAACGCTACCGATGGCGCCTTGATCAAGAAACTGGGTGTGGAAAACATCAAGTTCGAAGGCCTCTCGAAAGATAAAGGAGTGGATATCGGAGGACTGGTCGGTGCTTGTCGCAATACGACCATCGAGGAGTGCTACGTTACGGGCGAAATTACCGGAAAAGATCACGTCGGTGGATTTGTTGGCGGCAAAAGCGATAATGTCAGCATTCGCAACTGTTATGCCCAGGTGGATATCACTGCCGGACAGCAAGTGGGCGGATTCTTCGGCGTGACGGCCGGGACGGTTCGCGTGGAAAACAGCTACTTTGCGGGCAATCTCAATGCCGTTTCGCGCGGATGGTCGGGTGGCATCATCGGGTTGATTGACAAAAAAGGAGATATCGAAATATCCGGATGCGTTGCTATCGGAAACATCGTCAGCAAGGAGGTTGCCGGATACCACATTGCCGGAAATATGAAAGACGGCGACGTAGAACGCGGAACGATAAAGAAGTTCCTCAACAATCGTTACAACGAGGAAGCTACGCTGACGACCAATGCCAAGCAGTGGGTACTGGCCGGACCACAAGCCGGAGTACTCGAAGAAGCTCTTGCCGTATCGGCTGACAACCTCAAGAAGCAAGCCACTTATACGGCTCTGGGTTGGGATTTCGACAAGATATGGAGCATCGAAGAAGGAGCTGCTTACCCCACTCTTAAGCAAGTGGGCAAGAAAACGGCGTTGACCGCTCCGCAGAACGAATTCAGCTATAGCTTCTATACCGAAGGAAGGCGTCTCTTTGTCTTCGGACTGGAAGAAGGCTGCCGCATTCAAGTGCTGAATCTCAGCGGACAGAGCATGCTGCAGGTTCAGGCTGACAATCGAGTGGAGCTAAGCTTGCCCGGTGCCGGAATATACCTGCTGCGTATTATGCACGACGGACGCAGCTCGGTGGCCAAGGTACTTTGCCGGTAAAATTCTATAAACTTTACTGCTCCCGAGGGAGCAGTAAAGTTTAATTATTGATGTGTTCGTTCTCTTTACTGGGATATTGTTTTGTGTTTTTTTTATTGTAGCTTGATTTGTTTCTTGTAAGGACTGATTCAAGTTTCTGTATGATTGTTTAGTGATTTGTAAAATATTTTTATAGTATTGTAAATCCTGTTTATTCTTGGTTGATTTTTATTTTATATGTTTTATCGTCTGTTTGTTTTTTAGAAATTACTTCCATGTAATTTTTATTTTATTTACGATTTGATAAAATATATGTTTAGGGATATTTATTT
>BDEJ01000055.1 GCA_001653155.1 Porphyromonadaceae bacterium H1
AAATATATGTTTAGGGATATTTATTTTGATTATTAGTTGATACTGTTTTAGTGCGACATTTTATTTTAAGTTTAGTATTCCGATAATATTTCTTTATAAGACTATAGATGTTTGTTAGGTAGCTGCCTGTGTCGCTTCGGATTTTTTTCTGGAATTTCCCGAAGCGGAGCGGTGGACGCAAGGAGATGAAGGAGTAAGGGCATACGCGATTCCTCCTCGCAACGTAGCCCGGAGGTATTTAAAAAAATAATAAGCTGTTATGATGAAAAAGAGGAATTATGTGTTAATCGCATTGATGTTGGGGCTTGTCCATGTTTTGCAGGCCCAGGGCTTTCGGGTCACAGGCCGTGTGAGCGATGAGTCGGGCGAGTTGCTGGCAGGTGTCAGTTTGATCGAGAAGGGTAGCGGGCGTGGAGCAATGACCGACGCTAACGGAACGTATAGCATCTTGCTTACGTCGAAAGATGCCGTTTTGCAGATTAATTATTTGGGTTACGAGAGTCAGGAGCGTCGGGTGACGGCTTCGGTGATGGATATCGTGCTGAAGGCAAGTGTGAATGTGCTGGACGAGATTCAGGTGGTGGGCCATGGTTTGCAGCGGCGGGTATCGATTGTAGGAGCACAGTCCACCCTGAAGATGGAGCACGTCAAAGCACCGGTATCAAACATGAGCAACGTGCTGGCCGGGCGTATCTCGGGACTGGTTGCGGTGCAGCGCACGGGTGTGCCGGGACAGGACGATTCGGATATCTGGATTCGAGGTATTTCGTCGATGACCAATACGAACCAAGGTCCTCTGGTTCTGGTGGACGGTATCGAGCGCGATTACCGGCAGATAGACCCGGAGGACATCGAATCGGTAACCATTCTTAAGGATGCTTCCTCCACGGCAGTGTACGGTACCCGGGGCGGAAACGGCGTAATCATCATCACCACCAAGCCCGGTGTGGTGAGTCAACCTCGTTTCTCGGTCGATTATTACGAAGGAATCACTTCGCTTACCCGTCTGCCCAAACTGGTGGATGCCTACCAGTATATGCACGCTGCCAACGAGGCTTATCGCAATCGTCACGGTATCGACTATTACAGTGAGGCCTATATCCGCAATACGCAGATAGCCGACGGGCTCTTGCCTAACGAAGGCAGCCTGCCCGTGAACAAATACCTCTACCCGAATGTGGACTGGGTGGATGCTCTCTACAATAAATTCGGGCGCAACCGCCGGGCTAATGTCAATATCCGTGGAGGAGCTCCCAATGCGTCTTATTACGTTTCGCTCTCGTATTACGACGAAAAAGGTCTGACGAAAACCGACCCGCATCAGGACTACAGCAGTGAGATAACCTTCAATCGTTACAACTTCCTGACCAACGTAAGCCTCAAAGCGACGAAGAAAACGGTGGTTGATGTGGGTGTGAACGGCTACTTTACGGGCGGAAATTATCCGGAACGTAGCCTGAACGATATTTTCTCGCGGGCGATGAATATCAACCCCGTGATGTATCCGATTGAATATCCCGATGGTCGCAATCCGGGTTTCAGCCGTACTCAGCGCGAGTTGGATAACCCTTACGGCGAGTTGACCAAAAGAGGTTATAAGAACGAATACCGGACGCAGGTGAACTCCAACCTGAAAATTACGCAGCAGCTCGACTTCCTGCCCTTCCTGAAAGGGCTTAAGGCGCACGCTCTGCTGGCATTCGATGTGAAAGACAATCAGAACATCAATTACCGGATCAACAAGAGCACCTGGAAACCGAAAGGAACGAAGAACGAGCAAGGTCTGTTTCTGGGTGATGTGATGGACTCCGAAGGGAATATACTGTTCGAAGAGGCCTTTGTCGGTACACCCGGTATGAATATCGGTTCGGACCGTTTCTCCTATCGTACTTTTTACCTCGAAGGTGCTTTGAATTACAACCGTACTTTCGACAGCCGGCACAACGTAACGGCCCTCCTGCACATGCACATGCGCAACTACCGCGATCCTAACTCGGATGATAAGTATAAACTGCTTCCTTACAAGCAGCTCGGTGTCTCATCACGACTGACTTACTCTTACCGAGACCGTTACTTTCTGGAATTGAACGGAGGCTATACCGGTTCGGAGAACTTCTCGCCCGGAAACCGGATGGGTTTCTTCCCGGCCGTGGCTGTGGGTTGGGTACCCAGCAACGAAGCTTTTTGGGGAGATCTGAGCCGCGTGATACCCTTCTTGAAAATACGTTATTCGAACGGTATTGTGGGCAACGATGTGCTGGACAGCAACGTGCGCTTCGGCTACGAAACCTCCATTGACGAGAAGAAAGACGATAAAAAAGAAGAGAAATATCCCATATACGGAAGCGACGGCATGGTGAACAAAGCGCTTGGAATCGGAAAATACGGTTATCAGGCCCGTTGGTCGATTATGCATAAACAGGACTTGGGGTTGGAGATAAACTTCCTGAACAATGCTTTGTCTGTTGTTTTCGATATATTCAAGGAACGCCGGAGCCACATCTACGTCTCGCGAGACAACCTGCCCGCTTACTCCGGCTTTGCGGTGAAACCCGCCGGGAATATCGGTATGGTCGATAACCGCGGAATCGAAGCTTCGGTCAATTACAGCAAACAGCTTAGTAAAAATTTCTTCCTCTCCCTGCAGGGGAATATTACCTTCAATCAGGACGTGGTGTTGGAAGACGGCAAAGAGGTCTTCGAGGAAAGTTGGCGTAACTCCGTTGGTCGTAATGTGCTGGCACGCTTTGGCTATGTGGCCGAAGGTCTCTATACCAGCGAACAAGACATTAAAGACCGGAATATTCGGCATTTCGGAGAGTTATATCCCGGTCAGCTCACCCGACCCGGCGACATCAAATATCGTGACATGAACCAAGACAACCGCATCGACGAAAAAGACATGACTTTTATCGGTTACGGCGATGTGCCCCGTTGTTACTACGGTTTCGGAGGCGATGCACGCTACCGAAACTGGGGCTTGGGTGTTCTTTTTCAGGGGACGGCCGGTGCCGACCGGGTGCTGTCGGGGGCAGGTATCCATCCTTTCAAAAACTCTTCGGGTGGCGGAACCCTGTATGCGAATATCGACGACCGTTGGTCGGCGGATAACCCCGGCAACCAGCAAGTATTCTATCCCCGTCTGGTTTGGGGAGGCGACGACCCTTCGAACCAGAACAACTTCCTGCCCAGTACTTGGTGGCAGCGGGATATGAGTTTCCTCCGCTTGAAACAACTGACCCTTTCTTTCTACTTCCCCAAAGCCTGGTCGGAGAAGTCTTTCCTGAAGGGGGGTCGCATTTACGCAATGGCTTCGAACGTCTTCACGTGGAGTTCCTTTAAACTCTGGGATCCGGAACTGAGTACGAATAACGGGATGAAGTATCCGAATGTATCTACTTATACCCTCGGGGTTAATTTTGATTTTTAAATAGGAGTGAAAAAATACCGATTGTTATGAAAAGAATAATCAACAGCATCGTGATTCTTTTTTTGGTTTCATTGTCATCTTGCGAAGGCTATTTCGACGTAATTCCGTCGGAGACTTTGACCTTGGATAAAGTTTTTTCGAATCGGGTTACTGCGCTGGAATGGCTGTCGCATACTTATCAGTATCTGCCCGACGAGTCGAATCAGAACTATACGGGGGGTGCCGACCAGACGCGGGGCATTTGGACTCCGGCTTCCCTCGAGGCCGATTTGCCCTGGAGCCACTGCAATTCGAATCTGATAAATAACGGAAGCTTGAATCCTTCTTCGGGCTATGTACGCAACATGTGGAGCGCCTATTACAAAGGTATTCAAAAGGCCAATATATATATGCATCGCATTGACGCATGTGCCGATATGGACGAAGATACCCGTCTGAAGACAAAGGCCGAAGCACGAGCTTTGCGGTCGATATATTACTTTAATCTATTCAAGATTTACGGGCCTTTTGTCATTGTCGGCAACCGCATCTTCGATAACGAAGCTCCTGTGGATTCGATGATGATTCCGCGAAGCTCTGTAGACGAGTGTGTGGCCTACATGGTGGGTGAATTTGACGCTCTTCTGGAGCAGGGACACCTGAAATCCCGTTTTGACAGTGAGGGTTTGCTCAACAATACTACGCAAGGGAATATAACCCGAGAGGCAGTGGAGGCGATTCGATCTCAGGTTTTACTCTATGCCGCGAGCTATCTCTTCAATGGTGACCCTTACTATGCCAATATGGAAGATGCCACGGGAAAAAAGCTTTTTCCCAAAGCCCGCGATGAGGCGAAGTGGCTGCAGGCAAAAATGGCAGCTAAGAATTTCATCGACAACAACCCGAAATTTCAATTGGTATTGCGGGATAACAACAACGTACGGATACCCAATGCTGCCGTCTCGGATCCTTATTTCTCCGTCAGCGAGGCTTCGTTGGGACGGAAGACCAACGAAGAGATGATTTTCTACAGTACCCGCAACAGTTGGAATATGTATTACTACATGAAGCCCAAACACACGGGAATAACCGATGCACAACACGGAGCGGGGGCTTTGACTGTGCCCCTGCAGTTCGTCGATTTGTTTTTCACCAACAAGGGTCTGAGGATAGAGGAAGACCCCGATTATTTTGGATATACGAATGAGCAGGACAGCTTGTTCCGAACTAGAAAGATGACCGGTGTGGATCCATATAAAGACCTGTATTCGGGTTATGTATATTTTACGCCTACCTCGAACTCCCGTATCATGAAGCAGTTTTATAATCGTGAACCTCGTTTTTATACGGCCTTTACTTTTCAGAACCGTCGTTGGGATTTCGATGAATCGAAGGCTTATTACACCGATTTCTCTTTGAACGGCAACTCCGGTCAAGCGAAGAACGGCCATGATTATCCTAAGTCGGGGATGCTGGTACGGAAGAAACTTTACAAATCGGGCGAGGTGTCTTTCAATATCTTTATCCGTTTGTCGGAGATTTATCTGAACTATGCCGAGGCTTGTGCCGAGTTGGGAGATTATCAAGAAGCTATCACTACCCTTAATAAGATTCGCACCCGTGCGGGTGTTGCGGAGTATGGCCTCGACGGCGATATCTCGCTGGGTGCACGGGGCGAGAAACGCATCAACATTAGCTCCGACAAGCTACTGAGCGCCATCCGACGCGAAAGATTAATTGAGCTGGCATACGAGAATCATCACTACTTCGATGTGCGCCGCTGGGGAGTTGCCGGAATGGAGCAAGGCGACGGTTGGGTTTATCCTGCCTGGCACAAAGGCGGCGAAGGAGGTGATATGATGGGTTTTGACGTGTTGGTGGATATGAGTTCCGAGGCAACGGGCAATGTTATGCATTTTTATAAAAGAAAAGTCTGGGAAACGCGTATATTTACGGATCGGATGAAGCTTTTCCCGATACCTCAAAGCGAAATAAACGTAAACCGGAGCATTGTTCAGAACACGGGCTGGTAGCTCTATCTACCTGTCAGAGCCTTGTACAATCCATTCTTTTCGAGAAGGTTTACGCTAAAAAAACAGATTGGGGTTATGAAAAAGACATACGAGATTTTTCTTTTTATTTTTTGGCCGCTGTTCCTCGCAGCCGCTCCGTCTCCCGGATTGCAGTATCGTATTGCTTCGGCTGCCTCGGTCGACAAATCGGTATGGGTAGATGATGCTTCGCGGGCCAATAATGCGGCAATTCTTCTTTGGACTGAGACGGAGGTGCCCGCACAGCGTTGGACCTTCGAGCAACATGCCGACCGTAGCTATACCATCAGGAATGTGTATACCGGAAAAGTGCTTTACCGGAAAGGGCATGCTCTTGAAGCTTCTGCCATTTACCAATCGGACAATGTAGCTGCACAGGCTGCTAAGTGGGAACTGCAACCGGCAGCCGGTCGTCCCGGGCATTATTATATCACACAGCCGCATAAAGACGGCGGAGCCGATTTGTATCTGGAAGCTACTTCGACAAAAGATGGAGCTGCGTTGAGCCTGCATCTCCAGAAAACGGGTGATGATGCAAAAAGACAGCTGTGGAAAATCGAAGCTTCCGAAGTTGATACGGATTATTCCGCAGCTATGCGCGATCGGATTATGCTTGCTTGGAAAAACAAGTATTATAAAAAGGCCTACGTCGGGTATGTATTAGGGAGCGGAGGCTGGTGGGAGGATGCCGAAATGTTCGAAATCATTCTCGATGCTTATGAAACTACCGGTGAGCCTGTTTACGAAACCATGTTTCGGGAATTGTACCGCAATTTCGTACAAAGGAAAGGGAAGAGTTGGTTGTACAACAACTTTAATGACGATATTGCCTGGATGGTAATTGCTTCGGTTCGTGCTCATCTGTTGTTTGGAGATGCCGATTTCCTGAGCAATGGCCAAAGCAATTTTGACAAGATGTACGCACGCGCTTTGTTGCCTTCGGGTATGTTGCGCTGGAAGGAAACAGCCAAAACAAAATACGGCACGAATTCCTGCATCAACGGGCCGGCCGGGGTAGCTGCCTGTTATTTGGCCATGGCTCTTGGTGACGATGCCTATTACGAAAAAGCGAAAAATCTTTATGCCTTGCAACGTAAGTATCTGTATGTGCCGGCTACAGGTCGTGTTTATGATAGTTTTTCGTGGCTTGGCGAGCAACCTTCCGATTACAACTATTGGTCTTCTACTTACAACCAAGGGAGCTTTTTGGGGGCAGCCGTGATGCTCTACAACCGCTATGGCTCTCTAATGTATAAGGAAGACGCTGAAAAGATTATGGCCTATACCCTCCGCGAACTTTGCGATGAATACGGCATCGTGAAGGTCTGCCAGACGGGCCATGGCGATTTATCCGGATTTAAAGGGATTTTGATGCGTTACGTCCGCCGTTTTATTGTCGATATGCAAAAGACCGAATACGTCGATTGGATGAGAAAAAATACCTTACATGCCTATAACAATCGGAACTCGGCCGGTGTCATCTCTTCCGCGTGGTTGGCCAAATCGCCGGAAAGCTTTGTGTTGGACGACTGCAAAGAGAACTGTAGTTTCAAAAATTTTCCTTTTGGCCCTTCCACGGCGGTCTCGGTAGCTTTCAACACTCCTCGCGATGCCGATCGTATTGTAAAAGATGCATTTACGAACATCGAGGTGCAGCATTTTAATTACTTGAAAGGTGTTTACATACAGCCCGTATCGGCTGCTTCGTCTTATCAGGCGAGTCATATCAGAGATGGGTTTTATTTAGGCTATAGTAACGTAGATTTTGGGAATCACTTGGCTTCCGAGATTGAAATAAGCCTGTCGGGAATAGCCGCGAGGTCTTCTATAGAGCTTCGTTCGGGCGGTCCTAAAGGTGACTTGCTGGCGCAGATTCCTGTGACGGAAACCGGAGATGGAGAACGCCTTCTTCGCGCTCCGATACGCCCCACTTCGGGAATGAAGAATATTTATCTTGTGTTTAAAGGTCCCACCGATAAACAGCAGCTGTTTCGTTTAAACTTCTTTCGCTTTAAGACGCAGCATCCTTTGTATCCCGATATTAGCGATAACGGAGGCCGGCTGAGTGCCGGATTCGATTCCGAAACTCTGGCTTATGCAACGGACAACTCACTTACTACCACCCTCCTTATTCCTGCACAAAGCAATTCTTATTTGCAGTATCAGTCGCCGGTCCCGGTCGCTTTGCGGGCTTATGCCATTTTTTCGGATGGAAAGCCTGATAAGGCTCCCGCCTCATGGACACTTCGAGCCTCGAAAGACGGAGAACACTGGGTTGATCTGGATACGAGAGAGCATCAGACTTTTAGCGCTCCTTACGAAAAGAAAAGCCCTGCGATAATGCCGGACGATGCCTATACTTTCTTTCGTTTGAACCTGCAAACCGGTAGCGAAGTGCGTCTTTCGGAATGGCAATTGTACGGAGAGGCGCTTTTCAAGGATGACATAACGGCTGATGGAGGGAATCTGAGTGTTGTTCATGACGGAGAGCCGAATACCGACTATCGAATCCTGACCGACAAAAAATCAGCGACAGTCTTTCGGGTGAAGGCGGATTCCGGTTTACGGATTTTGTACAAAGCCCAAGGCGGATACAAGCTGGAGGCATACAGCTTGACTGCAGCGGGAGACGCCCCGGAAAAAGATCCTCGTTCTTGGGTATTATATGCTTCGTCCGATGGGAAGGACTGGGTAAAAATAGACGAACAGCGAAATCAGGCATTCGATTATCGAAAAACAACTCAATACTACCGGGTTTGTCCCGATAAAGCCTATCAATATTATAAATTGCAGATGAAGGCTAATGCGGCTTCCTCCGAAGTACAATTGGCCGAATGGCAGCTATTGGGTGAACTTTTTGAGGAACATTTATATGAAGATATAACAAGGGACGGAGGAGAATTAACCGCATCCGACGGGCAGTCCTCCGAGTTTATTCGAATGTTAACCGACAACAAGGTTGATACGAAGTATGTGTTGGCTGCTTCCGTTTTGCCGGTTTGGATACAGTATAAATCTGCGATTCCTGCTAAGTTGTTGGCCTATTCCCTTGCGGCAGGCTACGACAATTCCAAAGATCCCAAGAACTGGCTGCTTCAGGCTTCGAACGACGGGAAAGACTGGATTAATATTCAAAGCCGATCCAATATTAGTTTTTCGCAGAAAGCCGCCCTTAAAACTTATGCGGTAAACGCCTCATTACCTTATAGCTATTTTAGACTAACTGTCAATCGTTTATCCGATGCCGCTTCCGACCGCTGTGTTCTTGGAGAATGGGAAATACATGCTACGGCAATTTCTCAGCACGATATAACGGCAAATGGCGGTAGTCTAAAGGCCGAACTTGCGGTTTTCAACCCTTCGGAGGATGTCTCGAAACTAAGCGATAAAACCGAAAGAACAAAGTATTGCAATCATTTTTACGCTTCTTCCTGGGTGCAGTATGAATCCCCTCTTCCGGTAGCTCCGACGGCTTACAGCATTACTTCGGCTAACGATGATCCGACACGCGATCCGCGTTCTTGGATCTTGGAAGCCACGGCAGATGGGCAGCATTGGGAAAAAATTGATGAAAGACGTAATCAAGAATTTCCCTATCGGGCTCTGACTCAATTCTACTCATGCAACGCATCTCGAAAAAAGTATAAGGCTTTCCGGTTGAATATTATTGAAAACAACGGAGCCAACCTGATGCAATTTTCGGAATGGCAACTATTCGAAAGGAATCATGAACAGACCAAACTCTCCTCCGAGATAAAGCGGGAAACTCTTTTGTTGTATTACGATACACGCTGCGAAGCCTTACAGTTGAATCTTCCCGAGCCTGCAGCTCTTCGCATTTTTAATTTGTCGGGACAGCCTGTTTATCAAGTTTTTATAGCTGAAGGGAGGCAGAGCCTACCTGTGACCAATCTGTCGGAGGGAATGTACCTCGTAAATCTTTTATTTAGCAACCGTGTCGTAACAAAACGGATTTTATTTTGGTAAACAGGAGAGAGATAAAAGTACCCGTTAAACAGGAAATCTCTGTCTATTTTGCAAATTCAAGTTTCCTTAATTTGTTCCATGCTCCTCGTGTGAAGTCCGGTATTTCAACCGGCATTGATCCGTTTTTCAATGATACCTCAGTCAGAGGAATCAGACAGCACCACTCAGCCAGATCATATACATCCATATCAAGAGGGAGGCCTTTTTGTAAGCAATAAATCAAGCGATAATCCATAATAAAATCCATCCCGCCGTGTCCTCCCACCTTTTGGGCTTTTGCCTCCAACTTATCGTCGACGATCGGGTGACGGTATTTCTGCATTAATTCTTTTTGGATAGACTCAGGCAAAAATTTATGAGTGCTCAGGTTCTCATGATTCTTAGCCTCTTCGAGGTCGATACCATGAATATCGAGTGCATAACCTTCCACCGGATACTTATTGGCGAATCCTTTTGTACCTGTCAGTTGATACATGCGACTATACGGACGTGGTGAAGTAACATTGTGTTCTATCAATATTGTATTGCCTTTCTCGGTACGAATTAAGGTAGATGTGTGGTCTCCATTTTGAAATTCTTTTACATCTATATTCCGTTTTTCTTTTAAAAACTGAGGATTTCCGATTGCTCGAGTATCCACCGAAATTAAATAGTTTAGTTTGTCGCCTCGGTGTATATTCATCGCTTGGCAGATAGGCCCTATCCCGTGAGTAGGATATACATCTCCGCGATGTTTCTGATTGTATCTCATCCGCCAATCTTTCCAATATTTGTCCCAATAGGGCTGTAGTGCGTGGATATAAGCACCTTCACCGTGTATGACTTCTCCCAATAAGCCTTGTTGCACCATATTCAAAGTGGTTAATTCAAAGAAATCATACACGCAGTTTTCCAATTGCATACAATGCTTTCGAGTTTGTTCCGAAGTATTTACTAAACCCCAGATTTCGTCCATCGTAAGTGCTGCCGGAACTTCTATCGCTACGTGTTTTCCATCTTTCATTGCTTTAATGCCAATTTTTGCATGTGCTTTCCAGTCAGTAACAACATAGACTAAATCAATATTGGATAGCTCGGTTACTTTCTTCCAGATATTTTCGTTGCCATAAAATTCTTGTGCCGCCGGTTTCCCTAATTTCTTGAGAGTCTGATTGGCTTTTTTTACTTGCTCCTCGCGTATGTCGCACAAAGCGGATATCTCTACTCCATCGATCTGTGACAATCGGGACACAGCGCTGCTTCCTCTCATTCCTAAGCCTATGATAGCTATTCTAACCAATGGTAGAGGAGTACAGGTTAGCTGTAAGACATCGTTTTGCCCTTTCATGCGTCGAGGAATGGGCGTTCTTATTCCTTGAAAAGTTCTTGTTTCTCCGTATCCGTATATGAAAATACTTGTTAAAAGTATTGTTATAAAGATCTTGTTTTTCATCGTTTTGAGTAATATTTAATATTATTGTTTTTCTTATTCGGCAAAATGAAGTCCGTTCAAATTATTCCATGCTCCACGTGTGAAGTCGGGTATTTCGATGGGTATACTTCCATTTTGTATCGATATGGCTGTAAGCTCCACTAAACATGACCATTCAACTGCATCGTACACGTCCATGTCAAGAGGTAAGCCTTTTTGTAAGCAATAAACCAGTCGGTAGTCCATGATAAAATCCATTCCGTCATGAGCCCCTATGTGTTTTGCCGTTTCGCCCATTTTATCATAAAATGGGTGTTCATATTGTTCTAATAATTCTTTGGCTGATTGCTCAAAATCGATAGTATTTTTTGCCAACTGGATAATGGGTGGCTCCCCTTTGCGAACGAAACCTTGAGTACCGCTCAGCAGATAGTTTCGGCAATAAGGGCGAGGGCTTGATATATCATGCTGAATAAGAATGGTTTTCTGTTTTTCCGTTTTGATAATGGTGGTATTTATGTTGCCCAAGACGCAATCCAGATGAAAGTTGGCATCACCGGTATCTGGGTAGTTGAATTGTCCGTTTGAAACCGAAACAAGCCACGATAGTCTGTCTCCCCGGTGGATATTCATGGCTTGGCAGAGCGGTCCTAACCCGTGTGTAGGATAGGGATTGCCTTCCTTCGTCCACTGTTGGGCATATTCCGGCCTCTTCTTAAAATCAATATGCCGTAAATCGTGGATATAACCTCCTTCGGCATGGATGATATCTCCCAACAAACCTTGGGAATGCATATTGAGTGCTGCCAATTCGAGCCTTCCGTAACAACAATTCTCCAGCATTATGCAATGACGACGATATTTCTCAGCTGTATCGACAATTCTCCAACAATCGGTAATAGTATTGGCAATAGGCACTTCTACTGCTACATGCTTTCCATGCTCCATAGCATAAATTGCTATTTCTGCATGTAGATTGATGTTTGTGCATACATACATCAGATCAATATCTTCTCTTTTGCATATTTTGCGCCAATCTTCGCTTTCGTTGTATTCATCTGCAGGTTTACAGTTGTTTGTATTAAGTATTTTCTGTGCTGCTAGTAGATTTTCATTGTTTAAATCGCAAATGGCTTTTATTTCAACTCCTTCTATGTATGTGTAGTTGACCAATGATTCCTTTCCACGTTTTCCAAGTCCGATGAATGCTACACGTAGTAGTGGGATGGGGGCACATGCTAATAATAATACATTGGTTTCATTGGATGTTATTGTCGTATCCTTGTGGGACTTTTTGATTTTTTGCATAAATATTTATGGGTTCAGAAGTCTAAAATATGATACTTTTAGTAAGAAAGCGTTTTAAGTATGTTTGTTAAGTTTCTTTGTTTTATCTTTCAGCTTTTCTTGAATGTGTTATTATGGTTTCTTTACTGGCTTGTGGGAGATAATCTCCGAGTTCGAATCCGAAGCTTCCAAATATAATACAATGCTTTGATATATGTTCTGTAGTTGCGGATTAAAACCTTCTTTTAAAAGAAAATCTCCCTTTATTGTTTTACCATTCCCCCAGAAAACCGGCTTGGGATTGTTTAGCTCGGTGATGGTGTAGTTTTTGTTATCGTCCAAGCCGTTCAATTTGAAATTTACAGTTGATAAATAGCCTTTGTAATCAAGGCAAAAGGCGTAGAAAACCGAACGACGCTTGTCTTTGCTTACATACATGAGGGCGTAATAACCGGATTCATCGTAAGGCGATACAATCCGGTACAAATCTCCGAATTGGATAATATCTCTTATCTCTTTGTATTCCTTGATTGCCTTTTTCAGATTTTGGGATTCTTCTCCCGTGAGGTCTTGCAGCTTCATTTCGAAGCCAAGACGTCCGGTCATTGCCATGTCCATACGAAATTTAGCAGGGATAATTCGTTTGGTATGCCGGTTGGGAACATGTGAAAAATGTGCTCCCGTTGCAATGGCTGGATATATAAGATTACTTCCGTATTGTATAAATGCCCGGCTAAACGCATCGGTGTTGTCGCTGGCCCAGAAGTCCTGATGATATTTCAGCGAACCGTATTCTACTCGTCCTCCTCCGGATGAGCATACTTGAATGATAACGTGAGGGTACTTTTTGCGAATTCGCTCATACACATTGTACAATCCCTCGGTATAGCCGATCCAGAAGTGCGATTGTCTATCGGCAGGTAGCCAGGATGAACCAACCGACTCTATGTGTCGGTTGGCATCCCACTTGATATACGATATGTCGTTAGAGAGTTGCAATACGGAGTCGAATGCGTTGAAAATAAAGTCTTGTACGGCCGGATTACTGAGGTCGAGTACCCACTGATTGCGCCGGAGGGGAGCTTCGCGTCCTTCAACTTTTACAATCCATTCGGGATGTCGCTTGGCTAAGTCGCTTTCGGGACTGACCATCTCCGGCTCTATCCAGATGCCGAACTTCACTCCTTTGTTTTTGGCGTATTTGGCCAGCGAGTCAATACCGTTAGGTAATTTCTTACGGTTTACTTGCCAGTCGCCTAAACCCATTCGGGCGCTGTTGCGAGGATAATTGTTCCCGAACCACCCATCGTCGAGTACAAACATTTCAATCCCCAAGTAAGCTGCGCCGTCTATCATATCTTTTAATGACTGTTCGTTGAAGTCAAAATAGACACCCTCCCAACTGTTCAATACTATCGGACGTATTTCGGTCGGAGCATATAGTCCGTCTTTGCGTGCCCAATCGTGTAGATTTCGACTGGCATCTCCGGAACCATTAGAGCTGTAAGTATACACCATTGGTGGAGTAACAAAAGATTTCCCGGTTGCCAAATGATATTCACCTGCATACGGATTGATGCCTGCCGAAATGTTCAGGGTATTAAATTCATCCAACTCAAAATTCAATTTAAAATTGTTACTCCATGCCAATGCCCCTGCTATAACTTCTCCGTTGTTTTCGTTCATCGGATTGTTCAATGAAAGCAGGAAAGAGGGATTTTCGCTGTGTGTCGAACGGATGCCTTTGCGTGTCTCGATGCTTTTCATGCCATGTGTAAGGCGAATTTCTTCTACCGACATTTCGGTTGTAGCTATCCCATAAAAATGAGTCAGATAGTATTGCCGTGCATCAACAGGCAGATAAAACGAATAATAATTGTGTAAAACAACATTGTCCTCTTCGTGATTCGTTATTTCCGTGTACATGACATATACGTTTTCCTTGTAATATGCTTTATAAAAAAGTTTTACTTCCAAAGGATATTTTTTATCTCTCAGAAAAAGGACCAGTATTTCGATGCCTTTCTCATTGTCGAAATGCCGTTCGTGCCTGTTGTATTGTAGTTCCGTGTTAAGATCACCATCGAAGTGAGTTATACGCAATGCCGGTTCTCTAAAATTTTTCCCCCCCATGGTCGAATAGGCCTCATTGGGAGTACCGTATTCGGTGGTTCGGTACAGCATTTTCGATAAAAAAGGAGAAGTATCTACTAATTTGTTGCCGAAATATCGGTGCAATAGCCTCCCTTTGTCGTCCACCTCCAATACGGTCGACAGCTTGTTGGTGTTGAGAGTTATCAATTCGGCGCATCGTAGCACCGATATGCTTGATAAAGTTAGTATAATAATGATAAAGTTACGTTTCATAGTCTATCATTGTTCTGGATTGCTGAGGTGATACGATTTATATTTTTCAAAAGGGAATATTCGCTCGAAAGATGTAGAAGTGTCATCTTTGAGCCACTTGTTGAACCATTCGAGATTTTTAGTCAGTATTCGTTTATAGAGTAGAGGGTCGGTGATGCTGTGTCCCATTTCCGGGTATAGTTCCAACACCGTTGGTACGCCATAAGATTTAAGCGCTTTGTAGAAAAGTATTGCTCCGCCCACAGGACAACGAGGATCTTTCTCTCCGTGCTGTATCAGTGTGGGAGTTTTCACCTTGTTGCTATAGTATAGAGGGGAGTACTGAATGTGCATGGCTCCGTTTTCCCAAGGCCGTTCGTCGAAGGCTTTGTGTAGAATGCGCTCAACCGTCCACAGGTTGGCATACATGCCCTCAATGCTCGGCAAACCAGCACCGAACTGAGCGGCTTTGAAACGAGTGGTCTGAGAGATGATGGCAGGGGTAAGAAAACCTCCATAGCTCCAACCGCATACTCCCATACGCTTTTCATCAATAAATCCTTGCTCCAGCAGATAGTCCACACCTCGCATTACATCTCTAAAGTCCATTCCCCCCAAGTCATAATGTGTAGTTTTTATAAATTCCGATCCGTAGTTAGCACTTCCGCGGAAGTTAGGAAACAGCAGTACGTAATCTTCCGCTGCATAGGCCTTGAGAGGTTGTTGCTCCCAGTCTGGTAGCCATTCATTGAGTTTATGCCAGTTCGGGCCACCATGGGTAACAAGCAGCAGTGGATATTTTTTTGAAGGATCGAAGCCAGGAGGTTTAATGAGTAGTGCTTCTATTTTCCAGCCATCGCTCGGGTAAGTAATAATCTCACCATGTTCGTTATCGTAATCTTTTACCCAAGGGTTAATGTCCGTGATGCGGCGAGGGTTGCCGTTAGGCAAGTCTATAGCGTGAATGTCGGGTTTGGTGTTGACATTTTGCCGAATGAAAGCAGCTTGAGTAAAGTCGTAACTGAAAGAGATGAGACTTATACAATCCTGTCCTTCAGTGATGTGCCGTACACTACCGTTTGCCACATTTGCAGCGAACAGATTATAGCCTACCCCTTCACCGTTGGTAAACCAAATCTCGCTATCGTCGTTTGACCAGGTAATGCTTTCACCGCCCCGGAAGAAATCCATTCCCTCGGCAATATTCTTTATTTTGCGTTCGGTCACCGAAAGGACATACATTTGTAGCGGAATGTAGCGACTATAGCATTTGAGTGTGGCTGTCTCTGGTGCATTGGCAATGAATACGACCTGCTTCCCGTCGCGTGACCATACGAATCGTGACAGTTGTGGATAGGCTGTCTCAGTCAGGCAAATACTTCCCTGATCCGAATCGTGAAGCCATAAAGTTCCCGGTAAAAGGTAGGGGCCGTCGTGATAATTGACATAAGCTTGTGCTTCAACTCCAGCAGTAATGTAGGCAATGGCATTGTTGTGAGGTGCCCAAGCAAAAAAACGAACTCCTTTTGGGGCCGTACTTATTTGTTTTACTTTCTCTGTGAAATGAGCGTCTATGCAGAACAATTGCGGTTGTGCACCGGTTGCGGTATGTATGAACGCTATCTGCTTGCCATCAGCTGACCATTGGGGGCTTCCGGTAAGCACAAGAGTATCGGATAGACTGCGTATTTTGCCGCTTTTCAGCTCTTTTATCCACATCTGTTTCCGCGGAGCCCATTGTTTCTCTTCCGGTGATATTACCCGTCCCCATTGGGCACGATATGCCGTTTCTTCAGCGGAAGGAGGCAATACTGTAACATACAACAGAGCAGATGCATCGGGTGACCATGCATAATCCGATACGCTTTGTATGGCGTGAGTAACAGCTTGAGGTTTCCCTCCCGTAGGAGATATACGGTATACCTGTACAGCAGTAGATTGCTTTGCAGGATTTGCAAAATAGGTAATCCATTTCGAATCAGGTGACCATCGGAAGAGTTTATTTTTCGGGTCAGCTGACGTTAAAGCATAACGAATGTCCAGTTTTACACTTTCTCCACTGCAGATGGAGCTTATGTAAAACTTGGATGGAGGGGCAGGATAGCCATCTCGGGTAAACCCGGTCTGATAGAAAACATATTTTCCATCGGGAGAGATCTCAGTTGAGATGAGTTGTTCTGTGAGCAGGATATCGTCAACTGTCCACCTCTTTAGGCTTGATGCCGAACAAATGCCTTCAAACAGCACTATGGCAAGCAGTAAAAATTTATACTTTTTTTTGCGTAACATTCAATAGCGTATAGCTGTTGATAAAAAGAAATAAAAAAGCATACTTTATTGCTTTATTCCGAAAAAGTAATGGCAATATTTGAAAAATATGCTTACATGCTACGGAATGCATTTTTCTTAACAACTTGTTAGTATGCTTTTTTACATAACATTATATGTTGTCTTTATTTTAAAATTATTATAATCCGAAAGCGGGCTTTCTTGTTTTCCATTTTTCTTTAGTGAAGTCGGGGAAGTATTCCGGAGTACTTCCTTTGGCAATAGAAGCCTCGGAAAGTGGAATAATAGCGCTCCAAGCTGTGGCATCGTAAATGTCAATAGGAGGATAGGCGTTTTCACGTACACTACGAACGTATTCTCTGATGGTAAAATAGTCTATTCCCCCGTGTCCTGCATTTTGTGCTTTAGCATAATGGTCTTTCCACATCGGATGGTCATATTTTTGCATATAAGCGTCGTATTCTTTATCTTTTTGCCACTTATCTTTGGGCGATACGCCTTCCAAGTAAATCCCTTTTACCAAATAGCGTCCGCTCCACATACCACCGGTACCTTGCAATGAATAGTCGCGCGAATAGGGGCGTGGCAGATAGTTGTCGTAGGTAACAACGATGGTTTCACCTTTTACGGTTTTGATGACCGTAGTGATTATATCGCCTTGCTTGAATTTGTAAGAAGCATTCGGATGATTCGGACCTCCTTGCGGATGCTTACGAACGTATTCGTTGATGGCCTGTGCTCGAGTAGCAGTGGAGGTAAGGTAGAGAAACTGATTGCCTCGGTTGATGTCGAACCAATTGGCAACCGGACCGATACCGTGTGTGGGATACTGATCGGCATTACGCAGGGCGGCATATTTTACGAAATGTTCCGTTTTAGTAACTGTATCTACCGGCTTCAGCCACTTAGGAGTTCCCCAAGCTGAGTGTCGATAGCCACAAGTAGCGTGCATCGGAATACCGAAAAGCTTGTCGCGAAGCATTTGGAGTACAGCCATGCACTCACGATCGTAGCAGCAGTTTTCGAGTAGCATGATGTTTGTTCCGGTTTGCTCGTAGGTATTTACCAACTCCCAGCATTCTTCAATGGTACGAGCTCCAGGCACCTCCATTCCGACGTACTTCTTAGCTTTCATGGAGTCGAGTGCCATTTGCACATGCCAATCCCAATTGGCAGCAATAATTACTCCATCGAGATCTTTACGATCGAGCATATCGCGATAGGCTAATTCACTTCCGGTATATACTTTCACGTTTTCATGACCGTTCTTTTTCAGAATGCCGAGCGAAAGTTCAATTGCTTTCGGGTTTACATCGCAAATGGCCGGAACGCTAACGTTTTCTTCCTTTGAGAGCAGATTCAACAGATGACGTCCGCGATTACCTACTCCAATCACACCTACGGCAATTTTTTCTTTCCGTGTCTTGGTCGCTATATTTTTACTGAAAATAGCTTGCGGGTTCATTGCTAAGCCTACTCCGGCAATTCCCGCAGTTTTTAAAAAGTTTCTACGGCTTAATTCTTTAGTCATTGTAATTTTTTATTTTGATTATGTTCATATGGAAAATCTAAGTTCTAATACACATCATTGAGACGAGAAAACTACCTTGTAGGTATAAATGAGGGCAAACTATCGAACATGCAACTTATATCCTTTCCCATTTACACGTAGAATGTAGATACCGGGGGCTACGTTGTGTGCAAATTTTTTCGTCGATTTTTTCTCTGCAATAACTCGCCCGTCCAAGCTATAAAGCAATAGGTTAACTGCTTGATCCAGTTCTATTTCAATTTTTCCTTTTTCTGTTGATAGATGTAGCAAAACTGCTTGTGTTTGTCCTACTGAAGTCGGATCCCCTTTTTTGAAGCTTGCCGTATAGGCAGTAGTTGAGGTTTTATCCCATACGTTGAGGTTCCGTCCGCCTTGAAACCATATTTTCAGTGTACAATTACTTCCTTCGGGAATATCCGAAAGCTTAACTCTATGCGAAACGTCCTTATGTAAAGAGCTGCTCCAGCCGTCAGGATTGGAATGGAAAGGTAAATTTACGGCTATGGAATCCCCTTCATTTAGTTGGTACCACATAACAACGTTTGCCCCTTTGTCTGTTTTTGGAAATACGTTTATTTGCCCTCCTAATACAAGTGAATTGATTGTGCCCAAGTCAGCACCCTCAAAAGCAGGATTGGATGATTCGGCGCCTGCTTTGTACCAGACGATCTTATCCTCAGCATTTACTTTGAGCTGTATTTGAGATGAGCCAAGACTTTTCGGTGTGTTGCGTACGGAGCGTATACTTGCTCCTTGCTGACGGCCTATGCTGACGCTTCCTATTACCGAGGGCGTAAATCTGATTGCCAGCTGTCCGTTATTATTTGCACTATTTGTGATCCATAAGTAAGTATGTGTATTGAGTTCATGGATATTGGACGTTGCTTGATAACCAGAAATACGTCCGACCAACGGGAAATAGCGTATCACGGCATCCGACCAATCGTATGTATTGGATTTTATTTGTTCAATTGTAGCACCTTTGGCAGGTTTTGCGGCAATTTCTACATATTTCTCACTGAGATGTATCTTCCAACGAAAAGCCGACTCATACAAGCTACCCTTGAAGCGATGAGCAAGCAATGTGCTGTTGTCTACTACTAAAAAGTCGGCGGGCGCTGTTACTTGTCCAGGTATTGGTGTGCTGTTATTTCCCAGAATGTCCACCGTGTGTTCGGCTTTGCTTTGTACTATCCCGTGGTTTTTCGTTAAATCAATGCCCGACCATATCAGTACTTTCGATTCGTTTGCCGTCGGCACATGCCATCCTACGGGTGAAGGATCGCCACCGTTGCTGCCTTTATATTTAGAGGGGGCATCGGTAGCTGCATCTACAATACTTGTCCATGTATGTGCTGAGCTCAAGAATGATGTTTCGTGCCATGCATTCTTATTGGTTGGAAAGAAAAATTCGTCTCCCCAAACTCGTGCATCGTTCAGGTTGCTAATAAACTCTCTTACAGGAGTCAAACCGGCTCCGATGGGAATGTTGCGCCCAAATTGAAAGTAACCTCCTTGTGCCGTTTTAGCATTACCGGTAGCAAATGTATTCAAACTTTCCACGTTAAACTCAGCCCAGCGTTCCAAAGGATTGATATAAACCTGTTGTGCTTCTGCACTTAGTGCGATAAGCGCTAAAGATAGAACAATTGCTTTTTTCATGACATTGTTGTTTTATAAAATGAATAATTTAGGATAACTATAGTCTTCACTCCTCATCTTAGGTTAACTGGAAATAAAAGGAGAGCTATTTTTGTATAAACAATATAATTCGATCTTTCCCATTAACCCTGTAAATAGATCAATTATTTGTTTTCAATACAGCGGCACGGTATGGCCATGGCTCTTCGATGCATCGAGCCTCCCTGAAGAGTCTTATTGGCTGCACTCCAGCCTACAAAACCCATATCCATGGCTGATGCGGATGTTTCGTTTGCAGTATTGGTGTAGTCGATCCACATGTAGAACTCTTTACCTTGGTTGTCGACTTTTTGTGTCGTCAGATCGTTGTTGTCTCTTAGGTGTAAGCGGTAACCGGTGATTGGGAAATATCTGACAACAACGTCGTTTTTTGTCCAATCTGCGTCGCTCCAATCGGCAATAATATCGATAGAACTATCGGTAATT
Source organism: Porphyromonadaceae bacterium H1 (assembly GCA_001653155.1). Taxonomy (GTDB): domain Bacteria; phylum Bacteroidota; class Bacteroidia; order Bacteroidales; family Paludibacteraceae; genus H1. The sequence goes on from BDEJ01000055.1 coordinate 20,460, forward strand.
GTTTTAGCACGTATTTCGATATGGGCATCGGCAGCACCGTAATTCACCAACCGATAGCGATAAGCTGATGCGTTGATAGTTCCTTTGAAACGGTAGGCAACAACGGTTATAGCATCTTTTTCTTTGTAATCTGATTTGTAATCCTGACCGTTTCCTGTACCGAACAAGTCGATGTCTTTTTCTTCAACATCAGTCCGGTTTACTCCTTTCTCGAATTGGAAATTCCCGTATATCAACGATCCGTATTCTTGATCCGTAGGCAGATGCCAACCTTGTGGACAGGGATCTCCGCCGTTGTTTCCTACGTATGTGTTGGGGGCTCCGGCTGTTTGAGCTGCATTCACATTTTTAGCCCATGTGTTCAGATCGTTTCTAATGTCGGAATACCAATTGAGTTTTGTTCGGTCTGCTAAGTTAGCGGGGAAGAGTATCGTGCTACCCCAGGTTTTCGAATCGGCAGGTGATCTGACGCCCGTTTCAACAGTCACATCACCGGATGCGGGAAATGGAACATTACGCCCAAATTGGAAGAGGCTACCCGGAGTTGATTGCTCCTCGCCTTCAGCAAATAAATTGACACCAGCCAAATTAAATTTTGCCCAACGAGCCAGAGGGTTGTTTTTTACTATGGTTTCGTTGAAGGACACTTTTAGCATGAAAACTGATTTTTTAGGATCGATTCCCTGTTCGGATACTGTTTGGATTCTCAAAGGAAGCAGGTATAATCCGTACATATAATTTGTACCCTTCAAGAAACCTTCCCGCGCAAACCGGATACGCAGCTTTTCACTGTTGTGATTGCCTTGAATCACAACAGTTTGTGTGCCTATTTGTTCGAGTATAGCTTGTGGTAATGACACGAAAGCAGACCCGTGTTCGGAATTGTAGTCTGTTATTAATGAGTTATCCGGCTCTACCGTAACATTCAGATTGTTTGTGTGCGGAAAATTGCTTTGTAACTCAACGTGATAGTCTACCGCATCTCCGTCTAGGGGAGATAACCCGATACTGTCTGTAGTAAGAGTAAAAGAAGTGTAAGGACTTTTGATAACCGGACACAGCATCGTAACTGATTTTGATAAATCGGAAAACGTAAAGGAAGATGTTTCTGAAACCAACTGACAGGGTATGACATAAACAGCATCAGAGCTTTCCTGTAAAGTACGGATATCCTGTATCTTCAAATCGAAAGAGAATTTATCGCGATAAGCCTCTTTACCTAAGCTCATTTGGGTGGTATTTACCGACCAAAGGTCTTTCGGCAGCATTTTATAGCTTGTGCCGTGCTCCTTATTGTATTTTTCCAATACCTGTTCATCTGTAACCAACTTTAGGTCTATGGCAATTTGTCCGACACCACTTTTGATAACATATAATTCATAAGTGGATTTTTCCCACGAGTTTATTATTTCTTCTACATATCCCGATTTTAACAGGTAAACCGTATCGTTGACCATATTGTGCATCCGTGTGTCGGTACAAGAATTTACGAACCAGAGGTATATGATAGCTGCACATAGTTTTTTGACTTGCTCGATTCGACTTTGAATGATATAGTGTTTCATAGCTATTAATTTTTTATTATATTAATCGTTGTAAACTCCTGCCATTTGTACGATGAATTTGTATTGGTATGTGTTGTAGTCGGTTCCGTATCTGTCAAAGACATGCCAACGTACCCCATGTCCAGGCCAAGTAGCGTCGCTTCCACCATCGGCACTGATGAAGATGACATATTTTCCTTCCACTCCGATTACTAAGGCGATGTGTCCTTGAAATCCGATCAGATCACCCGGGCGGATGGTCTTATAACCTTCCTTGAGCAAAACTTCTTTGCCTCCAGGATATTTCCTCAAGTCTTCGGCCCATTTGCTGTAAAGAACTTCATTACCGTATTTGTTGATACCTCCGTTAATGAGGCACCAACCAACCACTTGTGAGCAGGTAAAACCGTTATCCGCTTTGGCTCCTAAATTTTTCAGTTTCGGCCAGTGTGGACGGATGGGAGCTGAATCGTAGGGGCATCCCCATGGTTTGTAGCTATATCCATTGATGTTGATAGGACGGAGGAAAAGTCCTTTCTCCATAAACATACCGAAATAGCGGTATTCGGGATTTACTTCTGGTCGGGTATGATACCAGATAGGATAAGCGTAAGGAATGCAATACTTCATGCTTGCTATAAACACACCGGCGCTTACTACTTTGCCTCGTAGAGTTTTAGCTTGTCCCATTTGTATATCGAAATCACGAGTTAGCTGTTCGACTTCTTCATCGGAATAGGAATCACATTGTAGGTGTGCGCGCTGGTCTTTTATCAACTTTAGATAATCGAAAGGTATCGCAATTTGCTCATCTTGTGTTTTAGGTTTTAAAGGACCGGGAGGTAGCGGACTCCCCTCATTATTCGAACAAGAGATAATGCCTATCACACAGAATAGCATTGTCAGATAGAATACTAATAAATTTCTCATCACTAAAATTTTATTTTAATTATTGTCGAATAAAAGGAATTATTCTTTTGTACGATATGTCATTCTTATCGCTGATTTTATTTTACTTGAGTGCTTCCTATGTATTTCATTACCAACCATAGTTTTGAGTTATGTTCTTCATTTCGCCTAACTGTTTGTGATTGATTGGGAAGAAGTAATGTTTTTTCTCGAAAACTAATTTTCCGGCATCAAAAATATTATCCACTCTTTTCCACGAATCTTCGTAGTTGTTTGCCCTGAGATTTAACGTGTGAGCGGGCTGATTAAATTCTTTCTCAGCGATCATCCAAGTTCTTACGTCGTAGAAGCGGTGTCCCTCAAAAGCTAGTTCTACCATCCGTTCTTTACGAATCAGATCGCGTAATAACTCCTTATTGCCAAGGGCTTCAGGGTAAGCTTCTTCAATCTTATTGAGTCCCACCCTCGTTCTGATTTTGTTCAAATATTTCAAGGCTTCGGATTCGTCACGGCTCGGTTTTTCGTTACAAGCTTCAGCATAGTTGAGATAGATTTCCGCCAATCTGTAATAGGGCCATGCGATGCCGACATATTTATATTCAGCTCCGTTGACCGTCGGATCGGTAAATCTTCTCCATAGAAAACCCGATTTCAAACATTCGTTTACAGTCGAGTATGACGAAGTACCTCCTTGAAAGAATGTTATTTTCGTTGCCGGTTGAAAATTCTTTTCAATCCAATACATTCCGTTTGCCAGTATGGAAGCATAGAAGCGTGCATCCCGTCCGATGACACTGTTATGTGCTTTAATTGGGCCGAAGTTATCCAAAGGATGCATCCAGTTGGAAGTAAATCCATCAGCTTGATAGCCTGATTTCGGGTCGATTATCGGTATTGCGTTATTGTAGCCTATAATGGGAAATCGTCCTGATTCAGCCATAGGGTAGCTATCTACCAATTTCAAAGAGACCCCTGTACCTGAGTTTCCGCCTCCTTTGATAGCTCCCTTCGGAAGCGTTCGTTGATAGTAGCCTCCATATGCCCCAGAGTTTTCCCATTTTGCCCAAATGATTTCATCATTCCATTTTTCGAAATAGATATTCATGTAGGACTTGATGTTTCGCACAAACGTATTGGCTGCATCGCCCTTGTATTCGTAGAGCGAAAATAATCCCAAGTCGATGACATCTTTAGCTGCTTGGGCGGCTTCTTCCCATTTATTGGGGTCAGACTCTTGTGGAAATAAGTAATTGCCGTATCGGTTTTTCATCTGGCCTTTATACAAGTCGCATCCATTGAACAGTGGACGTGCGGCATATAAGGCTAATTCCGATTTAGCTGCTAAAACACTTGCTTTAGTGACATGACCGTATTCGGCGTCAGCAGTTACTTTTAATGGAAGGTCTTGTGCTGCTTTAGCGTATTCGGAGAAAATAAAATCAAGATTCTCTTTCACTGTATGACGGTCTATGTCCTCCGGTTTAATAAAAGTATCGGGCGTTTTGTCACCCCAAATGAAAACAGGGCCATATTGGCGGAATAGTGTAAAGTAAAAATAGGCTCTCAGAAAACGGGCTTCCGCTTTCAGTTCGATACGCTTATCTTGGCTTAGTTCTTCGCAGCGATGCACATTTTCCATGAATATGGTGGCTTGATGTATGCCTTGATAACGCCTGGCCCAAACGTGATAAACTGTGTCCGATACACCCCAGGCACCTTGCCGGTTTTTATTCCAATTGCCGTAAGTGTAGGAAAGCAGTGCTTCGTCGCTCCTTGAAACAACGCTTCCTTCCGAGTTCAGAATATCAATCTCATTCGGAAGGTATGAGTATACTTGAGCCAGATATCTTTCTGTGGTTGCTCGTTTCGAAAATACCTTTTCTAAGGTAAGCTGGTTATTGTCGAGATTAACATCCAAGTAGTTGCAAGCATTCAAAAACAACAGACTTACAACAGCTATAGATAGATTTATATATTTATACATGGTCTTGTTATTTAAAAGTTAACATTCATTCCAAGGTTCAGTGTGCGCATTTGGGGATAGTTTCCACCGTTAGTGCCTCCCGACTCCGGATCCCATAGTGTGAAATTGCTAAAAGTCAAAAGATTTACGCCCAGAAAATAAAGGCGCAGGTCTGAAATTCCTAAACGATTTATTGCTTTTTTGGGAATCGTATAGCCAAATTCCATATTCTTCAATCGTAGAAAACTCATATCGCGCTGAAAGAATGTGGACGGCTGGCGATTGTTGGAGTTTTGTGATACCGACATGCGAGGATATCTCGCATGTGGGTCGGGGTTACTTAGTTTCCAGCGTCCGTCGGCAACATCTGCCAATATTTGTCCGCTAACCAGATAATTGCCGGACCCACCGTACAGTGAGTTTCCCCCAATGAATTTTGTAACGTGTCCTACTCCTTGGAAGAACACCGATACGTCAATCCCTTTGTAGTTGAGGCTTGCGCCAAATCCGTAGTTCAATTCCGGAATAGTGGAATATCCGATAGCTATTTTATCGTAGTCGTTTATTACGCGATCGCCGTTGATATCTTTATACTTGATATCACCAGGCTTGATCTGTCCGAAAAAACTTTGACTTGGACTGTTTTTAATATCCATATCATCAACAAAGAGCCCCAAAGCGACTAAACCACGATTCTGATTCAACGGTTCATTTACTTCTTCCTGATAAGCCCAGACGGGGGTTGGTTTATCGTCATAAAGCTTTTTGTTCCGGTTAAAAGTGAAATTACCTCTTGCGGAAACAAACAAATCGCCAAATTTTTTATAAAACTCCAAGGAAGCATCAATACCTTGATTTTGCATCCTTCCCAAGTTGACGTATTGTTGAATATTATTCCCTACCACTGAGGGTACGCTTTCTTGCTTAATAAATATACCGTCACGACGGTCGAAAAAATAATCGGCCTGTATGGTTAGGGCATTGAACAAACCGAACTCGATACCGGCATTGAATTTTTTTGCTTCTTCCCATGCTACGTGAGGATTGCCCGGATAGCCGGTGGTGATACCTCTATAATTTATTTGCCCGGTGTTTCCGAAAATCCATCCCGGTACTTTATCATCGTCGCGCATTTCAGTGTTGAACGCGAAGCGCCTATCGCCACCAATTTTATCATTCCCGATTAATCCATACGACGATTTCAGTTTCAATAAATGCACTACTGACAAATAATCTTCAAAGAAACTTTCGTTACTCAATAAATAGCCTATGGCGAGGGATGGAAAAAAACCGAAACGTTTTTTGGGAGCAAAGTTTTCAGAACCGTTGTATCCGAAGTTTCCTTCAAAGAAGTATTTATCCATGAACGAATAGGTTACTCGCCCGGCAAGTCCGATATTCCTATTGGGGATGGCAGCGATAAAATCGGAGGGAAAATCGTTGTTGTGTTCGCGCATGCTGAATAGTAACATTGCTCCTAACCGATGAATGCCGAAAACATTTTCATACAAAAGGGATGATTCGAAATTGATTGTTTTTGCTCCCTTATTAGTCCTGCTCAAACTCAAGTAATCACTACCGGAGTATGTCTCTTCATAGTTAATATTACCATTCGTATCTCTTCCGAGGGCGTAGTAAGTGTTTGGTTTCTTCCTCTGGTCGATGACGTTAGAGTTGACTGCATCCCATGAGAATTTTACATTCATACTCAATCCTTTGGTTATCAGTTCGGAAAAATCCTGAGTGATGCCAATCAGCGATTGAGAGTTGAACCATGTATCACGGGAAAAGCCTGTAAAATTTAATGAATAGTAGGGATTGATGGAATTGGACGGTTTCATCTTGGCATATTTACCATCGGAATAGATGATGGGTAGTGAGATGTTAGGGGTTTGTAAAATACCTGTCCAGAGTGTGTTATGATTCTCTCCTAAGCGATTCCTCGTATCATATTGATTGGCAAGGTTCAGAGTAAGTTTTGTCGAATTGGTAATGTCCACCTCGATATTTGATCGGAAACTGAAACGGTTGAATGCAACGGAACTGTTGTAATTTGGATTTTTTATCGGATTGTACATACCTTCTTCCCGATAGTAGTTTCCCGATATGTAATATGTATATTTTTTTCCACCTCCAGTTATGTTGAGTCCCGCTTTCATGTTGGGCGAATAGCTCCTGAATACTGTTCTCATCCAATCCACGTTTGGATACAAATCGGGGTCATAGCCGTTGAGGTATTTCTCCTTTTCCGAATTTGGGATAGGAATGAGGCCGGAGTTATCGTAGCTAATGTCGTTGAAATAGTCAATCCATTGGCTTGCATCTGCCAATTTCGGTAATTTTACGGGAGACATGATTCCGTACTCTACTTTTCCTCGTATGTTCGGTTTGAGGCTTTCTTTTCCTTTCTTTGTTGTGATGAGTACAATGCCGTTAGCTCCCCTAACACCATAAACAGCAGTTGCTGTAGCATCTTTCAGGATGGAGAATGATTCTATATCTTCGGCATCTACCAAATCCAAGTCGCGCTCTATCCCATCCACCAGAATTAGCGGCTTGTTATGTGCCCCGAAAGTACTTACTCCGCGAATCCAAAAATTGGCCGATTCGCCCGGCTCTCCTGTGCTTTGTACCGAAACAATACCAGCCATCTGGCCAGCTAAAGAAGTACTGACTTTCCCGGCTGGTAATTTCAAGTTCTCAATCGAAACACTACTTATTGCTCCAATGACACTCTCCCGTTTTTGAGTCCCGTAGGCTACAACCGTCACTTCGTTCAAAAGCGAAGTCTTCTCCTTCATCGTTATATTGATAACGGTTTGTGATCCGATGTCTACTGTTTGGCTATCCATCCCAATAAAGGAAAATGAGAGCTTGTCGGAAGATGTCTCTATTGAGAAGCTGCCATCAATATCTGTAATTACCCCTTTCGTTGACCCGGGAATACTAACGGTTACGCCGGGTAATGCCGTACGTTTATCATCAACTACTTTCCCGCTTATTTTTCTGGATTCTTTTTTCCGATTTTCTGTTTCGTTAGCCTTGTTCTGTTTTTTTGAGATCGTGATATGCCTGTCGCTTACAGTATATGTTAGAGCAGCATTTTTTAGAGCAGCATCCAGAATCTCGAAAATAGGTTTTTCCGAAAGAGAGATTACTGTGATACCTTCAATGTCGGAATCAACGAAGAAAAAAAGATAATCACTCTGTTTTTCAATGGTTTTGAATAATTCTCGTAGGGAGATCGGATTTTTTTCAATTTTAATTTTCTGTTTTTGAGCATGCTGCTGGGCAGAGAGAGGCATAGCCAAGACTGAAATGAATCCAATAAAGAAAACTAATATTAGCTTTCTCCTTTTCTGTGATTTAAGATTAATATTCATGCTTTTGGTGTTATTGAGTGATATTAGTAAATGATGATTTTATTGTTGTCTTTTTTCCATTTGAATGCAATGCTGTTTTGGATGATGTTTAATACTTCTTCTATTTGTTGATTTTCCAGGAAGGTGCCGGATATTTTTATGTCTTTAAGATTGTTTCTGACTATAATTTCTATACCGTAATGTTTGGTCAATTTATCGGCTAATTCAGATAATGAAATGGATTTATAGCGACATATTCTCTCCTTCCATTCAGTATCCAAATATGCATCGGGAGTAATTACGTTTTCGATTAATCCAGATTGAGTGTGGAGAGTAAGTTGCTGATTGGGTCTCATCAATAATTGTTGATTGTCGTTTCTAAAAAGTATAGAACCCTCTACAAGAGTCGTAGTAATACGCTGATCAATCTCACGGGCATTTATATTAAACTTTGTGCCCAAGACTTCTACTTGAGAATTTCCTACTTGGACGATGAACTTCTTATTATTGATTTTTTTTACTTCAAAGTAAGCTTCACCTTCCAATGTGACTTTGCGATCTTTTCGAATAAAATCACTCGAATAGCTGAGTCTGCTATTTCTGTTCAAAACAACTTTTGAACTATCGGGGAGGGTAATGTACGAAATGTCGTTTTGCGATAAATATATGTAATTTGTCCCTGATATTTGTCTTTGCAGCAGTAGATATATTCCAGATACTATCAACAACATAAAAGATGCTGCGATAGATAGTAGAAGTATTCGACCTCTCTTTCGTGATTTTAAGTGTCTTGAGCCTGATTCTTGTGTAAAGAAGCGGAATTTGTTGCTGTTGAAAGAAATTTCAGCCGCTAGTGTCTCGGTATCAGGCTTGATGCTCCAGAACTCGGATAAGATATTAAAGTCCTGCCTGTTTTTAGCAGATTCATTCATCCATTCACTAAAAACAATAATTTCGTCAGAACTGGCCTCTTTTGATAGTATTCTGGCAATGATCCCATTGATGTCTGTGAACTCTTCGCTTTTCATAATTATTTCAACGTGCCTCTAATTGATATGTCTCAATTTTAATAAAATACCCTTAGTCCTTTTTATCAGTTTTCTTCCTACTTTTTCAGAATATCCCGTAACCTTTTTATTGCTAAAGCCATATGCGCTTCTGCTGTTTTGACGGATATGTTGAGCATCGCGGCCACCTCTTTGTATTTAAGATTTTCTTCTCTGATTAGTTTGAAGACAAGTTTGCATCTATCCGGTAATTTTTCAACGGCTTCGTTGAGTTTTCTCATGAGTTCGGATGAAATAAGTTTTGATTCGGGGTTTTCCTCCGTACTAAAAAGAGGAAAAGTGTTTATAACTTCAATATATTCCGGACGCTTGGCTCGCTTGCGCAAGTAGCTTATTGATATGTTTCTGACTATCTGATATATGTATCCGTTGAAATTGTGTACCTTCAACAGTTGTGAACGTTGTTCCCAAACCGACATAAATGTATCTGATACAATCTCCTCAGCCAAAGATTCGGACTTTACATAGTAAACCGCCAGTTTGAAAAGTTTCGAATAGTATGCAAGGTAAAGCGACTTTAAAGCTTCTTGAGAGTTGTTCACTGATATCTCATACACCTGCTGTTTTAGTTTTTCAAGAGAAGTATTCATGGGATTAAACTTAGTAATACAGTCGAAAAATATCAAAGAAACCCTTAGAAAAATTCTGATATTTTCGAAAATTTTTCTTCGTGATATAGCCTATTCGTTTAGAATATTCTTTAAAAGAAGAGGCTTATACAAAAACCTTCCTCAGTAAAGCTGAGGAAGGTTTTTGTATCAAAACTTGCCGCCTTCGTGTTTTTTATACTGCGGTAGAGTGATGTAAATGAAGAAGATAAGAGCTGTTAGTTCGGCGATAACCGAGGCATAAAAGGCTGTCGTATAACCCAGGTTGCGTATAAGGACTCCGAAGAGTAGCATGCCCAAGCCAACGCCGGTATCGAAAAACATTAGATAAGTGGAGTTGGCAGCTCCGCGTCGTTCGGGGCTGCAGCCGTTGTTGGCAATGGCTTGAAAAACGGGAGCGACCGATCCGAAGCCCAATCCCAACCCGATAGCAGCCGCATGGAAAGATACAAGGCCGGGCTTTAAAGCCAGCAGGAGTAAGGATATCAGCAACAGAATGATGCCGGTAAAACTAACGTTACGAGGCCCGAAGCGATCGAAAAAACAGCCGCTCAAAGCACGTGCCGAGGCCAATCCTACCGCCAACAGCAAGAAGAAACTACCGCTGTTTGTCAGGCCTATTTCCCGTCCGTAAAGAGCCATGAAAGAGATAATCCCGCCGTAGGGAATTTGTACAAACATGATGTTGATGGATACCGGTAGAGCTTTTCTCTCAAAGAGGGCTGAAAGCTTAAATTTTTGACGCGAAGTTTTTAGAAAGCTTGGAGGCTTGAGCATGCAAATAAGAACAAAGCCGGCTACACAAAAGCCCGCAGCTACATAGAAAAGAGCATCGTAGCTACTCTGCTGCACCACAAACAAGGCCAGCACCGGCCCTATGGCCATGGCTGCGTTCATATAGATACCGAAGAAGCCGAGTCCTTCGCCTCGACGTTTTTCGGGTATCATATCCACTGCTAAGGTATATCCGGCTGTATTCAAAGCCCCCCAGCTCAGGCCGTGCGCAAAACGAAGTAGCAGCAAGAGAGCGAAGGACAGCAGTGGTGGATATAAGACAAATAGAGCTGTGAAAAGGAGGTAGGAAATTACGTAAATTCGGTAACGTTTAAAGGAGTCGAGCAAGTAGCCGGCCAATGGGCGCATCAGTATGGCTGCAATTGTAAAGCTGAACATCACCAGGCCGATTTGCCGTTCGTCGGCCTCGAAGCGGTCCGTCATAAACAGCGCCATGGTCGGGGTCATGAAATAAAATGCGATTGCCATCAACAGATTGGCAATCGTTAGAAAGATGAAATCCCGCGTCCATAAACTTCCGGCTTTCATGTTAGCATGTATTGTGTTGCTCCGGAGAGGGGCAAGATAGGCCCGGCTTTTGTCTTTTTATTTAGAAAGTCAATCGAAAACCTCCCAGCACATACCATCCGCTTTGTGAAATATGTTGCTTGCCGGCTGCATTTATGTTGGTCAGACCGAAGTCGTAGCCACTTTTCACGTAATAGTTGCGGAAGCGAATTCCTCCTCCGGCACTCAACATCCAATTGAGATTCTTCAGCTCCTTAGCCGAGTAAAGTTCTTTCTTGCCAGCCGTATAGTTGAAAGAGTATCCGCTTTTTTTAATTTTATCAATCACTTCCTTACTCATATTCACTGTGTGAGTGAGGCGGTGTTCGCTGAGTCCGATGGCCAGCGTAGGGCCGGCAAAGCCGAAGAGGCTGAAGTCGCCGAAGAGCGGGACTTCGTAACCTGCGTACAAGGGTACGTTGATGCTGTGTCCGAAGGAATTCGAATATACGTAAGCATTTTTATAATAGCCCTGGGTTTTGTGCGAATAGGTCGAGTTGTATATCGCTCCTGTATGCAGGCGTATGCCCAGAGGCAGACCCAGTTCGGCCAATGAGGCCAGGCGCATGCCTTGTATGTGTGTATTGCTTGTTTGGGGTCCGTGTCGCAATTGATCCGAATAACCGGCCTCGAAAGAAACGTATATCGGTAAGCCAAAGATTTTCATTTGGGCCTTTGTTGCCAAAGTAGGCGGCAATAAAGCCAGTAGGCATATCAATAGTTTAAAACTTTGTTTCATGTTCTTGTATAATGTCTAACGTTTATTACTCGCAAAGATAGGTCTTTTCGCCGGTAAAGTCCGCTTGAAGCAAAGCCGCAAGGCTTGCTTTACTTGTTTTTTTAACGTCGAAGCCCTCGATTCTTAACTTGTTTTTAGAATAAGTTGTTTTACACCAATCGTTTTATTAATTCGTCGCGTTCGCCCGGGAGCAGGTCTATTACCGGGATCTCGATCATCGTGTATGCACCGGGCCTTTGTTGCACCGAGGCTCGTGCGGCGCATACCAGTATCTGAGCTGTCAAGGCCGGGTTGTTTATTTTCATGTCGAAGGACAGAAGCTGGTTCTGGGTTTTGCCCGATACGCCTTTGCGCTGCATATTAACTCCGTGTCCCATGTCAATGAGCTGCTGTACATCGGAGACTTGCATTACATGCGTTTCGTCGTGTGCGAAATAAGCATCTTTCTTTATGGCTTCGGCTACCTTCGAGAAGTCCGCTCCTTCCTGCGTTTCTATATAAACCATGCGGCGGTGTACCCCGGTTCCCAAGGGGATGGTCATCGATAGGGCAGCTTTTACTCCTTCTATGGCTTTTACGGCTACTGTATGTCCCATGCTCATGCCCGGTCCGAAGTTGGTATAGGTGATGCCTTTCGGCACGATAGCTTCCATGAGAGCACGTACCACCGAGTCGCTTCCCGGATCCCAGCCGGCAGCTATCACGGCTTGCACCCCGTATTCTTGAGCGATAGCTCCCAAACGGCTGCGCAGCCCGACAATCTCGCTGTGGATATCGAAACTGTCTACGGTGCTGATGCCTCGTTTCAGAATTTCCGAAGCCAGGGATTCGACTTTTCTCGAGGGAGCGCAGATAATGGCTACGTCCACAGCATCTAATTCCGAAATGTCCTTTACGACCTTATGCTGTGCTATTTCCTGTGGAATATCTTGGGCATTGCGCCGAACAATACCCGCAATTTCGAAATCGCTAGCTGCTTCAAGTGCTTCACAAACGTATTTTCCTATGTTACCGTAACCAAGAACGGCCGCTCGTATTTTTTTCATGTGTTAATACTCTATTTTGTGGGTTCAGAATTCGAATTAAAATGCCTGCATGTCGCATAAGCGTTTGTAATATCCATTGTGCTTAAGCAGCTCGTCGTGTTTGCCACGTTCCACGATTCTTCCTTCGTGTAGCACACAAATTTCATCGGCACGCTTGATGGTCGAAAGTCGGTGGGCGATTACCAGTGTCGTCCGGTTTCTCATCAGATTTTCGAGAGCTTCCTGCACCATTTTTTCCGATTCGGTATCCAGCGCCGATGTTGCTTCATCCAGAATCAATATGGGAGGATTCTTCAATATGGCACGTGCTATGTTGATGCGCTGCCGTTGTCCTCCCGATAGTTTGCTGCCGCGGTCTCCTATAGTGGTTTGGTATCCTTCCGGGCTTGCCATGATGAAGTCGTGTGCATTGGCTATTCGGGCGGCTTCCTGCACTTGTTCCATGGTGGCTCCTTCCGCACCGAAAGCAATGTTATTGAAAAATGTATCGTTGAAAAGAATAGCTTCTTGGCTTACATTACCCATTTGTGCCCGCAGATCGGCCGTGCGGAGTTTTTTTACGTTTATACCGTCTACAAGAACCTCACCCTCTTGAGGATCGTAAAAGCGAGGGAGTAAATCTACTAAGGTCGATTTGCCCGAGCCCGATTGTCCTACTAAGGCCACGGTACTGCCTTTTTTTATGCTTAAATTGATGTCTTGTAGCACCCAATGCTGTCCGTAGGCAAAAGACAGATTCCGAAATTCGATTTCTTTCGAAAAAACGGGCATCTCCTCCGGATGTTTCGGATTTTGTATGCGGTTCTCGGCAGCCAATATTTTGTCGACGCGCTCGAGTGATGCCAAACCTTTTTGGACGCTGTAAACGCCTCTCGACAAGTCTTTTGCAGGGGCTATCACGCTGTAGAAGATAACCAGATAGAACATGAATACCGAGGCTTCGATGGGGCTGTTTTCGTTTAGAATAAGCAGTCCCCCGAACCACAGCAGGATGGCAATGATGATGGTACCTAAAAATTCGCTAATGGGATGTGCCAAAGCATAACGCCGGTTAATCTTGTTGAAGATTACACGCAGTTTTTCGTTCAAACTTTCAAAACGACCGGCCATACTCTCTTCCGCATTGAAAGCTTTTACAACACGTAAACCTCCAAGCGTTTCCTCTATTTGCGAGAGCAGTTCTCCTGTTTGCTCCTGTCCCATCTTGGAGCGTCTTTTCAGCGAGCGTCCTATCCGTCCGATGATGTAGGAACCCAAGGGGAGGAATACCAAAACAAAAAGGGTCAGCTGCCAGCTGATGGAGAAGAGCACAATCAGATAGACCACGATCATGATGGGATTCTTGAAAATCATATCGAGTGAGCTTACCACCGAAGCCTCCACTTCGTTTACGTCGCCCGTCATGCGTGCCATGATATCTCCCTTGTGCTCCTCGCTAAAAAAACCGAGAGGCAAACTGAGAACTTTTTCGTACAATTGCTTCCGCAAGTCACGAAGAATGCCCGTACGCAAAGGAATCATGAAGCAGGAACCCAGATAGGACGATCCGGTCTTGAAAAAAGTCATCACGACCAAGAACAAGCCGATGTACACCAAAGCTGTCGTGGGGCCTAAACGTAGCACAAACTGTTCGATCCAGAAAAAGAGGTTGTTCGACAAATTGGAAAAGAATTCTGCTAAGCTGTTCCACTCTTTGTAAACCCGTGTTTCGGTACTTAGACCGAATAAAATGTTGAGTACGGGAATGATGGCACCAAAAGAAAACAGGCTGAACAGGGTGCTTAACAAATGAAACAGCAAGTTCAGAAAAACATACTTCCTGTATGGTGGAACAAAACGCTTTAAGAGAGAAATAAATTTACTCATTTACGATGTTTGAAAAAAGCCTTGAGAAATCTCTATGGCTTTGTACGGAATCTTATATGCCGGTATAGTTTTTCGGTGTGATGCGGCGCAACTCTTCTTTTACGCTTTCACTTACATCCAATCCTTCAATAAATTCGCGTATAGAGTTTTCGGTAATTTCCGAATTGGTACGTGTCAGCGATTTCAATGCTTCATAGGGCGAGGGGTAGGCTTCGCGGCGCAGAATGGTTTGGATGCCTTCGGCTACCACAGCCCAATTCCTGTTCAGATCGTCGGAAATCGCTTTTTCGTTCAACATCAATTTGCCCAAGCCTCTCATGATGCTGTCGCTTGCAATCAGTATGTGAGCAAAAGGACAGCCGATGTTCCGCAATACAGTGCTGTCGGTTAGGTCGCGTTGTAAGCGGGAAATAGGTAGCTTCGAGGCCAAAAACTCCAGCAGAGCATTAGCTATGCCCAGATTGCCTTCTGCATTTTCCAGATCAATGGGATTTACTTTATGCGGCATGGCCGAAGAGCCCACTTCGCCGGCCTTTATCTTCTGACTGAAATACTCCATCGAAATGTAAGTCCATAAATCGCGGCAGAGGTCTATCAAAATGTTGTTGATGCGCTTCATGGCATCGAAGAGGGCGGCCAAATTATCATAATTTGATATTTGTGTGGTCCAAGGCTCCCGTTCCAAGTGAAGCTTTTCCGAAAGGAATTTATCCCCAAACTGTTTCCAATCAATTGTCGGATAGGCCACCGTGTGTGCATTGAAGTTTCCGGTTGCCCCTCCGAATTTTGCCGAAACAGGGATGTCGCGCAAGAGTTTGAACTGTTGATTTAACCGGCTGGCGAAAACCATCATCTCTTTCCCCAAGCGGGTAGGGGATGCAGGTTGTCCGTGTGTTTTTGCCAGCATTGGCACTTTATCCCACTTTTCGGCTAACTGATGCAGGGTTTGCAGCAAACTTTCCATTTCGGGGTAGTAAACCTTACTCAAAGCCTCGTTTATGGAATAAGGAACCGAAGTGTTGTTGACATCTTGGGAGGTTAAACCAAAGTGTATGAATTCCTTAAATTCCTGTAAATTCAAGCGGTCGAATGCTTCTTTCAAAAAGTATTCGACGGCTTTTACATCGTGATTGGTTGTTTTTTCTATTTCTTTGATACGCTCCGCATCGGTTTCTGAGAAATTTTGGTAGATGCTGCGTAAACGGTCGAAGTGTGTAGCCGGAAAAGCTTCTAATTGAGGAAGAGGAAGTTCGCAGAGTGCGATGAAATACTCTATTTCCACAAGTGTGCGGTAGCGAATTAAGGCCTGCTCCGAAAAAAATGCGGAGTAACGCGCCGTCCTGTTCCGGTAGCGCCCGTCAATCGGAGATATTGCTTGTAGGGATGTCAGTTCCATAAAACCTATGCTTTCTTTTTTGTTGCGGCACGATTGTCCCGATTCTTTGTGTCGATAGATAAAGAGGTCGCGCCTTTATTTGTTATTTTAAGACCGCAAAGGTAATCATTTCCTTTCGATTGTGGCGTCATCCCTTTATATCAAGGAAGCCGTTTTTTCGATAAATGTTCGAAAAAACGGCTTCCTTTTACCTGTTGGAAACGTCTTAATTTTTAGCGGCTTCCAATGATTGTTTACGAAATTCTTTCAACTTCTTTTCCAATTCCAATGAAGTCTTGCGGGCGCGAGTTCCGGCGGCTTTGTTTCCTTTTTCGATTTGAGCAGCAGCGTCTTTCAAAAGAGCATCGAAATCTTCTTTGATTTTTTCTACTAAATTTTCCATTTTTTGATTAGTGATTAAGTTGAATATTAATAATTATTGTGAAAACGATTGTTTCATGAGCTGCAAATATACGACATTACCATAAACTCCAAAAGAAAAAAGCGGTTTTTTTCTCCTGAAACGGTACATTTTAGCCGTATTTCCGCGCATAATTTCTGAAAATGCCTAAAAAGCCCTTATTTTGTAGTGTTTTCTCGCTTTGCTGCCTCTTTATTCGCTCCTTTCTTTTTGAACCGAAAATACCTACTTTTGGTTATTGCCGCAACAGGAAAAAGGCCCTTTCTTTGCAAACGGAAATGTTTTTGATTGAACATTGATTTTAGTTAGTTTGTATTAGTTAGTATCTTCGGCTTCTGCTTGAAAACGCATCCTCGATGTTGCTTTCAAGCAGAAGTTCTTTAAAAGACTGCCTGATTTTCATCAAAAAGAACTATTTTTGTTGTTTTGTAAATCTTTTTTATGCTTGCGAATTATGATGAGTAAAGATACTTTTGGACCGAATGATAAGATGAGTTACATCATCAATAGTAACTACAGCTTGTTGCTTGTTATCAGTCGCTTCGATTTATCCTTAGGGTTTGGAGATAAAACCGTTAAAGAAGTGTGTGAGTCAAAGGGCATCGATACGGCTTCCTTTCTGGCTGTGGTCAATTTCCTCTCGGAGACCCAGCACGATCCGAACAACAAGTATGAATCGCTTGAACTGGGACTCATCGTACGTTACTTGAAGAATGCGCACAGTTATTTTTTGAACTATAAACTTCCCTCTATTCGCAGTAAATTGCTGCAGGTGGTCGACGTCTCTTCGGACAACACGCCTTACCGCGAGATATTCCTGAAGTTCTTTGACGATTATTATACGGAGGTAAAGAAGCATATGGACTATGAGAACAATATTGTTTTCCCCTATGCCATACGCTTGTCGGAAGGCAAGTCCGACCCGGAATATAATATTTCCATTTTTGAGCAGAAGCACGACCAGATTGATGCTAAGATGATAGAGTTGAAAAACATACTTCTTAAATACTACCCCTCTCAAGGTAGTAACCACTTGCTCACGGAAGTTTTATTTGATATTTACGCCTGTGAAAAGGATCTGGCATCGCATAATAACGTGGAAGATTTTTTGTTCATTCCCGCCGTCAGAACCCTGGAGCAAAAAACGTAGAGCCATGAACAGCGAAACCATCAAAATACTTATTCTGGAGCCTTCCGTTATTCTTCGCAATGGTCTTTCTATGGCGCTAAAGCGAACGCCTAAGGCCAAAATAATTGCTGTGGAAAATACGGCTCTCAGTGCTTTGCCCAATCATTTCAGCCTGTATAGACCCGACATACTCATCGTGAATCCCGTCTACTGGGGCTTTGTTGACTTGGCGAAACTTCGTGAAGACTACGACCTGCCCAAGTTGCGTTGTTTGGCTTTGCTTGGAGCCCCCGTTGAAGACTCGATTCTGAAGCAGTACGACGATAGCATCAGCATTTTCGATGCTTCGGAGCAGATAGATGCCAAGATTGCCCGAATTCTGAAAAGCTTTGCAAGCGAAGGAGAAGCACAGGAAGCCGGTGTCTTGAGCACCCGTGAAAAAGAAATTGTCAGTTGTGTGGTCAAAGGCATGACGAACAAGGAGATTGCTACCGCTCTTTTCCTTTCTACCCATACCGTAATAACACACAGACGCAATATTTCTCGGAAGCTCGAAATTCACAGCACGGCGGGGCTTACCGTTTATGCCATTGCCAACAAGTTGATCGAAATCGAAGATCTGAATAAAAAATAAGCTTTCCCAGCTTTCCCTCTCTGCCCACTTCCTTGCACAAGATGATCTTGCTGCGACGGATTCTCCTTTCTATCCATCTTAAACTTTCGTGTGTTTGATAATGCCTCTTTTTATCATCTTGATATATCCTTTGGGAGTGAATGGAATAAGAAAAATCGCAGGACATAGGCGTAACACAAACGAAACTTCTTATACTTCCGTTCTTTAAACTCTCAAAACATTGAGGTCAGAGACTTTAAAAAGCGGTTTTCGTACTCACTCACAACAAAAAAACACTCAAAGAACCCACGAAAACAATCCGCAAAAAGCAAAATCACTTCTTGCGGACAAAGGTAATAAAAAAATCGGATTAACGGTTTATAATGTGGGTGTAAATTTGGGTGCTTTCCAAACAGCCGTGTCCAAGAAATCGGGCGATATTTTCTACGCTCATACCGTTCTGTAACAGGTGTGTAGCTATGGAGTGGCGTAGTATGTGGAAGTGTAGCCGTTTGCGTTTAATCTCTTCGTTATTGCATTGCTGATGTAAATAGCGTAAATCTACCGAGAGGGTTATTTTCTTCTGCACAAAAAGGCGGTCGTGTCCGCACCTGATTTGATTGCGGAAGTTGTAAATATAGTGTTGCAGAGCCTTGTACACGTTGTCGCTCATCGGTACAATGCGGTCTTTATACCCCTTTGCCTGTCGGATAAAGAGGGTGCGTTTGTTAAAATCAATATCTTTCGGCGTCAGATTGTACCCCTCGCCCAAACGCAGCCCGCAGGCATAAAAAAGCACAAAAACCAACTTCAACTGCTCTTGTTTGAGTTGCCTGTGCTCGTGCTCTAAATGCGGGTAGAGGTTGTTTATGGTCTCTTGCAGTATTTTTATTTCTTCCACCGTAAAAGGCTCTATTCGGCGTATCCTTTGGTGTTCGTCTATGGCGATACGACGGTTGGCAGGGACAAGCGATGTTTGTGCCCCCATTTGATGCAGGAACTCGCATAACTTGTCTGTGGCGGTAAAATAATCGTTCAGATAGGAAGCACTCAGCGTTCTGCCCTTAAACTTGGTATTGGGGCGGGTCTGTTGGTATTCAAAAAAATCGTTGATGTGCTTTTGTTCGACTTGAACAATGTGGGTAATGTCTTTGCTTTCGAGCCATAGAAAAAAATCCGTTACCCTATAACCGTAGTTACATACCGTTTCGGTAGCAAATCCCAACGTATCCAACCAAAAAACGTACTGTTCGTGTATTGCCTTAAAATGCGTGTTCATTGTTTTAGAACGGATTAAACTTTGTTATATCATCGGCAAGGTCTTCGATATGATTGGGCAGGTACTCCTCCGTGCTGACGATACTTTTATGCCCCGCCATATATTGAGCTTTACGCAAGCCGTATGTTTTTATCCAATACGTGATAATCGAAGCCCTTATCTGTGCGAGGGTGGCAAAGTGGCGGTCTATACGTTTGAGGGCTGTTGTAAGTTGTATCAACGCCCGTGCGGCGTGCTTTTCACCGTTCCCCTGTCGGACAGGCAAAAACAATGTGTCGTTTTGTGTTTTGTTTGTCAGCAGAGGGCGTACTTCGTTTATGTAGTGTATTAACATACCTGTTTGCGTGGCGTGCAACGGCAGGGTTCTGTCTCTGCCTCTGGTGGTGGTCTGTACCGTTACGGTTGCTTTGTGCAGGTCTATATCTTCGGTTTGCAGATGTAATACCTCTCTTGTGGTCAAACCCTGATGTATAAAAAACAGCAATATCACGTGGTTTCGGGTTTGGGCGTGATAACTCTCTTTATAAAGGGTCGGACGTATGCCCGATAAGGCTTTTTCCCGTGCCGTTTTTACGTAAAGTTGGTAATAATTATCGGCAAGTTCGGTCAGTTCTTCGGGATTGTAGATGTAATGCAGACGCCGTTTTTTCACACCCCGCAGTTTGATGAGTGCGGTAGGATTAAGGCAGATGATACCCTGCCCGATAAGAGAATCAAAGTAATGTCGCAGGGCGATAAGTGCGTGATTACTGCTTACGGCTTGGTGGTTCTTGCAGTGTTTGAGATAGCTTAAATAATTTAATATGTCTTTTTTCTGTACGTTTATCGTATCTTGGTCGCCGTACCACGATATAAAAAGATTGACTTGCCTTGTGTATTCTTTTATCGTTACAGGGCTTTTGCCTTGTTGCCGTAAAAAGTTTTTAAAATCTTCCATTGTTCAAAAATCGGTTTTTGTGTCGTCCTACTGTTAAAGTGTTGTTATCATTGCGTTTGTGGGTTGGACACCTCGTTTTGGCTTACTGTCTCGCTCTCTGTCGTAACAAGGGTATAATAATACTGTCGGTTCTTCCACTCCCGATTGAGTTTTCCCTGTTGCCAGAGACGTTTTAAATAGCGGGCTTCGGTAATATGGTTTCTACCTGTCAGGGCGGTAAAATCGGTTGCGATGTATTCTCGGTTCGGGCTTTGGGCTTCGAGTTCCCAAAGCAGTTTAAGGGTATGTTCCTCTTTGTCGTTAATGCGTTTGCGTTTTGAGGGCTTTTGCGGTGGTTCTTCGCTTGGTTCTGTTGGCGGTTCTTGTTCGGGTGGTAGCGTTGCCGTTCCCTGTTCCTTGCGGTACGCTTCCCATACGTTTTTTAAGGTGGCTTGTATCTCCTGTTCGATACGGCTCTGTACCTCTGTTTGATTGCCGAAGTCTGTAAGTCTGTAAATAAATCCCTCTCGGTGCTTGTTCCCGCCTGCCACTTGGATATACGAAAACAGTTTTAATTCCTGCAAATAGCGGTTTAGCGTGCGGGGGTGTATTGCTTTGGCTTTGCGTATGTCAAGGGCGGTAAACTGATTGGTTTTAGCCTCTGTCAGATAATCGTTTAACCATTTGTAAAAACCTCGTGCGGTGGTGCTTAACTCGTCCGCCCTGCGGAACAGGCTGTTTTTGAGCAGGGCAAAAGCCGTTTCGATGTCCTGCGGGTGGGTGCGGATAAATATCTCGCCTGTGGTCTTGTCTGTCTCCTGTTCTCTCTGGTATTGGAAAAAGAAAGTGATTGTTTCGATAAAGTTAAGGAGCAGCAACAGCGATTTGCGGGGATAGGCAATATCTTCGGGCAGGTTTATCAAGGTGGCGTACGGATTGATGACGCTGATGTTTTGCAGTGAGGCAATCACGCATTTTAACAGGTGTTGGGCTTGGGTTATATCTTCGGTTCTTATCCGTCCCGCCCTGCACTTCTTTTGATACTCCATAACGGCAAGGTCTTGGGCGGGGCTGTGGTTCAGGTGCAGGCAAAGAAACGGCAATCCGAGTTCTTCAAAATTTTTGTCCGAGTAGGCACAAGCTATCAAACAGAGTTTGGCAATCACTTTAAAGGTGGTGGAATGGAGCATTCCGTCTTTGTCTTTGGTGGCACGTGTATTTACCAACCGCCCCTGCGTTTGGAGCGTTGCCAACGGTTGCAACATCTGTGTCGTCCATTCCAAATCTTCGATAAAAAGAGCTTTGCCGTTAATATCCCCGCTGTCGAAGTAGTACAGGGCGTTTGCAGATATACGGCTGTGGAACGAGTACGAACCGTTAGGCATACACTCCGAGAGCTTTTGAAGGATATAACTTTTGCCGATACCCGATTTTGCCAGACACAAAACCGAAAAGGGATTACCCGATTTGTGCGACGCCAACGCCAGAAACAGGATAAGGGCGTTGCGGTCTTCGCCCAAAATACCGATGGCGTTGAGTTGTTCCCTCAGATTGTCCGAAAGGTTTTTCCCCGAAAGAAAACGGATTGCCTTGCGTTTGTCTTCTTCACTCGGAACAAAAGCCTGTTCGGGGGCTTTGCCCTTGTAACGAAGTTCTTGCAGGCGGTACTCTTCCAACTGTAAGGTAAGGTCGTAAAGGCTGCGACTGACTTCGAGGAGCTTTAAGTCCCATTTGTCGCAAAGGGTGCGTAAGAGTTTATCCGTTTGCGGGTCGCTGTACAAGTCGAGCGTGGTACGGAACGGAGGATAGTTTTGGTAAGTAATGCGTAAAGTGCAAACCAGACGTTCTACCTGAGACAAATCCACACCGCCCAACACATCTATCGTAAACAGCGGGTCGGTAAAGGTGATAAAATGCGAGTTGTGTATCCGTAAATTTTGCATAACCGTTTTTATTTGCTTATGGGTAAATATCCGTATGCAAAAGTACAGCAAAATCAACAAAAAAAACAGGCTTTTTACCCACACCCGGATAAACGCAATCCCCTTTCCCAAAGGCTTTTGAGCGGGGAGAGAGGTGTTTTTTTTGAGTGTTTTTTTAGGGTTGGTTCTTTGGTTGTTTTTGGGGGTGGTTTTGAGGTTGTTTTTATGCGGTTCTCGGCTCGGTTTCGGGCTGCAATGGTTTGGGGTGTTGCAGATTGGTTTTAGTGTTTCGATTGGCTGTTTTTGAGGGCTTGGTTTTGATTGGGTTCTGATTTGTTATTCTTTTTTTATTATTTGATTTATAATGTTTTGTATTTTATTTATGTCTACCTTCGGCAGATATTTTTTGCCCCCCTTTCTTTGCCCGCTCTGCGGGCTGTTTTGTTGGTTTTTAGCGTGTTGTGGGTTTGCCGTGTGTCGTTGTGTATGCTTGATTGATAGCATTTTACGGTTGTCGG